>CACNQJ010000005.1 GCA_902622575.1 uncultured Bacteroidota bacterium
TGATCCTGAACTTGCAACAGTTGATAGTTCCAAAACATTTCTTGCTGAAGCTGCATCTGCTGCTGTAATTACACCAACCATAGGGGCAGTTGACGAGCCAGTTCCTCCATTTTTAACAGGTAGAATACCTTCAACATCATCAGTTAAATCAACCTTATTGACTGTGATTTCATTATTACTAATTGAGAGATAATCTTGACCGGTTATTGTTAAAGTAGAGCCAGATGAATTGGAATACAAAGCATATGGCACACTCAACAACTGAGTGGTATCTTCAGCTATGTAATTAAATCCGCCTTCAGGGTCAACCTCAACTTTTAGGTAATATGGCCCGTCTGACCAATCTATTGTATCGATCTCATCGGCTGTAAGTCCGTCACCAATAATCATAGTAGCTAATCCATTGGCATTTGTGGTCACGCTGTGCTCCTCAGAATATACGCTAGATCCATTTTGAGAACTTTTTAGAATTGAAATTCTAAAGCTAATTTCTTTATTAGACATTAACTTCCCAGATGCATCTCTTACAACAGATTGATATGTAAAATTATTTGGTGATTGGCAATAAATACCATTAATAAATATTGCTAAAAAGAAACAGATTATTATTTTTTTCATTACTTGTTAACGGCTACTTTAAAACTACGGAATAATCCACAAAAATTATAAAAACCTAAAATATAAATACCTTCGGAATAAGAGCTAAAATCAATAGAAAATTTATTTTCAATAAATGAGTAATCGTATAATTCTCTTCCTGCTACATCAAAAACTATTATCCTTAATTTATCTGTTAACTTTTCCATAGAAATATTTACAATGGATGAGGTAGGGTTTGGAAAAACTGAGATTTCTATATTATTATAATCTCTACAATCAAATACATCAAAAGCATATTGAACGCCTTGAATAAAATCTAGTTCAAGAATTGATGAATCAACTTTTTCAATTGTATTTACTTTAAGCTGACCTATAGTATAACTTAGAGAAACCTGGTCAGACTCAATATCACCGCCACTAGTTGTTATAGTTTGCTGAGATGATAAATAAGAGCTTACTAAAAAAAATGCAGCTAATAATTTTAATTTCATTTTACAAAAGGTAAAGAAGAGTGGTGCAATATGATTTTTAAATCTCCGTCGTCATTTTTCTTGTATACAAAACTATACTCCACCTTCGTTTTTCTACCGTCATTATCAGTAAAAAAATAATTCCCCATTGCTATTCCTATATCATCAATAATATTAATGGAATGATTTTCAAATTCTACTTTTATCCACGGATTAAGTGCAAAACCAGTGTCTTCAGAAAAATCATCATCTGATCCAATAAAGTATGAAAGGGCTGCTTTTGTATCTCCTCTAAACTGAGCGTCTGATGCTTTTGTTGGTTTGAACTGAACAATACCCTCATCAAAATCATAAATTTTACTAATGAAATCAAGAGTAAACATTTTACACTCCTTGATTGTGTCTTTTAGTTTACCAATTTTGACTATACCATCTCCCCATCTGTGTTGTGCTTTTTCGATTTCTTGAATATTCATAATACTTAGACAAAATTAATTATAATTTTATGCTTTTAAATGAAAAAACAAATTTCTATTTCTAAAACATATAAATATTCACAGCTAGGAAAATGTTCGACTAAAATCGATACGGTATGGATTGTCTTACATGGATATGGGATGCTTAGTGAATATTTCATAAAAAAATTTGAATGTATACTAAATGAAAAAACTGTTGTTATAGCACCCGAAGGTTCCAATCGATTTTATTTAGACAATAACTATTCAAGAGTCGGGGCTAGCTGGATGACCAAGCTTGATAAAGAAAAGGATATAGAGGATAATATTTCGTTTATTGGAACCTTATATACAAAGATTGTAGATGATATTGGGCACAAGAATTTTAAATTAAAAACATTAGGTTTTTCTCAAGGTGGTGCAACACTAGTTAGATGGATCATGTCTAGCTCGTTGAAAGTTGATTCTTTAATCTTGTGGGGCTCAGACATCCCGAAAGACAGTCTTATAACTCAGAATAAATCAAGGTGGAGCTCAATGAATATTAAAATAGTTATTGGTAAAAAAGATGAATATATCAGTGATGAAAATAAGAAAAAGGTTTTTGATGCTGTTAACTCTTATGGCTTAAGCTACAAACTAATTGAATATGATGGTCCTCACAAAATAATTGAGTCTGAACTAATAAAATTAGATGATTAAAAAAATCGAATCTTTAAATATAGAGCTTGATAAAACAATCAAATCATTGGAAAATCTTTCTAGTGAAGAATTAAACTTTAAAGTAAATCCGAAAAAGTGGTCAATTGGTGGGCACTTGTATCATTTGTGGCTTTCTGAAATTAATATTGAAAAATACATTTCAAAAAAAACATCATACCCTGAAAGTTTAGTGAATATTAGTAAAGCTACACCCATTAAACTATTGTTTTTGAGATTTATTCTTTTAATTGGTGTAAAGCTAAAGGCCCCTGCAATAATTTCAGATCCTATCCCTGATAGTATTGATATTAAAGATTTGCACAATAAATGGATCAGTTCAAGGGCTTCAATTGCTACACTGATTAAAAAGATGGATAAGAAAATTATGAAAAAAGGTGTGTTAAAACATCCTATTTTAGGTAGAATTGATATGAAAACCACCTTATCGTTTATATCATTACATTTTAAACATCATAAAAAGATAATTCATAAATTAGAGAAGAAATTATAAACATGGATGTTGACAAATTATTAGAATTTTATGTAAAGCATAGATGGAAAATATGGTCCGTCGTTGGAGCATACTTAATACTAAGAATACTTGGGGGACTCTAAAAAGAATTTTATCTAGATGATGTCCCGTCTCTGTTTGGCTTCCTTACTGAGGGCCAACCACGTGCTCTCATAGTTCTTCCAGTTCTAGGATTGATACTGCTTTTTGGCATAACTCTTCTTTCTCTGGATGCTTTTTCATTATCCTCACTTGCTTTATAGGCCAAAATTGCTGTCAAAATCACATTGTTTTTTAAATCATCAAAGACTATCTTGTCATAAGTGTCAAGATTGGTGTGCCATGTATAATTAAAATAAGACCAATCTAATGAGCTTAAGCTAAATGCAGGAACACCTGCTGCAACAAAGGATGCATAATCAGATCCACCTCCACCAGGCATACCCGGAAAATCGGTTTCAATATGCTTTTTAACATTTTGAGGAACATCAGACAGCCAATTAGAAATATATTCATATGAGTGAAGGAATCCTTGTCCGCTTAAGTTTATTACTCTTCCTGTTCCATTGTCTTGATTAAAAACAGCTTGCGTGTTTTCAACAATTGTTGGGTAATCCTCTACAAATGCTCTTGAACCATTTAAACCCTGTTCTTCACTACCCCAGTGACCAACCATAATTGTTCTTTTTGGATTTGGGTAAAACTTTTTTAAAATTCTCATTGCTTCCATCATGACTATAGTGCCTGTTCCATTATCAGTTGTGCCTTGTCCACCATCCCAAGAGTCAAAATGAGCGGATAATATGACATACTCGTCTGGCTTTTCAACTCCCTTTATCTCCGCGAGTGTGTTCCAAGTGGGAACTTCGCCGTGTTCTTTTGATGTTGCAACGATTTTAACCTTGGGAGTAATACCATTTTCAACCATTCTGTAGAGCATGGTATAATCTTCTAGATTCACATCAACATTTGGAATTTTTTCAGTTCTAGCACTGAAAACTTTATTAGCTCCGAAGGCTCTAGACCAATAACTTGAAATTAATCCAACTGCCCCAGCATCTTCAAAAGCTTTATTTATATCCCTGTAGCCATATCCTGTTTTTCTAAAATTAGCATACCATTTTTCAGTAATCTTGTCTCTATCTTCCTTCATCTTTTCAAAAGATTCAGGTGTAGCATATTCCTCCCATTGATAATCTGGCCTTCCTGTTATTTGATTTTGACTTACTAAAATAAATTTTCCCTTTATGGTTTTTAACCAAAGGTCAAAATCTTCTTTACTGTCTATTTCTGGTACTTTTGTAACATCTGCAGTAATTCCTTTTTTGGGAGTGGAGGGGCTCCATGCTAGCTGTCGTCCATTTAACGTCCTTAGTCTTGGCTCTAGCATGTCAATGTGAGTAATTCCTCTTTCCCAGCCTCTCCAGATTCCCCATTGATGATTGTAAGCTTTTATTCCCCAGTCAGCATATTTATTGACTGCCCAGTCGTGAGCGTTTTTCATTTGAGGAGTTCCTACCAACCTAGGCCCTATTACGTCAAATAATTCATGAGCTAATTTTTCAAGATGTGAGTTATTATTAACTTCATTTATAATATTCTCAACAACACTTTCTTGATTTTGTGCTTGTAAAATAGAGAAAGTCCACAGAAAAGCGATAAAAAATATTTTTTTCATAATAATTAATTTAATTGATTCTATTGTCTGTAATAAACATCACACCAGTATTGTACTTCGGAATATAGTAATTAAAGTCATGTTTATTCAAAATTTGATTGATTATTTTTTGTTGTAATTTAGGTGATTTACCGGTAATAAGCTCCAATTCTAAGTCGTTTTCAAAAGAATTTAATAGCAAATATTCTTCAACTTTAATTAACGACTCTTCATGGGTGATACCATGCAAGTCCATTACTTTTTTCATTGTGTTATTTTTCGAAAGTCTGAGTTTCACCGATTTTTGAAACTCTAACATTTATGGTTTCCGTTTTACTTGCTTCAGTAACGAAAGCTACCATTTTGATGTTATCTTTTTTATATTGTCTGGGTATTGCATATTGGAATTCTCTTACAAACTCCTTATCATGACCCACATTATCAGTTGGAATCTGATCTCCAAGAAGTCCAGTTATTGATTTTCTTAGGACATCATTATGCTCATAATTTTTTAATGGATTACCTGAATAATAAGTAGTCCAATTTTCTTGATCATAAATCAACCCATCTTCAAGGATATATAAACCCAATTTTAATGCTTTGTAATTATACCCCATCTTTAATTTCACTTTAATTGTTAGCATATCTCCATCCAAAGAAGACTCCATTGCCAATGCAGCATATGTTTTTCTAGTGAGCCTTCCAGTTACTGCAGAAATATTAGATGGCTCTGGGGGTGTCCATCTAGATTGCCTATCTATCAATCCATAAGGGTATCCGCCCACGGAGAATGCGGACATTAGTGATCCTACTTGAGAGAAATGGAAAGGATCATATCTTGATGAAGTATTTCCTGAATGTATTGCAATTATAACGGCATCATTTGTTTGCTTTTTAACCTCTTCAATGGCATAAGAAACTCTCGTGCAATATCCACACCAAGTCCCTGTAAAATCTTCAACTAATACATACTTCTTATATTCAATCGGAACTGGATTAACAGAAATTTCTTCAGTCTGGCTTTTATAATTTTGTAATTTGGCATAAACCTGATAAGTACCTTCTTCATTGAAAGTATGTGAAGAGCCTGGTATTTCAGAGTCATTAATAAAAAATTTTACTTCGTTTGTTCTATTTTTACCTGTGTTATCAAAAGCTGTAAATATAACAGTTGTGCCAATTACAACCTCTCCAGATGAAACAAATATTTCGATACTAGTTATTGAGGGGGTATTATCACCACTTTGACTGGAATCATCCTCTGACTTACTACATCCAATAAGCATAAGTATTGAAAGAAACAATATTTTATTAAATAAAAGTCTCATGAACATTCGAAATTAATAAATTGATATTACATTTGTGATGCTTATGTTAAAAAATATTCTAGCCTTCTCTGTTATTATTGTCTTTTCTCTCCAAATTAATGCACAAGAAAATGTACCAAATGTTGACCTAAGAACAATAGGGGGAAAATCTTTAAAATCAATAGATATTTTGAATAATGAGGGCTTTTCAATAATCTCTTTTTGGGCGACTTGGTGTATACCTTGTATCAATGAGCTTGATGCTATAAATGATCTTTATGACTCATGGAATGAAAAATATAATATCAAAGTTGTAGCAGTTTCAACTGATGATGCTAGAAGTAAGAAAAGGGTCCGACCTATGGTTAGCGGTAAGAACTGGGCTTTCGATGTATATGTTGATACAAATCAAGAATTTAAAAGATCTTTAAATGTTTCTGGGATACCGCATACAATTGTGGTATATGGATCAAAAATAATACACAGAAGAATTGGTTACACACCTGGCGAAGAAAAAGATTTGTTAAACATAATTTCTAAATATAACCAATGATAATATTTAGAAAATCAGTATCCATATTTGTACTCCTTATAATATTTACTGAAAGTTATTCTCAAAAAAAAAGTAATTTTTACGGTTCTTTTGAATCTACTGGTATATATTACCAAGAAAATGAGGTTGATAATTATAACGAAGAATTCGCTTCAAACAACTATTTAAACCTTAAGTATATTTTTAATTCAAATTGGAGTTTTGAGGCTCAAATAGAATCTTACTCCCCTATTAGACTTCAGGGTTACTCTGATAGTTTTGAAAAAACACATCTTTCCACATTAAGCATAAACTATAAAAAAAATGGGTTTGGGTTTACTTTTGGATCAATATATGAACAATTTGGAACTGGGCTTAGTTTAAGAACCTGGGAAGACAGAGAGCTTGGCATAAACAATTCCATTTTAGGAATGCGTTCAACTTACGAAAATGATCGAGTCACAATCAAATTTGTAGGTGGGTGGCAAAAAAAAGGGCGACAAATAAGCGTAGGTAAAGTTTTGGGATTAGATTCAGAATTTACCCTTTTAGATAGTGATGAAACCTATCAAAACTTAATAATTGGGTTAAGCTATGTTGGTCGATTTGAAAACCTTGCCTTCCCTGATATTTTCCCACCCGTTGGTTATGAGTTTAATGATTTAACAAATCTATTCTCAGGAAGAGTGGATTATGCTAAAAATGACTTCTATTTCGCATATGAGCAGATTTACAAAACTGAAGATGGTATTGCGCAATTTGGATTAATTTTAAATGACTTTGTAAAAAAAGGGAGTGCCCACACCATGAATATTGGAATTGCAAAATCAGGATTTGGATTTGACTTTACCTTCCGAAGACTTGAAAATATGGGGTTTTATGGTGATCGGTTCGAGCAAGGAGAGCTGTACGGTGAAAGTACTATTAATTACTTGCCTGCATTAACAAAGCAACATGATTATTTATTAACCAATATTAATATTTATGAATCTCAGCCTTATGTGTCTTTTCCAGATCCTAGTTTAATGAAAGCTGGTGAAATTGGGTTTCAAATGGATTTATATTATGATATTGAAGAAGGAACTTTTTTTGGAGGAAAGTATGGGACTAGCCTGTCGCTAAATTTAAGTTCATGGAATAACCTTGATGGTAAATACAGTTATAATCCTCTAGATTATGAGACAAATTTTCTTGGTTTTGGTCAGAAATACTTTTCTGAACAAAGTTTAGAGCTGAGGAAGAAATGGTCAGATAATTTCAGTAATATTTTTCTGTTTTTAAATAAGTATTATAATAAAAGATATGTTGCTGAAAAGTTTGGAGAAATCAATTCTCAGGTATTGGTAGTTGACAATACTATTAAATTGAAAAATAAAAAATCTTTAAGACTTGAAGTGCAACACTTATTCAATAAAGATGACATGAAAAACTGGTATGGTTTCGGAGTGGAATACAATTTCAATTACAATTTTTCTGGTTATTATAATACTATTGTCAACTACCAAAACACAGATGACGGTAAGCCTCGGTACTATTCCTTTGGCGCTTCGTATAGTAAAAACTCTTCAAGATTTTCCGTTTCATATGGAAAACAAAGGGGTGGCCTTCTATGTTATGGAGGTATTTGTAGATATGTTCCTGAATTTAAAGGGCTTTCGTTTTCAATAAATACATCTTTTTAATAATTTTAAAGTACTATGAAAAAATATTTAACTGAGTTTGTAGGAACATTCTTTCTTGTGACGATAATTGGTCTATCTCAAAACCCATTAGCAATAGGTTTTGGGCTTACTGTTCTAGTGTATATGGGTGCTCATATTTCTGGGGCACACTACAACCCTGCAGTATCTTTAGCAATGCTTATTAGAAAAGAAATGGATTTTTCCAATTTTTTAAAATATGTATTTGCACAGATACTAGGAGCATTTTTTGCAGCTTATGTTGTTTCTCAAATGGCTACGAATATGGCAGTTCAACCCAACTTACAGGAATCTGTAGCAATGATACTTTTGGCTGAGCTAATTTTTACATACTTGTTAGTATTTGTTATTTTAAATGTTGCCACACACCCGAATTTAAAAGACAACTCTTTTTATGGTTTTGCAATTGGTCTAACAGTAATGGCTGGAGCATATAGTGTAGGTACCCTTTCAGGTGGAGTATTTAATCCTGCCGTTTCAATCGGACCTTCTTTAGTAGATCTAATAACGGGAATGGGTATTTCACAACATTTTGTATTGTATTATTTAACAGCACCGATTGGTGGTTCAATATTAGCTGTAATACACTTTAATTTTTTATTGAAAAAATAAAGAAAATAGTCACTGGGATAAAACAATCTCTAAGAGGCTTAAAGTCTATTCATCAAAATACAACTCAAAAGAAATAGTTACATCATTTTCAATTTCAAAAAGCATAAAAGCTGGTATGTTTTCTAGAAATTCTGAAAGTAATAATTGGAATTTTCCTTGAATTTTAATTTGATTTTTAATTGTTTGATTAATTGCTATGATCTTAATTTGTTTTTTCTTACCGTGAAACTCAATTTCTCCATTAAAAGTGATTTCATTACCTTTTAATTCAATTTCTTCAGAATAAAACTTTACATATGGAAATTTTAAAATTTCAATTGATTCTAGTAGTTGGAGATCCCTGTTAGAATTTCCGCTGTCAAAATCAATTAATTTTACAGCCAAAGCAATTTTTGAAATTACACCATCGTAGACCATTACTCCATTAATATCATTATTAACACCCTCCCATGAATTAAAAATATGTTTGGTTTTATAATTAATTTTTGATTTTACTTTATCAAGCATTAAAGTTGATTGGGAGTAGGAAAAATTCACAATAAAAAACAAAAAAATGAGTTTTTTCATCATTAAAATTTAAATACTATTTCAGCTGCGGCATAAGTTGAAAAAGCAGTGTAAGCTGCTGCTTTATGTGCTTTTTTATTATCGCTATCAACCACATTAGTTAAAATCATCGCTGTAAAATGAATTGTGGAGAGAAATTTATTTGCTTTTGAATTGAAGCCTTTGGTTTTTTTACTTATGATTGGTGGAGGAGAAAATAATGATAGTGCAGTACCTGTGAAATATGATGCATTAACAAGTGTATTTATTGTCTTATGTGTTTTGTACAAACTATCATCTCCGCTGTAATATTTATCTCCTACTACAACCTGAGCAATCATAGCTCCAAAAGTTGCGTATTCAAGAATTTGTTGGGTTTTTAAAATGGACCTTCTTAATTTCATCTCCTTTTGTCTATTGCTAAAATTCAAAGGAGCTAATCCAGTCTTTCTTAAAATTCCTTTTTCACCCCAAAAAATCCTTTGAGTAATCATCATTTTTTCAGGCAATAATTGAGATGTAGCATTCTCGTCAGTTATAATCAAATCAAATAATTCCTTTTCCTGTGATAAACCATTTAAAGGGAATAAAGCTATTAAGAGTAATAAAAAATTAAACCTCACAATTCTTCTTTAATTATTGATAATAATATACTATTGAACTGATCTGGGTTTTCCATATGAGGAAGGTGTCCTGATTCTAAAATAAAAAAATCCTTCCTTCTAGGAATTATGGAATCTATCCTTTTTTCAAAATCATTAAAAACAACAACCTTGTCACTTTTTCCCCAAATTGTATACACAGGGATATCACTATTTTGTATTTTTTCATGTATAATATCCATTGAATAATGATTTTTTCTTGTAGATAGCAAGGCTTTGGCAAATCCTTTAAATTTTAATAATTCTTCATACTTGTCATCCCAGCCCAAGTGATTTTCTGGATATTTAAAATCATCCATCTGGCCTTTTGAAATAGTTGGATAACTATTAGTAATAAATTCTGCTACCTCAATATCTGAAACGGTCTTGTCATCCAATTCATTAATTAATCTAAAACCTGATGAAGCTACATAAATTAAAGAATCAACCATATCAGATCTTAAATCAGCAACTTTAGATATTACCCTACCACCATTAGAAAGTCCCACTAAAATAGCAGATTTAATATTTAGGTTTTTCAAAAGGTTAATAACTTGGTTGGCAAAAAGCTCATCAGTGTATGGTTTATCAACATTCTCTGAGAAACCACGCCCATATAAATCCATAGAAATTACGTGAAAGCCTTTGTTTGATAACATTTCAAACGTAGGGTCCCAAATATAAGATGGTACTGAAAATCCATGGACAAGAATAATTGTTGGTGATTCGCTTGTTCTATTTCTTTCATTATAAAAAGTGAAGCCATCGATAAGCTTAACAAAACCTGAATCTGAGTTTAAATCAAAGTTTTTTACAAAGGATTCATCTTTAACTAAATACTCATATTTAGGGTTGACTTCGTTTGAGCAAGAAAAACAAAAAAAAGCTAACCCAATAAGATAAATTCTGTACATAATCTAATAACTAACTGAAACAATCACCTCGTTTCTTCTTCCATAAAACTTGTAGGGGCTATCGTATGATAAATAAAGAAAATCCCCCATCTTTTGAATATTATGTTTTTCAAGTTTTTCAACTAAAGCTTTAGTATGCTTTATTCTTTTACTATTGTTTGAATATCCACCATATTGGATTGATGCATAGTGGCCTCCTTTATCAAGATAAATCTCTACATTTTGAGATTTAGGCATTGAAACATTATCCATATTAAATTTAGATGGTAAAACGAATTCCATCATGGAACCCTTTTCTTCATCTCTCATATAAACAGGCGTTGTCATAGAAATTTTCTCATTTTTTTGATTATAACCTGAAATATATCTAAATAACTTTCCAAAATTATTGTTAGATCCTTCACTGGAGTATGTTTTTGCTTTTAAAACAGGGTCGTATAATCTTACTTCAAAATTATCATCTGAAAACAAAGTCTCATAACTGTGGGTCTCATATTTCTGCGAGAATAAAGACATAGATATTGTAAAAATAAAAAATGGTATAAAAATTTTTATTAATGATTTCATAATATAGATTTATGATTTATCGTGCAAAAATGAAACCACAAAAAAAACTAAAGCTATGATTAACGAAATCAAACCAAAGAGAAAAGATTTAAGTTCTTGGTATCCTATTAATCCAACTACTAGGAATATTAGGCCTATTAAAAAGGAGTTATTTAATATTTTCTTATCCAATATTTAAATATAGTTAAATCACAAAAAATAGTTTTTTTTAAATATTAATTTCATTACTTTATAAAAATGAGAAAGTTTATAATTCTTTGTTTGATTCTTTGCTTTAGTTGTTCGTCTAATAAAACTTCTCAAAAGGATCATTCAATGTTTTGGCATAAAAACTCAGCTGAGTACAAGGCATTGTGTTTTCAAGCTTATAATATTGCAAAAAAGAAGCTTGATTTTGAACTATCTAAAGAATATGAAAAAAAATTAGCAATTGTTGCAGATCTAGACGAAACAATTTTTAATAATACTCCTTACAATGAAATGTTAATTGAAAAAAACACATTTTACACTCAAGAAAACTGGTCAGATTGGGTTAATAAAGAAATTGCTAAGGCCGTTCCTGGATCTCTTGATTTTTTCAACTATGCTGAATCCAAAGGAGTAGAAATAATCTATTTGTCAAACCGTAAAGTAGAGAATTATGAAGCCACTAAAAATAATTTAATAAGCTTAGGTTTCCCCTTCAAAGATTCAACAAAGATGTTGCTTAGGGATGATTCGAGAGATAAGGATAAAAGAAGAAAATCGATTAAAAACTATAATGTAATAATGTTTATAGGAGATAATCTAGGTGATTTTGATTCTGCTTTTTTTGACAAGAGCAACGATGAGAGGTGGGATGTGTCGAAGTCATTTGAAAAAGAATTTGGTGAAAAGTTTATTCTAATCCCGAACTTAATATATGGAGATTGGGAAAGGGGATTTAATAATTAAAATGAAACATGTTTTACTGTTAATATTACTGCTAAATAACTTTATTATTTCAAGTCAAGATTGTACTGAAATCTACTTGATTCGACATGCTGAAAAAGATCGATCTGATATTAAAAACAGTAATCCTGAATTAAACGACATGGGTAAAAAAAGAGCTTTAAAATGGGTTCAAGTTTTTAAAAACATTGAACTAAATAAAATATATTCAACCAATTATAATAGAACAATACAAACTGTTACTCCAATTTCTGAGGAAAATAACATTGATATTTCAATTTACTCACCATCAAAAATTAACTACAAAAATTTTATTTTAGATAATAGTGGAGCAAAAGTTTTAGTAGTAGGTCACAGCAATACAATTCCTTTTTTTGTCAACGGGCTTATAGATAAAGAATCCTACAAGCAAATTGATGATCTAAATAATTCTAATTTATATGTTGTAACCATTTGTGGTAATAACATATCTCACAAATTGCTTTATATAAACTAAAGTTAAAGCAAAAAAAACCCTTTAGTTAGGGCTTTTTTAATGGATTATTGACAAAAAATTTTAAATAAACTTTAAAAAATTATATTTTTTAAAGTAATTTTTATAAATATTAAAACAATCAAAATGAAAAAATTATTACCAATACTTATAGCTTTTTTTGTAACAGGTTTTACTTACAGTCAAGATTTAACTCAAGCAAAAGGAGGTGGAATTCTTGATATAGTTTCGATTAGTCCTGGAGATGGTTACTCAAATATCAACTTTGAGGGACAAATCAGTGGGTATGGATCTGTGTTTGTAAATTTTAAAGTTTCTGCTATCAATACATCAAAAACTAGTGGGACCTTAGATGGTCAAGGACGAACCATTTTAGAAGATGGTACATTGTTCTCTACTCCACTTAAAGGAACGTGGAAAAGAAATGGTGAGATGATGAAATTTTATTTTACGGACGCAATAAATAATGGAGCAATGAACTTTGTTATGTGGGATGTTGACATATTAAAAAAGACTGCTGATGTAAAATATTTTGAACTACACGGTTCAGACAACTAAGTTATTTTACGACTATTTCATCAACATAAATGAATGCAGGACGTCCAGCATTAATATGCCACGCTGGCATCTTAATATGGCTTTCCGCATGAATTTTAATGTAACGGCATTCTTTATTTTCAAGCTCAATGTTGAAAGGCTGAAAAGGAACCTTTGTTATATCTGGATTTTCAGCTGGATTTGGATTGTGGGGATTAGCAACCTTAATAGGCTTTTCATAAGTTAATCCATCTTTTGAAATTGAATATGTAACATGTTTTGGAAGAATGAGCTGATGCCAGTTTGCTTGAGCTTGAACATTTAAAAATTCCATCTCAATAGATTTTATGCTTTGTATTTTACCAAGGTCTAAAACAAGATCCATATGCTCACCTTTGAAAGCAACCCAATTTTTATCTTTATAAGGAAATCTCCAAGATTCAAACGCGCCAAAAATTCCGTTCGTTAAACGCTTAATATTTTTCATCCCACCTTCTGGTATACCAACAGAGCTGACATTAGATTTATATGATTTTGACTTTGGAGTATCTTTCATTTTAGAAAAAATCCTTTCAAAATTATAGTTGTAATCATCCAAGGTTATTGCTCTTTCTCCTACTCTTGCAATACCTGCTTTTCGTGCTCTATCTACAAACTCTACAACTAAATTTTCCATTTCAGGCTTTGTAATTACATAGCCTGAGTTATCTATGTCATAAAAACTTCCATCTTTACCGGGCTTAATTTGGCCTGCAATTTGAATCGTTGCAATAAGCAAAGGCAACCTCGCATCTTGTACTCTTTTTAGTAACTGTGGGTCATCAGCAACTGATTTTTCAGCTTTATCAAAAATTGAATGATAAAGACTTATTTTTTCAGCAGACAAATAGTTATTAATGGCATCTCTTGGATCTCCAAAAATGAATAGTCTAAATGGTGTTTCAGTTAAAGCTTCTCTCATTCTGTCGATGTACTCTCTCATATACTCTGCTGCTGGTCCGTAATATCCACCAAGAAATTCATCGATAATTTCATTATCATCTGCATCTGGATCCCACATCAACTTTGAAATAAGATATGACCTTAGTTGACCAAGTTCTGCTTTATTACCAGTCGCTTGCATGAAAAGAGCATTAACATTATTTTCTCTGTAAAACTTAATATTCGGGCCTATTGTATGCAGATTAGGAAATGGACTTATTGGGTTTGCAAACTGGATATTATAGTCCCAAATTAAAATGTCTTTGCTCATTTTTCCCCAGTCTTGTAAGTCCTTTGTAAATGCTGGATCTGTGTCAAAAACAGGTTTTTCTCTTGTGCTTTCAATATTACAAAGCATGATATTAACATTGGGTTCAATTTCGATATTCTTAGGAGCAACTCTAGTATACCAATAAGCTAGTGTAGAAATAATTTTATCAGGGAATTTTCTTGCAACTTTATTAGTAAACCAGACTATAGAACCGCTTGGTACATTGCCGTATTTTTTATTAAGCTTTGTACAAGGTCCGCACTGACAATACTTGTCATTATCATTTTGGCTAACTGACCAGTACTTTGCTTTTGGGTTTTCATTGATTCTTTTTCGTAAATCTGTAACCAAAACATCGAACATCTCTTCATTTGATAAGCAGAGTTGTGTAACAACGTTCCTTTCACCGTCTATTAATGAATAATACTCCGGATTGCTTTTACCATATTTTTCTGGTGGAACAAGAACTTCGAATGTGTGAACAAATAGGCCCCAAGAATCGCTAGATGAAAGTTTGTTCCAGTCAGCATACTCCGAGTCTCTACCCTCATAATAGTTAGTCGTTCTATAATTTATTTTAGGAACTTTTATAATATCATTTGGTAATTCAAAATTTATCGTGTCTGGAATATCCAATGGATCATCTGCGGCATATTTTCTAAATCCAAAGGATTCTAAAAGTGAATACATACCGAAAAGCAATCCCCTTTCTGAACCTCCCTGTATTAAAAAATCATCCCCAATATTTCTGAAAGCATATCCATCCTCCTCTAAAGCATCAGTAATAAAATTGCTGTTTTTTGCGCGCTTAGTCTTTCCAATAAAAATCCCATTTTTCCCATTACATTCATTTTCCTTGACAACATTAGGAGCTTGATTCGATAATAGCAATAAATGCTTTTTGAGCTGAAAAGAGACCTCCTCTTCAATTTTACTGGCATTAGTTGGTATTACAATTTGATAATTATTATTACCATTTATTGTAAGTTTTTTATTAGAAATACCGGAACATGAGTGGTGAGGAAGCATAAGTAACCCTCCAAATGATAGTCCCGAAATTTTAAGAAAATCTGACCTTGAAATTTTTTTCACTCTTTTAAGTTATGAAATTATATTAGTAAATTATACTCAATTATGTCAGATTCTTACAGCTTCTGTAACTTAAATGCTTTTGAGTTCTGGCTTATTATTCGACTATATACAGCTGCATCAGTTCCATTAATTTTAGCAACATACTATATATTAAATAATAAAGTTTCATACTCAACATCAAGAGTATTAATCTACTCGTTTATTATAGTTGCTATTGGATGGGAAATTTGGTTAACGTATGGCATAGCTGGCGGGTTGCCAGTAGATGAAAGAAGAAGTATTGCGCTTTCTTGTGCAATACCTCAAAACTTAAACTGGCTATTAAATTCATTGGCAGATATTCTAATTATTTGGATTGGAATATTTTTAGTTAAAAAATTCTATAGAAATAAACCTTCACCATTTTTTGGTTGGAAATGGGGAGCTTTTTTTATATTATTTGTTTGGTTTATGGCTCAAAATATATACGTAGAAGCCTTTTTTTATCATCTTCAGTTAGGATCTAATGGTGATTTATCATGGGCTCCTCTACAACCATTGGGCTCTTGGTATAATCCAACTCTTTTTGAAATTGGTGGCAACCCGATAACTTTTCAATCGCAATCTAGCTGGGTTATTATGACACCTATAGTTTATTATTTATTAATATATTTTAATGGAAAAAGCACTTAAACATGAAATTTGAAATAACAGACTCACCCAATTCCTATTTAAAAATAGATTTTGAAAAAAATGAAAAAATCATTGTTGAAAAAGGATGCTTAATGTATAGTAATGGTGAGTATATTTTTGAAAATAAAATTGAAGGCGGTTTCAAAAATTTGATTGCAAAAGTTTTTGGAGGCAAAAGCTTAACATTTAATGTTTATACAGCTAAAGAGACTATGGAAATGGCATTCTCGGCAAAGGATACTGCAGAAATTTTTTGCATAGAAATAGTTAACAATAAATCCATTTTGTTTAATGCTTCATATCATTTTGCTCGTAGCTTTAACCTTGATGTCGTCCCTGGTGGAATGAATGAAGAATTTTATGTAAAAACAAAAGGCGATGGCAAATTGTTTTTAAAAGGATATGGACAAATAATTGAAAAAGATATTAATACATCAAAACCCATTTACATCGACGAAGACTCGGTAATTGCTTATGAAGAAAAATTGGATGCAGAATGGATAACAGGTGGTATGAAAAAACTTTTAACTAGTGGAGATGGTGAACTTTTTATGATAAAGGGGCAAGGAAAGATTTGGATACAATCAAAGACTAAGATTGAATATAAAAAAGACTAGTTAAAGGGAATAACTATTAGAAGTTATTCCCTTTTTTATTTATTTGGGCAAATTACTCGGATTAAAGTAATAGTCCTCTCTAATTATATCGCCATTTTCGTTAAAAGAGTGTTGAAGGTGCTGCATTATTCTCGCAGTATTTCCAGTTTTTCTGTTCTTAAAAGTAAATACCCACCAAGAAATTACAACTGTTCCATCTCCCTCATAATCTAAAACGTCAGGGAAGCCATGTTCTCGAATATCTAATATTTCAAAAGCATCCATGTATTCATCTATACCTGCAAACTCTTCTTCTAATGTTTTAAATTCAAGAAGTTCAGAATTCATGACGTCATAAAAACGAGTAGATTCATTATACATGCTCTTAGCTTTATCAAAATCCATAGCTTGATAAGCCTGAATTAAAAGTCTTACTTTGGATACATGTGGGTGATCCTTATAGATAGTACCATTTTTTCTTGTTTCATAAGCGTTATAAGCCTTACTCCAAAGTAATTGATCATCCATAATTGTCATCCATGCAATTTTTTTCCCGTCAGGTGTTATTCTGAAATTTGCATTTCTAGGCATGTTTAGTTCAAGACCAGTATTTTTATCATATCCCGTCATCCAAGTATAAGTCTTAACATCTACAGAATTATCTTCTTTGTACTCAAACGCATCTGGATAAGCAGTCCCACGATGTCTAATTTCAAAGTTTACAATATTTTTACTTAAATAATTTGATCGATTTAATAATTGTTGTAGCGTACCTCTTCTACCTCTCATAGATGCATTTCTCCAACCAAAATCATCTGCTACAAGGCTTTTGAGTGTTTCTAAATCTCCTTTGACAAAAGCTTCGTCAAATTTCTTAGCAATCTCCAATGCAGGATGCTCAATATAAATTTTTCCATTAGCTTTTTTTTGTGAAAATGATGCTATAACAAACATCATCATCATAGTTGTTACTATATTTTTCATTTACGTATTATTTGATTATTAAATAAAGTTAAACAAATAACATTGAAAAAAATACATATAATTTTAAACTAAAAAACCCATCAAAAGACAGGTTTTTAGTATCATTAATATTGAGTTATTAAACTCTAATTAGGTAATATAACCTTATCTATTAAGTGAATTACTCCATTGTTTGCTTGAATATCAACCTCTACAATTTTACTTATTCTATTATTGCCATCTGTAATTGTCGCTCCTCCAGTAACATTTGCTGTAACTGGTCCGCCCAATGTATTTAACTGAAGATTATCTGACAAGTCAGTTGATAACGCGTTGGTCTCAGCTATAACGTGATATGTTAAGGTTGAGCTTAAAGTTGGCTCATCGATTGAAGTGAGTCTTTGGACCCCCAATTCAGCCAAGAGGTCGGCAAAAGCTTGTGACGTTGGTGCAAAAACAGTAAATGGGGCTGGTGATTTACCAGGGTTAGTATTTAAAATTGATACAAAATCGGTTTTTAAATCGCTTCTAGTTAATGCTTGAAATAAGCCTCCCAGGTTTTGGTCTGCTTTTACAAATGTTACTACTGATGGAAGAGGAATTACAGTATTTATTACATGAATTATTCCATTGGAAGCCATAATATTGCCTCTTGTAATTCTGGATTCACCATTGATTGTCACCCTCATATTTATTTGCTCAATATGAATTGATAAAGGTTGTCCGTTAACTTCACTTACAGCAGCTGATTTCTTGTAACCTGTTTTAAAGGTGCTGTATCTTATTTGCTCAGCAACAACATGATTTAGTAAAATGTTTTTCAATAATTCTGTTGGTACACTATCTATAGATGAAAATCCATTGTCATTTAAAAATCTAGTCATTACCATATCTGATGGTGCAAATAATGTGTACTTTTCATCGCCATCAAGAACTGTTGAAAGCCCTGTTTTTTGCAAGGCATAATTTAGAATACTGTAGCTTGGGCTTGCTTCAATTCGATCATAAATTGATATTGGTGAATTGTCAATTTCTTGATCAGTAGGCGAACATGAGTAAGCAAAAGTTAATAAAGAAATTATTATTAATAATTTTAATTTTTTCATAGTTCTAAGATATTTACAAATAAGGTGCCAAAAGAAATACTTATGAAAAAGACAATGATTTTAACACCATAGTATTTTTGTATTAAAAACAAATACAGTTAGAATTTTTTTTATAAAAAGGATAAATTTACAGTATATGAAAAAACAATTATACCTTACATTGTCCTTTCTTATAATTTCATGCAGCAGTGTTGACGATATTGATGTTATTGAAAATGGTGACTTATTCTCTACTCAGGCTCGAGTCGTAGGATATTATTCAACTTGTTGCTTTTCTGAGTATGATAAAATTCAATTTTGTAAGCTTACACACCTAAATATTGCGTTTGCTAATCCACTAACCGATGGAACAATTGTTCTCCCTGGAAATTCTGGGGATTTACTTAAAAATGTAATGGATACTGCAAGATCACAAAACTCAAATATTAAAATATATATCTCATTAGCTGGAGGTTGGTTATCGAATGAAATGGCAAACACATGGAAAAATTTTCTCGCAAGCACTCAGGATAGACCAATTTTAATTGAAAAAATAGTTTCATATGTGTTAGATAATGGTTTTGATGGAGTAGATCTTGATCTAGAGTGGGGGTATGTTACAAATGGTTACAGTGACTTTGTGATTGAGCTCAGAGAGGCACTTAAAGAACAATCAAAAGGTATAACTGCTGCATATCCATCAGAAACTAGATATTCACTTATTACCGAAGAAGCATTAAATGCATTGGATTTTATAAACTTAATGGTTTATGATTATACTGGTCCTTGGAATCCATCTCCTGGTCAACACAGCTCTTACAACCACGCAAGACGAGGCATCAGTTTTTGGAAAAACAATGTAGGAATTAACCCTTCCAAGCTCACTTTAGGGGTTCCTTTTTATGGTTATGATTTTCAAAATTCAACAACTGTTAAATCATTCACATATGGTTCAATGGTTGATTCCGATGTTTCTAACTCAGAAAAAGATAACGTTGGAAATAAATACTATAATGGCAGGCCAACAATTGCTAATAAAGTTAAATTAGCATCTCAAAATTTGAGTGGAATCATGATTTGGCGACTTGGAGCAGATTCATTCTCTGAATATTCTTTACTAGAAACGATACATAAAACTTATACAGATCTTGGTGTTGAAACAACCGGTCTTTGTGGAAATTAAATTTAAATAACCCTAAATGGATGTGTTTTGTTTTGAAATAGGTAAAATAAGCTTGAGAACTTCTGCAAGTTAGAGTAAACAAAAAGCCCCTCATAAAGAAGGGCTTTAAGGGTGGTCCCACCTGGACTCGAACCAGGGACCAAATGATTATGAGTCATCTACTCTAACCAGCTGAGCTATAGGACCGTGATTCTTAATAAGAAACATCGCAAATTTAACATTATTAAGTAAATTATAAAGGAAATTAATGTTTTAGCTTAATTTTCAGAAAAACTTAGATTGGAATCAAAAATTTCCTCAATAACATTATCTAAAACCGTCTTAAATTTATCCAACTCTTCTTGATTATAGTTTTCAGTTTTTGATTTTTTCAAGCTGATCAGGCCTGAGTTAAGATTTTTAAAAGAAATTATACCTGCATTTAAACTTTTTGGGTTTTTATTATTGTAGGTATACATTAAGCAATAACACAAAAGCTGAAATACTTCTTTCTTTTTTTTATCAATCAAATCTTGATAACTACCAAATGATAATTTGTATGGCTCAAATGAGCCTGTCTTATAGTCAATAATCTTTACATCTCCATTTTCACTTTGTATCCTATCAACTGTTCCTTTGAGTTTATATTTAATTTTAGTTTTTTTGGTAACTAGGTCTATTTCAAATTTAGATTCAATGTCTATTATTTTTAGTTTAATTCCTTTATTGATTTTATCAATATCTGTTTGGATTAATTTTTTAATTGTATTCTTAAGTACTTTGTAAATAATAATATTTTTTCCTCTGTAATAATTTTTACCATACTCTTGAATAAATTCATAATCCAATAATTTATCGACTTTCTTTAAGATAATTTTTAATTTTTTTACATCAACCTCCATCCCTGTAAAGGGTTTATAAATAGCTTCCATGGTGTTGTGAAAAATAATCCCTATTCCTTTTGCTTCAGGGAACTCATTAACTTCTTCATTAGACTTAACTCCTATTACATACTCATCAAAAAAGTTTATTGGATTATCAATATATCTATTCAATGAAGATGGTGAAAATCCAATTTTAGCAATTTCTTTTAATTTTAAAATTAAATCCTCTGTTTTTTCGAAAACTTCCGGAATGCTCTTAACTGAACTAAATGGATAGTGAGAAATCATTTGGTTTACATTAAAATTTTGGTTTTCCAAAAACTCTAATTGTTGAATATATCTGCTTTTTTCACCTGTATCTACACCTTCTGAAACTGAATTATATATTAAATGAATATTAGATGCTCTGAGTATTAGATGATAAAAATCATAGCTAGTTCTTGCATCATCTTCAATTATGGTTGTAAGGTTATATTTTTTTCTAAGATCGAACGGAATCAATGAACCATGAAAGTTATTAGAGGGTAAAACACCTTCGTTTGCTGAACATATAATAACATTATGAAAGTCCATACCCCTTGATTCTAGTAATCCCATCACATGAAAGTTATGAGTTGGATCGCCATAAAAACTAATGCTTTGATTTTTAACTATGTCATTAAAAAAGTCCTTTAGTGAGTTAAAGCTTATTGTAAACTTATACTTTGAGTTAAAATTCTTGATAATTTGAAGGGTGTTTTTAATTTTAATTGTCTGCTCTAAAAAAATACTTTCTTTAATCTTAGACTCAAAAATACCAATATAATCATGTAATGTGTCTAGGATGGTAAGTTCTGTACAATTAAAAAGTTTTTTAGAGATATCATTATTCAATATTTCTAATAAATATTTTGAGCTCACATAAACCATGTTTTTATTTATAATTTCAGATTTAATAGACTCATATAGATCCGTTTTAGATGGGTTTGATCTAAGCAAATAACTGTTTGATAAAGTGTTTAAAATATCTTTGTAATAAAAACTATTGCTTTTTTTTCTTGAATACATTTCAAAAAAATTTGTTGCAAATTTTGAAAGCTGCATATTAATTACAGAATTTGAAATCGATACACTTAAGTTTTTGATTGATTCTGGCAGGCAGCTTGTTAGGGGGATCAGCAATTCCTGATTAGGTAAAATTATTGCTGTTTTATCCTTAGGTTTTTTCTTGGAAATTTCGTGAATTAAATTTGCTGCCGTCTTAACTTGAGCGATTTGTTTTGTTGTTTCATAAATAGAAATGCTCTTCTTACATGATATAAGTTTTTTTGACCATTTGAACTTATTGCTTTTAAAATAATCCCAGTCAGATATGTATTTTCTAAAAAAATACCCCGCCTCATGTTCCGGATTTTCTATGAATGAATCATCACAATCCCAGAATATTTCACCCTTATTGTTTTCTAAAATGTGATTTATAATATACTGTTCAGTATTTGATAATGAGTTTAGGCCAAGAAATATGAATGAGAAATCTTTATTTGCATCTGAAAATATCTCAATATTTTCTTTAGCATATATATGACATAAACCTTTAGAAGCTAAATTATTTTTAATTAATATCGATTTGAAATTCTCCACAATTTTTGGAATCATAGCCCAAAAAGCAAGTTTTTTTTCAGCTTCATGATCATTAATAGTTTCTAGTTTGTGAATTTCATAAAGGTCTTTAAAAACACTTTTATCATCTGCCATGCTCATATTAACATCATTAATATCGTTCAATAAGGTATTTGCCCAATTTCTAAATAATGTGTACGATTCGAAATCTTTTTTATTTGAAACCATCATGTAGCTTTCATACAAATAAAAAAGCTGATTGGTTCGAGGAGACTCTTTAATATCGGCTATTTTCTCAATAAAATCATCTATACTGTAAATCTGTGGAGATATTGAAACTGATGAAATTTTTTTTAGAATCTCTTTTTTTAAGAATATTTTTGATCTTTGATTTGGTATTACGAAAAAGGTCTTTTCTAAATCTATATTTTTATATACCTCATCAAGAACCGTTTCAAAAAAAATTTTCATTCTATTAAAAATAAAAAAAGCGCCTAAGTTATTAGGCGCTTTATTCATTTAAAATTAATTTAAGATTTTACTCAACTACCTTAAATTCTACTCTTCTATTAGCTATTCTGCCTTTTCTTGTAGCATTAGATTCTATTGGATTATCCTCTCCAAAACCTTCTGTCGATAATCTATCTCCTTCAACTCCTTTATCAATAAGGTGAGATTTAACTTTTTCAGCTCTTTCAAGAGATAATTTCTTGTTAAAGGCTTTTGGACCAGAAGAGTCCGTATGTCCTTCGATAGAGAAACTAGTGTTACCGTATTTAGACATTATTTCGTAAACACTTAATAACAATTCTACAGCATCGTCTCTTAGATCAGATTTATTGAATTCAAATTGAACAATAGCTCCCAATTCATTAAGCTTTTCAATTGCTTCAGCAGTTGGGTTTGGACAACCAGCATTATCAGCTGGTCCTGCATCGTTAGGACACTTATCTTTAGGGTCTGCTATTCCATCACCATCAGAATCTGGGCAACCATTGAATTTTCTAGGCCCAGCCGCATTAGGACATTCGTCTTTACCATCTTCAATACCATCACCATCAGAGTCAGGGCATCCTTTAAATTTAGCTAAACCTGCAACATCAGGACAAGCATCATTTGGATCAGCAACACCGTCACCGTCTGAATCAGGGCAGCCATTAAACTCTAAAAGTCCAGCAGAATTAGGACATGCATCTTTACTATTTTCTATACCATCACCATCATCATCTGGACAACCATTGAACTCAGGAAGGCCAGGAACTGATGGACAGTCATCGTGTCTGTCGTATACACCATCTCTATCAGAATCCTTTCCTCCAAAGTTTACAGCAACTGATAAGTTGTGTTGAAAATGTGGGATAATGTTTGGGGCATAATTGACTATTCCGTTATTTTTAAAGTTATGTCTATAAATAGTATTGAATTTCAAGTGTATTTTCTTGCTAACAGCATAGGATAGGCCCGCGCCAGCATTTAGATGATAATCTTTATTATTTTTAACAAATGATTGGCCAGCACCAACTTCAAGATAAGGCTCAATATTGCAAAACGAAAGACCACTTAATGTTTTAGTTACCATTAAATCAGCACTTAACATTGTTTTGGGGGCGATACTTGGACTATCACCTAGCTTTGAAAACTTATTAACTGAGGCTCTAAAACCAAAAGAATATCCATTTTCAGCATATCTAGTTAATGTAATCGTACTTATCGATGATTGTACGTTCCAGTGGTCCGTAACATTGAAATACTCATTAAACAAATCAGATCCTAAATCAAGCCCTGTACCAGGCTGACCATTTATTTTGTCGCTAGGATAATTTGTTCCATTAAAATTCAATGCGCTAACACCAAAGCTAAATTGCCATGGGTTGTCTTTGTCCTGCGCCCAACTTTGGGTAGTTAGAAATGCTAGGGCAAAAACAAAAAATATTTTCACAAAGTTTTTCATGTTAGTATAAATTATTGTTTGATCTAAGCACAAACTTAATGATTTTCATGAAAATATCTCTATTTATTTTATTTTTATACAGATGTAGTAGGGTTGTCTAGGGTGATAAAATACATATTAAATACTAATTTCTAATACATCTATTTTTGTCGACACATAAACCAAAAATGCACCTTTTACTCTGTAATTAGCATCGTTTAATGCTTCAACGTAGCTTTTTATCTGTTTTTGATGACTTTTATTTCTTTTCCCAGTTTTATAATCTAAGATGAATACGTCTTTTATAGATGTAAAAACAATTTTATCAGGGATAATTACCTTATCTGGTGGGATAAAAACCTCTCTTTCATTATATACAACATTTTTCTTTGAGAAAAACATTTTTAAAGAGCTGTGGTTTATTATTAAATCAACATATGTTTTAATTTTTATTTTCTCTTTTTTATTTATTATTCCTCTGTTGAAGTAATCGTTGATTACATAACCTGATTGATGTTCATATTCAATTTCTGACATTATATTGTGAAATATATTCCCAAAATTTGAGCTTATCCTTTTGTCTGAATTATAATATTTACTTAAAGTATTAGGGGTTTTAATGGTTTTTGTCTCAATTAATTTAAGTTTTTTGATTTTATTAGATGATAATTCTGGTCTAAATAGTGATTTACCAATTTTGTAAAATGTTTTTTGTTGTGAAAACCTTTTGGTAATGTATGATTTTAATAATCCGCCAGAGCTATCTTCGTTTAATTCTTTATTCTCACATATTATATGATTTTCTAAGATGGCTCTAGACAATGAAACGTACATAACGTTTAAATTGTCTAGTATCATTTGATCATCATATAGCCTCATTCTTTGACTCATACTATCGCTGAAAAGCTTCAAACTTTCATTGTATTTAACCAGGAAATTTCCTTTTATTTCATTATCTAAAAAATTAACCCAAATATTTTCATCTGGTTTTTTCAACTTAAAATCAAAATATGGTAAAATAACAATTGGGAATTCCAACCCTTTTGATTTATGAATGGTTAATACTTTTATAGCATCGGTTTCTTCAATTAAATTAACTTTTAATTTCTCCTTTTTTATATCCCAATAATCTACAAATGACTGTAAGAATGAGTTTTTACTATAAGAGAAATTATAGATTACGTCCAATAAAAAAGAGACTTGCATTTTAGCATCGTCTAAAAAACTTACAGATGATATTATTTTTTCACAAGTCGAGTAAAGCTCTAAACTAGACACTCTTTCATAATTTATATTTAACAGTTTCTCAAAGAACTTTGAAACGGGGAGTTCCATATGTTTTTTTATAAACTCGTATTTGTTTTTTTTGTCTTGTTTTACACTAATAAACTTCAGTAAATTTTTCTTAGCTTTTAAATCATTCTTATTTTGGATTAGTCTTATAGCATCAATTAAAAAAAGAACCTCTTTTGACTCCGATAAAGCCAATAGTTCTTCAGAGTTAACTTTTATATTATTATTGATTAGTGAGGTGGAAATTAAATTACATTCCTTATTCGTTCTGCATAAAATGGCTATATCGCTCAAATTAAAGCCTTGTTTTTCCTTCTGCTTAATAATTCCTAATACTTTTTCTGATGATCTTTCATTATAATCTTTATTTAAGGGATTAATGAAATTAATTGAAAGGCACCCCCCTGTTTTGCTCTTTAAAAAGCCTTGATCAAGCTTTCCATAAATACTATCAATTCCTTCGATCTTTAATAATTTTGAATTGTTTTTAAAAAACTGATTATTAAAATCGACGATGTTGCTGAAACTTCTATAGTTAATTCCAAGTTTATTTATTTTAGGGTTTATGTAAAAAGGGTTTGTAGCTTTTAGACTTGTGAAAGTTTCTGGTTTAGCGCCCCTCCACCTATATATTGACTGTTTTGGGTCTCCAACTAAAAAAAGATTACCTCCATCATCATTTATTTCTTCATTTGTTAAAGCGTGAGAAGTCAAGGGAATTAGGTTTTTCCATTGTAATTCAGACGTGTCTTGAAACTCATCAACAAAATAATTGTTATACTTTGTCCCAATTTTCTCATAAATAAAAGGCGCTGGTTGATCTGAAATATTTTCGGTAATGATAGAGTTAAAATCAGAGATCAACAATAAGTTATTATCATCTTGAAATTTTCTTGAATAATTCACAATATTATAAATCAAATAATTCAAGGTTAGGTTTTGAAAAAGATTAGAGTATGTTTTTTGTGCTTGAATCATTGAGTTTATTTCAATTATATAGGGTGTAATTTCAGATACTAACTGAGCAGTATCTGAATTTATTTTGTCTTTTTTTATGAGCGTATTGTTCTCCAATCTTTTAAGAACCTGATTCATGTTAAGTTTTTTTAAGTCAAATGATTGGATCTGTTTTAATAATTTAGGGAGAGCATTGAACGAGAATGAAGATTGATCAATAATTGAAATTTTATCTTCAATATTTAATGAGATTTTTTGAATTGTTTTTAAATTTTCATTTAATCTTAATTGCAATGCTTTTTTTATGTTATTAAATGAGTCTTTATCCATTTTTTTATTTGACACAAAATTGTAATTATTCTCATCCCAAATTATCTCGAGTAATTTTTTTAAATCAAACCCTACATCCCAAGACCTACTATTATTGTGCTTATCATTAGCATATCTTACAATTAAATCAGACAAAAACGAATCTTTTTCTAAATCATTAAAAAATTTATCTATTAATTGATCTGAGAACTCATCTCTTTCAATAACTAAATCAAAGTCATAAGAGAGAGCCAAGTCTCCTGAAAAAGAGCGAATAAGTCTATGATTAAATTTATCAATAGTGCTTACCTGAAAAAATGAGAAATTATGTAATATTTTATTTAAAACTCTTTTTGCTTTATACATAATTGACTTTGTGGTAAATAATTCGCTTAAGCTTGAAGATTGGAAGATTAAAGATTGATTTGGATTTCTAGAGATTTGTTTTAGTTCGTTCAAAATTCTTTTTTTCATTTCATTAGCAGAGTTGTTTGTAAAAGTGAGTGCAAGAATTTTTTTATAAGAATCTTCCTTACCAGCAAGAAGAGCTACAATTACTTTACTGGCTAGTGAAAATGTTTTACCTGAGCCAGCACTTGCATTTATAATTTCAAATTTTTCTTTCAATCTTTTCAGCTTTTTGATGAATTGCGTAATTTTGGATTATTAATTTAAAACAAATACTATGAGTTTCCAATTACCTAACCTAAGTTATGATCATGATGCCTTAGAGCCTCATATCGACTCAAAAACAATGCAAATTCACCATGGAAAACACCATGCTGGATATACCAGCAAGCTTAATGCTGCTGTTGAGGGCACAGACCTTGAGGGAAAATCAATTGAAGAAATTTTAAAAACTTTGGATATGAGTAATTCTGCAGTCCGAAATAATGGCGGTGGATATTACAATCACTGCTTGTTTTGGGAGATAATGGGCCCGAACTGTGGTGGCTTACCCAGTGATAAACTAGCGATGGCAATAAATAAAAGTTTTGGCTCATTTGAAGTGTTCAAGTCTAAGTTCTCCAGTGCTGCAGGAACAAGATTTGGGTCTGGCTGGGCATGGTTATGCGCACACCCAAATGGTGAATTAGAAATTTGCTCTACTGCTAATCAAGACAACCCATTAATGAAGGGCGAAGGGTGTGGTGGAACCCCTATTCTTGCATTAGATGTTTGGGAACATGCATACTACTTGAATTACCAAAACAGAAGACCAGACTATATTGACGCTTTTTTTAACGTGATAAATTGGGCTGCTGTTGAAAAAAAGTATAGCTCAGCTACAGATAATTAATTTTAGCTTTACAGTTTATAATTAATTTTTTTTCTATTATCATCTGAATTAACATCGATAAGTTTATTGTAGGGATCAATGCCAACCTCATAAGGCTTTTTATCTAAAATAATTGATATTTTATTATTAATAGATGATATTTTGTGTTTTTTGAGGTATAATTCATTGTCTTCATCTTCTCCAAATACACCAATATCTACATAATCATTCAAATAAACTGAATACTTTGGTCTGCGCATATCATCTGTTTTGTAAAATATGGAATCCTTTTCACGATCACCATAAAAAATTTTCCCTTTTTCATTATTTCTGTATTTACTTACCATAAACTCAAAATCAACTTGATATTTTCCGTTTTCCAACTTTTTAGACTCTGCAGAAACAGCTTTATTTTCATAAAGGGTTATTGTTTCAAACATATCTTCAATTAAATAGCTAAGAGAATCAGGTGTTACAACTTTAATGTGGTTTACCAAATCTATGGAGGTGGTGTATGGCGGGTTTTGAAAAGCGACTTTATTTACATAATTCGATAGCGTATTATTTAATTTTTTTTCACCTAAATAATCACTTAAAGCATAGAATATTAAAGAGCCTTTTTGATAGTGTATATATCCTTGTCCGTCATTGTACATCAATGCGTTTTCTCTTTTTAATTCAAATGTTCTGTCAGTAAGATATCTGTCTAATGATTGCTTCAAAAACTTACGCATTTTATTTTTACCATTAACTCCTTCAATGACCTTTAAAGCAACATATTCCGATAGGCTCTCAGACAACATTGTAGATCCAAGTACGTCAGCGCCAATTACTTGGTGAGCCCACCATTGATGTGCAATTTCATGAGCAGAAACAACAAAAGCAAAATCATTTCCGCCTTCATCGGTATCATCAACATCCGCAATGAATCCAATTGTTTCAGAAAATGGAATTGTATTTGGAAATGATTGGGCAAATGTGCCAGCTGTTCTTGGAAATTCAATTATTCGAGCCTGTTTGTGTTGATACGGGCTAAAATTGTCTGAACAATATTGAAGAGCCGCCTTCATTCCTTTCATCATTCTATTTAAATTATAGTCATGGCCTTTATGGTAATAAATCTCAAGGTTTACATCATTCCATTTGTCTCTAGCAACTTCATATTCTGCAGAGTTAAAAGCATAGAAATTTAAAATTTTACTATCCATTTTGTAATGAAAATATCTCCTGTCATCCTCAATCCACTCTCTTTGTAGGTATCCAGGTGCTATTGCAATTTGTTCTTTTGAAGTACTTACAATTGCTTCAAAATCTATCCAATCAGAGTCATTTGAAATGTAAGTGTTACCGAGTGCTGTGGAGTCTGAGGGGTGAGGTTTTAACTTATTTGGTGGTAAATCGTATTTTTCTCTGGTTTTATCATCCCTTAACTCTCCTCCACTGTATCCTAAAGATGGAAAAAGAGAATTATTAATAAATGTTCCATTGCTTATTACAGCCGAATTACTTCTGCGGAATGTATTTGGTTTATTTTTAACAGAAAAATTTAAATTTAAAGAATCCCCAGGCAATAATGGATTATTTAATTTGTATATGTCAAAGTGATATAATGTGTCCTCTAAAACTAATGAGGTTTCTTTATTAAAATCAAAGGTGCTTATGGCCGAATTGTGATTTAAAAATATACTATCAATTGATTGCTTTGTCTTATTGACCAATACATATGTGCCTCTGGCATTAATGTCTCTTGATTTTGGATAAAGATCAACCTCAACATTAACTGAAACAATTCTTGGTTGACTATATTTTTCAAACTTTTTATATTTCTTTTCCCATTCAACAGTTTCAAGCTCTCTTTCTTTAGCAGACTTTCTACTATTTAAAATATTATTGTCATAATACAAATACCCTCCAATTACTATAAACAATAGGCTGAATAATGTTAAAAAAAATGGGTTTTTACCATTAAATCTAGATTTTGCAATTTTAAACTTTTCCGAAATTCCACTTGAAAAACCTCTGTTGTAAAATAAAATAGTAAGTACGTAAAATACCAAACCTAGAGATAGCCAATAAAATTTGTAAATAAAATAATTATTGAGTCCTGATCCATAACCATTCATGTCTGAATATGAAAATCCAGGACCTTGATTATATTTAAAAATTGATTGTTCTATTCCAGCAATACTTGTTAATGGTATGCCTATTAACAAAACAATCATTACAAATAATCCCAAGTATGGGTTCGGAATAATAGTCTGTATAAAAAAAGCTAAAAGCGCCCAAATAACATAATAAATAAGATTTAGAACAATTAGTTCATAAATATATAAGCCTAATTGGAAATCATAAAACCCCTTATAAATCTGGAAAATTATTCCTGTTATCATAATTAATGAAAGTAGAACAATTTGCATTTTTACAATTGCCAAAAACTTAGATGACAATAAGACCCAGCTAGGAGTTGGTGTAGTATCAATAAACTGGTTGATATTTGATATCCTGGAACGATGGATTAAGAGTCCGGAGTAAAGGAATGTACAAATATTGATTGCCAAAGTAAATGGTGCACCAGCACTAAGCATGCGCCATGTCCTAGGCAGAGTAGCTGTTCCAAAAATGTTTCCTAATTCAAATAATCCAACTAGATTTAGTAATAAACCAACAAGAACAATTGATATAAAAGGCCAGCTTTTTATTATATATAAAAAATCAATATTTGATAATTTCCATAATAACTTAAAATTGGTTTGATTGGAGAAATTAAGATTGGTCTTTGGCAAACTTATTTTAATGATACTCCCAAAATTTGATTTAGTTAATCTTCTAGAGTTTTTCTTTTTAAATGAAAAAGAAAATGGATTTTGACTAAAAGAAAACAAGCGATATATAGAAACAAAAATCAATAAGCCAAGGGAAAGCCAAATAATACGATTGTAAATAAAAACACCCTTAATTGGAATATATAGCTCGTTTTGCTCTGCAGGTGTCCAATACCTTGTATAATAATCAAGCGCCATGTCGCCAAACGGATCAAGAAGTGCCGCAATAAGTCTGTTCTCTTGCTCCTGTCCATAACTTGAAAGAAAGCCCTGTAAGATTAAAATAATTAAAACAAATATAAAGCCAGCCGAAATATTTCTAGTAAATGTCACAATACCAAAAACTATAGCTCCAGTAAATAACATGTTTGGCAGAATGTATATTATGTACACATCTAAATATGGTTTTAATTCAAATTGAGTTAATAAATCAGGATTGGTTCCAGGCAAGTTAAATCCCAAAGAAATGCCAATTGCTGTAAACAAAACAATCAGGTGAACAATAAAAATTCCACTAAAAAATTTAGCCAACAAATACTCAGCTTTAGTAAAAGGATACGAATACAAAATAGTATGCATCTGGCTCTTATAATCTCTGTATATTGAAACACCAATTATTGATGGGTAGAGAAAAATTATTAGCCCTGTTAATCCTGCAAACAAACCGCCTAAAGCATAAGGTGAATTTACAACCCTGGATGACCCAACTGTAGATGTGAAAGAGTCGAATAGGCCTGCTTCTGAACCTGATAATAAAAGTGATATTACAAAGAAAATGAATGAATAGATATAGAATGATGGCCTACCTAACCAATATTTAATCTCATTTTTAAAAATATTTAGGAACATTGAATATTTATTGTGTTTGATCCTGCTTTAATGTTAAAAAATATACATCTTCTAATTGGGGTATTGTTTTTTTAAACCCTGTTCCAGGTTTTTTTTGTTCATAAACCCTAATATTTATTGTATTGTCAACATTATAGTTTGAAGACAAAACATTGTGTTTTAATTCCATTTTTTCTAAGTCGTCCCTGGTTATTGATTTAGTCCAAATCTTACCAATTATGTCTTTGGTTGCTTTATTAGGTTTAATGTGTTTTAATATTTTACCCCCATTCATAATGGCCATATCATTACATAATTCTTTAACATCTTCTACAATGTGCGTAGAGAAAATTACAGTGCAATTTGTGCCAACCTCTCTGAGAACATTCAAAAATCTTTGTCTCTCAGCAGGATCCAGGCCTGCGGTCGGCTCATCAACAATAATTAACTCTGGGTTGTTCAACAATAATTGGGCTATTCCAAATCTTTGTTTCATGCCTCCAGAGAAACCATCAACATTCTTTTTTTTTACATCACTTAGGTTTGTAATTTCTAATAATTTATCAACTAAATTCTTTCTCTCGTTGTTTTTGCTAACCCCTTTCAAAACAGCAAAATAGCTCAAAAGCTGCTCTGCAGACATCTTTGGATAAACCCCAAAAGATTGAGGCAGGTATCCTAGTCTTTTTCGTAAGGAAAGATTATTTTCTAAAACATTTATATCATTAAAAAATATCTCACCATTGTCGGGAGATTGTATTGTTGCTATAGTCCTCATCAATGTTGACTTGCCAGCTCCGTTAGGCCCTAGCAAACCAAACATCCCAGTTCCAATATTTAAACTTACATCATCTAGGGCTTTGACTTTGTTGGCATATATTTTAGTTAAGTTTTTAATTTTAAGTTTCATTTAGAAAAATTTAGTAAGCGCGTTTATTTGATCCCTCATAATAATTTATAAAAGCTTGGTTAACTACCTTATTACCGCCGGGTGTTGGATAGTTCCCAGAAAAATACCAATCTCCAAGGTGATCTGGGCATGCCTTGTGAAGATTTTTTATAGATTGATATATAACCACAATATCTGCTTTAATATCATCCTCTTTGAGCATAACTGAAATCTTTGAACTTATCATGTCGTCAGTGAAAGAGTCGTAAATTTCTTTAACACAATTTCTTATTTTTGAGACAGTTTTTTTATTTTCTTCGACACACTTTTCATATATCTTTTTGACTATTGAGCCATTACTATTTTCTTTCAAAAGCTCGATTGAAGCTCTAAATGCAATAAGGTCGGTCATTCTAGCCATATCAATTCCGTAACAATCTGGGTATCTTATTTGTGGTGCGCTTGAAACAATAATTATTTTTTTTGGAGACAATCTATCTAACATTTTGATTATACTTTTTTGAAGAGTAGTTCCCCTTACAATACTATCATCAATTATAACTAGGTTATCTGTGCTTTTAATTGAGCCATAAGTAACATCATAAACATGTTTAACAAGCTCATCTCTATTTGAGTCATCGGTGATAAAAGTTCTAAGCTTAGCATCTTTTATAGCCACTTTTTCAATTCTTGGCCGATGCGATAAGAGGGTTTTTAATTTGTCTCTAGAAATTTTATTTCCGGCTTTTATAATTTTCTTTTCAGCAATTTTGTTCATATGGTCCTGGGCTTCGTGAACTAATCCATAGAATGAAACCTCAGCAGTATTTGGAATGTAAGAAAACACTGTGTTTTTTAAATCATTCTCTACGGCCTTTAAAATTTGCGGAAACACCAATCTTCCTAATTTTTTTCTTTCATTATAAATCTCTTTATCACTTCCTCTTGAAAAATATATTCTTTCAAAGGAGCATGACTTTTTTCTAACTGGCTTATTTACATTGCGGATAATTATTTTACCAGACTTCTTAATTATTAGCCCAAATCCAGGATCAATTTCTTTAATTGAGTTTTCAGGTGTATTAAACACTGTTTTAATTACGGGCCTTTCAGATGCAACCACAACAATCTCATCATCTGCATGATAATATGCTGGCCTTATACCAGCTGGATCCCTTACGACAAAGGCATCTCCATGGCCTAAGAGCCCACCTATGGCATAACCACCGTCCCAGTCCTTTGAAGCCTTTTTAAGTATTTTGATTAGATCTATACTTTCCCCTATTATTGTAGATGCGTCCATTTTAGATACTCCTTCTTTCTTCAGATTTTTATAAATTTTTGCGACGGCATCATCTAAAAAATGTCCTATTTTTTCCATAACCGTTACAGTATCCGACATTTCTTTTGGATGTTGGCCCAAAGAGACAAGATTTTCAAATAATTCCTTGTTATTGGTCATGTTAAAGTTTCCTGCTACAATTAAGTTTCTGTGCATCCAGTTGTTTTGCCTTAAAAAAGGGTGAACGGCGTCAACACTATTTCTTCCGAATGTTCCATATCTGACGTGGCCTAAAAATAATTCTGAGACGTGTGGTATATTTTTTTTCTGTTGTTGAACTGACCATTTGGGATTTGATTTTAATTCCTTAGTAACTCTTTGGTTTGATAAATTGAAGATTTCTTGTATTGGGTTCTGGCTTGCTGATCTTTCTCGATGCATGAATCTTTCCCCAGGCTTAACATTTAACTTTACGCTTGCAAATCCTGCTCCGTCTTGACCTCTATTGTGCTGTTTTTCAAGCATTAAATAAAGCTTGTTCAAGCCATATGTTGTGGTCCCGTATTTTTTTTTGTAAAAATCTAAAGGCTTTAATAATCTAATAAGAGCTAATCCACATTCGTGGTTTAATTGATCACTCATTGCACACAGTTATGACAAAAATATGATAATCTTATTTAATTAATCCAAATATGGTTTGAATATTTCTAGTCTTTTTTGAATTTGATTTAGGTCTAAATTTTTAACTCCTGTCACGCCAAAACTTTCAACACAATACGATGCAACGACAGCTCCAAATATCATAGAATTTTTAATTGATTTGAAATCTATTTTTTCTTGATTAGATAAGTATCCCGCAAGGCCCCCAGCAAAACAATCTCCAGCACCTGTGGGGTCTATGACATTTTCCACCTTATGAGCTGGAATGTGAAAAGCTTCTTTTTTGCTGAATATCTCTGAGCCATATTCTCCTTTTTTTATAATAACTGTTTTAGGTCCCATGTCTAATATTTTTGCGGCAGCATCTTTTAAGTTCTTTTCTGACGTTAACTGCTCAGCCTCTTCATCATTAATTACTATTAAATCTGTTTTAGATATAGCTAGCATTAATTCATTTAGTGCCATGTCCATCCAAAAATTCATTGTATCTAATATTACATAACATTTTTCCATTTCAATTTGGTCGAAAACGCTTAGCTGAACTGCTGGATGTAGATTTCCCAAGACTACAATTTTTGATTTTTTAGCTGAGTTTTTGACCACCGGCTTAAACTTTGCTAGTGCATTAAGTTCTGTTACAAGAGTATCTCTTGATTTAAAATTTGAGTGGTACCTTCCCTTCCAGTAAAATGATTTTTCCCCTGGAATTCTTTCAATCATATCTGTTTTAATATTTTTTGAGTTTAACATTTTTAAATCGCTCTCTAAAAAGTCGTCTCCTATTACGGAAATTAGGCTTACATTTTTACTAAAAATAACTGCAGCAAGCGCAATATAAGTACCAGCCCCACCTATAATTTTTCCAGATGAGCCTTTTGGGGTTTCAATTTCATCAAATGCTACGGTTCCTGTAATTAATATGTCATTGTTAATTGCTTGTTTCATACTGCTTATCTATTAACAATCTATCCTTTGTACATGCATTAAAAGCAAGCTCGTCACATCTTTCATTTTTTGGATTATTATTATGTCCTTTTATCCAATGAAATTTAACTTTATGCTTTCTGTAAATTTTTAGAAACCTTCTCCATAAATCAATATTTTTTTTTGATTTAAAGTTTTTTTTCTCCCAATTTATCAACCACCCTTTTTCTACTGCGTCAACAACGTATTTAGAATCTGTATAAATTGAAACTTTTTGCCTGTCTTGTTTGAGTTTTTCCAGTGCTTCTATTACAGCCAACAGCTCCATTCTGTTATTAGTTGTTAGCCTAAAGCCCTCTGAAAACTCCTTAGAATATGATGAATTATTTTTTTCGATTATAATTCCATAACCCCCTGGTCCTGGATTTCCTCTCGATGACCCATCTGTATATATTATAATATCAGGACTCATTTAGTATTTTTTCTATAATCAACGGATAATGCTTATGTTCCTCTTTTAAAACTTTTTTTGCTAATTCATCAGCTAAACTTGTATCAACATCTATTTTTTTTTGAAAAATTATATCTCCCTCATCGTACTCTTTGTTAACATAATGTATCGTAAATCCAGTATCTAAATCATTATTTATAATAACCTTTTTGTGAACATTTAAGCCGTACATTCCTTTGCCGCCGTATTTAGGCAAAAGAGAAGGATGGATATTTATGATTTTATTCTTAAAGGATTCGATTATCAGCTCTGGGATTTTTTTTAAAAAGCCCGCCAAAACAATTAGGTCTGGTTTTATAAGATTCAAATCATCAAAAACTACATTATTATTAAAATCAGAGACGCTAAAAACTAATGTTTTAATATTGTATTTCTTGGCACGTTTCAAAACAAATGCCTTATGATTATTGCAATATATTTTAACTACGTTTATTTTCGAGGTTTCTTTAAACTTTATTAATATATTCTCAACGCTAGATCCGCTACCCGAGGCAAATATGACAATCTTTTTTGAAGACAATTTTGTAGCTTTTTTTTATTCTATCTCTGTTAATTAAAATTAAGTTAAAATTATAAGTTTATAATGATAAGTTTTTTATTTTTGTCCACAACAATAAATCAAATTATTATGTCAGATATTTCCTCAAGAGTTACTGCAATAATTGTTGACAAATTAGGTGTTGACGAAAACGAAGTAGTTGCAACAGCTAGTTTTACTAATGATTTAGGCGCCGATTCTCTAGACACAGTTGAGTTAATCATGGAATTTGAAAGAGAATTCGATATTCAAATACCTGATGACCAGGCTGAAAAAATAGAGACAGTGGGTCAAGCAATCAAGTATATAGAAAGTACTAAATAAATTTTTATGGCATTAAGGCGTGTAGTTGTTACCGGATTGGGTGCTTTAACACCAATTGGTAATGATATTAAGTCTTATTGGAATGGGCTGATCTCTGGAAAAAGTGGGGCTGATCATATAACCTACTTCGACACCTCTAAATTTAAAACTCAATTTGCATGTGAATTAAAGGGGTATGACCCTCTAGACCATTTTGACAGAAAAGAAGCAAGGAAGCTTGACAAATTCGCTCAATATGCAATAATTTGCTCTGATGAAGCTATTAAAGATGCTAATCTAATCGAAAACGACGTTGATAAAAACCGAGTTGGAATCATTTGGGGCTCTGGAATTGGAGGTTTAGAAACTTTTCAAATTGAAGCCACTAATTATGCTGAGGGTGATGGTACACCCAGATACAACCCTTTTTTTATACCCAAAATGATCCCAGACATTGCTCCAGGTGTTATTTCAATTAGACATGGGTTTAAGGGGCCCAACTTTGCAACAGTTTCTGCATGTGCTTCATCAGCTAATGCACTAATAGACGCTTTAAATTATATTCGCTTAGGATATTCAGATGTCATAATTTCCGGTGGGTCTGAAGCGGGAATTATAAAATCAGGAATTGGGGGCTTTAATGCAGTTCAAGCTTTATCAAAAAGAAATGATGACCCAAAAACAGCCTCTAGACCTTTTGATCTTGATCGAGATGGTTTTGTATTGGGCGAGGGTGGTGGATGCATTGTCCTTGAGGAGTTAGAACATGCAAAATCAAGAGATGCAAAAATTTACGCAGAAATCTGTGGGGCTGGACTTTCAGCGGATGCATATCACATGACGGCTCCGCATCCTGATGGAGAGGGTGCAATAAACGTTATGAACAACTGTATAAATGATTCTAAATTGAGCTATAAAGATATTGATTTAATCAACATGCATGGCACATCTACACCCTTAGGGGATAAAGCAGAGGCAAAAGCTGTAAAAGCTGTATTTAAAGATCATTCGTATGATCTAAACATAAATTCAACAAAATCTATGACAGGACACTTGCTTGGTGCCGCAGGTGCAGTTGAAGCTATCTCATGTATTCTTTCAATAAACAACAACATTATTCCGCCAACCATTAATCATTTTAATGATGACCCTGAAATTGACAGCAAACTAAACTTCACATTCAACAAAGCTCAAAAAAGGGAAGTTAGTGTAGCCATGAGCAACACGTTTGGTTTTGGCGGCCATAACGCATGTGTTCTTATGAAAGAATTTGTAGATTAGCTAATAGTTAATGACATTTCATAAAATAAGTTCCTCAGATTTTGAAAATGACTACCTGTTAATAGCAATCCACTCTAATTCGGAATCTTATAAACTAGCCTTTGAAATTAATTTAAAGCTTAAAACGAAACTAAAGAAGTCCAATTATGACGTTAGTTTCAAAAACAAGAATTCAGTTTTCGAGCTATATAAACACGAGTCTGAAACTTACAATACAAGGCTTTATTTAATTTCAAATAAATCCCTAATCGAAACAAAAATTAACAGTTTGACGCTTTTTGACAATCAATCAATTTCAACATTTTTAGTTCCTGAATTAAAAAAGGCCCAATTTTTAATGAAAATTGAGGGTGGGGGTTTTAAAACTGAAAATTTAATTAGAAAGTTAAATGAAATTGGCTCCATACAGTCATGTTACCCAGCATTTATTAAAAGCAATAAGTCAAAATATAACCTTATTTTTGAGTGATGAAACTCAACAAGACTAAAATAATTGCAACATTAGGTCCCGCATCATCATCAAAAACAATGATGAGCAAGTTAATTGTATCAGGTGTTGATGTTTTTAGGGTTAACTTCTCTCACTCAAATCATCAAGAGGTTGAAAGGATTGTTAATGATATAAAATTCCTTAGAACTAAACATAACAAACACGTCTCTATTTTGGGAGATCTTCAGGGGCCAAAAATAAGGCTTGGCTCAGTAGCGCCTGAAACAATATTAAAAAAAGGAGATAATATAGTTTTTTCAACTAGAAAAATCAGAAAAGGAAACTCAACAAAAGTTACAATTAATTATGCCTCATTCCCTAAGGACGTTAAAAGGGGTGAAACAGTATTGGTCGATGACGGTAAAATCATATTACAAGTTGAAAAAACTGACAGAGATTCTAACGTGAATTTAATTGTTATTCAAGGTGGGGTGTTGAGCTCAAATAAAGGGGTAAATCTGCCTAGCACAAAAATTTCATTACCGGCATTAACACCTAAAGATATTAAAGATGCAAGGTTTGCTGCAAAAATAGGTTTCGATTGGATTGCTCTTTCCTTTGTGCGTTCAAAAAATGATGTGCTACAATTAAGGGAGATCCTTGACAAATCATCAAAAGATCTTATTCCAATAATTTCTAAAATTGAAAAGCCTCAAGCCATAAGAAAAATGGATCAAATATTAAAGGTTTCCAATGGTTTAATGGTAGCGCGAGGGGACTTAGGAATTGAGATTCCAGCTGAAGAGGTTCCTTTGTATCAAAAAATCTTAGTTAAAAAGGCTAATGAAGCCAGGAAGCCAATAATAGTAGCCACGCAAATGATGGAGTCAATGATAGACAATTTAACACCGTCAAGAGCAGAAGTAAATGATGTTGCTAATTCAGTGATGGATGGCGCTGATTGTATAATGCTTTCTGCTGAAACATCAGTTGGCAAATATCCTTGCGAAGTAGTAAGAAAAGTTGGTACAATTATAGCCAGTGTTGAGGACACCCAGCCAATACAAAATAAATTTGCACTTCCAAAGCTAAAATCCAACAGGATAATTACAAAAACTGTTTGCCGACATGCTGCCTTAATTGCAAATGAAATCAATGCGTCAGCTGTTTGCACCCTAACTCATAGTGGCTATACGGGCTGGCAAATATCATCTTGGCGACCAAATTGCTTGGTGTTGGTTTTTACATCAAATAAACGTATTCTCTCTCAACTTAATTTGCTGTGGGGCGTCAAGTGTATTTTCTACAACAAGTTTCAAAGCACAGATAAAACTGTCGAAGACGTTAATACGCTAGCAATAAAAAACAGATATGTACGAAGAGGTGAAGTTGTGGTAAATCTCGCTGCAATGCCAATTAAAGCCAAAGGTCAAGTTAATACATTAAGGATTACTAAACTTTAAGGTTCTGTAGAATGGAATCACAGAGGCAAAAAAAAATTTCTACTCTAATTCAAAAAGATCTATCTGATATAATTCAGTCTTTTTTTAGAGAAAAAACAAGGACAAACTTAATAGTTAGTGTTACCAAGGTTATTGTAAGCCCTGATCTTTCAATAGCTAAAATATACCTTAGTGTTTTTCCTTCAATTAACTTCTCAAGCGTTATGGATCTTTTGAATAAAAATAGAGCTGACATTAGAAAAAAACTTTCTGCTTTACTAAAACACCAGCTTCGGCTAATCCCTGATGTTATTTTTTTTATTGATGATTCTTTAGACTACATAGATAAAATTGACGAAGCGCTAAAAGGTAAAGGAGAAAATCCTATAAAATGATATGAGCGCTGAAAATTTTCTTTCATATAGGTATCTGTTTTCAAAGACGAACTACAATCTTGTTTCCATAATATCTAAGTTTTCAATTCTAGTATTATTAATTGCCTACTTCTCTTTTTTTACAATACTCTCTGTTTTTTCTGGGCTTGAGGAATATAGTTTAAGCTTTTCAAAATCTTTTGATCCCGATATTAAACTTGAGCCTAAAGAAGGTTTGTTTCTCGATTACACAAAAAAAACCGACTCAATATTAACAAATAATGAAATGGTTATTTCATTTGGTAAAATAGTGAAAGGCAATGTTGTTGTTAAATATGATGAAAAAACAGAATATGCTGAAATATTGGGGGTTGATGAGGCTTTTAGAAAAGTTATAACCATAGACTCAATAACCGAAGTTGGTAGATTCCCAGCATTAACAAAAAATGAGGCCATAACAAGCTATGATCTTGCGTCAGGACTAGATCTTGTTTTGTATAACACGGCTGGTATTTTTAATGTATTGTCATTAAATACAGACTATCCTGAAGCTTCCTTTAACCCAATTAAAAACTCAATTCCATTAATCTCAACAGGGGTTTTTAAAAGCAGAAATGATTTAAATAAAAACAGCATTATTACGAGCTCAAAAATTGTTCAGAATTTATACGGTTTGAGTGAAACACAGTTTTCTGAAATTATCATTAAAACCGATTCAGAGGTAAAGCTGGTAAACAGCTTGAAAAAAGAGCTAGGTCTTTATAAAATTAAATCTCATAGAGAGCTTAACGATACGCTTTTTAAAATAATGAATTCAGAAAAAATAGTTGTTTCCTTAATTATGATTTTGATCGTAATTGTTTCGACTTTTAACGTGGTGGCTTCTACAGTTATGCTAATTGTTGAAAAGGAAAAAGACATAAAAACCCTTAAGTCTATTGGAATGACAAAAAAAAGTATCAAGTTATTGTTCTTTAAAAACAACTTTCTTATTAATATGATAGGAGGGGTTGTTGGAATTAGCCTCAGTTTTGTTGTAATTTGTTTGCAGATTTATTTTTCTTTTTTTAAAATACCAGGATTAGACACTGCATACCCTGTTGCTATTGATTTAACCAATTTACTTATTGTTCTTGGGACATTAATATTTGTTAGTATTTTTTCCGGTCTAATTTCTTCTTTAGTTGTAAAAAAATTAGATAGCTAGCTCTTCGACTTGAAACTTCTCTTTAAGTTCTCTAAATAAGCTAAACAGGTCTGACGACAAGTCGGTAGTTACCATCATCGTTTTATATTTTCTAAAATCGGGGACCCCTTTGAAGTAGTTTGAATAATGTCTTCTTGTTTCTAGAACACCTAATTTTTCTCCTTTCCAATCAATAGCCATTCTAAGGTGTTTTTCAGCCATTATAATTCTTTCGATAATTGTAGGCGGTGATAAATGTTCACCTGTTTTAAAGAAATATTTAACCTGGTTGAAAAACCAAGGATTGCCTATCGATGCTCTTCCAATCATAGCGCCATCTAAACCATATTTGTCTTTCATTTCAAGGGCTTTTTCTGGGCTGCTTACATCTCCATTGCCAAATACTGGAATTTTCATTCTCGGATTATTTTTTACTTCTGAGATCAATGTCCAGTCTGCAGATCCCTTATACATTTGTGCTCTTGTTCTTCCATGAATTGCTATAGCTTGAGCTCCTGCATCTTGTATCCTTTCAGCAACTTCTACAATTTTAATAGATTTTTCATCCCACCCTAGTCTGGTTTTAACTGTTAATGGAAGGGCTGTTCTTTTTGCCATTTCTCTTGTTAGCGTCTCCATTTTGTCAATATCTTTTAAAATACCTGCTCCTGCCCCCTTGCAAACAACTTTTTTAACTGGACACCCAAAGTTAATATCGATAATGTCAGGTTTCGTTTCTTCAACTATATCTACAGCTTGAAGCATTGAGTCAAGATTTGCTCCAAAAATTTGTATCCCAACGGGTCTTTCTTTTTTGTAAATATCAAGCTTCATCGTGCTCTTTGCGGCATTTCTTATTAAACCCTCGCTTGAGATAAACTCTGTGTAAACCACATCTGCACCATGTTCTTTACAAAGGGCTCTAAATGGTGGGTCGCTTACGTCTTCCATTGGCGCTAGTAATAACGGGAATTCTCCTAATTCTATATTTCCAACTCTAACCACAATTCAAAATTAATCGACACAAATTTAATCTATTATATTTTACTCTAAAAAAGGGATTAATTGATTTATATTTGTGATTGATTTTATATGAGTAGAATTCGAAATTTTTGCATAATTGCCCATATCGATCACGGCAAAAGTACATTAGCAGATAGGCTTCTTGATGAAACTGGTGCTGTCAGCGACAGAGACAAGCAAGATCAGCTTTTAGACGACATGGATCTTGAAAGAGAAAGGGGAATTACGATTAAATCGCATGCAATTCAAATGGAGTATGTTTTTAATAATGAAACGTACATTTTAAATTTGATTGATACCCCCGGTCATGTAGACTTCTCTTACGAGGTTTCTCGATCTATTGCTGCTTGTGAGGGTGCTTTACTAATTGTTGATGCAGCTCAAAGTGTTCAAGCACAAACCATTTCTAACTTATATTTGGCTCTGGAAAATGATTTAGAAATCATTCCTGTTCTAAATAAAATTGATTTACCCTCAGCTAAACCCGAAGAAGTTTCTGATGATATTGTTGATTTGTTGGGTTGTAACGAAAACGACATTATTAATGCCTCTGCTAAAACAGGAGAAGGAATAGGAGAAATTCTTGAGGCTATAATTGACAGGGTCCCTCCTCCAAAAACTAGCGATAGTAATGATTTAAAGGCTTTAATTTTTGATTCTGTCTATAATCCTTTTAGGGGAATTGAAATATATTTTAGGGTTTTCTCTGGTAAAATATCCAAAGGGCAGCAAATAAAATTTTGTGCAACTGGAAAAAAATATTTTGCTGATGAAGTAGGCACACTTAACCTAAAACAGCAGCCTAAACAAAGCATTGGAACAGGTGATGTTGGGTATCTAATAACTGGAATCAAAAATGCAAAAGAAATTAAAGTCGGAGATACTATTGTTGATGGCGATTATGATGGCACTGATGCAATTTCAGGATTTGAGGAAGTAAAACCAATGGTGTTCGCTGGAATTTACCCTGTTGATAGTGATGATTATGAGGATCTCCGTTCCTCCATGGAAAAGCTTCAGCTAAATGATGCCTCTTTGGTCTTTGCGCCTGAAAGCTCCTCTGCCTTGGGGTTTGGTTTTAGATGTGGTTTTTTAGGAATGCTCCATTTGGAAATAATTCAAGAAAGGCTAGACAGAGAATTTAACATGGCTGTTATAACAACTGTTCCTAATGTGTCATATCATGCATACACAAAAAAACAGTCTGATGAAAAAATAATAGTTAATACTCCGTCTGACTTACCAGAGCCGTCTTTTTTAGACAGGGTTGAAGAGCCATATATAAAAGCTTCAATAATTACAAAGTCTGATTTTGTTGGGCCAGTAATGAATTTGTGTATAGAAAAAAGAGGAGAAATAACGAATCAAACCTACTTAACTACCGAAAGAGTAGAGCTTTCTTTTGACATGCCTTTGGCTGAAATTGTTTTTGATTTCTACGACAGGCTAAAGTCAATATCCAAAGGCTATGCTTCTTTTGACTACAGCCCGTTAGGCTTCAAAAAATCTAAGCTTATTAGACTTGATCTTCTTTTAAATGGAAATCCTGTTGATGCTCTGTCTGCCTTAATTCATTTTGATAATGCTTACAGAATGGGTAAAAAGATATGTGAAAAACTAAAAGAGCTTATTCCTAGACAACAATTTGATATTCCAGTTCAAGCTGCAATTGGGTCTAAAATTATTGCTCGTGAAACAATTAAGGCCGTACGAAAGGATGTTACAGCTAAATGCTACGGAGGTGATATTACTAGAAAGAGAAAGCTACTAGAAAATCAAAAGAAGGGAAAGAAAAAGATGAGGCAAATTGGAAATGTAGAAATACCTCAACAAGCTTTCATGGCTGTTCTGAAATTAAATGACTAGTTTTAGATATGAAAAACATATGGCACATAGCCTTTCTTTTTTTTATACTTCTTTCATGTGATGATGATAAGGACTGTTGTCCATCTGGCTCTGATGACAATGAGGTAACAATTCCATTAAGCCTCTATCAAAAAATATATAAAACTACTTCTGATATCTATATAGAAAATGGCTTCGTTTACATAAATACCGACGGTGTGCCAGATCACAAAAGCCCTTATTTTTTAGGTACTCAATGGGAAAGTGAAAAATATGTGCCGTATGACGGCTCAAATCCATTTGTTACAAATTTTAATTTTAACCCGAATAGAATTTCAGAGGGGAACATTAGGTTTAAAATCCCTATAAGCCCTAAAAAATCTTCTACAACAACACCCACTTCAATGGGGCCAATTGGTGTTTCATTAAATGGGGTTCCCTTTTACAATCAATATGCGGGTGGCGGCGCTCCATTGTCTAATGAAATTAATTCTTTTGACCAATACAACGGCCATCCTGCACCTGGAAGAGGGGGTGGTGGAGGAAGATATCATTATCACATGGAGCCTTTTTGGCTTACACAGAACTATGGAAAAAATACACTTCTTGGATTTTTACTTGATGGATTTCCAATCTATGGGCCAGAGGAAAACGGTAGTGAGTTAAACAGCAGTGACTTAGATAATCACCACGGACACTCTCACCCAACGTCGGATTTTCCTGGCGGAGTTTACCATTATCACATAACTTCAGATGCTCCATATTTAAATGGAGTTGGTTATTATGGTGCTCCTGGCACAGTTAATGAATAAATTATTTTTTAAAGAAATTATTTCTTTATTTTAGAAAAAATGAAAAAACTTCAAAGAACCCTCTCCTTGCCGGGCGCTATAGCGGTTAGTATTGGAGGAATGCTTAGTGGTATTTTTGTATTGCCAGGATTAGCTGTGGGCATAACCGGCTCCTCTGTTTGGCTTGCATTTTTAGTTGCTGCTTTTTGTATTCTTCCTGCTGTCTTATCAAAATCTGAGCTCGCAACTGCAATGCCTAGGTCTGGTGGAACCTATGTATATATTGAAAGGGCTTTTGGACCTTTATTCGGAACAATTGCGGGGATTGGTCTTTGGCTTTCTCTATTACTGAAAAGTGCTTTTTCTCTAGTGGGCCTTAGCGCATATTTATATGTTCTAATTGAGGTTGATTCTAGTCTTACAAAATCTATTGCGCTAATAGCTCTGCTTATTATTTTATTACTGAATATTTTTGGTGTAAAAAAAGTTGAAAAAACACAGCTTGTAATTGTTTCTATCAGCCTGCTTGCATTGATATTCATTGTTTTTTTAGGATTTAGCAGCTACGATTCTAAACTGACAGAGCCTATTTTCTTAGACGGAAGCTCTGGTTTTATTACTGGTGTTGCATTTCTATATATTTCTTATGCTGGTGTTACAAAAATTGCAGCTATAGCTGGTGAAATAAAAAACCCTGAAAAAAACCTTCCTCGAACAATGATTATTTCCTTGTTTTTGATAACATGTATTTATGTTTTAGTTGCTCTTGTTTTAGTTGGAAATGTTGAGGCTAGTGTTTTAGCAACGGATATTAAGCCAATTCATACTCTTTTTCAGAGTATTGGTGGTAACTATTTTGGTTATGCTGCTGGTGTCGTTGGGGTTATTACATTAATGTCCATGGCGAATTCTGGGGTGTTGGCATCTTCAAGATTCCCTTTTGCTATGTCAAAAGATAGACTGATGCCAAGTTATCTAGGAAAAATAAGCTCAAAATTTTTAACACCTGTACCTGCTATTTTAACAACATCAACAATTATTGGTTTGGCTATTGTTTTTCTTGATGTCGTGAAAATAGCAAAACTGGCAAGTGCTTTTAAAGTATTGATGTTTATTTTTAATGAGCTTTCTGTTATTGTGCTCAGAGAAACAAATGCACAGTGGTATAAACCATCTTTTAGATCACCTCTTTACCCATATGTTCAAATTTTTGGAATTTTAAGCGGAATAGTATTGTTATCATATTTGGGTATAATGCCGTTGTTGTCTGTATTTGGTGTTTTTGTGCTTGGGGTTATAATTTTTATTATTTATGGTAGCAAGACTGAAAGAAGTGGTGTTATTTCAAATTATGGTTTTTTGTCTTTTTTATTTAAAGGAAAAACATCTGAAAAAAATGTTGCAGATTTAAGCGCTTCATCAACCCTCAATGAAGACATAAGTAATGTGAATGCTGAAATAGTTGTTCCTTTGTTGGGCGATGAAACCTCTACCGAAATGTTGGTTGAGATAGCGTCATCAATTAATGATAAGTCAAAGATTAACACGATAAACCTATTGGAGGTTCCTAATCAAACCTTTTTGGAGGCAATTGACCTGAATACTCCAGCTTCGGAGTCCAAAAGAAGAAGATTAGAAAAACTAAAAAAATATAAAAATTTAAAAATTTCTTATGAAACCATTGCCACTCATGATGTAGCAAGTTCTATTGACAACATAACCGGACAAAGCAAGTGCAAGTGGTTGGTTATGGAATGGGACGGAAGAGAAAATGCTGGAATATTTGTTGGAAATCCAATTGGTTGGTTATTAAGAAATGTAAACTCAAATCTTGCTCTGTTTAAAGATAATGGCGTAAGAAGGTTTTCAAAAGTATTAATTGCGCTTAGACCTGGCCGAAGAAATCAATCATTCATTAATATAGCTGATAAAATTTGTGAACATTTTGGGGCCTCGCTGACCTTATTAAATATTATTTCCGAAAACGAAAGAAAAACCAGTTCTCTTCAAAAAACATCTGAGGAATTGATTTCATCGACTAAATCAAAATCTGAGCTTGTAATTTTAAAAAGCAACAACCCTGTTGAAACCATTTCTGAAGAGTCTGCCAGCTACGACCTTCTTATTTTAGGAACCCCAGAAAAAGACAATTGGATAAATGTTCTTTTTGGAGCAGGAGAGGATCGCTTTGTTAAGATGGCTGCATGCTCAGTTCTAAGACTGACTATAAGATAATTCTTTACATTTACAATAATGATTATTCATTCTATACAGGCAGGAAACTTTAAGCTTGACGGTGGAGCCATGTTTGGGGTTGTGCCAAAATCTCTTTGGCAGAAAACAAACCCTGCGGACCCTGACAACATGATTGACATGTGTGCAAGATGCATGTTGATAGAAAATGGAGACAAATTAATTCTGGTGGATACTGGTATGGGGAATAAACAGTCTGACAAATTTTTTAGTTATTACAAAAGGTGGGGTGATTTTGATTTAGTTAAATCAATAAATGATGCAGGTTTTAGTATTAACGATGTCACAGATGTTTTATTAACACACCTGCACTTCGACCATTGTGGCGGTGCTGTTGTCTGGAATAAAAACAAAGACAGGCATGAGGTTCAATTTAAAAATGCTAAATATTGGTCAAATGAAAGTCATTGGAACTGGGCAACAAAACCAAATCCCAGAGAAAAGGCCTCATTCCTTGATGAAAACCTTTTGCCGATAAAAGAGTCTGGTCGACTGAACTTCATAAAAAATCCCTCAAGTAAATTTGTATATAACGATGAATTAGGAATCGATATTCTTTGTGTGGATGGACATACTGAAAAACAGATGATACCAAAAGTCAAACACAGAGGCAAAGAGCTGGTTTATGCCGCAGATCTAATACCTACAGCTGGCCATATACCTGTCCCATATATAATGGGCTACGACGTTAGACCTCTTTTAACAATGAAAGAAAAAACAAGTTTTCTTATGGATGCTTGTGAAAAAGGCTACAGCTTATTTATGGAGCATGACCCATACAATGAAATAATTTCACTAAAAAAAACAGAAAAAGGCATAAGATTTGACAACTCTTTTTCACTAGATGAACTATAACTATGATTAGAATAATATTTGTTTTTATTGCTTTCCAGCTTTCTTTTTCTCAAAACTACTGGCAACAACATGTTGAGTACGAAATGAATATTGATGTTGATGTTTCGGATTTTACTTATGACGGTGATCAGTCAATAATTTATACCAACAACTCCAACGATACTATCAACAAGGTTTATTATCATTTGTTTTTCAATGCTTTTAAACCGAACAGTCAAATGGATACTCGTTCAAGAACCATAAGAGACCCCGACAGGAGGGTTGGAAGCAGAATAGTTATGCTGGAAGAAAAAGATTATGGAGACATAAGCGTTTCTTCGCTAAAGCAAGATGGCAAGGATGTTTATTATGAGGTAAAAGAGACTATTATGTTAGCGAGGCTAAACAAGCCTTTATTGCCGGGCAAAAAAACTAAGCTTAGTATGATTTTCACCGCTCAGGTGCCACTACAAATTAGAAGATCTGGAAAACTTAACAAAGAAGGCGTAGACATGACAATGACTCAGTGGTTTCCAAAGCTTGCAGAGTATGATGCAGAAGGCTGGCATCCCAATCCTTACATCGGACGAGAGTTTCATGGTGTATGGGGAAACTATTCTGTTAACATAACAATTGATAAAGACTATGTGGTGGGCGGTACTGGCTATTTACAAAACGCGAATGAGATTGGTCATGGATATACAGAAAAAGAGCCGAAAAAAAATGATTCTGAAACAAACACTTGGAAATTTTACGCTCCTAACGTACACGATTTTGCATGGGCTGCTGACCCAGACTATATACACGACATCAAAAAGTCTGAATCTGGTGTGGATCTTCATTTTTTCTATAAGTCTACAGTTAATGTTGAAGACTGGAAAAAACTTCAAGATGATTCAGTGTTGTTGATGAAGTTTTTTGAGGAAAACATCGGCCCCTATCCATGGAAGCAATACTCAATAATCCAGGGTGGTGACGGTGGAATGGAATATGCTATGTGCACAATGATTACCGGTGAGCGATCTTATTCTAGCCTTCTTGGTGTTACGGCTCACGAAATGGCGCACGCATGGTTCCAGCACCTACTAGCAACTAATGAAGCTAAGCATGCTTGGATGGATGAAGGGTTTACAGAATACATAACTTCACTTTCGGTAAACTTCGTAAACAACGAAACCCCTGAGTTCCCTCACAAAAGCAGTTATGATAGATATTATCTTTTAGCAAAATCTGGTTTTGAACAAGCCCAAACAATACACTCAGACAGATACGACTATAATTTTGCTTATGGCGCTTCAGCATACAGTAAGGGCTCCGTTTTTCTTTCTCAACTTGGCTATATAATAGGCAAAGAGAATTTAAACAAGACGCTGAGAAGATATTATGAGGAATTTAAGTTTAAACACCCAACCCCAAATGATTTTAAAAGAATTGCCGAAAAAGTTTCTGACCTTGAGCTTGAATGGTATTTAAATGAGTGGACAAGAACGCCTCACAAAATAGATTATGGAATTGATGTGTCATCACTAGGAGATGAGCGTGTAATAACTTTGAAAAGAAAGGCGAGAATTCCTATGCCAATTGAAGTTGTTGTGTCTTTTGAAGATGGTTCATCTGAAATGTATTACATTCCTAATGATCTGTTGTATGGCTATAAAACCTTTAATGATGATGTTTATTTAATGGAGGCTTGGAATTGGGCGTCAACTGAATATGAGTTTACAGTACAAGGAAATAAAAGAGTAACTAAAGTTGAAATCGACCCCTCTAAAAGAATTGCCGATGTAAACCAGATGGATAATTCTGTTGAAATAAACTAATGAGCCAATACATTAAAAACAAGAAAAAAATTGATCTTATTTTTGAAAAAGGCTCTACAATAAAAGGCAATGGGCTTTTACTCAAAACCTATAATTTTGAAGATGGTCTTGTTGAGTTTGGTGTAAGCGTGTCAAAAAAACTTTATCCCTCTGCAGTAAAAAGAAATCTTATTAAAAGGAGAATTAAAGAACAAATAAAAAGCCTAGGGCTTGTTGGCTTGATGTCAAAGGGTATCTCTTTTTTTATGATTTATACGTCACGAGAAATTCTATCCTCAAAAGAAATAAGAGAAGGTATTGTAGACTTGATGAAAAAGCAAGGGCTATAGCTCTTTCTTATTTATTTTTGACATATTTTTCAAGCCATTGATCTTGTTCCCAAAGAACATGATAAATACTTTCTTTTGAAGCATATCCGTGACTTTCCTTGGGTAGCATTACTAGTCTTACTGTGGCTCCTAGCCCTTTCAATGCATTAAAATACCTTTCACTTTGCATTGGGTAAGTTCCTGAATTATTATCATCTTCTCCGTGAATCAATAATAGTGGAGTTTTCATTTTATCGGCATGCATAAAAGGAGACATAGTATAGTAAACATTAGGGGCTTCCCAATAGCTTCTCTCCTCGCTTTGAAAACCAAATGGTGTTAACGTTCTGTTATAGGCTCCGCTTCTTGCAATTCCTGCAGCATAAAGATTGCTGTGCGAAAGTAGATTTGCAACCATAAAGGCTCCATAACTATGTCCCCCAACGGCAACTTTTGATCTATCAATATATCCCATTTTATCTACAGCATCTATAGCGGCCTTACCGTTTGCCACCAATTGTTTTCTAAAGCTATCATTAGGCTCCTCATCACCTTCGCCAATAATTGGAAATGAAGCATCATCTAATATTACGTAGCCTTTAGTTACCCAATAAATCATGGAGCCGTAATAAGGATATGTGAATTCATTGGAGTTTTTATTATTTTGCGATGCGCTTTTCCTGTCTTTAAACTCTCTTGGATACGCCCACAGTATCATTGGCCTTTTTTCCTTTTTTTCCTCATCATAGTCAATAGGTAAATAAAGAATTCCCGATAACTCTACCCCGTCATCTCTTGTATATGTTATAGTCTGTTTTTTTACTCTTTGAAGTTCTTCAAAAGGATTTTTAAAATCAGTAATCTTATTGAGCCTGTTACTGTTGATTTTTTTAAAATAATAGTTTGGGTACTCCGTAGGAGACTCTATTCTTACAACTATTTGGTTTTTTGAAGGATCATAATCTTGAATGGACTCAACTTTATCTGTGTATTCGGATTGATAAACTCTTTTTTTACTGAAGCTTGAAGTGCTAACCTTGTCTATAAAGGGAAATTGACCTTTGCTTGTAAAGCCTGATCCTCTAAGGAAAGCGCTGCCAGAATGTATCATTAAAACACTTCGATTAAAGTCATTTCTTTGTTTCAGAAAAGACCCCGGATCGCTGTAAATATCTTGATAATTTCTGTCGCTTATGATTTTGGGCAAAGAGCTGTTGTCTGAGGGATTAAAGGCGTATGCCTTTGTGTTTCTCGTGTTCCACCAACGATCATAGGCTATTGCTAAATTATCATTGCCCCAGTCAATTCCTGCATAGCGATTGATTGTTTTTATCAAGCTTCTTCCCTCTCCATTGAATGGCTCCTCTAATTCAAAAACCTCATCTCTGTAATCAACCTTGTTGGCTGGATCGCCACCATCCAATGCTTCAACATAAATTAATGTAGATGCTTTATCGCTTCTCCAACTGTAGCTTCGTTTTCCTTTACTGGTTGACATAAAACCTTTTGGTAATTCCTCAATTAAGGGTGTGTTCAATATGTTCGCAACAAAATCTCCATCCTTAGAATAGATGTCTGTTATGGATGGGAACCTGCTGTATGTAACCAGATATGAAAAGGGTTTATTGATTTTGGTAACCATAACGTAATTTCCGTCTGGAGATAGGCTAATGCCTCTATACATAGCATCATCAAGCCATTTTTCTGACTGACCGCTTGTTGAGACCTTATATATGCTTGAGGTTGCAAGTTGTTCAAAATTATGCTCATCAGAGCTGTTTTTTAACAAATCTTGATATGTTCTATTTTGTGCTTTTTCTCCAAAATTTGTGGAAACAGTGGGGCCCTCTGGAACTATTGTGTTTGTATCAATTAGTGGCTTCCTGTTTTCAGAAATCATTTTTACCAACATAGACTGACTATCCGCATTCCAGTTTATAACATCTCCAATATTTGCGTTTAACACCGGCTCAGTAAGTTTGGTTACACTTCCATCCTTCAAATTTAACAACCAAAGCTCTACGCCAGTTTTAGTTGTATTTGTTAAGGCTATTTTTGTTTGGTCAGGCGACCAATTAAGGTTACTCAGCTTTGCATTTTCTGGTAAACCTTTAACCTGAGCTACTTCAGCATTTTTATCTTTAAGGTTTTTAATTTTAACATCATTATAATAGGTTGTCCTACTTCCTATGTTAGTCTTTGGGTCTATTCTTAATCCGCCAAGCCTAAGTTCTTTTGCAGAAAGCGTTTCTATGGTTTTATAATTGTCTCTATACAGAAAAACCATATAGTTTTTACCGTCGTCATACTGAACAGATGGGGGTCTTTCAAATTCAACTAAATCTAAAATTTCTTTTGATGGTTTTTGATATTTTATATTTTCTTGCGCGGCTAAGGATAAAGTAATTAGTGTGGCTAAAAAGAAGTGTATTTTTTTCATGCTTAAATCTAATAAAAAGTTTGAGACTTTTTCATTCATCTTATTTTCATTAAATTAAATTGTGTTTTATAATAAGCACGTAAACCGTTAGTATTATGAAAAAAGTTTTGATTATAGCTGCTTGCTTATTAATCACCGGATTACACGGACAAAATGAAGGTGAAAAATTAAAAGTAATATCATATAATATTTGGAATGGCTTTGATTTTAGAAAAGACGTGGAGCGCAAAAACAATGTGATCAACTGGTTTATTGATCAAAAGCCCGATGTTGTTGCGCTACAAGAGCTCTGTGGCTATAATGAAGAAACCTTGCTTGAGGATGCAAAAAAATGGGGGCACAAGCATGCGGTTATTCTTAAAGACAACTGCCATTCAGTAGGCTTGACATCTGTTAGTCCAATTGTTGTAAAAGAAAAATTAATTGAGGGGCTTTGGCACGGCATGTTGCATTGCGAAACTTTTGGTGTTGATTTTTTTGTTGTACACTTTAGCCCTAGGGACCGTGATTTTAGAATGAAAGAAAGCAAAATAGTTCTTTCAAAAATTGATTCAATAAACAATAAGTCTTTTATGGTGCTGGGAGATTTCAATTCCCATTCTCCTTTTGACGGAAACACAGGTTTAGACAACCCAGATTTATTAAAAAATGTGAGAACGAGTGATTTGAAAAGCAAAGACTACAACAACTTGCTTGATAAAGAATTTGATTACAGCGTAATGGCTTCTTTTATAGCTTATCCTTTAATTGATGTAACACAACGTTTTGTTGAAATACAAGACCGATTTACTTACCCAGCAAAAGTACATTTGGGGAACTACAAATCTCTCCAGGATTTTGAGAAGATGAGACGAAGAATTGATTTTATAATGGTTAGTCGTGAATTAGCTGAAAAATGTGTGAATTCTGGAGTGTATAATGGTGAAGAAACAGCTTTGTTGTCAGATCATTATCCAGTAATGGCTGAGTTTGAATTAGATTAATATTAAAACAGAAAACCTAAAATTTTTAAATAATTTTTTTTAAACTTTCGGTATCGAAGAATTTAAGCTATATACTATAGATGAATAACTTTTTTTTTAATGGGCATTATTTATTTCTTCCATGTCCCACCGTATTTATAGTGAAGATTGTTTTGTTTGACAGAAATCAAGCAAGGCTCGCAAACAAAGATCCAGTTTTTGTTTGGTTTATATTGGATTCTAAACATTGTTGAAAATGAATTTTTACATATTTCACAATGTTTTTCTCTCATAAATCTAAATACATTGCTGTGTGTGGAATTCCATCTTCCATATACTCATCGCCTTTTGCCAAAAAACCATGTGCTGCATAAAATTCTTTTAAATAAGATTGTGCAGAAATTTTTATAGGCGACTGTTTTTTGGATTTTAAATGTTCTAATGATTTGTCAACCAACAAGTGGCCATAACCTTCTCCTCTATGATTTTTTTTAACAACTGCTCTTCCAAAAGAAGCTTCTTTAAAGTATGTGTTTTCAGGAAATACTCTTGTATAGCCCACCAGCTCATTGTCAATATGAAGCATAACGTGGTCTGCCTGTTTATCTTTTCCGTCAACGTCTTGATAGGCGCATTTTTGCTCTACAATAAAAACTTCAGATCTTAAACTAAATATATCGTTAATTTCTTTTCGTGAGAGTTCGTTCCAAGGCTTTACTTCAAGTGTCATTAGCCTTGTTATTTGTTTATTTTGTTAACCCTTCTTTCGTGTCTTCCTCCTTCAAAATCAGTTTCAAGAAAAGTTTTAACAATTTCAATTGCTTCTTCCTTTGTTAGAAATCTTGCTGGTAAGCTTAGTACATTAGCGTTGTTGTGTTGTCTAGATAAAGAAGCTATTTCCTTGTTCCAACATAATGCAGCTCTAACGCCTTCATATTTATTAGCAACCATGCTGACGCCGTTTCCAGAGCCGCAAATTATAATTCCCTTTTCTTCATTCTTATTTGATATTTCCTTTGCTAAAGGGTGAATAAAGTCTGGGTAATCTACACTCTCTCCCAAATCTTCACCAAGATTATTTACTTTATACCCTTTGTTTTCTAAAAATTCTTTAACCTCTTTTTTTAATTCTGTTCCAGCATGATCATTTGACAATAATATGTTCATATCTCGTTTTTAATTGTTAACATTTTTTAATTAAACCCAAAATTAAATTGTTGTTAGATATTATAAACAAAATTAAACTAATTATTGACATAAAACTTTTTGTAAGTTATTAAACATATTACTTATTAACCATTATTAATAAACCGTATAATAAGCTTTAAATCAGTTATATACAATGAACAATTACCTGTTTAAATTATGTTGAATACTCAAATTTTAAACATATCATTTTAGTTATTATACATATTAACAAGCAATCATTATTATATAAATTTTTAGATTAAAATATAATTATAATGATGAATAAAAGTTTGTGTTAATAAGCAATTCTGATGAAATATAGAATTACATTTACCAAAGTTTTATGCTAAAGATAAATACAGAAATATTAGAAAGGAAAATTACTTTTTTGTTTTTTGAAAATCCAAAAAGAACATTTAACATAAAACAGATTAAATATTTTGCTGGGCCAAAAACAAGTGATCAAGACTTAGCAAAAGTACTTTTTTCAATTGCCAGGAAAGGATATATAGTTGATGCTGGTAGAGGGAAATACGTTTATAATAAAAACAAAAAATATTTTGTTGGTAAACTAACAAAAAGAAACAAATATTTAATTGATTTAGAGACTTCAACAGAATTTAAATTATCTAAAAAAGAAAAATATGGATTGCTGCCAGAAGACCTAGTTTACTATTGGTTTGATAAAAAAGGAAGTATAAAGGTAGCTGCTCTTAAATACAGAGATTTAGTAAAGTATGTGGGTGTAATAAAAAAAGAAAACGACATCAATTATTTAAAAAATACAACCCTAGATTTTGATATAATTGTAAGAGGAAAATGTGAAGAAAACGATATGGTTTCAGCACATATTACGGACTGGAAATATAGCCTGCCAGAGGGAAAAATATTAAAAGTTATAGGAAATAAAAAAGACACAAACACTCAAATACACGCCATATTAGAGGAGTTTAATTTACCGTATTATTTTTCAAAAAATGTAGAAAATGAGGCAAGAAAAATATCAGAAAAAAAGGTAAAAGAAAAAAACAGAAAAAACCTAAAAGACACCCTTACTTTTACTATTGATCCAGCTGATGCCAAGGATTTTGATGATGCTTTATCCTTTAAAAAATTAGGTAATGGAAATTTAGAAATAGGAATTCACATTGCAGACGTTACGCATTACTTAAAAGAAAACACCTTGCTCGATAAAGAAGCAAGAACACGAGCAACTAGTGTTTATTTATCAGACAGGGTTGTACCAATGCTTCCAGAAATACTTTCAAATGATTTGTGTTCATTAAACCCAAATGAGGATAAAAATGTTTTTTCAGTACTTGTAAAATTTGATTCAAACATGAACATTATAAATACTGAATTCACAAAAAGCTTGATATGTTCAGACGAAAGAATGTCTTATGAAGAAGCACAGTTTATTCTAAAAAACAACAATCAAAACCTTCCTGCCGCTGTTACAATCAAAGGAAAAAACAAAAAAGTTAGTAAAGAAATAGTAGAAGCCCTACACACATTAAATTCCATAGCAGTAAATCTAAAAGAAAAAAGAAAAAGGAAAGGTTCTGTTTTTTTCAATAAAGAAGAAATAAGGTTTTTAGTAGATAAAAAAGGAGAACCAATAGACTACAAAATAAAAATCCAAAAGGAATCGAACCATCTGATTGAGGAGTTTATGCTTTTAGCTAATGTTTTAGTTGCAAAAAAAATTAAAGAGAAAAATAGAATAGCTGTTTTTAGAATTCATGATTATCCTGATGAGGAAAAAATTATAGAACTAGAAAGGTTTGCAAAAAACCTAGGCTATTATGTAAAAATATCAAATGTTAAAGACATCAATGTAGCTATAAACAATCTTTTGAAAGCAGTTGAAGATAAACCAGAAAAAAACGTTGTAGACATGATGGTTATAAGGTCAATGAGCAAGGCAAAATACAGCACTAAAAACATTGGTCACTTTGGTTTAGGATTTAACGACTATACACATTTTACCTCACCAATTAGAAGATACCCTGACGTTATGGTTCATAGGCTTTTGGAATCAGTCATACAAGGAAAAACATCAAAGCAAGAAAACCTTGAAAACGCATGCTTGCATTGTAGTAAAATGGAAGAGCTTGCTACAAAGGCGGAAAGAGCTTCAACAAAACTTATGCAAGTTAAATACATGTCAAAAAGAATTAATCAAAAATTCGACGCTGTTGTTTCGGGAATGAACGAAAGAGGGGTTTTTGTGGAAATAAAAGCAAATAAATGTGAAGGGCTTGTTAGAATGAAAGACATACCAAACGATTATTTTGTATATGATCACAAAAATCATTGTGTTGTTGGTCAACATACACACGAGGAATATTGCTTAGGAGACGAGGTGTTAATTAAAGTTGTAGGCACAGATCTAGATAAAAAGCATATTGATTTTAAAATTTTAGAAAGAAAAGAATAAAAGCTACTTTTATAAAAAATGGCAGACTACTTAACAGCTATACCGCTTGGATTTATTTTATCATTTTCATTTGGCCCCCTGTTTTTTATTCTTTTAGAAACAAGCATATCAAAAGGACTAAAGCAGGCCTTTTTTATGGACTTAGGGGTTGTTTTTTCTGACATACTATTTTTTGCAATTGCTTATTTAGGGGCAAGCCAAATTATAACTGAAGAAAACCAGCCTGCACTTTTTATATTAGGCGGAGTAATGTTGGCTGCATACGGAGCCCTTTCCTTTATAAAAACGCAACAGAAGAAAAATAAAATAAAAAAAGGAAAAGCTATCGATAAAAAAAACCTTATTTCGTTTCCAATTAAAGGGTTTCTTTTAAACATAATAAACGTTGCAGTTTTGTTTTTTTGGACAGGGCTTCTTTTCGTGATTGGACCTAAGTTTGAAATGAGTCCCTTAAAAATCTGGACATTTTTTTTGCTAACAGTAGGAACATATATGGGTGTAAATCTTTGTAAGTATTATTTAGCAAGTAAGCTTAAGTCAAAACTTACGGACACCCTGTTGTTCAAAATTAAACAAGGCTTAAATCTTTTGATTTTTATTTGTGGCGCTTTCCTTGCTTATAAAGGCTTATAAAAAAACCCCTTAAAAAGGGGTTGAGGCACCGAGCGGATTCGAACCGCTGTACAAGCTTTTGCAGAGCTCTGCCTAGCCACTCGGCCACAGTGCCATTGGAGTGCAAAAATATAATATTTTAATAAAGCTAGCGCTCTTTTTTTATTTCAACGCTTACGTTTTCAACGTCTCCATCGATTGGAGGGTTGATTTTACAAACCCTCACTTTTGCCCATTGTATATTGTTGGACAGGCCAAAAACCTTATTCACAATTCTTTCACACACGCTTTCTATAAGCTTTGATCTTACCGCCATTTCTTCAGCGACTATCTCAGAAACAACACCGTAGTCTACGGTTTGATTAAGCTCATCATCTTTAATTTCATAGTTCTTTTTTAACATAACCCAAACGTCAGTCCTGTAATCACCACCAATTATAGCCTCTTCGTCCAAGCAGCCGTGAAACGATTTTGTTCTTATGTTTTCTACATGAATTATGTACACATAGCAAATATAATTGTTAATGGCCAACAAGAATTTATTTAACTTTGATTTTTTATGGACAAGGGAAAAAACTTTATTGAACAAATTATTGATGAAGATTTAAATTCTGGTTTTGACCAATCTAAGCTCCAGTTTAGGTTTCCACCCGAGCCAAATGGTTTTTTACATATAGGCCATGTTAAAGCTATTGTTTTAAACTTTGAGCTTGCAAAAAAATATAAAGCGAAAATAAATCTTAGATTCGACGACACAAACCCAGAGAATGAGGATCAAATTTACATAGACGCCATAAAAAATGATATATCCTGGCTTGGCTATAAGTGGGATAAAGAGTGTTACGCATCTGATTATTTTGAAACCTTGTACAACTGGGCTGTTGATCTAATTAAAAAAGATAAGGCTTATGTTGATTCTCAAAATTCCGCCGAAATAGCAGAACAAAAAGGGACACCAACTGAACCAGGGACAGATAGTCCTTTTAGGAACAGGCCCACAGATGAAAGCCTTGATCTTTTTTCTAAAATGAAAAAAGGAGAATTTGAACCAGGCAAACATGTTCTAAGAGCAAAAATAAGCATGACTTCATCAAATATGCTTATGCGAGATCCAGTCATCTATAGAGTTGTAGACACCCACCACCCAAGAACAAAAGATAAATGGAAAATTTACCCCATGTACGATTGGACACATGGTGAGTCTGATTATATAGAGCAGGTCTCTCACTCCCTTTGTACACTTGAGTTTAAACCACACAGGGATTTATACGACTGGTTTTTAGACCTGGTTGTCGATTCAAATAAAACACGACCCAAGCAAAGAGAGTTTGCAAGGCTAAACCTCAGCCATACAATAACATCAAAAAGGAAATTACTTTCTTTAGTTGAGAAAGAATTCGTTTCAGGCTGGGACGATCCAAGAATGCCAACAATTTCCGGGCTTAGAAGAAGGGGCTATACACCAGAAGCTCTTAAAAAGTTCGTAACAACAGCTGGTGTTGCCAAAAGACAGAATATTATTGAAATGTCTCTTTTGGAGTTCTGTGTTAGAGAGGATTTAAATAAAAAATGTAACAGGCTGATGGTTGTTCAAGACCCCTTAAAAATTACAATATCGAATTATGATGTAGGTAAACAAGAGGTCTTAGAGCTAATAAACAATCCAGAAAATACAGAGTCCGGCAACAGAAACGTTGTTTTCTCAAATGAAATATATATTGAAAAAACAGACTTTATGGAAGACCCGCCCAAAAAGTATTTTAGACTATCGCCAGGATCAGAAGTAAGACTCAAAGGCGCCTACATAATAAAAGCGGAGAACGTTATTAAAGATAATAACGGAAACATTAAAGAGATTGTTTGCACTTATGACCCTAAGTCAAAAAGCGGCTCTGGCTCGCCGGAAAGCCAAAGAAAAGTAAAGGGCACATTGCACTGGGTTTCCTCTTCCTCAAACATTCCTGTTGAAATAAGAGAATATGATCGGCTTTTTGAACACCCATCGCCAGGAGATTTCTCTGCTGAAGACATAGCTCAAGCCATCAACAAAGAGTCTATAAAAATCTATCAAGGCTTTGGAGAAAAAGAGCTTTCTAAAGCATCTGTTTCAGAATCATTTCAGTTCCAAAGAAAGGGATACTACATTAAAGACATAGATTCGACCAAAGACAGACATGTTTTTAACAAAACCGTCTCGCTTAGGGATAACTGGAAACCAAAAAACTAAGCCCTTTTAAGCCCCATTGTTTTCGACCTCTTCGTCAGAAACTGTTCTTTCATAACCATATGCCTTTTTGATTTTGCTATCAACAATATGAGTGTCTATAATTCTTTGTAGGGTAACAGCTTCTTCTCCCTCACCATAAGACACATTCACACAAGTGGTAACCCAATTTTCTGAGGGCTTTGTTTCAAAATCAACATCAGCAGATATTGACCATAATATTTCCCATTTAGCATTTGGAAAAGCGGAAAGAAACTCTTTAGCTAGCTCCGTATGCTTTTCGCTTCCATTGATAATCATGCCGTTTGGGGCATATAAAACGACGTCATCATGCTCAATACTAGCAACCGTTTCTAGGTCTCGGGCGTTATATGAGTCAAACCACTTTCTAATGATTTCAGTTGACTCCAAATCACCAACACTTACGCTAATGTCATTACCGTTTTCAACCTCATAACCAAGTTTTTGTTTTGTTTCGCCACAACCTAAAATTAACATTGAGGCTATTATGGTGTATAGAATAGTTATTCTCATTTTTAATGTTTATTGATTAGTTTTTTTATTTTCTTCAGACTCTTTTTCTTTTGCCGCTTTTTTCATTTGCTCCCCAATTTGATTGCTTGCGGTAAATGAAGCCACCATGTTATTTAACATTTCTGATCCAGCTTGTGGAGAATTAGGCATAAGTATTAAGTTGCTATTACTTGCCGAGCCTACAGATTGAAGGGTGTCGTAGTGTTGTGTCACAACAATTAGCGCAGACGCTTCCTGTGAGTTAATATCAACATTATTTAAAACTTTTACAGAGTCTTCAAGCCCCCTAGCAATTTCTCTTCTTTGATCAGCAATACCCTGTCCCTGTAGTCTTTTGCTTTCTGCTTCAGCCTTTGCCCTTTCTACAATTAAGATTCTTTGCGCATCTCCTTCAAATTGAGCGGCAACCTTTTCTCTTTCCGAAGCATTAATTCTGTTCATAGATTCTTTAACCTGAGCATCTGGATCGATATCTGTAACTAGGGTTTTGATGATGTCAAAACCGTAGTTCTTCATGGCTTCGTTTAGCTCGCTTTTTACAGCTATCGCAATATCATCCTTTTTTTCAAAGACGTCGTCAAGAATCATTTTGGGAACTTCCGCCCTAACAACATCAAAAACATAAGATGTGATTTGGTCTTGAGGAAAATCTAGTTTATAAAAAGCGTCATAAACCTTGTCTTTTATCACCTTATATTGAACAGAAACTTTGACTTTGACAAACACATCGTCTTTAGTTTTGGTCTCAACGACAACATCTAGTTGTTGAATTCTTAAACTAAGTCTTCCAGCAACCCTGTCTACAACAGGTATTTTTATTTGCAGACCAGAGTGCCTTACACTTACAAACTTACCAAACCGTTCAACTACAGCTGCAGATTGTTGTTTAACAATGAAAATTGTGCCGAAAAGTATCAGCACTGTAATTAGAAATAATGAAGTATATAATATCATGTTTTTTCCTTTTAAAATACGAATTTTCGAAATAATTTATATTAACTAAACGTTAATAATTGTATCAGCTTAAGGCCTTTTTTAAACGACAAACGGTTTCTTCAAATCCAATAAATGCCATCATTTGTGAGACGTCCGGCCCCTCCATTTTACCTACAATTGATAGCCTACAAAACGCCATCACCTTGCCAAGTTTTGCACTGTTTTTTTCTGCACTGTCTTGGATTAGGCTCTTTATTTCACTTGAATCGTTGGTTTCTTTTTCTTTGAGCATAACTATAAATGAATTAATGGATTTTTTGATTTCATCATTAATCATCTTTTGACAAGCCTCTTCATTAATTTCTGGAGCGTCAAACAAATAATAAAACTTGTTTTTTAATCCAACAACGCTGTCCATTCTTGGCTGAATAAGCCTTATAAAATCATGAAGTTTTTCCTTAGGGATCTCTTGGTTTTTATTGGAGCATATCTTCACTAACTCCATAAGATCAAGCGCTTGTATATGTTGAGAGTTAATCCAAAGTAGTTTAGCTGGATCAAATTTTGCACCACCTTTATTGATTTTTTCTAATGAAAAATCACTTATTAGTTCATTCATTGAATAGATTTCTTTATCATCTTTTGGGCTCCACCCAAGGAAAGCCATATAGTTTACCAAGGCCTCGGGCAAGAACCCTGACTCATCAAACCCAGCATAAATTTTTTCGTCTTTCCAATTTTTTGCATAAACAGGAAATCCAAACTTATGCCCATCTCTTTTAGAAAGTTTTCCTTTTCCAGTTGGCTTTAAAATCAATGGAAGGTGAGCAAATATTGGTTCATTCCAGCCAAAAGCCCTATATAATAATACATGAAGGGCTAATGAAGGGAGCCATTCCTCTCCCCTTATTACATGTGTAATGCCCATTTTATAATCATCTACAACATTAGCCAAATGGTATGTAGGCATTCCATCAGACTTTAAAAGAATCTTGTCATCAATATCTCTTGTCGAAACAACCATCTCCCCCCTTATTATGTCTTTGAACCCAACCTCTTGTTGATCTGGAGTTTTAAAACGAATCACAAACCTCTCTTTATCTATGCGTTTTTTTATTTCTTCATCACTCATTGACAAAGAGTTGTCAAGTTTAAGTCTATTGTGAGCATTATAGATAAATTTTTTACCTCTTTTTTCGTGATCTGCTCTATGAAAATCAAGCTTTTCCTTTTTATCAAAAGCGTAGTACGCCCACCCAGTTTCTATTAATTTTTCTACGTATCCTTTGTAAATTTCTCTTCTTTCGCTTTGGTTGTATGGACCGCTTTGACCGCCTTTTGAAGATGATTCATCAAAATTTATTCCTGCCCAAGCTAATGACTGTTCTATATGCTCTTGGCTTTTATCTACTTTCCTTGCAAGGTCTGTGTCTTCAATTCTTAATACAAGCTCTCCATTAGTCTTTTTAGCATATAAATAATTAAAAAGCGCAGTTCTTAACCCACCTATATGTAGCGGACCTGTTGGACTTGGCGCAAATCTCAATCTTGTTTTTTCAGTCATTGTCTTTTATGAATTAAACTTGCTCTCTCATTCTCTCCGGCACCAATGGGTTAATAAAATAAAACCATAATGGCGGAACTAGGCTAAGTAAAATTGAAGCTGGATACCCGAAAGGAAGTTGTGGGGCTTCGTCATGACAGTCTAAAATTTGATATTTTTTCGAAGCCTTGAAGTGATGATCACTGTGCCTAGTAAGCTCATAAAGCACAATTCTTCCTATGTTGTGATTTGAATTCCATGAGTGATGAGCTTGCACTCTTTCATATCTTCCAGAGGGCATTTTGAACCTCTTAAGCCCATAATGCTCTATGTAGTTTATACATTCCAAAAACAAAAATGAAATTATTCCACTTACTAGAGCAAACAAAAAAACCTTGGGTGAAAACACTATGATTAGCATACCTAAATATGCAGGTTGAAACACATGGTACCAAAGCATGTCGTTTTTAATTGAAAAAAAACTTTTCTTTTTAATTCTTAGAAGCTGTATTTGTTTTTTCCAAGCGTCTAGATATTGTTTCGACACAGAGGTTATCCAAAAAGAGTAAACGCTCTGCTTGTATTTAGCCGTTGCACCATCATCTGGTGTTCCTACATTAACATGGTGTCCAAAGTTGTGCTCTATATAAAAATGCATATAAAGGCAGGGTAAAAACAGGGCCTTGCCAATAGCTCTCTCAAAATATTTTCTTCGATGACATAGCTCATGTGCCACATTTATTCCATTGGTTGCAAGTAAAATTCCCGCTGAAAGACACATCCCTATCATCTCAAAAAGTGTATAATCATTAGAATAAACTTTCATAAATCCAAAACACATTAGCCCATAAACCACAGGCAAATTAATATACAGCATCCAATCGAATATCTTGTTGATTTTTTTAGAGCCAGCTGTTTCATCGCTTAGGTTTGAATTGTCTTTTCCTAGAACAACATCTAGAATCGGCAAAAGCACAAAAGCATAAAATACGGCAGTATAAGTTCCAATACCAAAAGAGCTAAATGATACCAAAGTGGAAATCGGTACCGTATAGGCAAAAAGGTATTTTAAATCTCGCATGGCCCAAAGATATAAAAATTGTGTTTTTTTTTGGTTTTATTATCTAAAGTTATATTTGCATCAAATATGACTATTGATTTTGTATATAATATTGATTTTAAGCTAGATAGCGAAAATGCAATCAAATCATGGATTAAAGCTTTTTGTCAGCATGAAGGGTTTACTGTAGACTCCTTAGTGTTTGCTTTTTTTTCAGACGAAGAAGTTAAGCGCCTGAATATCAAGTACTTGTCACACGATTACTATACTGATGTTATTTCGTTTGATGATTCAAGCGACATAAATCTTAAAGGTAATATAGCCGTGTCTATTGAGAGGGTTCGAGAAAACTCCAAAAATCTTAACCTACAATTTGATGAAGAGCTCAGGCGCGTTATGATACATGGAGTTTTACATTTTATGGGTCACAAAGACAAAACAAAAGAACAAATAGCAAATATTAGATCTAAAGAGGACCATGCTTTAAGCATGTTTCACGTGAAACAATAAATATGTTTAAGGATAAATACGATGTAATTGTAGTTGGAGCTGGTCACGCGGGAAGTGAGGCTGCAGCTGCAGCAGCTAACATGGGGAGCTCAACGCTTCTTATAACCATGAATCTTCAAAATATAGCTCAAATGTCGTGCAATCCCGCCATGGGAGGTATTGCAAAAGGTCAAATTATTAAGGAGATAGATGCTCTTGGTGGATACAGTGGAATAGCTACGGACTATTCTTCTATTCAATTTAAAATGCTAAACAGGTCAAAAGGACCTGCAGTGTGGAGCCCTAGAGCCCAATCAGATAGAATGATATTTTCATCTAAGTGGAGGGAGCTGCTTGAAAATACCCCAAACCTCGATTTTTATCAAGACTCCGTTGTTGGCTTAATTGTAAAAAACAAGTCTGTTTGTGGAGTTGTAACTCAGCTTGGCCTAGAAGTTCACGCCAAGTCTGTCGTATTAACCAACGGCACTTTTCTAAATGGTTTAATTCATGTTGGTGAAAAAAACTTTGGAGGAGGAAGAGTTGGAGAGAAAGCCTCTTTTGGGATAACGGAAACATTATCCTCCCTCGGCTTTGCATCCGGTAGAATGAAAACCGGCACACCACCTAGAGTTGACGGTCGATCTCTGAATTATAATAAAATGGAAGAGCAACCAGGAGATCCAAACCCTGGAAAGTTTTCATTTCTTCCGTCTACCCCCACCCTGCAGAAACAAAGGAGTTGTTACATGACCTATACCAATCACAACACTCATGATATCTTAAGATCAGGCTTTGATAGGTCCCCTATGTTTAATGGAAGAATCAAAAGCGTGGGCCCAAGGTACTGCCCGTCTGTAGAAGACAAAATAAGCAGGTTTGCTGAAAGGGAAAGACATCAAATTTTTGTCGAACCGGAAGGCTGGAATACAGTCGAGGTTTATGTCAACGGTTTTTCTACTTCGCTGCCTGAGGATGTACAATTCAAGGCTCTTAGCTCCGTTCCAGGCTTTGAAAATGTTAAATTTTTTAGACCAGGTTACGCTATTGAGTATGATTATTTTCCTCCTACTCAACTTAATTATTCATTAGAAACAAAACTTGTTGAAAACCTGTTTTTTGCCGGTCAAATAAATGGGACAACTGGTTATGAAGAAGCAGCATCACAAGGTTTAATGGCTGGAATCAACGCTCATTTAAAGGTTAATTCACAGGATCCTTTTGTATTAAAAAGAGATCAAGCATACATTGGTGTTTTAATTGATGATCTAATTACCAAAGGCACTGATGAGCCCTACAGGATGTTTACATCAAGAGCAGAGTTTAGAATGCTTTTAAGACAAGACAATGCAGATATTCGTTTAACCGAGATCTCAAACCGAATAGGCCTTGCTAGCAGTGATAGGCTGGCGCTTGTAAATCGTAAAAACAAGCAAACCCGATCTTTTATAGATTTTATTACAAAATTGAGTGTTACGCCTGACGAGATTAACCCCATTTTAATTAACAAGGATAGTGCCCCAGTCCATCAATCTATGAAAATGCGGAAAATATACGCAAGACCTAATATTACATCTGAAGACCTTCTTTCTTTAAAAAAGCCAAAGGAGTACGTAAAAGAAAATGCTTTATCTGCGGATGTAATAGAACAGGTAGAAATACAAGTAAAGTATTCAGGTTATATAGAAAAAGAAAAAGCAAACGCAGAAAAATTACAAAACCTAGAGAATATTACCATCCCTGAAAAGTTTGATTACAACAAGCTCAAGTCTCTATCCAATGAGGCGCGTTCAAAACTTGAGGAGATCAGGCCTAAAACATTATCCCAGGCATCACGCATAAGCGGCGTGTCGCCCAGCGACATTTCTTCTATGTTGATATTTATGGGCAGGTAGTGTTCCACGTGAAACAAAGGAATGAAAACAGAATTAAAAATTAAAGATCATTTCCTAAGCAAAGAACATTTTTTTGTGTCCAAGTGCGAAGACGGCGTGTTGAAAACAGCTCCAGACATGGACGAAAAAACCTTGTTTAAATATTACGATTCCGAGGAGTATATTTCTCACAACAATAGGGGGGGGGGGAATTGCATTTTTCTATAAGGTTTTTTCAAAATTGATGTTGAGAGTAAAGTTAAGATTAATCAAGGGGCTTATTAGAAAAGATTCTGTTATTGTAGATTTCGGTTGTGGAAAGGGTGATTTTATTTCTCATTTGGTAAATCATAATTATCGCGCCTTGGGTGTTGAAAACAATGATAAAGCAAAAGATATATGTGCAAAAAAAAACCTAGAAGTTTTTAACTCGATTGAAGACATTTCTGACAAGATCGCTCTAGTAACATTTTGGCACTCTTTTGAGCATCTTTCTAGCCCTAAAGAGGTTCTTAAAAAAGTTTTTACAATAACAAACGATAGTTCTTACGTAGTTTTGGCATTGCCAAATTATAATTCCTTTGACGCAAAGTTTTATGGAGCTTTTTGGGCAGCTTATGATGTGCCTCGGCATAGATTTCATTATTCAAAAGATGGAATAAATAAAGTTATGAAGGCTGCGGGATTTAAGCTAGTCAAAACAAAGCCCATGCTATTAGACGCTTTTTATATATCTATGATTTCTGAAAAATATAAAAACAGAAAATTATTTTTTCTAAACGGGATAATCATAGGCTTCTTATCAAATTTATCCGGATTTATCAGCGGAAATTTTAGTTCAAGCATTTTTGTGTTCAAAAAAACAATTTAAACCGCTTCTAAGCGCTTTTTTTTGTTTGCAAATAAGTATAGTTGACTTTTTTTTGTTTGTTTATTAGTAGTCTTTTATAGAGGTTTTTTATAAAACAAGCTGTTATATATATAACACTTAACTATGTATAAGCTTTGTTAGATCAAAAGCTAAGTTCATCATAACCATTTTGCTGTTTGCATTTCTTTTAATATTGTAGTGGCTTTGTTCTATTAATGTATTTATTGGCTCAATATTATTATTGTTCACATATTTTGAAAACCCCTCAAAATTAAAATCTGACATAGGCTTAAACACAACATATTGATCAAGTCCAATGTTTTTGAAAAACGCTTGCCTGAATATCTCATTGCTATAAATCAAAAAACCTTTGATGTCTTCTCTATCCATTTTTGACATGTTCTGCGACCAGCTTGAGAGTTTAAGTAATGATTCTTTTTTAGTTTTTGCTAAAAAGGCATTCCTAGTTAATTCACTAAATATTTCTTCATAAGAATTGTTTTTAATAATATCGTTTGAGCTTTGCTTTAAGAAGTTTATTTTTTGACATCTGGAATCTAAGGTTTTTAACAGCGCTTTGTTTTTTTCAATTATGAAAATAAACACTGTTTTTTCACCTGGCTCCTCTACAAGTTTTAATAACTTATTGCTAGCTTCTTCATTTAGTCTGTCGGCCATCCAAAACAAAATAACTTTGTATCCAGAAGCAAATGAAGAAAGGGAAAGTTTTTTTGAAAGATGTCGAACTATATCAATATTAATGATTGGCTGTTTGCTCGTTTCAAGCTTTTCGCTCCAGCTTTGCAGGCTTGGATTAAATTTAGTTTGCAAAACAAGATCCCTCCAATCGTTAATATAATAGTCACAGTTGTTCTCTAGTTTTTTTTCAGACGAAGGTATAGGAAATACGATGTGTAAGTCTGGATGAGATATGGTTTTAACTATTTTGGATTTTGTTTGGTTATTTAAGCCTATAACGTTATCAGCAAACTCAATAGCGGCCTTAAGTTTTCCGGCCCCACTTGGCCCTTGAAAAAGAAGAGAATTTGGAATTCTGCCAGAATCTACAATTGATTTGAGTTCGTTTTTTGGATCCATTCTTAATTGTTTAAATGTAATATTTAAAAGTTACAAATACCATATATTTGGAGGAATAATGAGAACCATAGATCAATTCAACTTTAAGGACAAAAAGGCTTTAGTCAGGGTAGACTTTAATGTACCAATTGATAATAATAGGGTAACCGACAACAGCAGGATTATGGCTGCAAAAGACACAATTGACAAGGTGTGTAATGATGGTGGATCATGTATTTTGGTCTCTCATTTGGGAAGGCCACAAGCTGCTGAAAAAAAATATTCCATGCTAAATATTCTTTGTGAGGTAGAAGCCGTCTTTAATAGAAAAGTAATTTTATCAAAAGATATAATTGGACATGACTCTACATCTAAAGCAAAGAATTTAAAATCAGGCCAAATATTATTGTTGGAAAATGTAAGGTTTCACAAGGAAGAAACACAAGGTGATATTCGTTTTGCTGAAGAACTTTCAAAATTGGCGGACTGTTTTATAAATGACGCATTTGGGACTGCCCACAGAGCCCATGCTTCGACAACATTAGTAGCGCAGTTTTTTAAAGATAAATTTTTTGGAAAATGTTTAGAAAGCGAAGTGAAATCAATAAGAAAAGTTTTAAAGAATGGTGAAAAACCAGTACTGGCAATTCTAGGTGGAGCAAAGATTTCTACCAAAATTCCAATTTTAAAAAATATCATTAAGATTGCAGATCATATCATAATTGGAGGAGGCATGGCCTTCACTTTTGCAAAGGCATTGGGTGGAAAAATCGGGCTTTCAATACATGAAGACTCAATGTTAGAAACAGCTAAAGATATATTGGATAGCTCCATAGAAAACAATGTAAAAATTCATCTTCCAATTGATGTTGTTTGCTCTCTTGAATTTAGCAACAGTTCAACCCGAAAGATTTTTGATATTATGAATATTGACAAAAATTTTCAAGGCATGGATGCTGGTCCAAAATCTTTGGATCTCTTTAAAAACGTCGTTTTGAACGCCAAGACAATACTTTGGAATGGGCCATTGGGTGTTTTTGAATTTTCAAACTTTTCAAACGGTACAAAAATGCTTGGCAAGTTTATTTCGAAGAGCACCAAGAACGGCGCCTTTTCATTAGTTGGTGGAGGCGATTCAGTCTCTGCTGTAAAAAAACTTAATATTGAAAGTCAAATGAGCTATGTATCAACGGGTGGAGGCGCCATGTTAGAAAGCTTAGAGGGGAAAAATCTACCGGGAATAAGTGCTTTATTATAAATAATATGAAAAAAACATTAATAATATTTTTCACCATAACGGTGCTTTCTTGTAATAATACACAAACAACGTACAAGCCCCTTTCGTCAGGCAGAATTCACTCTGTTTCTGTAGTTTTGGACTCTAAAGATTGGACCTCAAAAATTGGGGACGAAATAAGAAATGCTTATGCTGATGAATATTTAGGCCTTCCTCAGGTTGAGGAAAGATTCTCTTTAAGTCAAATTGATTATGAAACGTTTTCTGGCTTTGCAAGAACGAGTAGAAACATCATTTATATAAATAAAAGAAAAGATCAAGGGCATGTTTTTGTAAAAAACAAGTATGCTAGGCCCCAGGTTTATCTAGAGATTTCTGGAATGAATGAGAGTCAGATTATATCTGAAATCAGAAAGTCAAAAAATTCAGGAATAGTCAATTTTTCAAAAGGTGAAATTCTTGAAAACCAAAGAAGAATTTTACAATCACCCATAACACAAAACGATCTTAAAAGGGAATTCAACATTGATCTAACTATGTCATCTGCCTACAAAGTTTTTAAAAAAGATAGTGCTGTAATTTGGTTCCAGAAACCAACGAAATATGGAACATCAAATATTGTAGTTTCTGAAATTGACTTTTTGGATGAAATATCTCTTGACAAGTCTATTGAAATAAGAGACTCTATATCAAAACAATTTGTCCCTGGTAGGCTCGAGGGAAGTTATATGATTACAGAACAAGCTTATCTTCCTGTATTTAAAAAAACCTCAGTAAACATCTTCGATTCTTTCGAAACTAGAGGAACTTGGGAAGTTAAGGGCGACTTTATGGGCGGCCCATTTATTAATTACTTAGTTAAGGATACCCTCAACAATAGATTAATATTTTTGGAAGGCTTCGTTTTTTCACCATCACAAAGAAAAAGAGACAACATTATAGAATTAGAAGCCATAATGAAAACATTGAAGATATACGAAAAGAAATAACCTATTTAGAGTCAGAACCCTGATCCGCCTCATTATCGTCTTTCAATTCTTTTTTAAACTCCTTGATGCCTTTACCAAATCCACCCATAAATTCTGAAATTCTTTTTCCACCGAAAAGAAAAAGCACAACCACAACAATTAATAGGATTTGCAAAGGGCCAATTGTGACTAGACTAGTTAGGAACATATTGTTATTATTAGTTTAAACAAATGTAAAAAAATTAAACCAACTACATTAAAATTAAAAATAATAAATAGGGGGATTACTATATTTGTTTTGATATGGATAAACAAGCTGGGTCAAAAAAGCAAAAAAAGCTCGCTACTAAAAGTTATAGATTAGCCGTCGTGGAGGAGGATTCATACTTAGAAAAGTTTGCCGTAAGCCTTTCAAAAAGAAACATTTTTCTAATTACTTTTTCAATTACATTCACTGTAATCTTGATTACCACTCTTTTAATTTTTTATACCCCTATCCGCGAATATATTCCAGGCTATGATACAAGTAGACTAAGAATTCAAGCTGTTCAAAATCTTGAGAAGCTAGATTCTTTGATGAATTCGCTCGAGCAAAATGAACAGTTTATAAAAGCCTTTAATAGAACCATAAACGGCGAGGAGTTTGCCAATCAGTATGAAAAAAGTAAAATTAAAGAGGTTGATTTTACTGATCTAGAAGTTAATATTAACGTTGAGGACTCAATTCTTAGAAAAATAGTAGAAGTTGAAGACAGATTTAATGTTATTGAACAAGAAGAAGCTTTAATTTCACCTAACCTAATCAGCCCTGCAAGTGGATTTATTTCGGAAGGGTTTGATTACAGTAAACAACATTACGGAGTAGATATAGTTTTAAAAGAGAAAACCCCTATTAAAGCGGTTTATGACGGTATCGTTTTATTTTCTGAATGGACCTTGAATTACGGATATACAGTTATAATTTTTCACAGAAATGAGCTAATAAGCTCATATAAACACAATGAATCTGTAAAGGTAAAAAAAGGTGATTACGTACAAACAGGAGAGGTAATTGCACTTTCAGGTAACACAGGCGAACTCACTAGCGGTCCTCATTTGCATTTAGAGCTTTGGGATCTTCAAGGACCCCTAAACCCAGAAGACCTAATAAAATTTTGACATGAACCCACTTAAAAAGATTGCAGCAAAAACCTTTGCTTTTTTTGTTGTTTCTAAAATAAAAAGATCATATTATAAGGCGCCAGAAATACAAGCCAGACTTCTAAAAACTTTACTAAAAAAAGCAAAAAAAACAAAATTTGGCCTTGAGCATGGTTTCGATAGTATTAACTCGGCTGAAGATTACGCGCTTAATGTACCAATTAGAGATTATGAGGGAATCAAGAAATACATAGAAGAAATAAAAGAAGGCAAAGAAAATATATTATGGCCTGGTAAACCGAAATATTTAGCAAAAACATCAGGAACCACTAGTGGTGTCAAGCACATCCCAATAACAAAAGAGTCAATGCCAAATCACATACTATCCTCAAGAAACGCCCTTCTTTTTTACATTTATGAAACTGGCGAAACTAGTTTTCTTGACGGAAAAACCATCTTTTTGCAAGGATCTCCTATTTTACAAAATATAAACGGTATTTTATCAGGCAGGCTTTCAGGAATTGTTGCCCATCATATTCCGCCCTATTTAATAAAAAATAATTTACCATCATTAAAAACGAACTCAATTAAAGATTGGGAAGTCAAAGTCAATACGATATGTGAAGAAACAATTAATGAAAACATGACAACAATAGGAGGGATACCGTCTTGGGTCAAGATGTATTTTGACAGACTATTGCTTAAGTCCAAAAAGAAAAACATAATCGAGGTTTTCAAAAACTTAAGCCTATATGTTTATGGTGGAGTTAATTTTTCTCCTTACAGGAAAAGTTTTAAAAAACTTTTAGGCAAAAATATAGACATGGTTGAGTATTATCCTGCGTCAGAAGGATTTTTTGCTTACCAGAACTCTCAAAAAGAGATTGGGTTACTGCTACAATATGATTCAGGAATTTTTTATGAATTTGTAAAAACCGAAGTGTTTGATTCTGGAAGCTATAAAAGATATAACTTAAATAATGTGGAGTTGAATACAAACTACATCTTAATTGTAACCTCAAATGCTGGTTTGTGGGCGTATAATACTGGGGATACGATAAAATTTGTTTCTTTAAATCCCCCTAAAATATTAGTAACAGGCAGGTATAAGCACTTTATTTCTGCGTTTGGCGAACATGTAATTTCTGAAGAAGTTGAAAGTGCAATAACAGAGTTATCTAACATTGAAAGCATAAATATAGTGGAGTTTACTGTAGCACCAATGATTAGCCCAAAGTCAGGCCTGCCTTATCACGAATGGTGGATTGAATTTGATGAAGATGTTTTGGAGCTGGATATTTTGTCTAATAAGCTAGATAGACGTATGCGTGAGAAAAATATTTATTACAATGATCTTGTTGCAGGAAAAATATTGAAAAGCCTAGAAATAAGAAAAGTGAAAAAAGGAGGGTTTAATCAATACATGAAATCATTAGGCAAGTTTGGAGGCCAAAATAAAATCCCAAAACTTTCTAATGACAGAAACTATGTTGAAGGGTTAAGAAAATTTACTAAATAGTAGATTCATCCATTATTCTAACCTTTTTGTTTAAGAAATACGTCAGCTGCCTAGAATCAGATTTAGATTTTTGCCTGTTTATAAACACGATTCCGAAATCTGAATACAGTTTATCATTTAACACCTGAATTGTTTTATTTTTCTTTTTTACGGCAAAGTCTTTTGTTTTGTTCTCCTCAATAAACAAGCCCATAAGTTCATTATTTGAAACAATTCTTTTCTGAGCAAACAAGCTTAGCGTTTTCTGCTCTATGTCAGTTAATAATAATAATGATCCTGAAATAGATATTGACTTTTCGTCTAATAAATATGTCTGAGCAACTCTTTTATAATACAAACTAAGGACAATTATTAATAATGTTAAAAAAGAGAGAGCAAAATAAATATACCTGTAAAACTCCTCTGTATCTCTGTATAAATACAATTGATTATTGGTTTCCTCATTTAATAAAGAGGACAAAGCGAAAGACTCTATTCTAAAATCGCCCGTTAAAGAATTTTGAACAGCACCTATGAGATTGTTTTTTTTGATAATTGAGTGGCCGCTAGACTTATAAAACAATGCATCGTCTTTGAATTTCTCAACAATATTTTCATTGAAGTCAGCAATGAAAAATTCGGGCGTGTCGGTATAGCTAAAAAGAAGCTTTTCATTAAATTTAAAAAACCGCTTAGCTCCTTTGATGCTTGCATTTGACCTTATAAGATTATTCGTTACCCCTAGTTTTTTCCAAACAAAACTTTTAAGATTTAGTACATACAAATTATCATTCCTCTTCTCCTTTTGATTATTAGGGTTTCTTGTTAAAAAATCGAAAACATAAAGATTGTCTTTTTTAATAAAAAATATCCCTTGATCTATTCCTTTAGGTATTTGACCTGACGTAGTTACAATTTCCCAGTCACCGCTATTAAAGTTGAATTTTGTTATTATTGACTTTGTCTGCCAATAGCCATATCCACCAATTAAATAAAGGTTCCCTTTATGAGAAAAAAAGTAAGCTCCGTATTGATTTCTGTGAGGGAATGACCTGTCTATTCTTTTAATTGCCCCATCTGCAAATAAATATAGTAAACCTCCCCCTGGATATAAGAGATATGTTTTATCATTGTGAGAGACTGGCAATAGGGTATTTAGACCAACATTGAGTGATTCAGGGATCGATTTGCTGTACTCTTTAAATGAGAATTTTTCAGAGCTTTCGCAAACATAATATCCATCTTGTGTTAATACGTAATAGTAGTTAGGGCTTTCCCCCTCAATTATTAAAAAATTAGAATTATCAAGGCTTTGACAATACAAAAACGAATGAAAAAGAAATAATATTAAAAAAATTCTCATCTAGTTAAAAAATAAATAATAAAGTAGAGTCAAATAAAGAAGAATTATAAAACAACAAGCTGTAAGACTAAAAAAAGATGAAATTATAAAGCCCAATATTACAACAGAAATAGACATAATTAAAATCATTGTTGAGGCGCCCCAGTGCGACATCCCTTTATCAATAAGCCTGTGGTGTAAATGAACTCTGTCGGCTAAAAACGGGGATTGGCCTTTATACATCCTAATCAAGGAGGCTCTTAGCGTATCTGCTAAGGGATATATGATTAATAAAATAACCAATAGTGGCCTTGAAATCAAAGGGTCAGTTATTATATAGCTGTCATTGTCCAGTATGTAAAAAATAAAAAATGCAATTACAGAGCCTAAGAGCAATGCTCCTGTATCGCCCAAGAAAACTTTTTTTGAAGGGTTAAAATTAAAAAATAAAAACCCGGTTATGGCGCCAACTACTGAGGGCACAACCAAATTCATTTCTGTTGATGTAACAGCTATCAGACCACCAATAAGAATGAAAAATTTAATCGATAGTAGAGCGGCCAAACCATCAATCCCGTCAATCAAGTTGAATGCATTTACAATCACAATAAAAACAAAAATCGAAACAACATAACTAGCCCACACAGGAATTTCACTAATGCCAAAAATCCCATGAAATGAATCAATGTAGATACCGCTTTGTAGAAGCACTATTGCAGCAAAGACCTGTAAAAAAAACTTTTCTCTGTACTTTATTGAAAAGAAATCATCTGCCATTCCGGTTAAAGCGATAAAAATAAAAGCGATTAGAGCATAAAGATCTATGCTCATTGAATAAATTGCCTTTCCAAACCCGTAGCAGACACAAAAGGTAAAAAATAATGCCATTCCACCCGATCTAGTTGCCTTCTCTTTGTGTGATGATCTAGAAATTATTGGGTCATACATTTTATTGTTTTTAAACGCACCATACAAGTAGCCATTTAAATAATAGGAGCTAGCAAAACCTATTATCCCAAATAAAACTGCTATTAAAATTAATTCAATGTTCAAAATTTAGTATTTTAGAAATGATGAGAACCGTATTCTTATTCTTAATATTTTCTTTAAATTTTTTAATCTCTCAGCAAAAGCTACCAGTTAATGATAGCATACAAAATTATCTATTCGCTCAGTCAGTTGAAAACACTCCAATTATTATTACTAAAAACGGAATATTTGAACATTTCTCTGACTGGAAGTATACACCCTTTAAAAATGATTCTTTTAAAAAAGACTTAAATCTATTAGATGAATTAAACCACTCTAATTTCTTTTCAATAATTAATGACAATGAGCTATACATAGTATCAAACGGAGCTGGCCCTGTTTTTGTTCTCCGGGATAACATTTTTAAACGAATTGACAACTCGAGTCTTCATAAAAATCAGTTTGGCGGAGCAAGATTTATTTATAACAATAAAATCCATATTTATGGAGGCTACGGTTTTTGGTCATTTAAAAGTTTTATAACGTTTTTTGACCAAAACATTAGCCAGTGGGATTTATTTTATAACGAAAGCAAATATACACCGCCTGGTCGATGGAAGCCAATATATAATTTAGTAAATGACAGACTTTATATTTTAGGCGGCAGGTCTGGACCAGCTGGATCAGAAGGTCAAGACATTGGTTTTTCAGATGTTTTTTATTTTGATTTTTTAAGCAAAGAGTTTATTGATCTAGGAAAAGTTAATCCAGAATTTTCACCTAACTATTCTTTGTTTTCGCACCCAAAAATTGATGATAATCTTATCATCCTAGACAATAATAAATTAATTAAAATTGATTTTGAAAAACTATCAGTAACAGATTATTCAGAGGGAATATCCCTGTCAGATGTTGACAACAAATACCCAACCTTCATTAACAATCAAAAAATATATTATATTTCTAGCTTAAATGGAGAAAAGGTTTTAAACTCCTTTGATTTAGCTTCCATTGATGAAAAATATAATACACAAACATTTACTCTCATCATAGATGAATCTAAAATGTCATTTACACAGTATATTTTATTTGGTCTTTTTATTGCTTTTGTTTTTTGGATTATTTTAAAAATATTCTCATTTAAAGACTTTATTAAAGGGCTAATTCTTTATGATGAAAACAATATTTATTTTAATAATAAATCGGTTTTAATTTCAGCAAAAGAAAAACAACTTATATCATTTTTGTCAGATAATCCATTTATTACAGCCCCACAGGTTAACACAATTATTTCTAAACAGAATTTTGCTAAATCACATTATACCTCACTTAGGAATAAGCTTATCGACAATTTAAATAAAAAACTTTTTCAACTTACTGAAATTGAAAAATGTATTATAGAAACCAAGGACCCTAAAGACAATCGAATCAAAGCCTATAAGGCAGACTCGTCTATAATTAAGAAAAAAACAGGGTTTTTACGCTTTATTTTTAAGAGATAATATCTTTTATAATAGCCTTTATAGGCTTCTTAATAATGACATATAAGCTGGAGCTAATTAAACCAAAAAAACTAAAAATTAAAACCATTTGTGTTCTTTTTGGAGAAGATCTTTTAACTGGCATACGAGCCTCTTTTATTATTGAAAAAACAGGTGTATCTTCACTCACTTGAAGCTTTCTTTGCTCAACCTGTTTCGATAGCTCAACCATTACGGCATTAATTATTTCAAACTCAGCCTCTAGTTTTTTTCTTTGATTAATAATAGATGATGTGACCAAATTTAAATTAGAGTCATTAAAATAAGCAAGTTTGTTTTGTATTTCTTCAAACTCAATTCTTTTTGATTTGAGCTGCTTCTCACTGTAATCAAGCTTCTGTTTAGCACTTTTTATTCTGTTATTAATAACACTTTCCTGTAAAATTTCTCTCGCATTAACACAGACATTTGCAGCGTATTCACTTTCTGGCATATTAGCCGAAATTGTTACAAAGGCGTCTTTTACATTGACTGAAATTGATATTATATCTTCTAAAATCTTAAATAAATCATGATCGCCCTCTGAAACAAAAAACTTATTATTATTAATGCTGAAATCCTCAGAGTCTAGATCATAGTAGTCAATCAGAAAGCTTTTTAATTTTATTGTCTCATCCTTATCAATATGTCTGTTCAACAATCTCCTTTTAAATTCGACACTCTCTCCTATTTGAGGATACATTGTTGGTGGAATTTCGCTTCCAGACAATCCTCCAAGATTCATACCAACAAGCGATGCAACACCACTCAAGCCCGAGGTTGAATTAGATTCTGTTTGACTATTAATAAATGTTGTGCTGGAGGTATAAGTAATAGGCCAGAGAAGGGCAGCAGCAACACCAATTGTGAAAAAAACAATTGAAATTATTACAATTTGTTTTCTTTCATCCCAAACTGTTTTTATTAGCTCAATTAAATCTATTTCGTCTGAATTATTTTTCATTTTATAATGATTTAATTAAGGCTATAATTGAAACTAGACTGGTCGTATAGCCAACAATTTCTCCTACACTAGTCTTAGTGTTATTTTCTGCTTTTTGAGGAACAAACACTTTTGATCCTGGTAAAAGTTTAGGATATTTTTTAAAAAACAAAAACAACTTAGTGCTCTTAATATTCCCATTTTGATAAACAACATAAACTCGAGCTTTTTTTGCGTTTAATCCAAACCCGCCTGCGGCGCTAATTGCCGCCCTTGTAGTTAGACCTTTTCTGTAAGATATTGCGGTAGCTTTTTGAACTGAGCCTGAAACTTCAACTGAATTATCTGTCCTAGGAACAATTATTTCATCACCAGATTTAAGGGTTAAGTTATATTCACTTAATAGCCCATTAGATTTGATAATTTTGTCTATGTCTAAACCTATTTCAATAAATTCGTCCGATTTACGTATTAGTTTTACACCATTTAATTGTGCGTTTGGCAAAAAGCCTTCAAAATCTTTTATCAAGTCAAAAACAGAGTAATCATTTGATTTTAACGCATAGTTGCCAGGCTTTTTAACAAGGCCGGAAACTAACACAAACTCTTTTGGTTGATAACCAAGCTTAGACCTAACAACCACAAGGTCATTCTCTAGAAGCTCAATATTCTGATCAGAAATTAAATTGCCGAAGCCCTTGTCTAAGGATACGCTAATTGTTTCGACAGGGTTTTGTTGGGTTTCATCATATGTTGACCTATAAACGGCAATACCATCATAAGAGCCTTTTTCTGTAATCCCACCAGACATTAAAATTAAATCTATGACTGTCATTCCAGTAAAAAAGGGATAATCACCAGACTCATTAATTTCACCACTGATAGACACATTTTTTACTCCGGATAGTTCTTCAACTGAGGCAATAACAAGCTTATCGTTATTTCTTAGGGTGTAATTTTCATCAAGACTTAGAGCTCTTTGTAAATCAACTGTTTTAGCCTCTTGCGGAAATCCATCAACATCTCGAATTATATACCCTCGTGTTCTTAATGCATTCTCTTTAAATCCACCCGCTGTCTTAATAAGAGACTCAACAGTTGGGTTTTTATTTAACTCATACCGCCCCGGAATCATGACTGCTCCTTCAACAGAAACTAGGTTTTTAATTTCATCTCCCACTTTTCTGGCCTCGACAATGTCACCGTCATTTAAAATAAATTCTTTAAAAACTTTTTCCTCAACAGTGTTCACAGATTTAGAAAGCCCATCAACCCTTTCCACATAAACTTGATTTTTTACTCCATTACTGCTAATTCCGCCGCTATAAAGCAGCAAGTCTGAAATTGATTCACCGTCTCTTAATTCAAATACTCCGACTGTTTTAAATTCTCCACCCAAAAAGACTCGATTTTTATATGAGGGAATAAGAATTACATCCTGATCTCTCAATGAAAAACTTTTTAAAGCCCCCTTAATAAAATAATCATATAAATCAATTGAGTGAACCTCCTTTCCCCCCCTTATAATTGCAATTTCTCTGTAAGACCCGTTTTTATTGGGACCACCAGCTGCATACAGTGCGTTTAAAGGACTAGCTAAAGAGGATATTGTGTATGTGCCAGGCCCAACAACGTTACCAGCAATATTAACAACAATAGATCTGCTATTTAGCAGAGTAATATCAAAAAACACCTTATTTAGGCTAGAATTTATTCCTGAATATATTTTAGAGAGCCTATCTTTTAGTTTGTATTTAGCTTGAGCAATTGTTAACCCACTAAGATAAACAGGGCCAATCCTTTCAATCTTTAAATAACCTTCCCTAGTAATTTTGGAAGTATATTCATTTTGTGCTGCCCCCCAAACACTTATGGCTAGTTCATCTCCGGGTCCAATCTCATAGGACTCAGGAGTTGCAATGTTCAGATTTGGCACAGAGTTAATGTTTGGGTTATTAAAAAAAGAAGATCCGAATATAATCTCACCAATAGGCATGGTTTCTTCGGGCTCGCTAATTTCACTTAAACCAAATACTGAGGTACTTTCGCTTTTCGTTTCTGTTGACATATTATTTGTTGGGGATTTTAATGCTAAACCCTCAGCTCTTCTTTCAAGCTCATCGATGTCAAAATCAGAAAAACCTTGGGCTTTTGCAATTATTTTTATTTGGTCTAATGAGTATCCTTTTTCTTTCGCCTGATCAAGATATGTTCTCAAATCTTCACTACTCATTGATTTTAAAGATTGAACATTTATATCCTGAGTAAACATTATTAGTGGCATTAACAGTAAAAATATGATTAGTATATTTTTGATTTGCATGGCTTCGCCAATAAACTCACATCTTAACATATGGTTATATTTTAATTTAATTATGCTGCTACAACAGATGATTTATCTAGCACAAGATTAATATTAATTGATTCTATATTAATGATAACCTTACTGCAATTTATTTTGCTTATTAGCCCCTTTTTATACACAAAGGGCCCTGAATTAACTTTTATTTTTTGACCCGGATAAAAGTTAACACAAGTGTCTATTGCCTCACCATTTAAATATTGTCTTAATGTAGCTATTTCTTTATCTTTTATAATCGCTGGCTGCCCGCCAATGTCTCTAATAATATTTTTTGTAAAAGGATTCATATTGACTAACTCAAAATTAATCTTTGAAAGTTCAAAAAATACATATCCTGTAATTGCAGGCACCGTAACTTTTTTAATTCTGTCTGACCAATACCTTTTTGTTTGATAAGACGGGACATAGGCATTAACTCCAATGGAATTAAAAAAATTAAGAGCCTGAAACTCTCCACAACGTCTTGTTTTTGCAGCAAACCAGCTCATAACTTAAATGCAAATATATATAAATTTTAATTTTAAATAGTTCATTTTTTTGTATCCTATTTATAATTCTCTGATAATGAGTATTTTAATCAGCATAATTTGATTTATATATTATTAAATTTTTCATATATAATATTTACAAGTGAAGCATTATTATGGCGATTTTTCTTTATAATTTTAACTCTAATCTTATACATTTGTTAATATGAACATCTTTATTATTGGTAATGGCGCCAGAGAACATTCTTTTGCTTATGCAATCGCTAAATCTAATCATGATGTACGCATCTTTTCATGTAATTCTAACGCGGGCCTCTCAACTATTTCAACTAATCTTACCTTAGATATTTCTGACTTTAATGCTTTAAAAAAATTAATTATTGACAAATCTATTGATATGGTTCTTGTTGGACCAGAAAGTCCTCTAATTGATGGTATTACAGACCTAATTTTAAATGACCAATCTTTGAGTAATGTAAAGGTCATTGGCCCAACTAAAAAAGGAGCACAATTAGAGGGAAGCAAAGAGTTCGCAAAAGAATTCATGAATAAATACAAAATTCCTACAGCTTCCTACAGATCATTTGATGCCTCAAATATAAATGAAGCCATAAGCTTTATTAAGATGAATAATCCACCGTATGTGTTAAAAGCCGACGGCCCTGCAGCTGGTAAAGGAGTTATTATTGTTGATAATGAAGATGAGGCAATTAAAAATCTCGAAGACATGTTATTAAAATCAAAATTTGGTAAATCATCAGAAAAGGTTGTTATAGAGGAGTTTTTAGATGGTATAGAGATGTCTTGTTTTGTGCTTTTCGATGGTAAAAACTATAAAATACTTCCTTATGCTAAAGACTATAAAAAAATCCATGAAGGCGATAAAGGTTTGAACACTGGTGGCATGGGTTCTGTTTCGCCTGTAAGTTTTTTAGATAGTAAACTAAAAAATAGAATTAAGACTGAAGTAATTGAACCAACAATATATGGATTACTCAATGAGGAGATTAACTACGTTGGATTCATTTTTATTGGCTTAATTAATGTTAACGGTCAACCAAAAGTCATCGAGTATAACGTTAGAATGGGAGATCCGGAAACACAAGTTGTGTTGCCAAGGATTAAAAATGATTTTGTTGACATATTGACAGCATGTTGTAATCAAACGTTAGATAAAATAAACCTAGAATTCGATTCTCAATATTTGGTCAATGTAGTTCTTGCCTCTAAAGGTTATCCAGAAAGCTATCAAAAAGGTTATGAAATAACTGGCTTAGGCGATGTTCGAGATTCTATAGTATTCCATGCAGGAACAGTTTTAGAAAATGACAAGGTATTAAGCAATGGCGGTAGGGTTCTTTCAATTGTTTCCAAAGGAAAAACCATGGATGAAGCACTCAACAAATCCTATGAAAATATTGATAAAATAAATTTTTCTGGAAAAACTTACAGACGGGATATTGGGTTTGATTTATAAAAATGAATGTGCAGTAACATCTTTTCTTTCATCACCTTTTTTATCATATTTAATAAGTTCTAAAGTCCAATAAATTAGGGCTGAAGATATTACAATTATAAATCCAAAATTTATAATGTTTTGAAGTAGCCAATTTGAAATTTCAAGTCTGATAAAATCAAATGGTGCAAATAGCACTTCTACAAACAGAAATTCAATGGCTTTAAATAAATCAATAAAATCTATCATATGTATTCAGAACAAATTTAGTTTAATTTTGATTATAGTTTATATATTTAGAAAAATAAATTTTATGTCAACAAGTGAAATGTGTAATAAGATATTTGAAAACGTTATAAGCGATTATCATATCACTAATCATGTTGATGCAAAAAAAAATAACCCATTCACTAAAGCCACTCCTTTAGAAAAAATTCTTTACGAGAAATGTTGGATTGACGCTGTTCAGTGGCATTTAGAAGACATTATTAGAAAACCAGATATTAGTCCGGAAGAAGCCTTGAAAATAAAAAGAAGAATAGATTCCAGCAATCAGGATCGAACAGACATGGTTGAGGAATTAGATGATTACTTTTTTGATGAATTTTCAAACTCATCTCCATCAAGCGAAGCCACATTAAATACTGAGACACCAGCTTGGGCTATCGATCGGCTATCTATTCTCTCCCTCAAGATATACCACATGAATGAAGAAGCGAATAGAAAATCTGCTGATGAAAACCACAGAAAAAATTGCTCTGAAAAACTCGAAACACTTCTACTACAACGAAAAAACCTATCTAAAGCAATAGATCAATTATTAAGTAATATTTCAAAAGGAAATGTCGTTATAGCAACATATAAACAAATGAAGATGTATAATGATGAGTCTTTAAATCCAGAGCTTTATTCTAAAGATGATTAATGGCAACACATTAATTTTTAGATTATCATCAATGGGAGATGTTGTAATGACAATTCCAGTTATTAGGTGTTTAGAAAAAAAATATCCAGAGAACAAATTTGTCTTTGTAACAAGACCAAAGTTTCGCTATTTTTTTGAAGAGTTCAAAAATGTAAAGGTTTTTGAAGTAGATCTTGAAAAAAGACACAAAGGTGTTTTTGGGTTATTTAATCTTTTTTCCGACTTAAGAAAACTCAACCCAAAAAGAATAGCAGACTTGCACTCCGTCTTAAGAACCAATATACTTTCCTTCCTCTTTAGATTAATTTTTACAAAGGTCTCGGTAATTGATAAAAAAAGAAAGGAAAGGAAAGCCTTGACAAGAAAGGTCAATAAAATATTCAAACCATTAACACCAGTCCACTACCTGTATCAGGAGGTCTTTAATAAGCTAGGATTTTCTATAGATTTAACAAAAGACCATTTTTATCCACCATCTAAAACTTTTAGTTTAAATATTGATCAAATTGATATCAAAGGAAAAATGGTTGGGATTGCCCCTTTTGCAAAACACTCAGCAAAAATGTATCCCCTTGATCTAATGCAAAAAATTGTTTCCTACTTACAAGATAGACACACGGTTTTTTTATTTGGCTCTGGAAAAATTGAAATGCAAACTATTAGTGGGTGGTCCTCAGCTTTAAAAAATGTTTATTCTTGCGACATACTGGGCAGTTTTGAAAATGAGATTGGTCTTATATCAAATTTGGACTTAATGATTTCAATGGATTCTGCTAATGGACATATAGCCTCTATCTATAATGTTCCTGTAATTACAATCTGGTGTCTGACACACCCTTATACAGGCTTCACTACATTTAATAACGACCCAAACAATCAATTTTTACCCGACAGAGAAGAGTACCCTCTAATTCCAAATTCTGTATATGGAAATAAAATGATTGCAGGGTATGAGAAAGCGGCGAGGACAATTAATTTTCAAGATATTCTGGCTAGGGTAAACACCATTTTAAAGTAATTAAACATCGTCAAAATCAATAGTGATTTTGTCAGATCCTGGTTTAGATATACATGTTAGAATAAAACCCTCATCAATTTCTTCGTCTGACAACATCCCTGGGTCATCCATTATTGCTTCTCCTTCTGTTACTCTCCCCAGACAAGTCATACATATACCGCCTTGACATGAATGAGGCATATCATAACCGTTAAGCAAACCTTCCTCAAGAATATTCCCATCGCCATCCATTGAGAAGTCATTTTTCTCACCATCTAAAATTAAAGTTACTTTTGTATTACCTGGCATTCTGATTGCAATATTATGAAATTAATAGGTTTATATAAAAATGTTTAGATATTATAAAATATTGTTATTCTTGACTTTAGCGCTACTATACTCATGCGATTCATTAAAGTCCATAAGCTCAAAATACAATATCTTATATAATGGAGAATTATTCTTGAATGAAGGAGTAAATCAACTTAGAGAGTCCTACAAAGATGATTTTTGGGATGTTATCCCAGTAATTATTGAGAACAATATCACAAATTCATTACCAGATTATCCATCAAAAAATTTTTTAAAATCAGAACAAAAAGCGATTAAGGTTATCCAAAAAATGGGGAACGATAGAAACTCGACTAGTGATTATATTAATAAAGCATACTTACTACTTGGAAAGTCGAGGTTTTATGATAAAAGGTATATTTCATCTCTTCAGGCATTTAATTATATATTAAAGCAAGAGTCTAAATCTGATAATTGGTTCGAAGCATTTTATTGGAGGACTTTAATTTACATCAACCTTGAACAATATGATTTGGCAAAATCATCAATTGAAAAAGTTCTGAATGGCAATAAAATATCAGATAAAAATCTATCTAAAATTTTTGACGCATCTTCAGAGCTCTCATACAAAAAAAGTGATTATAAACAGCTCATAAAGTCTTTAAAAGAATCTCTAAAATATTCTAGTGATCCTGAGCAAAAAAGAAGATCACACTATATCATTGCCCAATCATATGATAAATTATTTAAAAAGGATTCAGCCGCAATTTTTTTTCAAAAATCTATTGACGTTAAGGCTAACAATTTTAGTGAAATTTATCTTGATGCGACCTTAAAGTTAAGTAAGCTTAAAAACGACCAAATCAAAGACGAATATTTTATAAAAATGCTAAAGAAGCCAAGAAATATTCTTTCAAAGGCAAAAATAAATTACTATTATGCTCTCAATTCCCTTGCTAAATTAAACTACAAAGACTCTGAAGCAAAGTTTAATATATCACTAGGCTTAATCGAAAATGATCTTTCACTTAAGCTGAAAATTTATGAACAATTATTTGATCTAAATTTGAATGACAAGAAATATTTAAGGGCTGGTAATTATCTGGACACCATACTAGCTAATATTGATAATAACACTAAAAAGTACTTTATTTTAAACAAAAAAAGAGAAAAATTAAACTCAATTACAGACTTAGAAAAACAAAACAAATTAATTGATTCATTATTGTATCTAAGCACTTTAGATTCAAATGAATTAAATAAAACCTTGAATGTTTCATCAAAAAATAATAGTATTAATAAGGAATCAGTAAAGAAAAATTCAATCCCAAACAGTTTAGGTGTCTTTTATTTTAACAATAGAATTGCAATAGAAAATGGCAAGAAACAATTTAATAGATTGTGGGGTGAAAGAAGTAGAATAGATAACTGGAGGTTTAAATTTGGAAACAATAGTATCAGTGAGAAAAATGTAGACAAAATTACGCAGCCTGAACAAATCAAATTAGGACCTACATTATTTAATATAAAAAATATACCTTATAAAAACTCTCAAAAAGATAGTTTAACTAAAATCAAAAACAGCAATCATTTTAAAAAAGGCATTTATCTGTATGAATATTTTAATGATTTATATAATTCTGAAAAATCGTTGTTAAAAGTTGAATCTGAGTCTATTAGTGAAAATGACTTCATTCAAACTAACTATTATTTATATAAAATTTACAGCTCACAAGAATTAGGAGATAAAGAAAAGGCTATTAATCTTAAAAATTTAATTGTTCAAAATTATCCCAACTCTGTTTATGCTAAAATTATTAGTAATACCCCAAACTTAAATATTGATTTTAATACAAAAGAGTACTTAGAGGGAATTAATCTAAAAGAAAGAAATATTGATAAAATAGTTAGATCCATCGATTCAGTATTACAAACAGTCAGCTCCAGAGAAGATTTATACACATTATACAAAAAAAAGTATGAGATACAAGCAGGGAGGGATGGTTTAGTAAAATATCTTGAGTCGATGAATAATTTAATTGAATTATTCCCTGAAAAAAAAGCAGAATTAACTGAAAGAGTAGATTTTTTAAAAATACTTTTAGCAAAAAATTCATTATCAGTTTCTGACGGTTCTTTTACAATATTTTTCGTTGTGAGTAAAAATGAAGAGACAAAATTGCATACTGATCTTCAATTTAAAATTGATAATTATGACAGCAATATTGACTTAATAAAATTTGACGGGTATGTCTCAGAAGATGAAGCTAAGTTAAGTTTAGAAGAAATTATTAAGAAATACAAAATATTGTCAAATAATAAATATTTTGTAATTTCGACCCCCCAGTACATTAATATGCTGGTTTTTAAAACGTTAGACGAACTAAAAATTTAAGTTATGGCAGAGAATAAATTTTTTTCATCACCTTCAGTAGATGTTATTGAAGCATCAACAAAAATAGTTGGTGATATTGTTTCAAAAGCTGATTTCAGAATTGATGGTGTAGTTGAGGGCAATATCACTACAACAGGTAAGGTTGTAATTGGAAAATCTGGTAAAGTTTTGGGCAAGTTAAATTGTTCTAATGCTGATGTTTCGGGATCAATCAGCGGTCACATTCATATTTCTGAAACCTTATCTTTAATGTCAGAGTCCTACATCCAAGGGGATATTACAACTGCAAAATTATCTGTCGAGGAAGGCGCTCAAGTTGATGCTACCATTGTTATGAAAACAGGAAAACAATTAAAAGCTGTGGAAAACAATGATGTTAATGAAAAAAAATCTGACTCTGAAAAAACAGCGTAGTACATTAGCAACTTTTGCATTAATAAGTTTTGAAATGGGGATTACCATTTTCGTTTTTTCGAGAATTGGTAAATGGATTGACTCTTACTACAATCTAGAAAAAACATATGTATTAATAATGTCTTTAATTGGATTTGCAATTGCATTTTATGTTGTTTATAAACAGTTAAAGAAATTAAATAAATAGCTTTATTTTTTGAGTTAATGTTTTAACTTTGCGGCATTGTTAATTGTTGCCGATATTCTTATATGAATTTTGCAAATTTTTTTCTTTCATTTAGCCTGATTTTTAGCTTATCCGTTCACGGCTACCCAGTTGACAAAAATCCTGAAAAAAAAGGAAGCATTAAAGAAGAAATCAAAGAATATATTACTCACCACTTAAAAGATTCACATAGTTTTGGTGTTGCATCTTACACGAAAGAGAATGGTGAAAAAGTATACATTGAAATTCCCTTACCAGTTATTCTCTACGACAACGGTTTTAAGTTTTTTATGTCATCGGAATTCAAACATGGTAAAAAAGTGGTTGCTAGTAATGAAGATTATTACAGAATGTATTACGATAAAAACAGAATCTATAAAACTGATAGCGAAGGCACATTTATTTATGATGATTCTAACAAGTTATTGAATGAAAAACCAATTGACTTCTCAATAACCAAAAACGTTGTCGTTATGATTTTTACAGCACTATTTATGCTATGGTTATTTATAAGCTTAGCTAGATCTTATAAGACTAATAAAGGGATTTCAAAAGGATTGGGAAGGTTTTTTGAACCTATAGTTTTATATGTCAGAGATGAAATTGCTAGGCCAAATATTGGGAAAAATTACAAGAAATATATGAGCTTTTTATTGACTATTTTCTTTTTCGTATTATTTCTAAATCTATTAGGCTTGACCCCAATTGGAATTAATGTTACTGGAAATATTGCAATTACTTTTTCGTTAGCGTTATTAACTTTCATTATTACAAATGTTACAGCCAATAAAAATTACTGGGCACATATTTTTTGGATGCCTGGTGTACCAAAACCTATTAGACTCATTTTAGCACCAATAGAACTATTAGGGGTTTTTATAAAACCACTAACCCTTATGATTCGATTGTATGCTAATATGCAGGGGGGTCATATAGTAATTATGAGCATAATAGGACTTATGTTTATATTTTATAATTGGATAGGCAGTTCGCTTTCATTTGTTCTAGCCTTTTTGTTAATGATTATTGAACTTTTTGTAGCGCTTTTACAGGCCTACATTTTTACTATTTTGTCTGCTCTGTATTTTGGTTTTGCAAATGAGGAGCATGACCATTAGAATTAAATTATGTTAAACTAAATTATATATTATTATGGAAATACCAGCAATTGTTGGCGCAGGGCTTTGCGCAATAGGAGTCGGAATTGGACTCGGACTAACAGGAAAAGGAGCTATGGAAGCTATCGGAAGACAGCCTGATGCTTATGGTAAAATTCAAACTCTATCCCTAATTTTAGCTGCATTGGCAGAGGGATTCGGTTTTGTAGCTTTATTCGCTGCTTAAACTTAATTAACGGTATTACTTCACGAAAATTGAAGTAATACTAATTTTATTTATTATGGAAAAATTACTAGAAGAGTTTTCACTTGGACTATTTTTTTGGCACTCTTTAATTTTTTTGTCTTTAATTTTTTTGTTGAAAAAATTTGCTTGGAAGCCAATCTTAGATACAATAAATGAAAGGGAGGAAGGAATTAAGGATGCTCTTGAATCTGCTGAAAAAGCAAGAGAAGAGATGCAATCATTACAAGCTGATAATGAAGAAATCATGAAACAAGCCAGAATTGAAAGAGATTCAATTTTAAAAGAAGCTCGAGACTTAAAGAATGCAATAATTAGTGAGTCTAAGGATGAGGCAAAAAAAGAAGCAGAAAAAATTATTGAAAACGCCAATGAAGCTATCCGAAATGAAAAGAACGCCGCTGTTTCAGAGATTAAAAAGCAAGTTGCAGGACTTTCAATTGAAATTGCTGAAAAACTCTTAAATGAGAAACTTTCAGAAAACGACAAGCAAATGAAAATTGTCGATGAACTATTAAAAGACGTAAAGCTTAAATGAATTATAATAGGGTAGCATTTAGATACGCAAAGGCATTGTTATTATCATGTAAAGATGATGATACAAAGCTTGAAACAATATTTAATGATATGTCCTATGTAAATAACACCTTTAATGATTCAGAAGAGCTCAAGCTTTTTATAGACAGTAAGGTCATTAAAGATAGCGATAAGCTTGCTACATTAAATCAAATTTTTCAAAGCCTTTGTGATTTAAGTAAAAGTCTAATTAAACTTTTAATGAAAAATAGAAGAATAGATCTTTTTGATGATGTTTCAAGAAGTTTTACTGTTTTATATAATGACTTTGTGGGCAACCAAGAGGTTGTTTTAACGACAGCTTCTGAAGTCGAATCTAATAAGTTAAAGGAAATAGAAAATAGAGTTAAGGAACTAACATCTAAAAATGTAAACCTCACAAATGTTGTTGATGAAAACATCGTTGGTGGATTTGTTTTAAGAGTAGCGGACCTACAATATAACGCTAGTTTCAAGGATCAACTAAAAAAACTAGAACAGGAATTTTTAAATATATCAATACAATAAATTATGGCAAATATTAAGCCCGCTGAAATATCAGCTATTATAAAAAATCAATTAACCGGATCAAAAGTCGGCCCTTCATTAGACGAAGTAGGAACAGTTTTACAAGTTGGAGATGGTATAGCAAGAGTTTATGGTCTTTCTAACGTTCAATATGGAGAGCTTGTTCAGTTTGATAATGGGATGGAAGGAATTGTTCTTAATCTTGAGGAAGATAATGTAGGTGTGGTTTTGTTAGGTCCTTCAAAGGAAATTAAGGAAGGAGATACTGTCAAACGAACAAACAGAATTGCTTCAATTAATGTTGGTGAAGGTGTTGTAGGAAGGGTTGTTAATACACTTGGACAGCCAATTGATGGAAAAGGAAAAATTGAAGGTAAATTGTATGAAATGCCCCTAGAAAGAAAAGCACCTGGCGTTATATATAGACAACCAGTAAACGAGCCTCTTCAAACAGGGATAAAGTCTATTGATGCAATGATTCCTATAGGTAGAGGCCAAAGAGAATTAGTTATTGGGGATAGACAGACAGGAAAAACAACTGTTTGTATAGATACAATTTTAAATCAAAAAGAATTTTTTGATGCTGGTGAACCCGTTTATTGTATTTATGTCGCTATTGGTCAAAAAGCATCAACAGTTGCAGGAATTGCAAAAGTTTTAGAAGAAAAAGGTGCTCTTGATTACACTACAATTGTTGCGGCTAATGCATCTGACCCAGCGCCAATGCAGGTTTATGCGCCATTTGCTGGAGCTGCTATTGGTGAATTTTTCAGAGATACAGGAAGACCAGCATTAATTATTTATGATGACTTATCTAAACAAGCCGTAGCATACAGAGAGGTGTCTCTTTTGCTTAGAAGACCACCAGGCCGTGAGGCTTATCCAGGTGATGTATTTTATTTACATTCAAGATTATTGGAGAGAGCGGCTAAGGTTATAAATGATGATGGTATCGCTAAAAATATGAATGATCTTCCAGAAGAATTAAAACCTATTGTTAAAGGTGGAGGTTCATTAACTTCATTACCAATCATTGAGACACAGGCTGGAGACGTTTCAGCATATATTCCAACTAATGTTATTTCTATTACTGATGGTCAAATATTTCTCGAGTCTGATTTATTCAATTCTGGTGTAAGACCTGCCATTAATGTTGGTATATCTGTATCAAGGGTTGGAGGATCTGCACAAATTAAATCTATGAAAAAGGTTGCAGGTACTTTGAAGTTAGATCAAGCACAATTTAGAGAGTTACAAGCATTCGCGAAATTCGGATCTGATTTAGATGCAGTTACTTTAGGTGTCATTGAAAAGGGAAAAAGGAATGTAGAAATTTTGAAGCAAGCTCAAAACGATCCATTTAAAGTTGAAGATCAAGTTGCCATAATTTATTTAGGATCCAAGGATTTACTTAAGACTGTCCCAGTTGAAATGGTAAAAGATTTTGAGAAGAAATATATTGAGTTACTAAATTTAAAACACAAGAAAATTTTAAGTCAGATCAAGCAAGGAAAGCTAACGGATGAGATAACTTCAACACTGGAAAAAGTTGCATCTGAGCTAACAGCATCTTACGAATAAGTTAATGGCTAACTTAAAAGAAATAAGAAATAGAATTTCATCTGTTACTTCAACCATGAAGATAACAAGTGCAATTAAAATGGTATCTGCTGCTAAGCTAAAGAAAGCACAAGATGCAATAACCGCGATGAAGCCATACTCTGAAAAATTAAACGAGCTTATGTCCAGTTTTTCAGCTGTAATTTCAAGTTCAAATATTTCATATTTATCAACTGTTAGGCCTGTTAAAAAAGTTTTAGTTGTTGCTATTGCATCCAATAGAGGTTTTTGTGGAGCATTTAATTCCAACATTGTTAAACAAGCAAAAGCATTTAAATCTCAAGATGAATTTTCAAACGCTCAGTTTAGCTTTATTGTTATTGGTAAAAAAGCTAATGATGTCCTTTCAAAAACTGAGCATATAATTCAAAATAATGATGAAATTTTTGATGATTTATCTTATGAAAATTCTAGTTTAATTGTTGATCAAGTAATCGAGGATTTTGCTGATGAAAAATATGATCACGTTCAGTTGATTTACAATAGTTTTAAAAATGCTGCTAATCAAATTGTGAAGTCAGAACAGTTTTTGCCAATTATAAATAACACAGAAAATGAAGCATTTCAGAACTATATTTTTGAGCCATCAATGGAACAGATTGTTAGCGAACTTGTTCCAAAGTCTTTAAAGATTCAACTTTTCAAAGCTTTAAGAGATTCCTTTGCTAGTGAGCATGGTGCTAGAATGACTGCTATGCATAAGGCTACAGATAATGCCACCGAATTAAAAGAAGAACTCGTCCTCACGTACAATAAAGCTAGGCAAGCAGCTATTACAAATGAAATTTTGGAAATTGTTTCAGGGGCGGAAGCTCTAAAAGGATAAATTTGCTTAATGCATGTTGAAATAATTAATAAGTCCAATAACCCAAATCCAGAATATCAAACTGATCAGTCAGCTGGTATGGATTTGAGAGCCTATCTAAAAAAAACGGAAATCATTGCCCCAAGTGAATATAAACTTATAGCTACAGGCATATATATTAAAATACCACCAGGTTATGAGGCTCAAGTTAGACCAAGAAGTGGTTTGGCATTAAAAAAAGGAATAACCGTTTTAAACTCTCCGGGCACAATTGATTCGGACTACAGAGGAGAGATTGGAGTAATACTAATCAATCATTCAAGTGTTGATTTTGAGGTTAAATCTGGAGATCGAATAGCACAGCTAGTATTTTCAAAATATGAAAATTTTCATTGGGAAAATGTAAGACATATTGACTCTTCATCACGCGGGGAAGGTGGCTTTGGAAGTACTGGCACAAATTAATAACTTGTTTATTGTGAGGCTATCTGTTTTTATACTCTTGTTTTTTGTCTTAGGGTGTGGATCAAAAAAAAATAAAATCCAATTCCCCCAGACAAGTATTAATTCTGAAATAAAAAAAACTCTTACAGACAGCAATATAAAAATCAAAGACTTAAACTATATTGACTTCACTAATTTATCTTTCTCTGGTAATTCAAATCTTGAATACAATAATGCTGATTATGGTTTTGACCTAATTTTTCGTTTTAAAAAAAATGAGAAAATTTTAATTTCTGGGAGCTTGTTTTTACCAATTTTCAAAGTACTAATTGATCAAAATAAAATCTCTGGTTATCAAAAATTTGATAAAACATTTTTTCATGTAAATTATGATGTTATATATAATAAACTAGGTATTAACCTAGGCTTCTACGAAATAGAAAATTTACTTTTAGGAAATCCAATTATTGATTTGACTAAGTCAGAAAATTTTAAAATATATCAAAATGAGAAAAATATGCTAATCTATAGTATGGAAAAAGAAAATGTAACTTATAACATGACTTTTGACCCCAAATCTAATAAACTCTTAAGCCAGGAGATTACCCAACTAAAACTAAATAGATATCTAAAAATATATTATAACTCTTTTCAAAAGCTAAATAGCTTTGATCTACCGCGTTTGATAGGTATATTAATAAACGATGGTAAAAATTTAATTAAATTGACAATATCAAATCAATCTAGAGAAATCAATAATGAATTATCGTTTCCTTTTAAAATTCCTAGTAATTATAAAAAAATTAAGCTTTGAGTTATAAAGTAAAAATATTTATTCCCTTAATTTATTTATTTGTAGTTAGCCCTAGTTCATATGCTCAAAACTCAAAGATCAAAGAATTAGAAAATAAAAGAATTCAATTAAAAAAAGAAATTAAACAAATAAACGGACTATTAATTGATAATAATAAACAAACAAAAATGGCGTATGGTGATCTTGAAAACATCTCAATAAAAATTAATAGAAATCAAGATTTAATAAAAATAACAAACGAACAAATTAATCTTTTGACAACGAAGATTTCAAATAATGAAGAAAAGGTAAATGATTTGGAAATTGATGTTGCAAAAGCTAAAAGTGATTATTCTAAAATGATATATAACTCCTATAAAAGCAGGTTGAAAGAGAGTAGGGCTATGTTTCTTTTATCCTCTCAAAGCTTTTTACAGGCTTTAAAGCGAACTCAATACATGAACCAATACTCTGATAATAGGCGTAGTTATGCAAATAAAATTGAATCTGATATTCTAATAATAAAATCTATAAACGATACAATCAATAAAAATATATTAAGCAAGGAGAAGTTATTGAATGAAAACAAGCTCGAGGAAAAAAAATTAAGTAAAGAAAAAACTATACAAAGTAATTTAATAAAGGGGCTTAAAAGAAAAGAGAAAAGTTATAAAAATGAAATTGATAAAAAGCAAAAACTTTCAAACCAATTAGACAAAGAAATAGAAAGATTAATCAAAGAAGCTATAAAGGAGTCTAATAAAAACACAAGCGATAATGTATTTACATTGACGCCTGAGGCTAAATTAACTGCTAAAAACTTTTTGTCTAATAAAGGAAATTTGCCATGGCCAGTTGAGAGGGGTGTAATTATTCAAAGGTTTGGATTACAACCACACCCTGTAGTTAGAACAACAAAAATAAAAAGTAATGGTATCGTAATTGCAACCACAAAAAATGCAAATGTTAGATCTGTTTTTAATGGAGTCGTCCTTTCAGTTTTAAAATTTAAATCTAGCAATCTTACAGTACTAATTCAACATGGTAATTACATTACAGCATATAAAAATCTTGCTAATGTATACGTTGAAAAAGGACAAAAAGTTAATGCTTTACAAACAATTGGAATCACATTTGATAATGATGAATCAAAAACCACTTTACAGTTTAGTATTTTTGAAAACACTAAAGCTTTAGACCCTTATTTATGGATAGCAAAATAATATGATAGAAAAGAAAAATAAATCTATTGTAATTGAAGGTGCAGAGATGCATAACCTTAAAAATATCAGTTTGAAGATTCCAAAAAAAAAACTGGTTGTTATTACGGGTTTATCAGGTTCAGGCAAATCAAGTTTAGCGTTTGACACAATTTATGCTGAGGGCCAAAGAAGATTTATTGAAAGCCTTTCATCCTATACGAGACAGTTTCTTGGAAAGCTAAATAAGCCCAAAGTAAAAAAAATTGAAGGTTTATCACCCGCAATTGCCATTGAGCAAAAGGTCAACAACTCAAACCCAAGATCAACTGTTGGGACAAGTTCTGAGATATACGATTACATTAAGCTTTTGTTCGCAAGAATTGGAGTTACATACTCTCCAATTTCAAATGAAAAAGTGACAAAAGATTCTGTTGATTCTGTTGTCAATCTAATACAGTCATTTAAAATTTCTGAAAAGTTTTTGATTCTTTCCAAACTTGATGTACCTGACAATATTGAGCTAAAAGATTTTTTTCGATTTTATTTTGATCAGGGATATGCAAGAATTGAATATGATGGCGAGACAATAAATATTTTAGATGCAAGTGAAAAGAAAATTGATAAGCCATTTTACTTGATAATAGACAGGTCTATATATAACAAAGATGAAGATTATTTGAACAGAATCATTGATTCCATTGAAAATGCATTCTTTCATGGGAATAATGAAATTTACATCAAGACTTTAAGTGATAATAAATACCATTTTTTTTCAAAAAAGTTTCAAAGAGATGGGATAGATTTTATTGAACCAAATGAATATTTATTTAGTTTCAACAACCCCTTTGGTGCATGTTCAACTTGTGGTGGCTATGGAGATATTATGGGAATAGACCCAGATTTGGTGATTCCTAACAAAGGACTCTCTGTATATGATGATTGTATTGCACCTTGGCGAGGACAAAAGCTGAAGAAATACAAGCAGTTATTAGTTAAAAGCGCTCACTTATTTGATTTTCCAATTCATAGACCGTATTACAAATTAACTAACGAAGAGCAAGCATTGATATGGGATGGTAATGAACACTTTAAAGGAATAAATTATTTTTTCGAAAAGCTTGAAAAGAAAATGTACAAGATTCAAAATAGAGTCATGCTATCAAGATACAGAGGCCGAACGGATTGTAGTGATTGTAAAGGAAAAAGACTAAGAAAAGAGGCTCAGTATGTAAAAATAAATGATAAATCTATTTTTGATTTAGTAGATATTTCTATTGAAAAAAACTTAGAGTTTTTTAATAATCTTAAACTCAATGAAGATGAGCTTAAAAAAAGTAAAAGAATTATTCAAGAAATTGTAAATAGATTAAGTTTTTTGTGTGATGTAGGACTTTCGTATTTGACTTTGAACAGAAAATCAAATACTCTTTCTGGCGGCGAAACACAAAGAATTAATTTAGCCACATCATTAGGAAGTGCGTTGGTTGGATCTATATATGTCTTAGATGAACCAAGCGTGGGACTTCATCCTGAAGACACAACGAAGCTTATAAAAATTCTAAAGAATTTAAAACAGCTGGGAAATTCTGTTTTAGTTGTTGAACATGATGAGGACATAATAAGGTCAGCTGATCAAATAATAGACCTCGGTCCAGGTGCTGGATCGCAGGGCGGAGAGATCATAGCGCAAGGCTCCTTAACAAAAATAGCAGAATCGAAATCTCTAACGGCAGAATATCTAAATCAAAAAGACCTTATTGAAATTCCAAAAAAAAGAAGAAAATCTAAAAATAAAATTGGTTTAAAGGGCTGCAGAGCAAATAATTTAAAAAACATAAATGTTGAGATACCTCTTGACTCGCTTGTTTGCATTACTGGAATTTCAGGAAGTGGAAAAACAACATTAATAAAAGAAATTCTTTATCCATCCTTACTTAAAGAAAAAGGCATTTTCAAAGAAAAGCCTGGTGAATTTGATGAGCTTAGTGGAAATATAGATCACATACAATCCATTGAATATATTGATCAAAATCCAATAGGTACATCATCCAGATCAAATCCTGCAACATACATAAAAGCCTATGATGATATAAGAAATCTTTTTGCGACACAGAGGAATTCAAAGCAATTTTCACTCAAGCCAAAACATTTTTCATTTAATGTAGATGGAGGAAGATGTGATGAATGTAAAGGAGAGGGGGAGATTAAAATTGAGATGCAATTTATGTCAGATATTAAATTGAAATGCGAATCCTGTAAAGGAAAAAGATTTAAAAAACCTGTTTTACAAGTTAAATATCAAGATAAAAATATCGATGATATTTTAACAATGACTATTGAAAACGCATATGAGTTTTTCCTATCAAATAATCAAAATAAAATTGCGACAAAGCTTAAATGTCTTATTGACGTTGGTATGGGTTATGTTAATGTAGGACAGTCATCATCAACTCTCTCTGGCGGTGAAGCTCAAAGGATTAAATTAGCCTCATTTCTATTAAAGGGTAAAAACAAAGAAAATACTTTATTTATTTTCGATGAGCCTACGACAGGTCTGCATTTTCATGATATTAAAAAACTTTTAAAATCCTTTAATTACTTGATTGAGTTTGGACATTCAATAATTGTTGTTGAACACAATATAGATTTAATAAAGTCATCCGATTATGTTATAGATTTGGGGCCCTATGGTGGTGACAAGGGTGGTCAAGTTGTTTTTACCGGGACACCTGAAGAGTTAGTAAAAGATAAAAAGTCTTTACTGTCAAAATTTTTAAAGCCTAAGCTGACCTTTAAGTAAATTATTTATAAAACTATTAATAGCTTCAGATGATTTAGATTTATAAATTAAAAACGAATAAATCGCAGCAATTAATAAAGAGTTAATTATAATTTCAATAAGGCTTGAGAAATTAAATTCTATAATTTCAAACATAAAGAAAACAGCACAAATAATTAATAATACTTTTAGTGAGTGAAAAGAATAGGGACTTATATTAAGTTTAAATTTTATATAAATAATCTTCACAAAAGTAAATATTGAAACAACTAGTAAGGTAGAAAGGGCTGCACCATTAATACTATAAATATCAATAAGAATATCATTTAAAAAGTATACTGAAATAGCCATTAAAATTGAAAATGGTAAAGTTATTTTATAAAACTTTGCAGTAGCAAGAATTGCAGGGCCGCACCCAAAACTCATCAGTATAAGCTTACTCAAAGAAATCATTAAAACCACCCATATCGCGTTCCCGTAAGATGGATTTGACATTAATTCATAAAATGGGTCGATATTAATATTGATTAATAAGAAAAAAAGCCCTGCTACAATTAATAAATTGATTGAGCTTTTGGAATATAAATTACTAAGCTCTTGGGTGTTATTATCATTAAGGGCTTTAGCAACTAAAGGATTTATTATTTGAAACATAGCTCTTCCAGGTATTTCTACAACGGTAGCTATAAATACAGCAACAGCATAAAAAGCAGTTTGACTGATTACTTCCTTTTGTGGAATCATGAATTTATCAATGTCAATTAATATACTTGCAGCTGATCCAGCAAGAAAAATAAAGAAGGAGTATGTAAGAATACTTTTAATATTAGACGGTAAACTGAAGTTGATTTTTGGCATGTAAAGACTAAATGAATAAATCATCATAATAAAAAGTCTTAGGTAATAAAATCCTGTTAGCCACCAAATAAAATCCTCCTTTGTTATGATATTTAAATACACGCATATTAGTAGTGAAAAAATAGAAAGTCTTGGGAAAATTTCTTTTAAAAAATTTCCAAAAACTGACTTAAGTTGAACTCTAGCCCATGAATAAAAGACTTCAAAATATGACGTGGCAAATGCAACTAAAAATATAACCCAAACATAAGATTCTATAATTGGGTTCTGAATGGATAGAAAATTTCCTATTAAATCATGAAACTTTACAACTAAAAAAGTTATTGGCACTATGGTCAATAATGGGATTAAAATTACTGAAGACATAAAAGAGTCTCTTTCATGTTCACTTGAATAGGAGCTATAGAATTTTATAATAGTATGTTGACTCCCAAAAGAAATTAGTGGCATTAAAAGGTTCGACGTTGCAAGTAAAAAAACTACTAGACCATAATATTCTTCTCTAAGAAAAACAGGGTAAAAATATAAAGTATTAACAGCCCCAATCAATATAGCAATTGATATTATAATTATATTTTTATATGATTGGTTAAATACTATTCCCATTTTAAATGTTTGAAATTATTTTGTCAATTTCTTTAGCAATATTAATTGACAAGTAGTTCTCATTTAATTCATTTCTAGGCTTTCCTCCTTTTAAAAAATTTTGATAACATTTATAAATATAATTTTTTAAATCTTCATAATTATTATAATCAAAGGACATCCCTGACTTTGTTTTATTAATTATTTTTTCTAAATCACTTCCTTTATTTGATATTCCTAAAATATTTTTATTTGCAGACAAATAATGAAAAAACTTACCAGGAACAATATCATCTGAATCAGCGTAGTTTACAGAACATACCAAGAGTAATGATGCTTTAGATATTTCTACATCAAGCTCTTTTTTAGGCATATATGATAATATCTTTCTATCACGTATTTTTTTAAACTCTACTGAGTTTATGACCCACCTATCGATATTCCCAATAAGCATAATTTCAACATCTTGTTTAAATTTTTCATCAGATTCAATCAGTTCATGTAGGGCTAACCATAGATTTTGAGGATTTTGTATATCTTTCATCGAGCCAGTGTAAAGAACTCTAAATTTATCATGTTTGGTTGGTTCAATTTTTTCTTCAAACCCACTAGGTATATAAAAAGTACTGGCGTTTTTATTTAAAAATTTTGACCTTAGAGACTCAGAAGTTGTAAATGCAGCATTACAATTTTTTAAAACTTCATTCTCAGTTTTTAAATGCTTTTTCATTGTAGATTCTAGCTGGTTAAGTAATTTATTTTGAAAAAAATTTGACCAAGGATCTCTAAAATCTGCAATCCAATCAATACCAATATCCTTTTTTAGTTTCATACCAGCTAAATGCATTGAATGTGGAGGTCCAGTTGTAATTAACGCATTTAGATTATTTTCGCTATAATATTGTTTCAAAAACTTATATGCTGGATTAATTAAAAACTTTCTAGCATCTGGGAATAGAAATAATTCTCGCAACATATGGAAAAAATATCTTCCTTGTGATACATGGTGATATTTTGAGAAGGCAGTTCCAAAAGATGAATAATTGTTGCTCATTGTTTGGTAATAGACACTCTCTTCGCTAGAAAGTTTAGTAAAAAAAGATGGGAACTCAAACCCACTTATTTTACTAACTTTTATCGATGGGTTAACTTTCTCTAAAGTGGTATTGTCTAAAATTGGATACTTAGGGTTCTTAAATGTGAACACATGAACATCCCAGCCCAAATCACACAAATGATTTGAAAACCTAAGCCATCTATGAACCCCAGATCCACCTGCAGGCGGCCAATAATAAGCTAAAATTCCAATAGATTTTTTATTCATAAATAGAAATAAGTTGATTTGAAATTACGCTATTATTTAGTTTTTTTATGCTTCTTAAACAGTTGCTTCTAAGTTTCTCAAATAGTTCTTTTTCATTATATAACTGTATGATTTTTTTTGTAAGGTCCATCACATTCCTATCTTCAAACACAACTCCAATATTGTGTTTTTTTACAAGCTCAGATTGGGCAATTACATCACTGCTCACAACTGGACATCCAAATGAAATATATTGAAATATCTTATTTGCGTAAGTTGTATCATGATGAATATTTCTATGTAGAGGTGATAACCCTAGTTTAGAAATAGATAGATAATTAGAAATTTCATTTTCTTTCACCCAGCCAATAAAATCAACCAAATCTTTAACACCATATCTTAGTATTTCATTTTTAAGCACACCATCAAAAGAACTTTTTCCTATGATCAACAGCTTAATATTGGGGATAGTTTTTTGAAGATTTCTTAAGGATTTAATCACTGTTGATAGGCCTCTTCTTTCAGATGTATTACCAACATATGTAATAACAAAATTCTTTGAATATTGTTTTTCTAAAACTTTATCAACCTTTTTGTTTTTGTAAAAATCATTTCTTACAGTATTTGGGTAGACGATTATTTTTTCTTGATCAATCTTAACCCTACCTAAAAGTTCTTGTTTTGCATTTTCAGTCACGACCACTATTTTGTTTGCCTTTTCAACAAAACTTTCTTCTGCTTTTTTCCACCTGTTTGGGCTAATAAAAATTTTTCCCAAAAATGAATTTACATGTTTGTAGTATTTCATGATTTCTGGTCTGTTTTCATGAAGGTCTATATTGTATTTAATTCCAACTCTTTCTGAGACTGAAATCGCTGCTTTAGCAATTTGAATATCATGAACATGTAAAACTTCAACATCTGAATTTTCTACAAAATCCCTAATCTTATTTTTTAAAATAAATCCATACAGACCTATATCATTTGCTAAAGCTGAAAGCTTATACGTAAGTTTTGAGCAATGATATCTATGAACATTTATTTGATTTATAATTTCGTTTTTTACAAAAGGTTTTTTAAAAGATAGACAGAACAAATGTATTTCGTGTTTTTTCTTTATTAACTCTGCACACTCATTAGTAATCCTTGCATCATCAGGATAAGAGGAATCTAAAATCATCCCAATTTTCATAGATTTAATACGCCTTTATAGTAATTAGTATGATTTTCCATTGACCTCTCAGCATAAATAGCGTAATATCTATTTGTAAACTTCCGAAGTAAAGGCCTAAGTCCAATTTTATTTGAGGGGTTCTTCCAATATTCTCTTTTGATTATTTTCCAGCCTGCTTTTTCAACAAGCCAATCAAACTGCCAAGGCTCAAACTCGTGATAATGTCGATCACGCGGATCGGTTTTGCTTTTATAAGCATTTGAAAACCATAGCTTGATCGGAACAGTCAAAAAAATTCTTTTCGCTTTAATTGTTTTTAGCATTGGATATGGTGATAATAAATGTTCAATTATTTCAAATCCGGTTACTAAATCTACATCCCCAGGAATTGAAATATTTGGATTGTCATCAAAATCTTCACCCCCCGTATTATAGACCTTATAATTGTTTTGTTTCATTATTTCTGTGAATGGATTCCTTACACCAAGGTCAAATATAACAGCAGGAGCTGGGCAAACATCTTTTAACATTTTTAAGGTTTTCTTGTAGCGATGTGTAGGTAGTTTTTTATACATTGCTTAGCTTTCTTTTAAAATAAAGTACAATTAAAATTAGAAGAATAAAATTTGAAGAACCCATTATAAATGACCCCTTCTTTATTACATCGGGTTTAAAAACAAATTTAATATTGTGCTTTCCTTTGGGCACTTCCATCCCTCTAAGTAGGTAATTAACCTTAGAGTGATCAACTTTTTCACCGTCAATATATGCATCCCAACCATTGGAATAATATGCTTCTGAAAAAACTATAAAATTCTTTGATGATGAATCATATTCATATACCAGTTCATTGGCTTTTCTGTCTATCAAATCAATCCTATCATTTGAATTTTGAATATATGTTTTGCTTTCAAGTTCAGTGCTTAAGCATTCCTTTGAATAATCTAGATTATCCAACATTAGAATCTCTTTATTACTGCTTTCAACCTTTACTAAGTTTTCAATGAACCATGCATTACCTAAATTTTCTTTATTGACACTAAAACTTAATGAATTGCTCTCATTTAAATCAATTAAATATTTAACATTAAGCATATTTAGAATATTAAATTTATTCTTTGACAAATAGAAGTCATAAAGATCTTGTATTCTTTTAGGTTTTGCTGCGTGGTAGCCAGAAATCGAATTGTGGAAAAATGAAGACCTGCCATTAACAAAACCCCTGTATGGCGCATAAACTCTAAAATGAGAATCATCTTTTAGTATTTCTTTGTCAATTTCATTTATTGTAAAAGGGTTTTTTACCTTGGAAGCTGTGGTAAAATTCTCTTCATTTACGTATTTCATATTGATATTCCATAAATCAATAAGTACAATAACTGTAATTAAAAAAAGACTATATCTTCTTTTTAAAAAGTTTTTTGAGTTTGCCCAGAATATTATAGAAAGAATCAAGACAATCATTATTGATCTAATTAAATCAGATTTAAAAACCTCCTGACGTTCTTTAATAATTAAATCAAGAATCTCAGGATAATTAGAAAAAACTTCAATCTCAGATTTGAATCCAAAAATTTGAGATCCAAATAAAAGCATTAGTGTGAGTAAAAAAAGAAAACCAAAACTTGTGTATGTAAGCAATTTGAATTTATCTGAGTTAATTCTTTCTTTTTGAAAATATTTATATAAACCTAACGCAGCGATAAATGGAATAACAAACTCGATTATTACTTGAATTGATGATACTGCTCTAAACTTATTGTAAAAGGGGAAATAGTCTATCATCAGATCTGTAACAAAAGAAAAGTTTTTACCCCAAGATAATATCAATGAAAAAATTAAAGATGGAATTATCCATTTCAAATGTTTTTTATCTATAAAGAATAATGAAATTAAAAAAATATAAAAAACACTAATCCCTATATATGCAGGAGCAGCTACAATTGGTTGGTCACCCCAATATAACCTTGCGTTTCTGTATATAATATTTGCACTCTCGTTATCATATTTTCTAATTTCTTTTACAAACTCTGAATCCTTATCAATTAAATCGGATGAACCTCCACCCATAAATCGAGGTATAATCAAATTAAAACTTTCAATCTTACCATAGCTATATTCTGTTATATAGTCATTGCTTAGGCCAGTTAATTTTTCCTTTTCACTTCCATCTGGATTTATAGAAATTTCTGATTCGCCCCTTGTGCTAAAGTCTGTGTACTCTTGAGTTGCAAGAATTGAAGATGCATTTAGTAATATTGCAAAGACAATGGTCGATAGCACTAGGCCAAGCTTTTTAAGGCCATTTTTGGTGTCTTTCAAACTTAAGTCATTAATTACATAAATAATTGTTATCAAACCAACCAACATTAAAAAATAATATGTCATTTGGTAATGGTTAGCATTTATTTGAAGACCTAGACCAAGCGATGCAATGATAAACCCTAGTAGATATTTCTTGTCAAGAATTTTAAATAACCCAGCAAATATTAAGGGTGCATAACCAATTGCCAATGCTTTAGTATTATGACCAACGCCTAAAATTATAATTAAGTAAGTTGAAAAAGCAAAAGCAACAGCGCCAAAAAAGGCATACTCACTTTTTACTTTCATGCTAAGGAGAAGAAGAAAAAATGAGACCAGGTATACAAAAAGGTAATCCGCAGGCCTTGGGAGAAATCTAATCAGTTTATCTATTTTATCAAGAAAATCAAAGGGATATTCAGCTAAAACCTGATAGCTAGGCATTCCTAAAAAAGCATTGTCAAGCCAAAATGGTTCTTCATCATATTTATCTCTATGGTCAACAATTTGTTTAGACATTCCAGAAAACTGATCGATATCGGATTGTTTAATCTTTTTACCTGAAAGAAGAGGGTAAAAATAAATTAGAGAAATAATAGCGAAAGACCCAATAAAAAGCAGGTTTATAATCGACTCTTTACTTAGCAATTTATTAATCAATTTCCTCATAATCAATGTATTCTCCAACATCCTTTTTACTTTTGAAATCAAAGTCTTTCTTTACATCTTTCTTTTTATTTTGCTGCTGATTTTGATTTTGATGTTGTTGAAACTTTTCTAAATTTTTTTTGATCAAATACCTTAATATGTATGGCACAGATTTTTTTAGTATATAACTAAAAATTATAAAGAATAGAATTATATATATAATAACCATCTCTAGTAATATTATTCAAAAATACAATTAATCATATGAATCAATTTATTTGAGATTTTAATTTAAATTATCTTTGAATTATTACCATTTCATGAGTTCAAAAATATTTTCTTTTCTTTTTTTTGTTTTAGCACAGATTAACTATTCACAATATACTGAAACAATTAATTCAAATAGGCCTGGATCATCAGAGGGATCATTTTCTGTGGGTTTAGATGTATTGCAATTTGAATCTGGGATATCACTAAGAAATGTTATGTTGAATAATATTAATTTATTTGATTACGAGCTAATAAACAAATTAAGATATGGTACTATCTCTGAAAAACTAGAATTCAATTTAGGAACTAATTTTAATTACAGCGAGTTTTTAAACAATGAAGGTGTAAACCCAAAATTAAAAAATGTGAGTTTTGGATTTAAATATTTAATATATGACCCATTTAAAAATAAAAATTGGTATAAAACAAATATTTATAGCTGGAAAGCAAATAGAAAATTAAAAATTACCGATTTTGTTCCTGCCATATCATTATCAACAGGAATTCAAATTAATAATAAAAATTACTTTGAGTCGATAAATAATATAGGAGTTTTTAACTATTTCTTAATTGATAAAAACATAAATACACAATACTCGCAGTCTAAGGGGATGGATATTTTTAAAAATTTAATTCTATTTAATGAGAAAGCAATATCTATTTATTTTAATGTTATAACTCAAAATCATTTTCTAGGGAAGTGGGTTTTTGTGAATAATATTTACTTTAAAACTATTGGGATGAGATATTTCCCAGAGTTAATTTATACAGGAACACTTACTCATAATTTCAATAATCCAAAATTTTCATCTTTTGTTGAAGTTTCTTTGCAAAAGAATAAGCTATATAGTAGTAATCAATTAAAATCTGGAATCGCATATTTAATAAACAAAAACTCTCAAATAGACATTAACATTGGCTCTAATTTTCTAAATTCATTAGAAAATTTTTATTTTGGATTAGGTTTTTCAGGCAGAATAGATTGGCATAGAGACATTTATGAGATTGACATACAGACAAGAGAAGAGTTTAAAAGGGAGTTAAAAGAAAGAAGAAAAGAACAAAAGAATCAAAATAAACAAAATAGAAAGAGCTCTAAAAATATTAAACCAAAGAAATTAGAAAAAAAGGAAAACAGAAAATCAAAAAAAGAACTTTCTAGGTCATTGAAGCAGAATAAAAAACAATTAAAAAAAGATGAAAAAGCACTAAAAAAAATGAATAAAATAGGATGATTAATATTGTTACTGTTGAAAATAAAAAGTTAGAAAAAGAGTTTGTCCAATTTCCATTTAAATTATATAAAAATTGTGAATATTGGGTTCCTCCTATAATTAGTGAAGAATTGGAGGCTATGGACAAAACCAAAAATCCAGTATTTCAAAATGCTGAGGCTGAATTCTATTTAGCTTATAAAGAAGGTAAAGTAGTCGGTAGAATAGCAGCAATTGTTAATTGGGTTGAAATTGAGGAGCAAAAAAAGAATAAACTTAGATTTGGGTGGTATGATACTATTGATGATGTTGAGATAAGTAAAAAGTTAATTGAAAAAGTAATTGAATTTGGAAAAAAAAGAAAGCTAGATTTTATTGATGGCCCAGTTGGTTTTTCCAACATGGATAAAGCAGGTATTTTGACACATGGTTATGAAGAGCTCAACACGATGATAACATGGTACCATTTCCCTTATCAAAAAAACCATTTAATTGACATTGGGTTTAAAAAGCTAGCCGAATGGGTTGAGTATAAAATACAAATATATTCAGAAAAAGACGCTCCTGAA
>CACNQJ010000006.1 GCA_902622575.1 uncultured Bacteroidota bacterium
ATCACTTGCCTTATAAGTGAATGAATCCTGCCCAACGAAATTATTATTTGGGGTATAGATAAAAGAGTTTTTATCGATAGTAACAGATCCGTTTTCTGATTCTGTAATAATAATATAAGTCAAAGTATCGTTATCAATGTCAGATCCATCAAAAGATGTAGATCCACCTGTATTAAGTTTAGTAGATAAAGATACATCAGCAACCGTTGGCGCATCATTCACAGGATTAATAGTAATAGTCGCTGTTGATGTATCAGAGTCATCAGACCCATCATTTGCTTTGTATGTAAAGGTATCCTCACCATTATAGTTCTCATTAGGAGTATACGTAACCTTATTTCCATCAAGAGTGACGGTACCATTTGAAGGATTATCTACTATACTATAAGTTAAATCATCACCCTCAACATCACTAGCCTCTAACGTGAAATCTAATGCATTGTCCTCATCAGTTGTGCCTGAAATATCTGAGCTAATAGGAGCTGAATTGTAGCATCCTGAAGAATCAATTCGAGATATATTATCAGAGTTAAAACATTTGTCTTCAAAGTCAACTATACCATCTCCATCAGTATCTGTAATATCATAAAATCTAGGCATATAAAATTTTCCGACTTGCCCCTTGAATCCAACAGTTTCATATCCAATTGTGGAATTAAAATATTTACTATCGTTATCGAAATAAAAATCAGTATCATCCTCAAGAAAAACTTCAAATTCTGAGGAATCTCCAACTCCAATATCATATCCGACTCTTGATGAATAGTTATATCTAGTTGGTGCTAAAAAGCCAAATCTTGAATAGCCAGATGTTTTTAAACCACTAATCATGTCACCCTCTTCATAAACTTTTGAAATATTTGAAATTCTACCCTCTAATCTATACTTTCTTCCTTTTAGAAAAGGAAATTTTAATAAGACTAAACCTCCATCTTTAACATCTGATAAATTTCTAATATCAAGGTAATTTGATAAATCGCTTTTGGTTTTTTTATTATTTAAATAATATGCATAATGCAACTCAGCATAGGTCATCATGGAAATATTGTGTCTTTTTCTTAGTTTAACCTCAAACTCATCTATTATATTATCATTATAAATTAACTGACATTTTATATACGTACCATTTTCATCTTCAGGTCTTAACCATGAATAATTAATTGTATTGTTTCCATCATTATTTTCAGAGATAATAGAATCATCATTGCTGTAAACTATTCTATATTTTGTATTGTCTTGACCATGGTTAATACTTCTTAGATTTAGCGGAATTTCCTCAAAAGGTGATAAAAACCACAAGGTAGTCTGATCTTTTATTAATTTATTTTCTTCCAAAGGAATGGATGGAAATTGATTAAGTAAGTTGCTAGAAATATCAAATTTCAATACATTTTTAAAAAATAGATACAAATTTTTATTTGCAGCATTTGATGCTGCAAATGCAAGATTTTCAAGAGCATCTTTAATTGAGGAAGTATTTTTTCTAGAGCTTAGAACTTCAAAGAAAGTCTGCAATTGAGTGCCACTTGATGAATTAGCAGCCTCAAAACCAAATGTATCAAAAATCCCATATAAAATTGAAGAAGCTGGATATGAGGGATCGCCTTGGCCAACTTGACTTCTATTCGGATCTAATATGCCTTTATTATCCCATTTTGCCAATGAATTTAATGGATCGGCGTTTAGATCATTAATATAGGCTCTAAATAAATTTAAAAACCAAACTTTGTTGAGAATAGTTTCATTTAATTCTCTCTCATCTCCTTCTAATATTTGATCATATGCCATCATGGTCATTACTGAAGCAAAACCTTCTGCAAATCCGCCATTCTTCTCATCGGTGTCTGGGGTGAATGGGAATGTCAATTTAGGACCAACTCCATCTCCAAAATAATTTCTGCCTAACTCATATGCAATGATTACATCTCTATTTACATTAATGTTGTATTTAAGATTAAAAAATATATTTTCAAATCCTGAAACCTCAATACCTTTTGAACCTATCAAGCCACATCCTGATCCACACGAGGGTGTTCCAAAATAAATATTAGTTTTATAACCATAACTGCCAGCGTTAAATTTAGTGTTACCTCCACCCGGACGAAAAGTAGTATTCCACTCATAAAATAAAATCAAATCATCAACTCTTTTTCCAATTTTTTGTATTGTTTCTAAATCTCCTAAAAGATTTAAGTCAATTTCATCATGATTTTTATCAAAGTTTAAAACAGCATAATCAGTTTCAACTAAATATACCTCTATAACATCATTAGTAAATTTTGTATAGGTATCTGATAATATTTTAATGTTATCATAGAATCCATCATTTTGATCACAAACATTACCAATACCATCATTATTGTTATCACTCTGATCAGGATTATAAATATTCAAACAATTATCACATACATCACCCACTCCATCATTATCTGAGTCTTTCTGATCTGCATTGTATGTTTCAGGACAGTTATCTATATCATCATCATAACCGTCATTATCAGAATCATTATTAGATTGTAACAAGGATTCATAAGCAGCTGTCTTAACAATATCTGAAACATGATTAAGATCAACTTCATCAGTTCCATAATCTGATATTGAAGAATCATCTGAATAATTATCAAAGTCCTCTAAATATGGCATAGGAGGTCCTATCATAAAATTAAAGCTACTGCTTTCAATTACCATATTATTATTCATTGATTCGTTAAAAACAAAGCAACTTTCTTGTGAATTGTTTACTGGATGTATAAAAAATAAAAAAATAAATATTAATATGGGCATACTTAAAAATAAAAAAAACCCGTTTAACTAAACGGGTTTTAATGAAAATAATTTTGATAAAAAATTATTGATTTCCCAAAATGATTGGCAAACCATCTTCTCCAGATCCAATGATAACAGTTTTTGTATTTGGAGACTCTGATAATTTTAAAGTAGCTTCTATACCCTTATCTCTTAAAATATTAGCAGTTAATGAACTATTAAGTATTCTGTTCGCATTTGCTTTACCTTCAGCATCAATCCTAAGCTTTTCTGCTTCTTGTCTAGCCTTTTCTAGCCTAAAAACATACTCTAATGCCTCTTGTTCTTGAGTTAGTTTCCTTTCAATCGCTGCTTTGATGTTAGGTGGTAAAGTTACATCTCTAACTAAAACAGAATTAATTTGAACATGCTGATCTTCTACATCTTCAACAAGTTGTTCAAAAATTTCGTTTTGAATTGCATCCCTCTTAGTAGAATATAATTGTTCAGGTGTATATTGTCCAACAACACTACGCGCAACAGCTCTTAAAGATGGAATAATTACAACATTTAAATAATTAGACCCTTTAGTCTGATGCAATAAACCAAGTTCTTCAATTTTTGGCTGATAAAGAACAGATATATCTAATGAAATATCCAGACCATTTGATGATAAAACCTGCATTTTACTTTCAAATACCTCTTGTTGCTTTACATTGTAGATAAAAACTTTATTCCAAGGCATTACAATATTAAGACCCTCAGGTAGTGGTGGTTCATCAGTAACAACACCTTTATCAAATGTTCTAAATAAAACACCAGCTTCACCATAACCTATATTTACAAAAGTTTTTACAGCAAAAACAAATAATATTAAAGCACCAATTAGTGCAGGCAATCCAATTTTTGAGTATTTTTCCATATATATTTTTAATTATTTAAGTTAAAAGACCTCCATCAACATTGATGACCTGTCCAGTTATATAAGATGACAAATCTGATGCCAAAAACAGACATAAGTTTGCAACATCGTTCGATTCACCAGGTCTCTTCAGAGGAATATTTTCTGTCCAACTTTCAATAATTGAGTCAGACAAGTTGTCAGTCATTTCAGTTTTAATGAACCCTGGAGCAATTACGTTACATCTTATGCTTCTAGATCCAAGCTCTTGTGCTATTGATTTTGAAAAACCAATTATACCTGCTTTAGATGCTGCATAATTAGATTGTCCCGCATTTCCTTTTACCCCAACAACAGAACTCATGTTAATGATACTTCCTTTTCGGTTTTTTAAAAAAACCCTCTGACATGCTTTAGTCATATTAAATACTGACTTAAGATTAACTTCTATAACTTTATCAAAATCATCTTCACCCATTCTCATTAATAAATTATCCTTTGTGATTCCAGCATTATTAATTAAAACATCGATTGTTTCAAAATCATTTAAAAATGATTCAACAAGGTTATCACATTGATCTAATTTTGAAGCATCGCTTTTGTAAGCAATACATTTTTGTGATGAGGAATTTAAATTTATAGCTATTTCATTTGCAGCTGATTCTGAGGAAGAAAATGTAAAACCAACATTAGCACCACTGTTGAAAAGAACCTCAACTATTGATTTACCTATACCTCTACTACCGCCCGTTATCAATACATTTTTACCCACTAATAATTTCATAGTTAACAAATATATTTTTTTACAAATTTACCAATATCAGCAGGAGAATCGGCAACATGTACTCCACATTCTTTTAAAATACTTTTCTTTGCAGCAGCAGTATCATTTTTGCCCCCAATTATAGCACCTGCATGTCCCATGGTTCTTCCTTTAGGGGCAGTTTCACCAGCAATGAATCCTATTACAGGCTTTTTGATTTTTGATTTTTTTATCCATTGAGCAGCATTATTCTCTAATTGACCACCGATTTCACCAATCATTACAACACAATCAGTATCATCGTCTTCAAAAAAGAACTTAACTGCATCCTCAACTGTAGTACCAATTATTGGATCACCACCTATACCAATTGCTGTTGAAATTCCAAAACCTTCTTTAACTATCTGATCTGCAGCTTCATATGTTAATGTGCCTGATTTAGAAACTAAACCTACTCTACCCTTTTTAAAAACAAATCCTGGCATTATACCAACTTTAGCTTCATCAGGTGTTATGATTCCAGGACAATTCGGTCCTATCAATGTACAATCCTTTTGCTTTATATAATTATAAACTTTGGTCATATCCATAACTGGAATACCCTCAGTTATACAAACGATGACTCTTATTCCAGCATCAACTGATTCAAAAATTGCATCAGCAGCAAATCCAGCAGGAACGAATATGATTGATGTGTTTGCTTTAGTTGCATTTACAGCATCTTCTACAGTGTTAAAAACAGGCTTATCCAAATGAATTAAACCTCCTTTTCCAGGTGTTACACCACCAACAATGTTTGTTCCATACTCAATCATTTGTTGAGAATGAAATGTTCCTTCTGAACCTGTAAAACCTTGAACTATTATTTTTGACTCCTTATTGACTAGTATGCTCATTTTACTTTTTCATTCTTTCTAAATATACACCCTTATCAGTATCTACCTTTATTAAATCTCCCTCATTTATAAACAAAGGTACATTTACAGTAGCTCCTGTCTCAAGTTTAGCATTTTTAGTAGCATTTGTGGCAGTATTTCCTTTAACACCAGGTTCAGAGGAAATCACTTCTAGGACTACATTTTGGGGCATTTCAACAGATAAAATATTTGAATTTTCAGAATTTACAATAATTGTGACAATTAAACCTTCTTTCAAAAACAAGTCTGATTCTATTTGTGATTTATCAACCTCAATTTGATTATAGTCTTCATTGTTCATAAAGTGATAAGTTTCTCCGTCTTTATATAAAAATTGATATTTTCTGTTCTCAACCCTTACATCATCAATTTTATGTCCTGCAGTAAATGTGTTATCTACCACTTTACCAGTTGAAACACTCTTTAGTTTTGTTCTTACAAAGGCTGGACCTTTTCCGGGTTTAACGTGTAAAAACTCAATTATTTTATATATATCGTTTGAATATCTAATACACAAACCTTTTCTAATATCTGACGTTGTAATCATAATTAATTTTGGATATACCCTTTCATTATACCTCTTTGTGAGTTGCGAATAAATAACAATATTTCGTCTCTAGCAGTTGTTGCTTCTACCTCAGCCTCAATTATATTAATTGCTTGTGTATTGTTGAATTTTTTTTGATATAAAATTCTATAAATGTTTTGAATCTCTCTAATCTTTTCAGATTCAAACCCTCTTCTTCTAAGTCCAACTGAATTGATGCCTACATAGGAAAGTGGTTCTCTAGCAGCCTTAACAAAAGGAGGTATATCTTTTCTTACTAATGATCCTCCAGCTATAAATGCATGACGACCTATATTGCAAAATTGATGTATGGCAACCATGCCTGCTAGAATTACATAATCCTGAACGGTCACGTGTCCAGCGAGCGTTGAATTATTAGAAAATATTGAGTTGTCGCCAACCTTACAATCATGTGCAATATGACAATAAGCCATTATCAGGCAATTTTTACCAATTTCAGTTTTTTTTCGCCAGTTGGTTCCTCTGTTTATCGTAACACATTCTCGAATAACAGTGTTATCTCCAATAACAGCAGTAGTTTCTTCACCTTTGAATTTTAAGTCTTGTGGAATTCCTGAGATAACAGCTCCAGGAAATATTGAGCAATTCTTTCCAATTCTTGCACCTTCCATTATTGTAACATTTGAGCCTATCCAAGTACCTTCTCCGATAACAACATCTTTTGCTATGGTTGTGAAAGGCTCGATTACTACTGTTTTTGCAATCTTGGCTGCAGGATGCACATATGATAAAGGTTGATTCATATTTTATTTTTTAATGATTTTCGCTTTCATTTCAGCCTCTGTCGTTAATTCTCCATCCACATAAGCTCTCGCTAGCATATGACTTATACCCCGTCTAATAGGAGACAAAAGTTCAAGCTCAAAAACTAAAGTATCCCCAGGCTCTACAGGTCTTTTAAATTTAGCATTTTCTATTCTTCCAAAAAAAGTTAAATAATTTTCAGGATCAGGAAATGAACTTAAAACAAGTACTCCACCAACCTGAGCCATTGCTTCAATTTGTAAAACACCAGGCATCACAGGTCTTCCTGGAAAATGTCCTTTAAAATATGGTTCATCAGGTGAAACATACTTAAGTCCCTTGATTGAATTTTCACTAATACTTAATATTTTGTCGACAAATAAAAATGGTGGTCTATGTGGTAAAATACTCATTATTTGCTCTGCATCCATAATTGTTTGATCTTCATATTCTATTTTTTTCAATTTTAAATTTTCTTCTTTTTCAATCAGATTACTTAGTTTTTTTGCAAACTCAGTATTAATATGATGTCCTGGTTTTTTTGCAATAATTTTTCCTCTTATTCTTTTTCCAATCAATGCTAGATCTCCTAAAACATCTAAAAGTTTATGTCTTGCTGCTTCATTTTGATAATGCAATGTTAAATTATCTAATATTCCGTTAGGTTTAACCGATACTTTATTCTTATTGAATGCTTTTTTTAATTTTTCCATCGTATCGTTTGAAATTTTCTTATCAACATACACAATTGCATTATTTAAATCCCCTCCTTTAATTAGGTTATTTTCTAATAACATTTCTATCTCGTGTAAAAAACTGAATGTTCTAGCATTTGAGAAATTATCTTTAAATTCAGAAAGCTTTGATAACGAAGCATTTTGTGTTCCTAGTACTTTTGTATCATAATCAACCATCGCCGTGATTTGGTAGTTTTCAGCTGGTATTACCGTAATTTCACTGCCAGACTTTTCATCTTTGTATGTTATTACATTTTTAATTACATACTCTTTTCTTAAACTATTCAACTCCTTTAAGCCAGCTTTTTCCAGTGCATCGACAAAGAATTTGGATGAACCATCCATAATTGGGGGTTCCTCTGCATTAATTTCAATTAAAACATTATCAATCTCAAGACCGACTAGTGCAGCTAAAACATGTTCAATAGTCTTTAACTTAACGCCTGATTTTTCTAATGTTGTACCACGTTGAGTATTTACAACATATTTAGAAAGGGCTTCAATGAGTGGTTTACCCTCTAAATCAACTCTTTTGAAAACATATCCAGTATCAGGTGCTGCTGGATTAAAAGTAAGTTTAACATCCTTTCCAGTGTGAATACCCACTCCTTCAAGGGATATCGATGAATTTATTGTTGTTTGCTTATTGATCATTATATTTTTTCATCAACTTATTTATAAAGTTCATGATCTTAGGGAAATTTTTAAAATGAACATATGATTTATTATAATCTCTATAGTTGATAGCGGGATAGCCCATTATAACTGAATCGTCAACAAAGCTCTTTAAAACTCCAGATTTTGCCTGTATTTGAACTCGATCTCCGATTTTTAAATGTCCGGCAATTCCAACCTGTCCTCCGATCAGACAATCTTTTCCAATCATAGTTGAACCTGCAACGCCAACTTGAGCGGCCAAGCAACTATTGTTGCCAATCACAACATTATGAGCAATCTGAACTAAGTTGTCTATTTTTACACCAGACTTAATTAATGTAGATCCCAAAGTCGCACGGTCGATTGAACAATTCGATCCTATTTCCACATCATCCTCTATTATAACATTTCCATTATGAACAACCTTCAAATTATTACCCTTAGCATCTTTATTAAAACCAAAACCATCCGAACCAATAACAGTTCCAGAATGAATTATACAATTATTTCCCAATATTGAGTTTCTATAAATTTTAACACCAGGATAGATAACACAATTATCACCAATTTTAACATTTTCAGAAATATGAACATGAGGGTGTATTTTGACATTGCTTCCAATTATTACACCTTCCTCAGCAACAGAATATATTCCAAAATATAGGTTATCACCATATGTTACATTTCCTCCAATCATAGATTGCGAGTCAATTCCAGACCTATTTATTTGCTGATTATTAAAATGTTCAAGTAGCTTTGAAAAAGCTAAATTAGGATCATCAACTCTAATTAATGTTGGTTTTACATTTTTTTTAAGTTCAAGTGATTTTTTTACAATAACTATTGAAGCATTTGATTTGTACAAGAAATCATTGTATTTAGAATTTCCTAAAAAGGAAAGTGAATTATTATCACCATTTTCAATCTTTGACAATTTATTTATGGTAGAATTACTATCACCTTCAATAACACCATTAATAAGTTTAGCAACTTCAAATGCCTTTAATTCCATGTCCGCAAAAATATGAAAATTAATTTATTAATCTCTGAGGAAAGTCTTTCCTTTGTAATTTAAACAAAAAAATAAATTATGACTTTTTTATACAGCTTATCCGAAATAAATAAAGCTTCAAAATTTATTTTTGATAATATTGACAGTAATATAATTTTGTTTGAAGGGGATTTAGGAACAGGAAAAACAACATTAATAAAAAATCTATGTTATGAATTAGGTTCAATTGACAATGTTTCAAGTCCAACCTTTCCAATATTAAATATCTACGATAATAAAAAAACTAAGATTTATCATGCCGATTTGTATAGAATCGAAAACATCAATGACTTAAATGAGATTGGTTTTTTTGATATTGTTAACACCAATGATTGGCTTTTTGTTGAATGGCCAAAGAAAATTATTAATTTAATAGATAAACCTTACTCAAAAGTTAATATTAATATTGTGAATGAAAATAAAAGAACATTAGAGTTAATAAACAAATGAGTTTCAACAGAAGACTTATATACTATTTTTTTGGCTTATCAATTGGTTGTCTTTTAGTATTTTTTATAACAAACCAAAAAAACACCAGATTCAATTATCTTCCATATGACAGAGTTATTGGAGACTTTAAAAAGAAAAGTTGGGAATTTGATGAATCATTTAATAATTACGATACGATAAATTTTCTTGCTAATACAAAAATCTTATTCTCTGAAAGTATTATTGGAAAAGATTCATGCAGTATGTATAAATTGACAAAAAAAGATGATCTTAAGTCATATCAAATGTTTGCATACAATTGTGGAGAAAAAGTATACTTTAAAAATCTAAGCTTTTCTTCTGATTAGCTCCTTTCTCAATAAATTCAACTCTCTACTTGATTGTCCCTCAAAAGATGAGTTTTCTTGAGCTCTTCTAATTAAATATGGTACTAAATTTTCAACTGGACCAAATGGCAAAATCTTTGCCACATTATAGCCTTCTTTTGCGAGATTGAATGTGATATTATCACTCATACCGTAAAGCTGACCAAACCATACTTTAAGTGATGATTTTTTAATTCCACTTTCCTTCATTAGCTGCATTACCTTATAGTTTGATCTTTCATTATGAGTGGCAACAAAAAAATCTATTTTTTTTAAATTGTCAAACATGAGCTCGACAGCATTATCAAAATTGTTGTCGGTTATAAGTTTCGTTGAACAAATTGGTGATTTATAGTGGCCTTTCTTGGCCATTAATCTTTCTTTTTCCATATAAGCTCCTCTGACTAATTTAAATCCAAAATTGAATTCTGAATTTTTATATTTATTTAATGTTTTTTTTAGATAATCAAGCCTATCCCACCTGTAAAGCTGTATAGTGTTATATACAATTACATCATTAACATTATAATTTAACATCATCTCAATAGAAAGATCATCAATTGCATTTTGGACCTCAAACTCCTCAGCATCAATTAATATTTTGATATTCATTTTTAGTGCATGTTTACAAATTTTATGGAATCTTCTAACCACATTTGACCATTCATGATTTTGTGAATCATTTAATTGTTTTTTAGAACTTACCAATTTAAACAAATCATACCTACCAATACTTGTAGGTTTAAAAACGGCGAAAGGAATGGCTTTATTATTTGCTACTGAATTTATAATCTCTATTTTCTTTTTACATGACCTTTCAAATGAAGCTTCATTTTTTTGACCCTCAACAGAATAATCTAATATTGAATGAACATTCATACTATGCATATCACTTATTATTTCCATACAAGAATCCAAGTCTACTCCTCCACAGAAATGACTGTAAATAGTTCTTTTTAGAACCCATTTAATTGGTAAATTCATTTTTAACATAACTAATGTTAAATTGGTAAAAATAGTGACCAACATCTTCCTGGTAATGATATTGAATAAAAAAATTGCATTATACAAATGAAAGTTTTTTTTCATTTTAAATGCAATCTGAGTGTTGTCAAAAATGTTATTATTCATCTAATAAATTAATTTCCTAATATATGTTGTTTTTTTAAAATGTTGTTAATTTGTAATCTGATTTTTAATCAATTGAATATAATTTCGACTGACACATACAAAATAAGATTTAATGATGATGGGTACACTCATTTAAATGAACTAGTTGTTAAAAACAATTACACAAAATTTTATGTTCTTGTTGATGAAAACACAAAAAAGTTATGTCTAAAGAAATTTAAGCAGAAAACCTCATTTCAATTTGAAATCATTGAAATTAGTTCTGGAGAAGTTCATAAAAATTTAAAAACCTGCATCGATGTGTGGAACCATTTAACAAGTCAGAATGCTGATAGAAAATGTCTTATTATTAATTTAGGTGGCGGTGTAATTACAGATATGGGAGGATTTATATCTAGCACCTATAAAAGAGGAGTTCATTTTGTAAATATTCCTACTACTCTGCTCTCAATGGTGGATGCTTCTATAGGCAGTAAAACTGGAATTAATTTATCTTCTATAAAAAATCAAATAGGACTTTTTTCCGATCCCATAACTGTTATAATTGATGAAGAATATTTAAAAACACTTCCCAAAAGAGAAATTAATAGTGGTTATGCTGAAATTTTTAAGCACTCTATAATCTCAAATTCAGGTTTTAAAAAATTAATAGAAAATCCAAATATCGTGTACGATGAAGATACCATAGCAAATTCTATTAAAATAAAAAATGAGATTGTAATAGAAGATAAATTTGAAAATAATGTTAGAAAATATTTAAATTTTGGACATACGATTGGGCATGCTGTTGAATCTCTTTTTATGAACAAAAAAAATAAACTATTACACGGGGAGGCTATAGCTGTTGGAATGATTTGTGAATCATACTTGTCATCAAGATTAAAAGGATTTGAAATGAGTACAGTGAATACAATAAAAAAACATTTAAATAAATTCTTTATTAAAGTGAACTTTTCGAAAAATGATATTTTAAAAGTGTGTAAGCTTATTAAATATGACAAAAAAAATCATTTAAATATTCCAAAGTTTGTTTTGCTTAAGGACTTAGGTTTGGTCGATATAAACGTAGATATTCATGAGAATTTAATCTTAGAATCTTTTGACTATTATTTAAGGATTTAGGCCGAATTTCTACTAGCATTAATACTTCCAAACAATGTTCTAGTAATTAATTTCTCACAAACTTTAATTTTATTTTTCGATTTATTTTTTTGTTTTTTTAACTGATTAAGCTTTTGTAAAGCAGATTGTTGAATGGTAATTAATGGTAAAATTATTTCCTCTCTTTTTTCAATAGAAGCCTTATTGGCAGGCTCATTCTCCATTAATTTTTTGAATCCAGATAATTTTAAAATCATTTTTTTTGTAAGCTCATATTCAGAATGAATAATATTCCATATCTCAGAAAAATCTTCATCGTCTTTTAAATAATAAGTTAAATCAAAGAAAGACTTTTGAAGACTCATCATCGAGTTGGACAATAATGTTCTAAAAAAGGGCATTTCTTTATAAAGTTTTTCAACTTTATTAAATTCTTTGTTTTTGTAGAAAAAATTTATTGAAGAGCCCAGACCAAAGAAACCTGGAACATTCTGCTTGAGTTGGCTCCAACCACCTACGAAAGGTATAGCTCTTAGAGTTTTTATCTCAAAAAGGTCTGTCTTAGACCTTCTTTTTGAAGGTCTACTTCCAATGTTTGTCTTTGAATAATATTTTATGGTACTCATGTTTTCTAAATATTTGAGAAACTTAGGGTGATTTTTAAAGCCGTTGTAAGCATTAAAACTTAATTGTGATAACATATCCATTGTTTTTCTATTAGCTAAGCTTAAATTGTCTTTGGAGTAGTTAAATTCCTGGTTTTTGCATGCTGAACTTATTAATTGCTCTAAATTAAACTGGCATGAATCAGTTGTGCCAAAATTTGAACTAATTGTCTGACCTTGTATAGTGATCTGAATATCCTTAGTATCAATAATGCCAGCAATGGAACTATAAAATTGATGAGTGTTACCTCCTCCTCTCGCTGGCGGACCCCCTCTACCATCAAAGAACTTGAGCTTAATACCATATTTGCTGGAAACTTTTACTAAAGCTTCCTTAGATTTTAAAATATTCCAGTTTGCTGTCAAATACCCACCATCTTTTGTTCCATCTGAAAATCCTAACATTATGGTTTGCTCGTTATTTCTACTTTTTATGTGCGATCTATAGTTGTTATCGTTATAAACGTCTTCCATAACTGAAACTGAGTGTTTTAAATCATCAATGGTTTCAAAAAGAGGAACAATGTCAACGTGGGGATTTTTCCAACCAACGACCTTAAACATTTTGAAGACTTCTAAAATATTTAGTGCTGATTGATTATGGCTTATAATATAACGATTACATCCTTTTTCACCATTTGATTTTTGAATAGTACGCATGGCAGCAATTGAACCAAGTGTCTTAATCACCTGAGTGTTTTTAAATTCATTTTTTAAATTATCAAAACTTTTCTTTGACAGAAATGTAATTTTATCATTATCAGATAACTTTTTATAATTATCAGAAATTTTTTTACCAAAAATTTCAGTCATTATATTTTCAAAAACATAGTTGTGAATACTTGAGTCTTGCCTGATATCAAGAGATGCAAAGTGATAACCAAAAATGTTAACCTTATCTATAAGATCCTGAATATCATCAAGATATAATGACTCATGCTTTAAAATAACCTCATTCTTTATGTGATTTAATTTTTTTCTAAGCTCATCTAATCCGATACTTGGATTGTCTTTTTTTTGATTTATACTTTTATAAAGTCTGTTCTCAATGTCAATTATGATTTCCTCAATATTTTTAAAGGTCAACCTCCTACGCAATCTACTCACATCTTTATAGTAATTTTTTATGACATCACTCCTTAATTTAAGCGCAGTTTTAATAGTAATTTTATTTGTAACATAAGGGTTTCCGTCTCTGTCTCCACCTGGCCAAAAACCTAATGAAACTAATTCAAAATTTTTATAATTATAATCTGCTATGTTGGACTTAATGTATTTCTGAATATTAGAGATAGCATTATAAAATACATTTTCAAGATACCAGGTTAAACTGACTGCCTCGTCATAAGGAGTTGGTTTTTTTTCTTTAAAAAAAGGCGTTTTCCCAAGTTGTGATAATAACTTTTTGATCTCTCCAATATCATTATGATTAATTGCCCTTGATAAGTCAGTAATAATTCCAAGAACAGATCCAGGATAAAACTGTGTAGGATGTGCAGTTAGTACAGGTCTAATTTCAATTTTTTTTAAATTCTGAATTAATTCAGGTAATTTATTAGATTTTTCACATAGGTCCTTTAGATTTCTTAATGAACCTAATCCGTCCAAATTGTGAATTTCCTTAAATGATGCGTCTTCAATTGCATCAAAAAGTACAACTTGACGTTCGATGTATTGTATAAATCTAAATAAGATTGTATTCCTATCATTTTGAGTGAAATTCTTGCAATATTTTTCAAAAAAACCATCAACAATTTCTAATGGACTATATTTTTTTTTATAGCCGTCTAAACAATAATTAGAGAAAATTGGTAATAGTTTACCCGTATCATTGACTGATTCAAAAGGAAGTGTTAAAAAAACGTTGTTGTAAACATCGTATCTTGAAAGGACTTTCTCTTTGAACCTCTCTAGTTTTTTTAACTTTTTCATTAATAAAACTATTTTATTTCATTGAATATTTTATGCATTAATCTTTTTTTATCATTGATGCTTTCCTCAAGTGATATCATGGTTTCTGTTCGAGAGACACCCTCAATGTCATCAATCATAAATATGATTTCCTTTGCATGATCAGTGTCCTTACAACGGACCTTACAAAATATATTAAATCTTCCTGTAGTAATGTGGGCAACTGTAGCGTAAGGAATATTTTCAAGTTTTTCTAAAACATAATTTGTAAGATGTGTTTTCTCTAAAAAAATACCAATGTAAGCTATGAAGGTATAGCCAAGTTTTTTATAATCAAGAGCAAGTGATGCACCTTTGATAATACCGAATTCTTCCATTTTTTTTACTCGAACATGTACGGTTCCTGCTGAAATAAGTAGTCTTTTAGCAATATCAGTAAAAGGAATTCTAGAATTTTCTATTAATAAATCTAAAATTTTGTGGTCCACATCGTCTAATTTGAACTTCATTTAAGTATAATTGAATAAAATTTAACGAAAAGACTAATATATTGAATTATTTTCAAAGAAAACTCAAAAACAAAAAGAATAATATATGATAAATTCATTATTTATTAAATAATCTATAATTCTACAAGGAAATGACAGATATCATTTTTATACAATTGTCAACATATTTTGTTAAAAAAGGAATAAAAATTTTTAAATTTTATATAAAATACTGATTTTGAGTATATAAATTATATAAAACTAAAGTACAATATTAAATATTTTTTCAAATAATAATAAATATATAATATAAAAAATATTAAAATATTTATATAAATTTACAAATGTAAACATGGAGGGTATTAGTAAAAGAATTGAGGAAGTAATAAAAAATAAGAAAATTTCAGCATCTGAATTTTCAAAAAAAATTAATGTTCAAAGATCTACCCTATCACACATAATTAATGGTCGTAATAAGGCAAGCTTAGAGATTGTTACAAAAATATGTATCGCCTACCCTGACGTTACTTTGGATTGGTTAGTTTTTGGAAATAAACCAAATGAAAAACTCTCAGCTCCAAAATCACAACTTGAACCCAAAAAAAACTCATCCGATGTTCAAAAAATTATACTACTTTTAAAAAATGGCACTTTTCAAACATTTGAGAATTAGTTTTTATATTATTTTGTTTACTGTAAGCTGCTCTTTACCTGAGAAAAATTGTGAATTATTTAAAACTGGTAATTTTGAATTCAAAAGCATCATTGAAGGGAAGGAATATGTTTCAAATTTTATTAGAACAGAAAATTTAGAAGTTGAGTTTTTTCAGGGCTCTGTTGACACCTCTAGTGTAAGATGGGTTTCTGATTGTGAATTTATTTTAAAAAACATAAATCCAAATAAAAGTAAAATTTCTATTTCGATGAAAATATTAAGTACTAATGAGGACAGTTACATGTTTGAATACTCAGTTGTGGGAGATAACAGTAATATAAAAAGAGGCAGAGCGGTTAGACTAGATTAGAAATCCAGTTCAATTTGGTTGTTTTCGGAGCTTTCTTTTTCATTTATCGATCTATCACCTTCATCAATTTGTTCATTTGCATCTATTACCTCAATATCCTTTAACTCAACTGTCTCAGGTTCATACGGAATTGGCTCTAAAAGATTAATTTCTTTGACTTCTTTATTGGTCAACTGGTTACCAATAGCCTTAATGCCTTTTACAGAGATAAATTCAAATAAATTTAAATTGTACCTATCCACTATTTTTTTGTTTTTGATCACAACCTCAATTAACGGTTTCCAGTCTGTGGACACAATTTCAACTACATCATCTTTCTGATTACTGATAAAGCTTTGTTTTCCTTTTAGTAGACCCAAAATAAATCTTTTAACAAAATATTTTTTTTTCTTTTTGTTGAAGTAAGCAACTGAAATTGGCTTTGCTCTATCGGCTTTTTCCAAAATTATCATATCGTCTGGAAAGTGCATATTAAGATCAGGGGGGACAATCTTTAAATTTCCAGATTGTTGAACAACAAGTAAATCATCATCAGGCTTAAATTCACCAAGAAGATCTCCTCTTACATCCACATTTAATCTCTGAACAGTATCATCAAACCAAATTTTTCTTGGCTTAAGTGTTGATAAACCTTTCTCCTTAAAAATGACTTTATTGACAGGGTGCTTTGTAACTATATTTCCCTTGACCGATCTACCCTTGATGGTTAAATCAGCAAAATCCAAATCCCATTTTAGCTTCTTGATCGATCCCTTTTGTCTCAGCTGAATAGTGACAACCTCACCCTCACCGTTAGGATTTGCAGAAAAATGTAAGACTTTTGATTTTGGATGTTGAGAGGTGAGATTATAAAGCTTATCTCTGGTGACACCTGTTACATTAAACCTTTTTATATATGATATACCAGTTTTTCCATCTCTGTATATCATATTATATATAGTTCTTGAATCTTTCTTTTTGAAAACGGATGCAAATTTTATATGTTTTGCTACAAATTTTTTGCTTTGTATTCTAGAAACTATCATGTCACCCTTCTCTGTGAATACAATTACATCATCAATGTCTGAACATTCCTCTACAAATTCATCTTTTCTTAATGATGTTCCAATAAATCCCTCCTCTCTGTTAACATAAAGCTTAGAATTTTTAACAACCACTTTCTTAACGTCAACATCATCAAATATTTTGATCTCGGTTTTTCTGCTTTTTCCTTTAGCATAAGTAGTTTTTAAGTTTTTAAAATATTGTATTGCGAAATCATTGAGTTTTTCGAGATTTTCTTTAACCATAGAAATATCATCCTCGATTTGTTTAATTTTTTTACCAGCTTTATCAATATCAAACTTTGAAATCCTTTTTATTTTTATCTCTGTCAACTTTACAATATCATCATGGGAAACATCATTTTTCAATAGACTTATATAGGGTTTCAGACCTTTTTTGATCGAGTTTAATACACCATCCCATGTGTCCTGCTCCTCGATTAGCCTGTATATCCTATTTTCAATAAATATTTTTTCTAGGGTTAAATAATGCCACTGAGAATTAAGTTCATTAAGTTTTACTTCAAGCTCGTTTTTCAATAAATTTTTAGTGTTCTCAGTTGATTTTCTTAATATTTCTGAAACACCTATAAAAACTGGCTTATTATTTTCGATTATACAGCTAAGTGGTGAAATTGAAACCTCACAATTAGTAAAAGCAAACAAACCATCGATTGTTTTGTCTGGGGATACACCATTTGGAAGATGAACTAAAATTTCGACATTCGATGAAGTATTATCTTCAATTTTTTTGATCTTTATTTTTCCTTTATCATTAGCCTTCAAGATAGACTCGATAAGCGATGTACTAGTTGTTGTATATGGTATTTGAGATATAATTAATGTATTTTTATTTAGTTGATTAATTTTAGCTCTCACCTTTATTTTACCACCCCTCAAACCATCATTATAGTTGGTAACATCAATAACACCTTCTGTAGAAAAATCAGGATATAAATCAAATCTTCTGCCTCTTAAGCACTTGATTGAAGCATCTATCAACTCAACAAAATTATGTGGTAGAATCTTTGTAGATAATCCAACTGCTATACCCTCAGCACCTTGTGCAAGTAATAGTGGAAATTTTACTGGTAAGTTAATAGGCTCTTTCCTCCTACCATCGTAAGATGATTGCCATTTTGTTATTTTTGGACTGTAAACAACCTCAAGTGCAAACCTGGATAATCTTGCTTCAATATATCTTGATGCAGCAGCAGAATCACCTGTAAGAATATTTCCCCAGTTACCTTGAGTTTCAATTAACAGGTCTTTTTGACCGATCTGTACTATTGCATCGGAAATGCTTGCATCACCATGAGGATGGTATTGCATGGTATGTCCTACAATATTTGCTACTTTGTTAAACCTGCCATCATCTAGATCTTTCATTGAATGCAAAATCCTTCTTTGAACTGGCTTAAAACCGTCTTCTATAGCAGGAACTGCTCTTTCTAAAATTACGTAAGATGCATAATCGATAAACCAATCCTTGTACATTCCTGAAATGGGAATTAAAGACTCATCTGATTCTAGCTCATCATCTTCATTAAAATTATCATTCATATCTAAAGATTATCTATGTCCATTTTTAAATTCTCGATAATAAAATTCTGCCTTTCAGGTGTGTTTTTACCCATGTAGAAAGATAGCATCTCGGAAACACTGGTTTCCTTGTTAATTATGACTGGATCTAATCTTATACTGTCACCAATGAAATTTTTAAATTCATTTGGGGATATCTCACCAAGACCCTTAAATCTAGTAATCTCCGGTTTAGGAGAAAGCTTATCAATGGCTAAATCTTTTTCGCCATCATCATAACAATAAATTGTCTCCTTCTTATTTCTAACTCGAAATAAGGGGGTTTGAAGTATAAATAAATGTCCTTCCTTTATAAGTTCAGGAAAAAATTGAAGAAAAAAAGTTATTAAAAGTAATCTAATGTGCATACCATCCACATCAGCATCCGTTGCAATTACAACTTTATTATATCTCAGTTTTTCAATACCCTCTTCAATATTTAGGGCTGCTTGAAGAAGATTAAATTCCTCGTTCTCATAAACAATTTTCTTGGTCATTGAATAGGAATTTAAGGGTTTGCCTCTTAAACTAAAAACAGCCTGTGTATTTACATTTCTAGATTTAGTTATTGACCCACTCGCAGAATCACCTTCCGTAATGAATAACGTAGAATCTAATCTTTGGTCCTTATTCATATCACCTAAATGAACCCTGCAATCTCTGAGTTTTTTATTATGAAGGTTTGACTTTTTCGCTCTTTCTCTTGCCAATTTTCTTATTCCGGACAGTTCTTTTCTCTCTTTTTCTGCTTGTATAATTTTTTTTTGAATTTCTTCTTTTATTTTTTGATTTTGATGTAAGAAATTATCTAGTTTTCTTCCAACAAAATCATTTATGTATGTTCTAACTGTAGGTAGACCGTCGCCCATTTCTGTCGAACCTAATTTAGTTTTTGTCTGTGATTCAAAAACAGGTTCCATAACCTTTATACTTATAGCGCATAAAACAGATTTTCTTATATCAGATGAGTCATATGGTTTTTTGAAATGATCGCGAATTGTTTTAACTATAGATTCTTTTAAAGCAGATAGGTGTGTTCCTCCCTGAGTTGTGTGCTGACCATTAACGAACGAATAATATTCCTCACTATACTGTTTTTTATTATGAGTCAAAGCAATCTCAATATCTTTTCCCTTTAAATGGATAACTGGGTACAAAAAATCCTCTAAATTATTATTATCCTCAAGAAGATCCTTTAAGCCGTGATCTGATTTTAATTTTTCACCATTAAAAACTATAGTTAATCCTGGGTTCAAATAAACATAGTACTTAAGCATTTTTATTACGTATTCACTTCTATATTTATAATTTTTAAAAATTTTTGAATCTGGCTTAAAAACAACTTTAGTTCCCTTTCTCTTAGTTGATTCAACAACTGGATCATCATTACTAATCTCCCCATATTCAAATGAAACTTTTTTTAATTTTCCTTCTCGTATTGATTGAACCTCAAAGTTTGAGGATAGTGCGTTAACTGCCTTAGTACCAACTCCGTTCAAGCCTACAGATTTTTTAAATGCGCGTGTATCATACTTACCACCTGTATTCATTTTTGATACAACATCTGTAACTTTTCCCAACGGTATTCCCCTTCCAAAATCCCTAACTTTTACAATATTTTCTTTGATTGTTATTTCTATTGTCTTTCCTGCACCCATTACAAACTCATCGATCGAATTATCTAGCACTTCTTTCAACAATATGTAAATACCATCATCATATGCGGAACCATCGCCAAGCTTTCCGATATACATCCCAGGACGCATCCTGATATGCTCTTTCCAGTCTAGCGACCTGATATTTTCTTCAGTGTATGATGAAGTCTGAGGCATAAATTTTTAATGATCTAAGATATAACACTAGATATACATAAAAAATCATGTAGCGATAAAATAATTAACAATTAAAATACTGAATATGTTGAAATCTCAAATTAGGTATTAAATCTGAAGTTAATGATATCACCATCCATCACAATATATTCTTTGCCCTCTGTTTTAAGTTTACCAGCCTCCTTAACTTTTAATTCACTGCCATAATTTAAATAATCTTGAAACTTAATCACCTCAGCCCTAATGAATCCCTTTTCAAAATCAGAGTGAATAATACCAGCAACAGTTGGTGCTTTTGAGCCTTTTTTAAACGTCCAAGCTCTGACCTCTTTTTTTCCAGCAGTATAGAATGTGGATAAACTTAAAAGATTGTGAGTTTCTCTAATGAGTATACTAGAGCCGGGTTCTACAAGTCCTAGATCATCTAAAAACATTTTTCTATCCTCATAATTATCTAAATCATTGATTTCCTCCTCTGTTTTTATTGCCATAGATATAACATTTGACCCAGTTTTCTTTAGGGTGCTGATGATTCTTTTTAAATCCTCACTCTTATTTTTTAAGTTATCTTCACTAATGTTACAAACAAAAAGAATAGGCTTTAGAGATAGCAAGGACATTGACTTAATAAATTCATATTCATCTGATTTAAAGTCTTCAATTTTAATTCTATTCTCATTATTTAACATCAGTAGAAGATTTTCTAAAATTCTTAATTCATTTATTGATTTTTTATCACCTGTTTTAGCAGCTCTGCTGATTTTATCTTTTCTTTTATTAATTGTCTCTACATCTTTTAATTTCAGTTCAAATTCAATGATTTCTTTATCTCTCAGCGGATCAACTGAACCCTCAACATGAGTAATATTATCATCTTTATAACACCTCAAAACATGAATGATGGCATTTGTTTCTCTGATGTTTGATAAAAATTGATTTCCTAAACCCTCACCTTTGCTAGCTCCTTTGACTAAACCTGCAATATCGACTATCTCAACTGAGTTGGGAACTATTTTTTCAGGTGATATGAGTTCAACTAAACTATTAAGCCTTTCATCTGGTATATTTACCAGGCCAATATTAGGTTCAATAGTACAAAAAGGGAAATTTGCGCTCTGAGCTTTTGTATTACTTAGACAATTAAACAATGTTGATTTACCAACATTAGGAAGACCTACAATACCTGCTTTCATATTGAAATTGAAGTAAAATTATATTAATTAGCATGTAAGATTTACAGCTAAATATTAGTATAAAATTAACCAATATCTTTACAATATAAAACTGCTACGATTTGAAACTAAATCAAAGAATAAATTTATTGTGTGAATTAGGTTCTTTTTTGCAATCATATTGCGATGGTGTAAAAAAAGATGAAATAACATTGAAACTTGACTCCGCAGTACTTGAATCTATTTCAATTAATCCATTTTTTCAAAAAGAAAATATATTATATAATCTGAATTATTGGGCAAAAACACTTAAACAAGGGAAAATAAATTCTTTTGTTTCTAAATATGATTTAAACAAAAAACAAATTAATGTTGGAATTATAATGGCTGGAAATATCCCGCTGGTTGGTTTCCACGATTTTATGTGTGTTTTTCTATCAGGAAATAAATCAATCATTAAACTTTCCAGCAAAGACAACAAGTTATTCAAGTTCATGTTCAGTTTTTTAAAAGATTTGAGTCCCTCATTTGAAAAATATATCAAAATATTAAATGATAGATTTAGGAATTTTGATGCTGTAATTGCAACAGGAACTGATTTATCTGCAAATCAATTTAAAAAATACTTTAAAAATATACCAAACATTATTAGAAATAGCAGATATTCTGTCACAATACTTGACGGAAACGAGTCAAATGAAGATTTGAAAAAACTTTCCTTCGATATATTTATGTATTATGGTTTAGGATGTAGAAATGTATCTAAAATATTTATTCCAACAGATTATGATATTAATCATCTCATAAACAATTTTACAGAATGGAAAAATATTATAAATAACAGCACCTATTACAATAACTACATTTATTACAAAACAATTTTTTTAATGAACAGAGACAAGTTCTTAGATACAGGGTTTTGTATTTTAAAAAAATCAACAAAAATTGGCTCACCAATTAGTTGCATTTTTTATGAACACTACTCTAGCTTAAAACAGCTCAAAAAAAATCTTAAACAAAATGCTGATAAAATACAATGTATTGTGTCAAATAATATTGTTGAAAACTCAATTGAATTTGGATCAACTCAAAGCCCATCTATAGATGATTATGCTGATAAAATCAACACCATGGAGTTTTTGTTGAAACTTAGTTGAAAATGTGAAGAAAATTACAACTTGTTTTTCGTTACTTTGCGTCTTTAAAGTATGAAAAAACATAACTTTAGTGCTGGCCCTAGCATACTTTCCGAAGAAGTATTTAAAAAGGCTTCCCAATCGGTTCTAAACCTAAATGATAGTGGACTTTCATTAATAGAAATTTCACACAGAAGCAGTGACTTCGTGAAAGTAATGGAGGAAGCAAGAAATGTGAGTCTTGAACTTATGGAATTGGATAAGAATGAATACACCTCATTATTTTTGCAAGGAGGTGCAAGCACCCAATTCTTAATGCTCGCATACAATTTTCTTAAAAATAAAGCAGGCTATGTAAATACGGGTACTTGGTCAGTTAAAGCAATTAAGGAAGCTAAGCTTTTCGGCAATGTTCATGAATTAGCCTCTTCAGCTGACAGAAACTTTAATTACATTCCTAAAGAATTGGATAATCAAGAGTCCCTGGATTACGTACACATAACCTCAAATAATACTATTTTTGGAACTCAATTCCATCATGTTCCGAAAGCCAATACGGACCTCTTTGCTGACATGAGCTCTGATATATTCTCTAGAAAAATTGATTACTCTAAGTTTTCTCTAATTTATGCTGGAGCCCAAAAAAACCTTGGTGCAGCTGGGACAACATTAGTAATTATTAGAAAATCTATGTTAGAAAAGATATGTAGAGATGTCCCCTCGATGCTGAATTACAAAGTACACTTTGAGAAAGACAGCATGTTTAATACCCCACCTGTTTTTTCAGTTTACACATGTTTGTTAAGCCTAAAATGGCTCATGAAAAATGGAGGAATCGCTGAAATAGAGAAAAAAAACATTGAAAAATCTAAAATTCTTTATGATGAAATTGATAGAAACTCTCAATTTAAAGGGTTTGCTAACTATGAGGATCGAAGCATTATGAATGTTACATTCAATTTAGTTGATGAATCAAAAAAAGAAATATTTGATAAACTCTATTTAGAATCTGATATTTCAGGTATAAATGGGCATAGGTCAGTTGGTGGTTACAGAGCATCCATTTATAATGCAATGCCAATTGAATCTGTTCAGACACTTGTAGATGTCATGAAAAAATTTGAAAATATGATATGAAAATAAAAGTACTTGCAAACGATGGGATTTCAAAATCAGGGATCGATATGCTTGAAAATAACAATTATGATGTCATTACAGAAAACGTTTCACAACATGATTTAGTCGAGTTCATCAACAAAAATGATATATCTTGTCTTCTTGTTCGAAGTGCTACAACAGCTAGAAAAGAATTGATTGATTCTTGTAAAAATTTAAAACTTATTGGAAGAGGTGGAGTTGGAATGGACAATATTGATGTTGAGTATGCAAGAAAGAAGGGTATTCATGTTATTAACACACCAGCAGCCTCCTCCCACTCTGTTGCTGAATTAGTTTTCTCTCACCTATTCTCATGTGTTCGTTTTCTACATGATTCTAATAGAAACATGCCGCTTGATGGTGATTCAAAATTTAAAGTTTTAAAAAAGAATTATGCGAAAGGCAATGAATTGAAAGGTAAAACTTTGGGAATAATTGGATTTGGTAGAATTGGTCAAGAAACTGCTAAAATTGCCTTAGGGATAGGGATGAATGTAATATTTTGTGACAAGTTTGTTGATGAAATAAAAATCAATCTGGATTTTGCTTTTGACAAAAATATTTCGTTCAACCTTAAGGCTAGTGAAATGTCGATTCTGTTGAAAAATTCTGATTACATTACTTTACATGTTCCAGCGCAAAAAGATTTTGTAATTGGAAAAAATGAGTTTGGTTTGATGAAAAAAGGTTCAGGTTTAATTAATGCAGCTCGAGGGGGTGTCGTTGATGAAAATAGTCTGATTGAAGCATTAGATAATGGACAACTTTCTTTTGCTGGAATAGATACATTTGAAAATGAACCGAATCCGTCAGTCAAATTACTTATGCACCCTAAAGTATCACTAACTCCGCATATTGGTGCAGCAACAATAGAAGCTCAAGACAGAATTGGCATAGAATTAGCGAATCAAATAATATCCTTGGTTAAATAAATATGTTAAATTATTTAAAAGACAAGTGGAATTTGAAATCTAATTTTCAATTATTAATAATACTTCTAGTATTTGCAATAACTGGATCAGGCTCTTTATTTGTATCTGAGCCACTTATGGATTATCTAGGTATTTCAGAGGAATCACTAAACAGTTATTTGTACTGGGCACTGAGAATAGTTATAGTTACTATTATATATCAGTTTATTTTACTGCTTGTTGCATTTCTTTTTGGTCAATTCAATTGGTTTTGGAATTTTGAAAAAAAAATCATTAAAAAACTGGGGCTGATTAAATAGTTAGCTATTTATTTTCATTTCTAAACTTTTCAACTTTTGGTCTTACTACTACGTTACAATAACCACTAAAAGGATTTTTTTCAAAGTAATTGTGGTGATATTCTTCAGCTTCGTAGAAATGTAATCTTTTTTCAAGAGTAGTAACAATTTTAGAATTGAAAGTCTTCGATAGATTTAGTTTACTTATGTAATCCTCAAAAAATTTTAATTCATTTTCGTTCTCATAAAAAATAACTGATCTATACTGAGTTCCAACATCATTACCTTGACGGTTTAACGTTGTCGGATCATGTGTTTTAAAAAAAATTTCAAGTATCTTTTCTAATGATATTTCAGTATCATCATAAGTTATTTTTACAGCTTCAGCATGCCCTGTCATTCCTGAGCAAACTTTCTCGTAGGTTGGATTTTTATCAATTCCACCTATATAGCCTGGTTTCACATCCACTACTCCATTCACATATTTATATATGGCCTCGGTACACCAAAAACAACCACTTCCTAGAATTATATTTTTGTTCATATTGGTTAATTGTAAAATTAAAATAAAATATCTGTTATTTGTAATTATATTTGCGCTACCTTAAAATGAGATTTCTTTACATTTTTGTTTTATTATTTATTGTTAATATTAATTCTCAAGAAAGAAAAAGTATTGATGCATATAGATTTATTGCACCACCTGTGATTGATGGTATTTTATCTGAAAGTGAGTGGAAAAACATTAAAGCCGCAGAAGATTTTACCTTGATAATGCCCGATACTAAAGCTGGAGAAAAAATTCCTCAGGGCTTTGAATCAAAAGTTTATTTAGGATACGATAATGATGCAATTTATGTTGGTGCACAATTAAATCATCCTGATCCTGAAAAAATACCAGCTGAGTTCAGTCCTAGGGATGTTATTTTTGGAATTAATAGTGAAGCATTTTGGATTTCACTGGACACCTATGATGATAGATATAATAGTTTTGGATTTATAATTACAAGCTCTGGTGCAATTGGAGATTCATATTCCTCAGGTGGATTCAATCAAGAAAGTTTAAACTATGATACTGTTTTTGATGCTAAAATGAATATTAATAATAAAGGATGGTCTGCTGAATTTATTATTCCTTACAGCGCAATTCGTTTTCCAAAGAAGGAAGTTCAAGACTGGGGATTAAACTTTGGAAGATCGATGCCTGATTTAGATAACCAGGGCTATGCGTGGAACCCCGTTGATGAAAAAGTTTATGAGTATCATGAATCAAAAGGACTTTTAAAAAATATCAAAAATATTGATCCCCCTACAAGACTTTTTTTCTATCCATATTTGCAAACATCAATTAATGCTCAAAAAGGTCTTTCTTTAAGCTCATCATATTCAGCAGGACTTGACCTTAAGTACGGAATTAATAACAGCTTTACATTAGACATGACATTAATCCCCGATTTTGGCCAAGTATCTTTTGATGACAGAGAGCTTAACCTATCACCCTTTGAGCAACAATTTGACGAAAAAAGAGCATTTTTTACCGAAGGAGCAGATTTATTTGAAAAAGCCGATGAAATAGGTTTTAGAAGTGGTAATTTCTTTTACAGCAGAAGAATTGGTCAAGAAATTAAATTTAATGATAATGATTATTTAAATGACGGAGATGAGATTATTAGTTATGATGAGAAAGCAGATTTAATTAATTCAATTAAAATTACAGGAACGACCGATGGTAAACTTAGTATTGGATTTTTAAATGCTATTACTGGAAAGGCATATGCATACATTGAAAATAACAATATAACTAGGAAAGAAATTATAAGCCCTTTAACAAATTATAACGTAATATCCTTAAGCCAACAACTAATAAATGATTATTCTTCAATTAGTTTTTTAAATGCAAATATTAATAGATCATCTGGCCAAAATAGTAATGCATATGCTTTGGTTTTTGATTTATTTGATAACAAAAGAAATTTTAATTTCAAATCAAACATATTTGGTTCACACGTACCTGGATTTTCTAAAACAAAAGGCTTCAGAGGTCAAGTTCAGCTATCCGAACTTAGAGGGAAGTTCCGATATACTTTGGGATGGACTGGGGTTGATAAATATTACAACCAGAATGAGCTAGGTTTTTATAATTCAAGAGATATACAGGGTTATAGGGCTTTTTTAAGGTATAGAATTGAAAAAGAAAACAAAGTTTTACGAAGTTATTCAAATTATCTCTCAATTAGCCAAAGATTTAGATTTCATGATTTTTTAAGAACTGGTGGAGGTTGGAGATTTGGAAATAATTTTGTAACTCAAAATCTAGTGACATTTGAAGTTGATTTTGATTACACAGGAAGTAATAGAGATTTTTATGAGCCTAGAACAGAAGACCGATATCTAATTGAACCAGCAAATTATGGTGTTAAAGCAGGGTTTCAAACAAATAACAATAATACTTTTTCCTATGGGTTCGAGTATGAGATTTCTGAGTTTAAGAACAAACAATTTGATGAAAATAAATCTCAAACACGTTTTCGCGTTGATGCAAAATATAGAATATCCAATAAATTAACATTGAGCGCAAGGTCTCAGACTGAAAATACAAATGATGACGTTGGTTTTTTACAGAAAAAAAATGGGAATATTCATTTTGGCATAAGGGATGTAAAATCATTTGAAAACACAATTGATTTAAACTACAATATTGATAATTATAAGTACCTAACTCTAAGATTTAGAAACTTTTGGAGTTCCGCTGATTATGATGAAATACTATACAAATTACTTGACAATGGATTCAGAGAATTAACAGATTACAATTTATTATCTACTGACCCAAATGTAAATTTTAATTTGTGGAACTTAGATTTGAAATTTGATTGGTGGTTTTCACCTGGAAGCACAATTACACTTCAGTATAAAAATCAAATTTTTAATAGAGATAATCAATCAGGACTTGACTACTATAAAAGTCTAAAAGATTTATTTGGTATGCCAATTGAACATCAATTATCTTTAAGAATTAATTATTTAATTGATTACAACAAACTTAAAAGAAATGATAAAAGTTAAGAATCTTTCAAAATCATTTAACAATCAATTGGTTTTAAATAATATATCAATTGAAATTAAAAAAGGAGAATTCATTTCAATTGTAGGTGCCTCAGGAGCAGGTAAAACTACATTTTTAAATATTTTAGGAACTTTAGAGGAATATGATAAAAATCCAAAAACATCCATATTATTCAACAATATAGAAATAACAAATATGGATGACAATAAACTATCTTCTTTGAGAAATAGAGAGATTGGTTTTATTTTTCAATTTCACCAACTTTTACCTGAACTAACTGCTCAAGAAAACATTCTTTTACCATCAATGATTGGAAAAAGGAATGAAAAAGAATCAATTGAGGATTTGAATAAGCTCTCAAGCTTGCTTGAAATAAATAACATTTTAGATAAAAAGCCTGAATTTCTTTCAGGTGGTGAAAAACAAAGAGTTGCAGTTGCTAGAGCACTTATAAATTCTCCAAGTATTTTATTAGCAGACGAACCAACAGGAAATTTAGATTCTAAAAATGCTGAAAAAATTCAAAAACTTTTCAAAAAAATTAATTCACAACTTAATGTTACAATAGTTCTTGTGACACACAACAAAGCTTTTTCTAAAATTGCTGATAAATGCTTGGTTCTTTCAGATGGTAAATGGTCTAAATAAAGTTGATATAAAAGAATTTCTTGATGAGAAATATCAAGAATACAACAATGTTAACTTTATTGAGCAGGACCCAATCCAAATTCCACACCTATTCTCAGAAAAAAAAGATATTGAAATTGCTGGTTTTCTTACAAGTGTCATTTCGTGGGGAAATAGAAAATCCATAATAAAAAGTGCACATAAATTGATGAATATTATGGATAATAGCCCTTATGATTTTGTTAAAAACAGCAATAATTCAGATATAAAAAAAATCCAATTTGTTCATAGAACATTCAACTCAATTGATCTTCAATTTTTCATACAATCACTAAAAAATATTTATAAAAATTATGATAGTTTAGAAGACGTTTTTATTGATAATAAAAATGATTTCATGTTTGACGGTATTACTAAATTTAGAAAAAAATTTTTCTCTGTTAATCATGAAAGAAGATCTGAGAAACACATTTCTAATCCATTAAAAAATTCATGTTGTAAAAGAATTAATATGTTTTTAAGATGGATGGTTAGAAATGATGAAAATGTTGATTTTGGAATTTGGAAAAGAATAAAAAAATCAAAGCTTTCTTGTCCACTTGATGTTCACACAGGGCGAGTTGCAAGAAAATTAGGACTCATTAAAAGAAATCAAAATGACCTGAAAAGTTTGATAGAATTAGATAATAACTTGAGAATGTTTGATAAAGATGACCCTGTAAAGTATGATTTTTCTCTATTTGGGTTGGGTATGTATGAAGGATTTTAATAAAATATAAAAATGATAACTATATTTGCATGAAATTGACAATATGTCAATACTGATTAAATCTGCAAAAATCATTGATGCCAATAGCAAGTTTAATGGCAAAACCCAAGATATTTTAATAACTAACGGAAAGATTAAGGAAATAGCTACAAGTATTCCCAACTCTAAAGCTAAAGAAATCATAAATCAAAAAAACCTACATGTTTCAACTGGCTGGCTTGATTCAAGTGTATGCTTTGGAGAACCAGGCCTTGAAGAAAGAGAGACTCTAGTTAATGGGGCTAAAACCGCTTCACTTTCTGGTTTTACTGATATTATTTTAAATGCAGTTACTGATCCATACCTAGATACAAAGGCTGATGTTAGTTACATTAAATCAAAATCCTCTGAATTTGTTATAAATATTCATCCTACTGGTTGTCTAACGAAAGAATCAAAATCAGAAAAACTTGCTGACATATATGAAATGTATCAATCTGGTGCAGTAGGATTTTATGATTTTAAAAATCCTGTGAATAACCCTAATCTCATAAAGATTGCATTACAATATGTTCAAGGCTTTGATGGCCTAGTATTTTCATTTCCATTTGAAAAATCTATTTGCCCTGAGGGTCAAATGCATGAAGGTGAGATTAGCACTAACTATGGTCTTGAGGGTATTCCAGCCTTATCAGAAGAAATCATGCTAAAAAGAGATTTAAAACTACTTGAGTATGCTGGAGGAAAGCTCCACATACCATGCATTTCAACCAAAGAGTCAGTTGAATTAATTAAAGAGGCAAAAAAAAATAAACTGGATGTATCCTGTAGTGTTTCTATAAATAATTTGTTCTTTAATGATAAAAAACTTAAGAACTTTGACACTAGGTTTAAAGTACTTCCACCTATTAGATCTGAAGACCACAGAAAAGCTTTAATTAAAGGAGTAAATGATGGAATAATTGACTTTGTAACGTCTGATCATAGTCCCATAGATATTGATAATAAAAAAACTGACTTTGTTAATTCATTGTTTGGTTCGACTGGACTTGAGTCCATGTTTGGAGCTTTAAATTTATTGTTTTCAACTGAAAAATCAATTGAAATTTTGACAAAGAATAAAAGTGTTTTTGGTATAAACGAAAATAAGATTGATGAGGGAGAAATTGCTAGCTTAACACTATTTGACCCTGATATTAAATACAAATTCTCTAAAGACCACATTATTTCCAAATCAAAGAACAGTTGCTTTATTGATACTGACCTTAAAGGAAAATCTTATGGAATTATATCAAATAATTCAAAACTTATAATTGGAAACTAGTTTTTTCTATTTAATTAATAAACCAAAAAATAATACTAATAAATCACCATTAGTATTTCTTCTTCACGGGTTTGGCAGTAATGAGCAAGATCTTTTTTCGTTTTCGCCTTATTTAAATGAAGATGCGACAATTGTCTCTCTTAGAGCTCCAATCATACTTTACCCCAACTCATATGCTTGGTATAATATATATTATTCTGGTTCAGTTAAAAGCTATGATAAAGAAGCTGCAAAATTGATAAGAGATAAATTAATTAATGAGTTGGATTATTTTATTAATAAATACGATTGTGATCCAAATAGAATTACATTGATTGGTTTTAGTCAAGGTGCAATTCTTGCTCATGCTATTGCTCAAAATTCGAATATTAAAAACTTGATTGCACTTAGTGGATATGTGGATGAAGAACTAATTTCCTTTGAAAAAACAAATAATTTATCAATATATATTTCCCATGGAAAGAATGATGAAGTTATACCTTTTGAAGAATCACTTAAAACAAATAAACTACTTGATAAAAATAATATTAAATATGAATTTAAAGCCTTTGATCAGGGACACGGAGTTAATAGTGAAAATTTAGAATCCTTTTTGCACTGGTTAGAGGACAAGTATTAGTCATTTATAATTATTTCTAAACCATCAAATCCAAGTCTAACAGTTGACGGTAGCAACTTTTCTGTTTCACTATGTAAACCCATGTCTGGTGCAATGTGAGTCAAAAATGTTTTTTTGGGTTTTAACTCATTAATCAATTCTAAAGCTTGTTCTAAGTTGATATGTGAGTAATGTTCCCTGTGCCTTAGTGCATTTAAGATCAGTAAATCTAAATTTTTAAGTTTATCAAGCTCATTTTTCGATATCTTTTTCAAATCAGTTACGTAAGCAAAATTTTTAATTCTGAATCCATATACCTGCAATTTATGGTGCATGTAAGTAACAGGTAAAATTTCAATGCCCTCTAACACAAATTTTTTATTTTCGATTATGTTGGGAAATACGTGAGGAGATCCTGGATAATCATTTTTTACATCAAACAAATAATCAAATCTTTTACTTAGATTTTTAATTACTCTTTCATGCGCAAAAATTGGTATTTTTCCGTGCTTAAAGGAAATTGGCCTCACATCATCCAGACCTGCTGTGTGATCAGCATGTTCGTGAGTAAATAAGATTGCATCCACTTTGGTTACACCTGTCCTTAACATTTGTTGCCTGAAATCTGGACCACAATCAATAACAATATTTTTATTTTTATACTCAACTAAAATTGAAGATCGTAGTCTGTTATCCCTCTTATCTTTACTAGAACATGATGCTCTCTCAACTCCAATTGTTGGTATTCCAGTACTAGTTCCAGTCCCTAAAAACGTAATCTTCATGAATTTTCACCAAATTTAAAATTTTTTCTATGCAGTTATCATGTAGAGTTATTAAATTTGTATAGAATTTAGAAAATGGTTGTATCATTAAAAGGTGATAAGGAATTTGAAAAACTATTATCTACTAAGGATAAAGCTCTAAGAATTAATCTTAATGACAATATATATGGCACGTTTGCTGAGATTGGTGCCGGTCAAGAAGTAGCTAGACATTTTTTTCGGGCAGGTGGAGCATCTGGAACGATTGCTAAAACAATGAGTGCTTACGATAAAGGGTTTAGCGATGCCATCTACGGCGTTGAGCATGATGAGAGATACGTCACAAAGTCCAGACTTAATAAAATGTTAAAGCATGAAATAAAGCTTCTTGAATCTAGAGTGCCAAGAAAAAAGAATCCTGAAAAAATGTTTTTCTCCTTTGCAAACACAGTTGCAACCATTGATTTTGCTAAAAAATATAAAGGTCATGGATGGATGGGCATTAAATTCCAAACTGACAGTTCACAAAAATACAGTGAAATCCAAATGCATATTCGTTTTCATTTAAATGATGCAAAATCTCAACAAGAGGTTTTGGGCATAATGGGAGTTAATTTAATCTATGGAGCATATTATAAACACAATAAACCAAGATCACTAATTAAGTATCTTTATGATCATATTGACCCTAAATCAATTGAAATCGATACTATCAATTTTTCAGGCCCTCTTTTCAAAAAGGTTGATAACAGATTACTTAGTTTAGATTTAATAAAAAATAACATGACCCAAGCTGTGATGTTTGGACCTGATGGTAAAAATATTTTACCAGCAGCAGAACTTTACAAAAAGAATATTTTAACAATTAGAGGCAGCTTCAGGCCCGTGACAAAAGTCAATGAGGATATGTATGAAAAATCTTTGAGTTTAATATTAAAGAAAAGAGGATTCAATAAAAATAATACTAGCTCAATTTTTGAAATTACTTTGTCAAACTTAGTATCCGATGGACAAGTAAACGAGCAAGATTTTCTGGACAGAGCTAAATTATTGTGCTCGATGGGGAAAACAGTCATGATAACCAATTTCCAAGAATATTATAAACTTTCTGAATATTTCAATAAATACACTGATAAAAAAATTGTTCTAACTATGGGTGTTGACAACCTAATTCAAGTTTTTGAGGAAAATTATTATTCTGATTTGAAGGGTGGAATACTAGAGGCCTTTGGAAATTTATTTTCGAAAAATGTAACTGTATTACTGTACCCCATGAAAAAAAATGGAAAACTTATTAATAGTAATAACCTGCAAGTTGACATCAAAATGAAAAACTTATATAAGTTTTTTTAAAGACAGTGAAAAAATTCTTGACATCAAAGATTACAATAAAAAATTATTGAAAATATTTTCATGGAAAGTGCTTGAAAAAATTAAAAATGGAGATGACGATTGGGAAAATGATATTCCAATCAATGTGTCTAAATTAATCAAGAAGAAAAAATTATTCGGATACAAATAAAATTATTATTCCTCCTTTAAAATTTGATCCGTTGGATTTTTTTGTATTTACCTTATCAATAACCCTTATAACGGTAGAATTTTCATCAAAAATAAAAGTCATTCTGTGTATTCCTTCATATTCCCTACCCATAAACTTTTTTGGGCCCCATACACCAAATAACTTGACTAAATTCTTTTCGGTATCAGCTAATAAAGGGTATTGGAAACCAAACTTTTTTGAAAATTTATCCTGGGTCTCGACCTTGTCACAACTTACACCTAATATAGTGTAGCCTTTAGCAACTAAATTATCATAATTTTCTGATAAGTTACATGCCTCAGCTGTACATCCCGGTGTATTTGCTCTAGGATAGAAGAAGACTATTAATTTTTTTCCTAAAAAATCTCTACTACTAACTTTTTCACCATTATTTGCATAACATTCGAATTCTGGCATCTTATCGCCTAATTTTAAAGTATTCATTAATAAAAATTTTATGAGTAAATTTAGTAAAATGAATAAACCTGAAAAAATTAAATTTATCATTAAAGTTTTGGAGGATTTATTCCCTAAGATTGAAATACCTCTTGATCACAAAGATCCATATACATTACTCATCGCTGTACTTTTGTCAGCACAAAGCACTGATGCAGGTGTAAACAAAATAACTCCAATTCTGTTTTCCAAAGCAGACAACCCATATGATATGGTTAAATTAACAGTAAATCAGATAAGGGAGATAATTAAGCCAGTTGGTTTGTCGCCAATGAAATCAAAAGGCATACATGGTCTTTCTAAAATTTTAATAGAAAAATATGACGGAAAAGTACCAAAAAGCTTTGAAGCTTTGGAAAGTCTTCCTGCTGTTGGGCATAAGACAGCAAGCGTAGTCATGTCTCAAGCTTTTGGCGTAGATGCCTTCCCTGTTGACACTCATATACATCGTTTAATGTATAGATGGGGTCTTTCAAATGGAAAAAGTGTAAAAAAAACAGAGGAGGATGCTAAAAGGCTTTTTCCTAAAAACCTATGGAACAAACTTCACATTCAAATAATACTTTATGGCAGAAAATTTTCACCGGCAAGAGGCTGGAAAATAAAAGATGATATAATCATGCTAAAAGTAGGTAGAAAGTCAATAATTAAAAAAATGATTTAATTGCAGACTATTTCATGCTCTGTCCAATCTTTATCAGTAGACAAATTATCAAAATAAAAACACATCTTTCTATTATCAGAAAAGGTCAAATACTTGAAAAATCCATCTGGGACCGTAGCTCCCGTATTCAAAACCTTACTGTCACTAGAAAACTTTAATTCAATTCTTACACTAACAGTACCCTGGTCACGCGCCCATTCTCTCACTTGCTCCTCAAGCTCTCTCCACTCCCCCCTATTTAAACTATCTTTTTGTAGTGCACAGTTTACAAAAGAGAAAGTTTTAGCTAGATTAGACCATGAATCTGTGAATGATCCAGCTGGAGCCATATGACCTTTGTCCCACTCATTTTTATAATAATCATTATCATCTGATGTCCAAATATCACCAACAGTGTAGAAGTCCATATTTCCACGATCAGCAACTTTGACAAAATCCCGCACATCGTACTCAATCCAGTTAGGTTGTTCTTTGGTTTCGTTATAAGATATTCTAAATACGGAATTTTCAACCATAACTTCCTCCCTGAGTACAATCTCAGGGTTTAATGAGTTATCATTGCTGCAGGAGAAAAACAGAATTAATAGCAATGTAAATAATCTATTCATTAAAAAAGGGTTGGGTTTTCAATTTTTTTCATGTAACCATTTTTTCTTGAGACCTTTCCAACTTTGTATTCCTCGATTTCCAAATTGAGGTTATTTTCTAACCAATTTGCCACCAAATGTCTATGACAAAATTTTTTCTTCGTTCCATTAGTCATTAAAATTGGCTCAAATCCAGAAACCATAGTTTGTAAATCTTCAAAAACCATTGATGGATTAAGTGAATCAAGTTGTTCATTGTAGGTCTGAACGAATTTTTCTTCCGTAATTTTTTTAGATTTTAAATTCTCAAACAACTTCCAATTTGGAGCTAAGGACTTATATTCATGTTTAACAAAATCATTATTTGACGGATATAACGATATAGAAATAAAGCCATTATTTTTTTCATCCTCTATATTTTTAAAACAGCCTGTTTTCATTTAAAATATTTAATATTTGTCAAAATTAACTTATCCTTAAAATTAAATATATTTTTCAATGAATAAGAAATTTAATTTTACCCCATAAAACTTTAACAATAAAAACTTGTTTTCTTAACAAAATTTTAACATATTTACTTCTTAAACTAAAAAATATTAATTAAATGAAAAAATTAGTAAAATTATTTTCCTTGTTTTTTATACTTACAGGGCTCATAGGTTTTGCGCAGAATACAGTTTCAGGAACAGTTTCTGACACTGAGGGATTGCCTTTACCTGGTGCCACTGTTGTAGTTCAAGGAACTTCGATTGGAGTAACATCAGATTTTGATGGAAACTACTCCATTTCAGCCTCTCAAGGTGATGTTCTAGTTTTTAGTTATGTTGGTTATGCAAGTCAATCTATCGAAGTAGGTTCATCTTCCGTTCTCAACGTCGCACTACAATCTAGTACACAACTTGATGAAGTTGTTTTAACTGGTATTACCTCCAGGGACAGAAAAAGATTAACATCTGGTTCTGTTGTTGTTGGTTCTGAGTTAATTGAAGGTGTTGCAGTTTCTTCTCCGGAACAAGCCCTAATGGGAAGAGTTTCTGGTTTAAGAATTACTGCAATCTCTGGAACACCAGGATCCGCTCAACAAATTAGAATTAGAGGTGAAGGTTCTTTAACAGGTGGTAATGCTCCAGCATTCGTAATCGACGGTCAACTTATTGCAAGTGGAGCTGTTAACGGTAGAACTGGTCTAGACATGGGTGTTTTATCTATGATCAACCCTAATGATATAGAAAGTATTACTGTTTTAAAAGATGCTGCTTCTCTAGCTGCTTATGGTGCTCGTGGATCAAATGGAGTAATTGTAATTACTACTAAAAAAGGTTCTGCTGGAAAAGTATCATACAGTGTTAGCTCATCATATGGTTTCCAAAATTATGCGATGCAAGAAAATGAGATGATGACCGGTACTGAAAGGATTCAAGTAGGTGCTGACATGCTTATCAACGACTATAATTACACTCGTGAAGCTGCAGAAGCTTGGGCAGTAAGAAATTTCCCAGGTGCAGCAGCATGGGATGCTAATGGTAGAGTTGATGGAAATTGGGAAGAACTAATTAAAGTTGAAGATGCTGTTTATCAAAAATATGATATCTCTGCTCAAGGTGGAACAGCTGAGGACAACTTTAGAATGTCTCTTGGATACACTAATCAAGAAGGTACATCTGTTGGAACTGGATTTGAAAGTGTAACAGGTTCCTTTGCTTATACAAAGAAAGCTGGAAGAGTTACACTTCAAACTAGTAACCGTGTTGCAAACTCAATTCAACATGGACAATTTGAAGGTGGATCTTATTTTGCAGCTCCTCAGATGACAAGAGTCTTTATGTCACCTATGATGCAACCACAAAATCCTGATGGATCTTGGAAGTTAGATAATCCAACTTCTATCTTCAACACTTTATATCTAGCTGATAATAATATTAACAGAAATGAAGCTACAAGAGCAATTTCTAATAGTCAGTTTTCATATCAAATTATGGATGGTTTAAAGTTTAGAACAACTTTTGGTATTGACTACATAAATGCAAACGTTCATTCATATGAAAGTCCTGAGCACGGTGGAGGTTTAGCAGAAAACGGTACGTCTTACATGACTAACTCTAGAACTTTTAACTGGACAACTCAAAACAACTTAGAATATGATCTAACTCTTGGTGACAATGAGCATTTCATCTCTGTACTTTTGAGTCAAAGATTCCAAAAAAATAAGTTTTTAACAAACTATTCTTACGGTGAAAATGTTGCTGCAATGGGCCTTATTTATCCAAGTAGTTTTGGTACAAATCAAGAGTCAGCGGGTAGTTTTTCAGACTGGAAAGCTCTCTCATACTTAGCTCTTGTAAACTATTCATATAAAGATAAATACATTGTTGATTTATCTTACAGAAATGATGGTTCATCAAGATTTGCTGCAGACTATAGGTTTGGTAATTTTTACTCAGCTGGTGTTGCTTGGAATATGTCTAACGAAAATTTCCTAGCAGAAAGTGATGTTGTTGACAATTTGAAATTAAGAGCATCATATGGTGAATCTGGGAACAATGCTGTTGGATTAAACCAATATCAAGCATTATTCTCATATAGTGGATCATATGATGATAATGGAACAATTGTTCCTTCATCGTTTTCTAACCCAATTATTTCATGGGAAACAGCTAAACTAACTGACGTTGGTGTAGATTTTGGTTTATTTGGCAACAGACTTTCTGGAGCAGTAAACTACTATATCAAAGACACTGAAGGCTTACTTCAGAGTGTACCACTATCACTTACAACTGGACATGGTTCATATACAATGAACGTTGGAAAAGTAAGGAATCAAGGTATTGAGGTTGAATTTGATGCTACAGTTGCTAAAATCGGTGATTTTAGTTTTGACCTTTATGGAAACTACGCAACTAATGATAATGAAATTTTAGAACTTGCACAAGATGCTCAAGGTAATGATATTAACCTTGATGGCGGATATAACGCAAGTAGAGTTGGTAGATCAATCGGATCTTGGTTCTTAAGAACTTGGGGTGGTGTTGATTCAGCAGATGGTAGACCATACTACATAAAAGGTGGGGATGAAACACCAGAACAAGGTTATTCTGATGAGGTTGTATACAGCCTTACATCGGCACTGCAATCTTGGCAAGGTGAAAGAATTCCAACTTACTCTGGAGGACTAGGTACTAGACTTAAGTATAAAAACTTTAGTATAGACGCTAACTTCTATTTCACAGGTGGTCACAAAGTTTACGAAAGATGGGCTTGGTACTACCTACATTCAGGAAGATACTCAGTTCAGTATTATGCAGCTAGTAAAAGACTTCTTGACAGATGGCAGCAACCAGGTGATGTAACAGACGTTCCAAAAATGCGTTACACATTTAGTACTGCTACTGCGGGTTCTGGAAACTCTTCAAGATTTTTATATGATGGTGATTTTGTTAGATTACGTGATTTAACAGTTAATTACAATCTTCCAAAAAGTTTACTAGGAAACTCTGGACTCGATGGAGTAAATGTCTTTGTAAAAGGACTTAACTTACTCACATGGACTAAGGATAAAGATCTACCATTTGATCCTGAAATTAGGATGGGTGGTTCTTGGGAAATTTACACACCAATCCTAAAGTCAGTTTCAGTTGGTGCTAACATTAAATTTTAAATATTATGAAAAATTTATATAACAAAATACTTATATTTTCAGCGATGTTTCTAATCTTTTCCTGCGGAAATGATGACTTAGAGCCAACGCTTGCAATGTCAAAAAGTTCCGAAACTGGGATCAATAACTCTGCGGATCTAGCATCTGTATTAAATGGTGCTTATGATAGGATGACTTCTTCTGCTTATTATGGAAGAAATATGATTATCAATGGCGCTACAAGATCGGATAATTTTTACCCTGCATCAACATCAGGAAGAAATTATGCGTCAAGTATGGACTACAGTCCTAATGGTTACGGTCCATGGGGAACAATTTATGGCGTAATTGCCATTTGTAATATTGTAATTCAGGCAGATCATGCTAGTCTTGAAGGTAGCCAAGCCGATATTAATCAAACAGTAGGTGAAGCTCATGCTCTGAGGGCTCTAGCACATTTTGATCTTTTACGTGAATATGGACAACATTTCGTTACTGGTCAGGGTGGCAAGTCATCTCTAGGTGTCCCTTATGTAAAAACATATAGAGACCCAGCGAATCTTACGCCGGCGAGAGATACTGTCGAATCAAACGTTAATGATATCGTTGCAGACCTTCAAACTGGTATAAGTCTAATGAGCACATCCGAAGTTAATTCACAATATATGAATGTTGGTGCTGCATATGCAATATTAGCAAGAGCTGCTCTTTATTATGGTTCTGTAGATAATAGCTATTACGCTGCTGCCGGATCAGCTGCTAAATGGGTACTTGATAACTGGACTGCAAAAGCTGCTGTAGGTCCTGCGGGATATATGGCCTCATGGTACACAGATCAAGCTGTTAATTCTCTTTTTGAATTAGCTGCTAGTGGTACAGATAACCCAGGTATTAATGGTGTTGCAAATACTTACAGAGGTCCAACTTATGGAGACATCAGAATTGTTGAGGATGACTCAGGAACTGGATCAGCTGACGTTCATGATATTTATGAGGCGTCAGATATTAGGTATACTTCCAGAGGCATGATTGGTGTAGCTCAGGGAAAGCTTTCTTTACTAGGAAAGTGGCCATCAATGGACTTCACTGATAACAATAAAGTTATTAGAGTTGAGGAAATGCATTTAATTTATGCAGAAGCTCTACTTAGAGCTGGAAACTCAACAGGTGCTCTATCTTATCTTAATAATGTTCCTGCAATCAGAGGTGCTTCCGCATATACCGAAGCAACCATTGATAACATAATGTTAGAAAGAAGAAAAGAGTTTTTTGGTGAAGGTTTAAGATTTTATGATTTATCTAGAGGTGGTAAAGATATGCCACTTGTTGATTCGTTTAAGCAATCTTATGATGACCTAACCGGTACGCCTCCTGCTTTTGGTAGCTATAGATATGCATATCCAATTTCATTATCTGAAAGAAATGCTAATCCTAATATAGTTCAAAATGCAGGTTACTAATACCTAATTTTTATTTAATTTAAAAACCCGCCTACTTTGGCGGGTTTTTTGTTTAAATATTTTTGTGATCAGAAATATTTACATAATAATTATTTTTTTTGTCTCTTTTGAAATAATAGGACAGGACATCAATTCTAAAAATATTGAAATCATTAGGGATGATTTTGGCGTTCCACATATATATGCCAAGACTGATAAAGAACTTGCTTATGGTTTAGCTTGGGCACACTCTGAAGATGATTTTAAAACAATACAAGAAGCATACTTAGCTGGTAACTCCTTGTTGAGTAAACATATTGGTCTTAAAGGTGCACCTGTTGATTTCTTATCTCAACTTATACAGTCAGAAGAAGTAATTGATAGTCTATACAATACCATTGATAACAATTTTTTAAAAGTAGTTGAAGGTTACGCAGAAGGAGTTAATCGATATGCTAAATTAAATCCGAATGAAGTATTAGTGAAAAAACTCTTCCCTTTGACTCCAAAAAAAATGTTGAAATATTCATTTCTACAATTATTTATCTCAAGTGAAGGTGATAGAGCTGTGAGAGCAATATTTGAAAATGACTTTGAAAGTTTAAGTTTTCAGAGAAGGAATGAACTTGGTTCTAATTTATTTTCGTTTAGTACAAAAAGGACAAAAAATGGTGAAACTTACATGGCAGTAAATACTCATCAACCCCTTGATGGACCAACATCTTGGTACGAAGTTCATCTAGAGAGTGAGGAAGGAACTAGCATAATTGGAGCAACATTTGCAGGCGCACCGTGCATTCTGACTGGAAGTAATAGAAACCTAGCATGGACGCACACTGTTAATAGACCAGATAAAACCGATATATTTCAGCTTGAAATGGTTAATAACAGCAAAAGAAAATACTATTTTGATGATAAAATATTAAAACTAAAAAAATACAGGGGAAAAGCATTTATTAAAATTTTGGGAATTCCAATAAGGGTCAGTAAGAAATACTATTCTAGTGTATATGGACCAACACTTAAAAACAAAACTGGTTATTTCTCAGTTAGAACTGGTTCCTTATTTAAAGTTAGAGCATTGGAACAATGGTGGAAAATGAATAAAGCAAAAAACTTTGAGGAGTTTTATAATATTTTGGAAATGAACGAGCTTCCTGGTTATAATATTGGTTATGCTGATAAAGATGATAATATATTTTACATCTCTAATGGATTAATACCAATAAGAGACGAAAAATATAAATGGACAGAAGTCCTCCCAGGTAATACTAGTGAAACCTTGTGGACAGAATATTATAAAACTAGTGATCTTCCTCAAGTGATAAATCCAGCGTCTGGATACATATACAATGCAAATCACTCCCCTTTCAAATCTAGCTCAATTGATGAAAATCCAAATCCAGATGATTTTGAATCCAATATGGGATTTGAGAAATTTGATAACAACAGGAGCACACGTATTTTTGAACTGATTGAGTCACATGAGGCAATAGACTATGAGATTTTTAAAAAAATTAAATACGATAACAAGTTTCCTACCCCATTCAATTATAATTTTATGAATGTTAACAAAATTTTTGAAATGAAACCTGATGACTACCCTGAAATAAGTGATCTCTTAAGAAAAATTCAGGAATGGGATAAAGCTACAGATGTAAACTCACTTGGTGCAGGTACATATGCAATGTTTTATTACACTCTTGCTGATAAGTATTTTTACAAAAGCTATTATGATAGAAACTTTAGCAAATCATTAATTGAAGACTGCCTCAAAGAAGTTAAAAGAAGAATGCTAAAGCACTTTAAAACAACAGATGTAAGATTGGGTGATTTTCAAAAACTAGTCAGAGGCAATAAAGAAATTCCAATTTTTGGCATGCCAGATGTAATTACTGCAATGAATGGTACAAAATATAAAGATGGTAAAATTCAAATTACTCACGGAGAATCTTATATACAGTTAGTTAAATTTAGTGCAAAAGGTACAGAAATAGAATCAGCAATATCCTACGGAAGCAGTGATCACAAAGATTCTCAACACTACAGTGATCAGATGGAAATGTATTCTAAATTTAAAACCAAAAAAATGAGTTTTGATAAGGATTATATTTTGAGTAAAGCATCCAAAATTTATAATCCTGAATAAAAGTTAAGATAGTAGCTTTCTATATTGCTCCTCGTACAGAGGAACAACATCATTTATGTCGTACTTTTTAGATTCATTATAAGCATTTACCTTAAATTTTTCCAATAAAGTATCGTCTTTAAGAAGTTTTTCTATGGATGACACAAATCCCTGAATATTATTATAATCACACGTAAAACCTGTTATGTTATCTAAATTTAATTCAGGTAAACCTCCACTGTTTGATGAAACTATAGCATTTTTAGAAGCCATGGCTTCAAGTGCAGCAAGTCCAAAACTTTCAGTTTTCGATGGTAAAATAAATATATCTGAGTGGCATAAAACTTTTTCAACCTCATTTGTATTTCCTAAAAAGTAAATATTTTTAATCTGTAAATCTTCAGACATTGATCTCGCAATTTCTAGCTCTGGACCTTCTCCTATTAAATTAAATCTACAATCAAATTTTCCTGAAAGAATAGAAAAAATTTTAATCAATGTTCTAATATTTTTAACTGGTCGAAAATTACTTACATGAGTTATTGTCATTTTACTGTCTTGACTGGAGCATTTTTGTAACTGATTATCAAATTTTTTAATATCTACAAAGTTTGGGATAACTTCAATTTCTTTCTGAGTATCAAAAAACTCATGTGTATCATTTTTTAGACTTTGTGAAACAGAAGTTACAATATTCGATTTTTCAATTGAGAATTTAACAGCACTTTTATAAAATGGGTGCTTTCCGACAAGTGTGATATCAGTACCGTGTAAAGTTGTAATAATTGGTAAATTAATACTATTCATCTTAAGCATTTTTTGAGCCATATATGCAGCATAAGCGTGTGGAATAGCATAGTGAACGTGTATTAAATCTACAGAATTTTTTTTGGCAACATCAACAATTTTGGTGGATAGAGCCAGTTCGTAAGGCTGAAAGTTAAATAAAGGATAAAAAGGGACATTTACTTTGTGATAAAAAATAGTCTCATCGTTATCTTTTAGTCTTACAGGTTTTTCATAAGCAATAAAATGAACGGAATGTCCGTTTGCAGCTAACTGATGTCCTAATTCAGTTGCAAGAACTCCACTCCCACCGAAGGTTGGATAGCAAACAATTATTATTTTCATTTAATTAAAAATTATTTTTTTTATCTCCGTTCTAATATTATTCTCAATCAATTTTTTATTTTCCATGGTTGGAAATGTTCTATTCGACAAAAAAACGTAAACAATGTTACTTTTAGGATCTGCCCAAGCATATGTACCAGTGAAACCTGAGTGACCAAAACTTTCTCTAGAAACGCAATCTGGAGAGGTAGTTTCATTGTTATCTATCTCAGGTTTATCAAATCCTATGCCTCTTCTAACATTCTCATTGCAAAAGTGACATTGATTAAATAAATCAAAAGTATTAGCAGAAAAGAATTTAAAATCATCATAATCGCCTTTCTGCAGATATAATTGCATTAATTTTGCTACATCAAGAGAATTACCAAAGAGACCTGCATGGCCTCCAATTCCACCCTGCATTGCTGCTCCCATGTCATGAACAAAACCTTTAACTATCCCATATCTAAAATATGTGTCAATTTCAGATGGTACAATCAAATGTTTTTGCATAATTTGATATGGATTGTATGTGAGAGAACTTGCACCAATCTTATAAAATAGATAATTTTTTATCATTGAATCTAAATTTGATGAATATTTATTTTCAAGGTATTTTTTTAATAAATAATAGGGTAAATCACTGTATTTGTATTCTTTTTTCTCAAGTAACTTTGAATTAATTATCCTGTTAAAAATTGTATCATTCCAGGATTTCATAAATAATCCCTCTCTAACTTGAATATTGAATGTTTCTGTTTTATTATATGAGTATTGATCTTCTAATTGTTTGTTGGTAACTGAATCCAATGTTTCCTTGTAAAATGGAATCCATGGTGTTAATCGAGCATTATGCGATAAAATTTCATCCAATTTCAGATTTTTTTTATCATATAACTCAAAATCTTTAAAAAGATCCTTTAATTTGGTGTTAAGGCTTAAATTATTTTTTTCGAATTCCCTAATAATTAGTGGTACAGTAACGAGAATTTTAGTAAGAGATGCTAAATCATAAATATCATCGTTATTTACTTTTCGAATTTTTTCATAAGTATGGTATCCAAATGATTTTTGATAAATAACACTGCCCTCCTTAGCTATTAGAACCTGTGCCCCAGGTGTCATTTTATTTTTTATTGCATAATTGACTATAGAGTCTATCTTTTTTAATCTTGAGCTACTAAAATCTTTGTTTAGGTGATGTTCAAAACCTAAAAGTCTTTTTTTTTTAGTATGATTGAAGTATTAACGGGAATATCCTTATTAATCGATACTGGTAATACACCCTTTACATTAATAGCTCCAAATAGGGCTTGTGCAGCTTTAGTTTGAAATACTTTAGAGTTTTGGTATGAAATAAGTATAGATTCTATCCCCCTTACATCCAGATCTAACATTGAGTAAGGTTTAGCAAAAACAACAATGGTAAGATTAGTTTTTGATTTTATTTTATCAATAAAGGATATTTCATCAGCTGAAAATTTATAATCTGCAAATGGAGAATCATCTGTTTTGTGTAATCCAATAATTATTTTATCATAAGCTATGGATTTTTCAAATAAAGAATCGCTATTGGATTTATTTATGTGAGATACCTTTTTGTAATTATTTAAATATTTAAAAAATGTATCGTGCGAATCATCCCCAAATTTTATATACCCTATCGATTCATCATTAGAAGTAGTGAAAGGTAAATTATCTATGTCATTTTTAACAAGAGTTATTGACTCCTCTGCTAATTTATCTAGCAAGGCATAGTCTTCATCCTGATTCATATCTTCAACAATATTTTCAATTTCAATAGGTTTGAAGTTATTCACGCCAGACTTGTATTTAGCCAATAGTAGTTTTTTTACTGCTTTTTCTAATCTTTGGGATGAGATTTTTTTCCTCTGAAGGCCTTTTTTTATTTCTTTTATACTTTTTGCTATATCTGTTGGCATCAATAACAAATCATTTCCTGCATTTAATGCACTAACGTCAGGATAATTACCCTTACTAAAATCAACAATAGCCTTCATGTCTAGTGCATCTGTAATAACTAGCCCCTCAAATCCTAAATCTTCAATCAAGAGTCCATTAATAATTTTATCGGACAATGTTGATATTTCATTTTTATCAAGATTAGGTATGTTAAGATGAGCTGTCATAACACCATCAAGATTATTGTCAATTAATTGCCTAAAAGGATATAACTCAACATTATTAATTCTTTCTTTGGAAAAACTAATCGAAGGAAGAGTTAAGTGTGAATCAGTTTCAGTATCACCATGTCCTGGAAAATGTTTTGCTGCACCCATGATACCATAATGATGCATACCCTTCAGGTAATTAATAGCTTTTCGACTTACGTTAAATTTATCCTCTCCAAATGATCTACTTCCAATTATTGGGTTTCTAGGATTTGTATTAATATCAACTACAGGTGCAAAATTTATATGAACACCCAATCGTTTTGCGTGATATCCAATACGTTTTCCGACTTCGAAAACTAAACTATCATTTTTAATAGCTCCCAATGTCATATTATATGGGAAAGAAAAGGCGTCATCTAGCCTCATGCCAACACCCCATTCAGCATCCATTGATATAAGTAAAGGAACTTTTGATATTTTTTGAAAATGATTAATGGCTTTACCCTGATCCTTAATATTACCCAAAGAAAAAATAAGACCTCCTAAATGATGTTCTTTAATCAAATTGGATATATGATTAATTTCATCAGATCCATATTTTGTTGCAACCCACACAGTGAACAATTGGCCTATTTTTTCATCAATTGTTAAACTACTATATACACTGTCTACCCACTTTTTTTGTTCATTGTAATCATTAGAAATTAGTGGACCTTGAGAATGGTTATAGGTAAATACGAAAAAAAGGAGGGTTATTAATATTTTTTTCATTTTATAAGTTGTTTATGCCAACTGTTAGAAATAGGTGTTTTCCAGTTACCAGTCAAATCACTTTTTATCTCAATTAAGTTATTAAAAACGATTGTATTCTCATCGATTTTTTTAAGTAAAATTTTGTTTTTAAATTCTTCCAATCTATCGACATATATGTTGTCGTCAACCATATATGCAATGTCTAATCTGTCCAATAAGCGAAGAGAAAATTGATCCTCAATATTTTTCATAAAATTTACCAATTTATCAATTGAACACCCCGTTGCACTTGATTTATTTTGATCTAAAGCTATGAAAATAAACATTCTATATTCAATCTTAAAAGATGCATTTAGTTTACTTCCATGGGCTGTCCATGATGTCAAGAAAATATTTAATTGGGTAACTAAATGTTCAATTTCATCATCTTTGAATTTTCGATTTGACTGAAATATCCAAATTCTAGAGCGGTTATCAATTTTTTCAAAGTTGAGTATCATAATTATAAGTAATCACAATACAAAAATAATATTAATTAAAATTAAAATGCAGAAATACCAGTAATACTCCTCCCTGTAATTAATGTGTGAATCTCTTCTGTTCCCTGGTAAGTTTTTAGTACCTCTAAGTTTAATATATGTCTCATTACAGGGTATTCAGCAGTTACACCCATACCACCAAGAATAGATCGAGCTTTTATAGCTACGTTGCTTGACATGTCTACACTTGACCTTTTTGCCATAGAAATTTGATCATATGTTGCTGAGCCATCATTCATCAAAACACCTAATCTCCAAACTAAAATTTGTGTTTTAGTTATCTCAGTTATCATATCTACAAGTTTCTTTTGAATTAATTGAAATGATGCTATTTTTTTTCCAAATTGTATTCTTTCTGAAGCATATTTTAAAGCACAATCATAACAATCCATTGCAATTCCTAGAGCTCCCCAGGCCACTGCATATCTACCTAAATTTAAACACTTGAGCATTTCACCAACATCTTTAGTTTTAAACAAAAGACTCTCTTCATTCAATTCCATGTTATTAAAAATCAGCTCACCAGTTTCTGAACCTCTAAACCCCCACTTGTTTTTAATTTTACTTGTTTCAAAACCTTTAGTTTCTCTGTCAACGAGAAAAAGACCAAATTCATTATGATCATTTTTACACCAAAAAACTGCCACATTACATATAGGAGCCTGACCTATCCATAATTTTGATCCATTAATTACATATTTATTGCCCTTTTTCGTGAATCTTGTTAACATTGAAGAAGGATCTGAACCATGATTTGGCTCACTCATACCAAAACTACCTATCATGTCACCTTTTGAAAGAGGAATTAAATATTTTAACTTTTGTTGTTCAGAGGCATGATCAAATATTAATTTCATAACAAGTCCAGATTGAATTGAACTCAAAACACGTAAAGATGAATCGCCCCTTTCTAACTCTTGCATCATTATTCCATATGAGATTAAGTCAATTTCAGCCCCTCCATACTTTTCTGGCAAGAAAGGTCCGAAACCTCCAATCTCAGAAATTCCCTTTACAAATTTGACTGGAAATTCATCATTTTGAACAGCATTTTCAATAATTGGGGATACATTAATTTTCACCCAATCTCTGGTTATATTTCTAATTAAAATATTTTCCTCGCTTAATAACTTATCAACAGCGTAATGGTCAGGTGAATTAAAATTATCTTTTCTCATAATTATTTATGATCATCAAAAACTTCAATTTTCACATCTTTTTGAACTAGATCTGTAAATTTTCCATTATATCTTGTGGCCCTTACAAGATGATTATCAATCCAATGATAATTACCGCCTCTGGGTTTTCCCATCAAAAGAGAATGATATTTAAAACCATTCTTTTTAAGCCAATTCTCGGTGACCTTTCTATGTTCCTCTGTTCTTGAGGTAAAAAAACATATAATATGTCCTTGATCATACCATTTATTTAAAGTAATTAAAGCATCTGGATATAACTTGGCAGTTACCATTCTTTCAGGTTCCTCATTAGGAATGTCATCACAAATAGTTCCATCAATATCAATTAAATAATTTTTAATTCCAGGCTTTAGTACTGGACTAATTTTTATACCATCTACACTCAGATTATCTAATTTATTATTTGTGTCAGAATTACTCATATTAAGTATTATTTGTCGTTTTTTTCAGTGTATGGTACATTCTTTTTTCCAAATAGAGAAAAATGAACATATCTTTTGGGATTTAACCTCAGATCTTTAATTAAGAGGTTTATATTTTTACTTGCATCATCAAGAGAATTTATCAAATCATCCTCAAATATCAGTTTATTTAACGAACCATCACCGTTTGAGATTTCATTTATAATTTTTTCGATACTGTTTGATGATTGAGTCAAATTATCAACTACAACAGATAAGTTTGATAATTCATTTGAAGTTTCATTAACATTTGATATTATATTATTGATATGGCTTTTGTTAGTGTCTAGCATTTCATCCAGGGTACTAGCTGAACTTTTGAGGTCAGCAACAGTTGTAGAAAAGTTCTTTATACTAGACTGAATCTCTTGTTTTGCCTCTGTATTCAAGACTGAATTTAAACTTATAAGAACAGAATCAGCGCTTACAACCATAGATTCAATTTTTTCTTGTAAAGGAGATAACTTATCATTAACTAACTCAGTTAACCCAGGCGCAATAGAAGATTTTAGAGTGTCTCCAGACTTGGCTAATTGCTCTCCATATTTGGGAATTACCGAAAGAGCCTTTCCTCCTATAAGACCAGTTTCATATATTTGTGCAATACTGTTTTTAGAAAACAAAAAATCATTTTCTACTCTAAATTTCAATAATAATTTTGAGGTATTTTTATAAAACTTAATATCTTGAACACTTCCAACATTAAATCCACTGATAGTAACAGGTGTTCCTTTACTCACCCCCTCAACGTCATCATAAACTGCATAAAATATTCTATCAGAAACAAAAACATCATTCGATTTTAAATAACTAAAACCAATTATAAAAAGAGTAATTCCCGTAAGAACTAGTATAGCAGTTTTTATTTCATAAGACAATTTCAACGTTTTCTTTTTTCAAATTTATAAATAAGTGTAGTGATTATTCAAATTCAGCTAAGTATTTTTTTAAACTGTAAGGCTTACCATCTTTAAAAACTGTAACAAATGATGACTTGAATCCAGCATTTATTGCTGTTTTTAACAGAATCTTAGCCTGATTGTAACTATTTGTATAACCATAATAATACTTGTACAAACCATTATTATTTTTAGTTTTTGATATAGAAGAAAGCCCTTTGAAATTATAAGGCTTTAGTTCTAATGATTTAGAGCTTGCAGAAATTTGAACTTTAAATAAATATTTTATTTTCTCGGGTGTAGGTTTTGTGTCAATTTTTAATTCGACTCTATTATTATCCAACGATCTCAAATATTTAAGAATTGCTTTGGAAATGGAACTTGAGATTTCTTTTTGTCCCTTTGCGGAATTCAAATATTTTCCCTCAGTTTTGTTTGTTAGAAAACCCGCCTCAATAAGGACACTTGGCATATATGTATTTCTTAACACTAAAAAACCTGCTTGTTTAACTTTCCTGTCTCTCCTATTTAAGTCTTTAACGAAAAATTCTTGTATATAATTGGCTGCTAAAATACTTTGTTCTAAATATTCTTCTTGCATCAAAACTAAACTAATAACGGACTCTGGATTATTGGGGTCAAAACCATCATATTTTTGTTCGTAATTTTCCTCCATGTAAATAACCGAATTTTCTTTTTGTGCGATTTTAAAATTTCTTTCGTTAGCATGTAAACCTAAGACAAATGTTCCAGCACCATAGGCATTAGAATTGTGAGCGTCACAATGAATAGAAATAAATAAATCAGCATTAGCATCATTAGCAATTTGAGCTCTTCGAAAAAGATCTACAAACACATCCTTTTTTCTAGTGTAAACAACTTTTACTTTATTTTTTGACAGAATTTCTCCAACATTGAGAGCTATTTTAAGTGCAATATTTTTTTCAAAATAACCATTACCTCTGTTACCAGGATCTTTACCACCATGACCTGCATCTACTACAACTACAAATTCATTTTTTAACGATTGAGCATCATTTTTAAAACTTAGGAGAAAAAAAATTAAAAAAAATAGTTTTAAAATTCGCATAACAATTCCTCTAATAAAATTATCATTAATTTTATTAAATCTTATATCGATTTGTATATTAATAAAAAACATATAAAACTTCTATCCATAGCGTTATGTTTTTTTTATGGTTTTATCAACATTAAAGTATTAAATGCTCAAGTCTCGGAAAATGATACTATTAGTCTTGATACTTTAAAAACGAGTGTCATATTAGATGATGTCCGAAGAAAAGCTAAGGGATACATCAAGATTAATAATAAGCAAAAGATTATAACATTATACGATAATGCAGAGCTGTATTATATGGACATTGAGCTTAAGTCAGGGATTATTAAATTCAATTGGGAAAACAATGTAGTTTCAGCTGGTAGAATAAAAGATTCGTTAGGCAACTACACCCAAGCTCCCGTTTTTAAACAAGGTGGAGATGAAATAAATCCCGACTCTCTAAGATATAATTTCGACTCGAAAAAAGCTTTAATTTGGAATTCAAGGACAAAACAAAACGAAATGAATGTTTTTTCTTTAGCCACTAAAAAAGAGAATGATTCAATTTACTTTATAAAAGAAGCTAAAGTAACAACATCTAAAAACCTTGATGATCCTGAATACTACATAAGGGTTAGATCTGGGAAATTTATTCCGAAAAATAAAATTATAGCCGGTCCAAGTAATCTATACATTTATGATGTACCCACCCCCATCTTTTTACCATTTGCTTATTTCCCACTAACTGAGGATAGGAATTCAGGATTTATTTTTCCAACAATTGGTCAAAACAATAGAAGAGGATATTTTTTTCAAAATGGTGGTTATTATTTGGCTCCCTCTGAATATTTTGACTTAACTCTTCTTGGAGATTATTATACAAATGGGAGCTATGGAATGAGGGTTGAATCTTCATACAGAAAAAGGTATGCATTTAATGGCAGATTGAGCCTAAGATTTGAAAACCTTATTGATGGAGAAAGAGGATTGCCAGGCTACTCTAAATCAAATATATACAACATTAGATGGTCTCATTCTCAAGATTCTAAAGCAAATCCATACAACAGATTTTCAGCATCAGTAAACCTAGGTAGCAGTAACTATTTCAGAGAATCTTTAAACCAAATTAATACACCTAATTTTTTAAATAACACACTAAATTCCTCTGTTTCATTTTCCAAAACATTTAGAGGGTATCCATCAGTTAATATTTCATTAACAGCTTCTCATTCACAAAACACTAGATCAAAAACGGTTAACTTAGTTCTACCTACTTTTCAAGGAAATGTTGAACGAGTTTACCCATTTGTTAAAAAAAATGGTCAAAAAAAAGGTTTTATAAAAAATATAAATTTCCAATATTCATTTAGAGGTGAAAATAGAATAAACACAACTGATTCTTTATTTTTTAAAAAAGGGATGTTTGATGATGCTAAGTATGGGATGAAACATACAATTCCTGTTAGTACAAACTTTAAAGTTCTCAAACATTTTAGTGTAAGTATGAATGGAAATTTTGATGAAATATGGACTGGTAATACAACAAAAAGAAATGACTTCAATTCTAACACTCAACAACAAGGTGAAAAGATAAATATTAAAGGATTTGACAGGTACAACCAGTATGATTTTGGAATGAGTGTAGGAACAACTATTTATGGACTTTTCAATTTTAAAGAAAGTAGTAAAGTTCAATCAATTCGTCACGTGATAAGGCCCTCCCTCTCTTATAATATTAGACCAAGCTTTAAAAAATACTATGATACATATATAATTGATGCAAATGGTAATACAGCTGAATACACTAGATTTGAGGAAAATTTCTTTGGCAGACCATCAAAGACATATTCAAGTTCAATTGGAATTCAAATTAGTAATAACATAGAAGCGAAAGTTAAAGAGAAGGATAGTTTAGTAACAGAACCAAAAAAAGTAACAATATTAAATAACTTGAATATTTCCACCAATTATAACTTAGCAGCCGATTCTTTAAAACTGTCTCCAATAAGGATGTCAACAGGGACTAATCTTTTTAACAATAAACTCAACATTAATCTTTCAGCAACCTTTGATGCATACGCATTAAACGATAATGGTATTAGAATAAATAAACTAAATCTTTCAGAGGGTGGCGGTTTACTTAGGATGACAAGTGCTAATATGAACATGAATTTTTCAATTAATAGTAAATCATTAAAGTCAAAATCCAGAGATGAAAACAGCGAAAACCTAACTGGTGGTGGAAGGACAGATGACTTATTTGGTTCTAGTCAAGATTTAACAAAAAGCACTTTTGATGATGAGGAAAATGATGAAAAAAGAAAAGAAAATCTAAAAGAATATCTTAATGATATTGGTTGGGATTTTAGATTTGCTCACTCTTTAACATATTTAAACAACAGAAAACAACGTTCAATTGGTAATAATTCATTAATGTTCTCAGGAAATATAATACTTTCAAAAAAATGGAAAATTGGAGGCTCATCCGGATATGATTTCAAAAATAAAGGATTTACCTACACTCAACTTCGTTTTGAGAGAGATTTGGATAGTTGGAAAATGAATTTTAGTTGGGTACCTTTCAGTGTAAGAGAATCCTGGTACTTCTTTATAGGAATTAAGTCAGGGTTTTTGAGTGATTTAAAATATGATAAAAGAAAAGAACCAGATAAAAGACTTTAAAAATTATAGTTTATGAAAAAAATAATCAATACAAAAAAAGCTCCATTACCTGTTGGACCATACAGTCAAGCTATTATGGTGAATAATACTCTTTATATTTCGGGACAAGTTGCATTAAATCCTGAAAAAAATGAGTTAATTGAGGGCTCTATTGAGAAAGAAAGTTATCAAATAATGGAAAATATTAAATCTATTTTAAATGAATCAGGTTTAAGTTTCAAAAATGTTGTTAGATCAAAAATATATCTTACAGACATGAATAATTTCTCAAAAGTTAATCAAGTTTATGGATCCTATTTCGAAAAAGGACAAGAACCAGCCAGAACTACAATTGAAGTTAGTGGTCTTCCACTCGGCGTTGGTGTTGAAATTGATATGATTGCGGTTGTCTAAACTCTTTTAATATGGTGACTAACCAAACCGTCTATAGGTTTTCTTAGTACTCTACCAATCCTCATGTCTTTTGAAATAAGGATTTCCTTTAGCTCATCCTTTAGATAAAATGCAATTGATCCAATAAAATGTAAAGGAACACTTTTACAATCAGAAAATTGTTCTATTTGGTTGGTTATGAATAAATTAAATCCCTTTTTAATTAATTTTTTAAAATATGCTTCGTCCTTGTTATCAATAACAAATCTTCCAAATTTTGCTAAATAAGTATTAGGGTTTTCTCGCTTATAAATATTGTCCTTTATAGTATTTGATTTCATATCAAAGCTCTCACTCATCAATTTTTGAACTGAGAGTGGCATTTTATTAAAATAATAATCTCTAATCAATTGTTTTCCAAAATAATTTCCGCTCGCATCGTCCATTATCACATATCCAAGAGAATCAACTTTCTGTATAATGTTTTTTCCATCAAAATATGTGCAATTAGAGCCAGTACCCAATATGGAGGTTATTGACTTTTGACCAAACTCACATGTAGCGTATACTGCAGCATAAGTATCTTCTTTTATATCTAAAGCTGAATTAATAAAAATCTTTTCGAAAACTTTTTTGATTAGTTGCCTGGGGAGTTCTGTGCCACATCCAGCACCATAAAAGTGTAGATGAGATATTTTTTTTCTATTTTGATATAAATCATAGTTATTAATAACTCTTTCTTCTATTATTTGTTCGGTTAAAACTTGAGGATTGAGACCTTTTGTTTGAGTATCAAATAATGTTTTACCATTATCATTTATACAAATCCAGTCAGTTTTAGTGGAGCCACTATCAACGATTAATCTCATCTAATACTATTTGCAAAATTCTACAGCTAGATCTAAAAGTTTACTTGAGTAACCGGCTTCATTGTCATACCAGGTTATTAGTTTATAAAATTTAGAATTTAGTTCAATTCCAGCTTTTGAGTCGATTATTGAGGTACGCACGTCACCAATAAAATCTTGAGAAACGACATCATCAGACGAAAATCCTAAAATATTCTTCAATTCATTTTTAGAAGCACTCTCCATTTTTTTCATTATTTCATCATAAGATGTATCAGTTTTTAATTTTACTGTTAAGTCTACAACAGAAACATTTGCAGTTGGTACTCTAAAGGCCATTCCTGTTATTTTTCCATCAAGAGATGGGATTACTTTTGTAACAGCCTTTGCAGCACCTGTAGATGCAGGTATAATATTTAATAGAGAGCTTCTGCCGGCTCTGTAATCTTTTTTTGATGGACCATCAACAGTAAACTGAGTGGCAGTTACAGCATGAACTGTTGTCATTAATGCTTCATCAACACCAAAATTATCGTTTAAAACTTTGATTGGGGGAGCTAAACAATTTGTTGTACAACTCGCATTAGAAATAATTAAATCATTTTTATTGAGACTCTTGTGATTTACGCCCATGACATACATTGGAGCATCTTTGGAGGGGGCAGAAATGACAACCTTTGGCGCACCACCATCGATATGAAGCTTTGCAGTTTCAAGGGTGGTAAAAATACCTGTACATTCTAAAACAACATCAACGTTCATTTTATCCCACATTATATTACTTGGGTCTCTTTCAGCTGTGATATGAATTTTACTCTTTCCCACTGATAAAATATTTCCATCAAAGGAAACATCAGAATTTACTTTCCCGTGGACAGAATCGTATTTGAGGAGATATGCCAAATGCTTTATATCTAATAAGTCATTTATCGCAACAATCTCTACGTCATTTCTCAAATGAGATAGCCTTAGTACCATTCTACCAATTCTGCCAAATCCATTTATACCAATCTTGATCTTTTCCATTTTATTTTTTTATGTGTTCATAATTTTAGACATCCTTAACAATTCTTTGTTAATCTTAGTTTTCCCTTTTATTGCTTTATTTAAGGGAGTAAAAGTTATTTTACCGCTATTTATACCTATCATTAAGCCATGATTATTTTCAATCAAGCTTTCTACTGCCCTGACTCCAAGTTGAGTACCAAGCACTCTGTCAAAACAAGTTGGTGATCCTCCCCTTTGAATATGACCTAATACAGATACTCTTGTTTCGTATCTAGGTAAAGTATCTTCAATTTTTGATGCTAAGTCAAAAACGTTTTTTCCAGTCTTATCACCTTCTGCAACTACAATGATACTTGATGTTTTTCCAGATTTTTTGCTAGTTTTTAAAGAATTAATCAAATTATCAAAGCTCATATTTACCTCTGGAATCAATATTTCTTGTGCACCAATAGCAAGGCCAGAATTTAAAGCTATATAGCCTGCATCAGCACCCATTACCTCAACTAAAAATAATCTATGGTGGGATATTGCTGTATCTCTTATTTTATCAATAGCATCCATAACTGTATTTAATGCGGTATCATAACCTAACGTATGAGTCGTACCAAATAAATCATTGTCAATAGTACCTGGAATGCCCACAACTGGAAAACCAAATTCTTTTTCTAATAACATAGCTCCAGTAAACGATCCATCACCACCAATTACAATCAAACCATCAATTTCTGCCTTTTTTAAGTTTTCATGGGCTTGACTTCTACCTGCTTTTGTTTTAAATTCCTCACATCTCGCTGAATATAGAAATGTACCACCTCTATTGATTATACCTCTTACACTTCTTGTATTTAAAATTTTAGTATTATTCTCAATAAGTCCTGAAAATCCCCTCACAATTCCAATACACTTCTTATCATAATGTGCACAAGTTCTTACAACCGATCTAATTGCCGAATTCATTCCTGGTGAATCACCACCAGACGTTAAAACTCCAATAGTTTTCATATCAACACGCAAAATTACGTTATATTTTTAAATTGGGGTAAAATACTAAGAATCTAGTTCCACCCAAATGTTGCCGTTTTTATTCGATTTAACAGCCTTTTCAATAAATTCCATACCTCTTACCCCCTCTTGGATTGTGGGAAATTCGCCTTTTTCATTTTTTTCAAGTCTTATTGCCCTAGCTACTCCCCTATATATGTTACCCATTGCATCAAAAATACCCTCAGGATGCCCTGCAGGTAATTTAGTCCCGTCGAGTGATAGATTTGTATTATATGCATGCCCTGGTTTTAAAACTTGTAATGGTTTATCGCTTGTGTAGTGATAGAGATAATTAGGATTTTCTTGTTCCCATGCTAATGAGCCTTTAGATCCATAAACACTAATACTTAAACTATTTTCAAGTCCAGTCGCAATTTGAGTAGATCTAATTGTTCCTTTGCACCCATTTTCCATTCTAACCAAAACACTAACATCAATATCAAGTGGATTATCGTCATATAAATTATTTAAGTCAGCAAGTATTTTTTTTACTTTCATACCGCATACCAATTCAAGCATATTGAAAGCATGAGTACCTATATCAGCGAGACAAGAGCTTATACCACTAACCTCAGGGTTCAGCCTCCAAGTTGACTTTCTTTGATCCTTATCATGAATAATATCATTAATCCAACCTTGAAAATAGGTTGAATCAACTCTTTGAATTTCACCAATTACATCTTCAGAAATCATTTTAGTCATTTGTCTTACCATTGGATAACCAGTATAGGTATGAGTAACTGCAAAAACCAAATTATTGGATTCCTTGATATCTCTTAACTCCAGAGCCTCATTTAATGTTATAGACAAAGGCTTTTCGCATATTACATGAAAACCATTTTTGAGAAAAGTTTTTGCCATAGGAAAGTGTAAAAAATTTGGAGTTAAAATACATACTGCCTCAATTTTCTTTTCTGAATCAAGACCAGATTCAACTTTAGCCATTTCCTCATAATCATTATATACTCTAGAAAGATCCAAGCCCAAATCTATGGCAGTAGCTTTATTTATTTCTTGATTTGAGCTAAACACACCCCCAATAATTTGATAACGATCAAACATAACTGCAGCTACTTTGTGCAATACACCTATTAGTGAATCATTACCTCCTCCTATGAAACCAAGTCTAATTTTTTTACTAGGCATTGTTATATCTAATTTTTTCTAATTTTTTTCTATTTAAGTACAGTATTCCAAAGAATAAAATTAATATTAGGGGGAAGAAAGTAATATTTCCAAGAGTAGCTTTTCCTGCTGCTATTTCCGCAAGATCCTGCGATAATCCCGAATCAATAGCAAGTTGTGTATTTTCATCAATCCATGACCCTATTACGGGTTGCCATATTCCAGTAGCAAACATACCCATCCCACCTACTAGCGACATACCTAAAGCACCTGTTTTTGGAAGATATTCAGAAACAAAACCAATCATGGTTGGCCAGAAATAACAAACACCAAAAGCAAATAATATCGCTACAAAGTATAAGGACGTACCGTCAACTACGGACATTAAGTAAATAGCTATTGTCGATACTATTGCAGACATGAAGAGAACTCCCACTGGATTTAATTTATGAACAATTGGGCCCGCAAAATATCTTCCAACAGCCATTACGCCTGTAACCATTGCCAAAATTAGCATAGGGCTAGCTCCAGATTTGTCCAAAAGTGGGACTAACCACTGTTGTGTTCCCAGTTCTGTTACTGCTGTTAATGTCATACAAGCCGCAATAAAAATAAACAAAGGGGTAAATAATGATTTTATATTTAAACCTGTATCGGTTTCAATATTTTCTGATTCAGGAAATAAAGATTTGTAAAACATATAGCCATAAATCAATGTTGGAATTATCATGGTAGCAATTTTCAACTGCCATCCCATCGACATTATGTTTAATAATTCAACAGTAAGGGAACCTACTACGATACCACCTGGAAACCAAACATGAAATTTATTTAACATTGTTGTTCTGTTATTTGAATACATATCAGCAATAAGGGGATTACAAGCTGCCTCAACAGATCCATTCGCAAAACCAATCAAAAATGATGAAATTAAAAGTGTTGTGAAACCATCCGCGTATATCGTCATAACTAAGCCAACCAAGTGAGAGAGAAAAGCTGCAACTAATAATTTCTTTGGCCCAAAATAATTATATAAGAGTCCGCCGAAAATTGTTGCTACTGGAAAACCCCAAAATGCCATCAAATTAATCCAACCTAATTCTTTATTATTCAACCCAAAATCTACACCTAGTTCAACAAGAATACCTGCCCTTATAGCAAATGTCATGGCTGTTACAGTGAGTGCAATACATGAAGCATTAAATAATGCCTTTTTTGAAATATTTATCTCCATTATTTTATTTGATTTAGTTGTTATTTCTAAAGATATAAATTATTTCTTTTTATTTTTTTTAATTTTTTGAATTAACTCAGAAAAAGAGTCGAATTCAACATCATATGAAATACCAATTCCTTGAGTATAACCTATCTCATCACCAAAAAACTGATACTCATTTTCTTTATTAAAAATTCTTGCTTTTAAGTTTCCCAAATCATTTAATAAGAATTCAATTTGAACATCACCTAAAATTACATTTTCTTCTGTACCACTAACTGGAACACCAATTTTTCCATTAATTAAAATCCTGTCACTTATTTCACTTTGGAGTGAAAGGCCAATTCTATCTCTGTTCAATAAGCTAGATGATGAAAACCTATCCCCTTGTGAATAGTTAACCCCAATATTCATTTTATCGTCCGGATTAGTAAAAATCTCATCGATTATTCCCGATGCCCTCTGAAAAAGATTATTAGTTATGGTTTGAGATGAAACTAATGAATTTGATCCTCCGCTAGTAAAAAAACCTTGACTGATTAATGAAATTGCTTGAGTTTGCTTCTTTTCATAATCATTTAAATAATAATCTAATTCTGATTTAATTGAACCTCTCGTATTTGGAAAAATAATTTCAAACTTAGGTGTTTGTAAGTTTGATAACTCACCTGTCAATAATACATTTACATATGTTGGTATTTTTCTATTAAATGATGCATTTTGAATCAATGGTGCAGGGTTAGCTCCACCAGGTACCTCATAAATAGCCTCAGCATTTATTACACCCTTATACGGGTTTCCATCCCATATAATATTTGCACCTTTTTTTATTTCAAAAATTCTTTCAACAAATCCAAAATTTTTATAATGATATTTTCCGAAATCAGTAGTGAACTCACCTTTTATATTAAAATTTCCTGAATAATCAGAGTTTAATAAAAAGTCACCTTCACCCCTACCAGATAATTTTGACCCGCTGTCCTCATCAAAAATTATGTCCAATTCAGCGTTATTATTAACATTTAGATTGATAAAAACTTCTAGTCCCTGATTGGCATCAGAAATATTAATAGTATTATCATTAGAGGAAAATTTTAAATATGACAGGCTTCCAACTCCATCATCGTATTTGATTGGTATAGTAATTTTAGTATCCTTATTAGTTGATCCAGTAATGTTAATGTCTAAGTTTTTTCCAGGTCCATAGAACACTGCATCTCCATTAAACATACCCAAACCAAAATAAATGTCATTATCATCAACTGTAGTATTGATTGCTAAAAGATTGTCAGAATCAATTTTGAAGTCCAAAAACCAATCTTTGAGCCTCTTATGGTTAATACTTCCCTCCAAAATACCAGTTGTATTTTTAAAAACGTCTTGTATTGTAAAATTTTCCATCTTTATAGACATTTTATCAAGTTTAAATGAAGGATTTTCAGGAAATTTATATCTAACACCCAAGTATGGAACATCAAAGCTTGAGTTCACGGCTTTTATATATCCATAAAAATATGGTTCTTTAAAGGATCCCGTTACAGTAAATTTAGAATCAAAGTATCCCTCAAAATTTTGCAATACATTTTCACCAATAGCAGAGAAAGGCTTAATTTCAAAATTCTTAGAACTAACATTTAAAGCAATTGGGTAATCTTCGCTGTCGATTTGAAAAGAACCATCTGCATTAAAAATATTTGCACCATTATTACTTATTTTTATATCCAAATCATACTTATCACGTAAAACAGAATTATCAATCTTTACAAAAGCATCTCCTAACAAGTACCCATTAGCAGAGAAATCGTTAATTATAATTCCAGATTGTCCTGTATAAAAATCACCCACTTTGTTTAGTATAATTTTCCCATTTATTAAGCCTTCATACAAAATATTTTTAGGCTTGGGGATTAGAGATGAAAAACCAACATTTTCAAAAATTGATTCAAAATCAAATTGATCTTTGTTATTTAAATATCTAAATTCAATGACTTGATTTTCGGACCTTAACTTAGTTGATTTCAATTCAATGTAGTTATTGCTAACTATGAACTTATTTTTTTCAGATGAAAATGACTTATCTAGTTCCCATTTGTTATTATTATAATCAAATGAGATTTTGGAAAAAGAAAATAATGATCTCTGGTTTTTATCGATTGTATGTCTAAAGTTGATATGGTTTGCACCATTTTTTGAATTAAAATTTATATCAAAATCTGTATTATCGTTTTTAAAAGAGGTAATGATCATTAGATCTTTACCATCAAAAAAATTAGATTGGAAGTCACTAGATTTAAAATAACCTGTATTGTCATTAATTTTTACATTAATATTTTTAAGACTAAACTCTTTTGCTTTTAAAAAAGGACTAGTTAAAATAAACTCATATGATTTATCTTCATTGAAATTTCCTCTGACGAATGTGTTCTCATCAATCAATATTTCACTATTCAAAACACTAGCTATTTTAGGTTTTAAATTTAAGTTAAAACTCACTTCATCATAAGAATAATAACTGCTATCAAAGTTTTTATAATTTGCCAAAACATGTTTTGCTAAAATATCTGGAAGTTGCAGGAAATTTAAGTCACCAATAATTATTCCACTAAGAGCATCCGGAGAGTTTATACTGTAAAATCTTTTATCATTGTTAATCCTAGATTGAGCCAGTAACTCATCAAAGTTATATGTATTAGCACCTGAAAAATATTTAAAATCACTAAATGAAATATCTCCAATTAAATCTTTGATATTACTTCCTCTCATTTTAGTTGTTATATTTCCTGATAATGTATTGTTTTCTACAGAGGTCAAACCAAGCATACCAATATTGGCTTTTATAATATTTGTTGAAAAATCAAAGTCAATTAATTCATCAGAGTAGTCAATAAGACCGGTGAAATCCATTTCAAGATTTTCATCTACAACATTCAAAGTTCCATTAAAAATATTATCAGATACATCACCTAATACATTAATGTCACTGTAATTATAATTGTTAATACTCAAATCTTGTATGTTTCCCTCCAAACTGGAGTTTAGCAATTCAGGTGTAAATCCTTTACCATCAATACTAAATTGAAATGTAGACTTACCTAAAAATGGTAATGTTATAAAACTAGATAGCTCAACATTATCACCTTTAAAAGTACCTACATAGCTAGCATTATCTATATTTTGAAAATCATAAATATCTAAGTCAGAATAAATTTTGCCACCCTTGTTTTCTAAGTATATATTAGATTTAATTCTCTCTGATTTATAAATTAAATCACCTTTTAAAACGAATTCACCCATCGATTGCAAAGAGGAAGGCAAAATTGTACCAAAAATATTCGGGTAGATATCCTGAAGTTCATATGATGATGATTTTAGTTCTTTAAAATTTAACAGGATATTCGATAATTTCCCCTCTTTAGGAAAATCAAATTCTAAAGTTGAATTCAAAGTTGTTTTAGAATTAGATAATTTAAATTCGGAGAATAGCACTTTTTTAATACCACCTCTAAATTTTGCATTAATAATAAATTCATTGTTTTTTGAACCTGAAATGAAATCGACTGTGTTAATGTTAGAATTAAGTATGGTGCCCTCATATTTTAGACTATCAATATTTTCAATTTTACTTAATTCTATATTTGAGTTAAATGAGGAATTATCAACTAGAAAATTTAATTTTTCTAGTTGTATTGAATTATTTTGCAATGTAAAATTTAAATTGATTTTTTCGAGTTTTTTATAATCGAACAAATCCATTTTTGATTCAAAAACAGAAAATTTTAAAGAATCCTTGATAAATTTTAAATCTTTGATGTTTAAATCAAGTTTATTTTCATTATTATTTTTTAAAAAATTAAAATCTCTAATAGCTAGGTTTCTTATTATTATGTTGTTATTACTGGTCGAATTATTTATTAATAAATCAATGTTTTCGTAGTTATCTAAAAAAAATACACCATCATTAATTGATACATTTTCAAAATCAAAATTATTATTTACAAGTGCATTTTGTACACTTTTAGGGTTAACAATGATTTTTGGTGAATAAAAAAGAGTATCATTTGAGGAATTAAAAACTATAATATTATCAAATGATAAATTGCCAGAAAAATTAAAATCAACATCTTCAAGTTCAATTTTGTAATTACTTTTTTTTGAAAATTCATTGGAAATAATATTCTGGAGATTATTTTCTACATATGAAAAAATAACTGAGAACAGTATTATAACAAAAAAGATAAAAATTAAAATATTTCTTTTTTTATTATTTGAAAAAATATTTTTGATATTTGATAACATTATATTTATAAAAAACAAAGATTGTGCCTGTAACTATATTAGGAATTGAGTCATCTTGCGATGAAACTTCTGCAGCAATAATTAGAGATAATCAGATATTATCAAATATTATAGCCAATCAAGAAGTTCATAAAAAATATGGTGGTGTTGTCCCTGAGTTAGCCTCCAGAGCACACCAAAAAAATATTATTCCTGTCGTTGATTTAGCACTCTCTAAAGCAAATATCGAAAAAAATCAGCTAGATGCCATAGCTTATACAAGGGGGCCTGGACTTTTAGGTTCATTATTAGTAGGATCTTCATTTGCGAAATCACTTTCGATGTCTCTCGAAATACCGTTAATTGAAGTCAATCATATGCAAGCTCATCTTCTTTGTCACTTTATTGAAAACAATGGTGAAAAAAAAACAAAATTTCCATTTATTGGTGTTAATATTTCTGGTGGTCATACTCAAATAGTATTGTGTCATAATTACTTTGAAATGGAATTAATTGGCGAAACTCTTGATGATTCAATAGGGGAAGCTTTTGATAAATGTGGAAAAATTATTGGTTTTGAATATCCTGCAGGTCCACAAATTGATAAAAAATCTAAAGAAGGTGATTCTAAAAGATTTGCATTTAGCTTACCTAAAGTTGATGGATTAAATTTTAGTTTTAGTGGATTAAAAACAAATTTTAGAAGAACTGTTGAAGATGGTTTAAATAAAAATAAAAATTTTATTAAAATTGAATCGAATAATCTTTGTGCGTCATTACAATCGACAATAATCAAAATTCTTTCACAAAAAGTTTCAAACGCCGTAAATATCACTGGAGTTAACAACATTGTTTTTGGCGGCGGAGTTTCAGCCAACTCAGGTATAAGAGATTACTTTAATAATTCGAAAGAAAAGTTAAATGTATTTTTTTCTCAAAATCAATATACAACTGATAATGCTGCTATGATTGCCATGGTTGGATATCTAAAATTTAAAGAAAAAAAATTCTCTGCTTTAGATTTAAATTCAAGAGCTAGATATAAAATTTAATGGAATTATTTTACAATGAAAATATTAGTAAAAAGACTCTTAAATTTCAAATAGAGGGTACTGAAAATAATCATATTATTAATGTTTTGAGAAAAAAAGAAGGCGATGTTTTAATGTTTACCAATGGAAAAAATTATCGGTTCCAAACAGAAATTATCAACTTATCAAAAAAAACATCAGAATTAAGAGTGCTCTCTTTTGAAAAATTTTTAGAGACCGATTATCTACATGTAGGAATATCAATTTTAAAATCACCCTCACGATTTGAGATCTTTTTAGAAAAAGCTGTAGAAATTGGAATTAATGAAATAACCCCGATAATATGTAAAAAAACTTTTAAAAAGAATATCAAGATGGATAGATGCAAAAAGTTGATAATTTCTGCTGCAAAACAATCTATTAAATATCAACTTCCCAAATTAAATAACCCTGTTAGCTTTGATAATTTTATTAAATCAACAAATGAAAAAAATAGATTAATTGCAACTTGCGAGGAATTAAAAAAAGAATATTTAAATGAATCCTTTGACAAATCTAAAACTAATGTTTTACTTATCGGTCCAGAGGGTGATTTTACAAAAGATGAACTGAATAAAGCTGGGATTCATAACTTTAAGTATGTTAGTTTAGGTGATACAAGACTTAGAGCAGAGACAGCAGGTATAGTATCTTGTGCTATATTTTCAATGATTTAATAATATATTTGCTTAATGATTGGAAGCCAAATATCTAACAGCCTCTTCAAATCAATTTTATATTTGGTCTCAATTTTTATTATTGGTTATATTTTAATTGAAATTAAAATTATAATAGGATATCTAATCATTGCTTCGATAATAACTCTTTTATCAAGGCCATTAGTTAGGTTCATGTGTGAAAAACTTAAGTTTAGGGCTACGTTGGCTAGCGTAGTTGCAATACTTTTTATAATTGTTATAATTTTAGGTATTATATCGTTATTAATTCCCCTGGTTCTCGAGCAAGGAAAAAATCTTTCACTATTGAATGTTAATGCTTTTCAGGCTAAAATAAACAGTCTTTATTCTGAATTTGGAGCTTACTTGATCGATTATAACATAAATATTTCAGACAGCATAATTGATATTAATGGTCTGACAAAAAATAGTGTTGAGGCTATTCCAACATTATTAAATTCTATTGGCTCTATTTTGGGCTCTATTACAGTGGGTATTTTATCTGTTTTATTTATTACTTTCTTTCTGTTAAAAGATGGTGATTACTTTGAAAAAATCTTTATTCTTCTATTTCCATCTAAAATGAAAAAAAGTATTGAAAAGTCAATAACAAATATCAAAACTCTATTATCAAGATATTTTCTAGGGTTGCTGTTTCAAATTAGTATACTTTTTACTTTCTACACAATAATTCTTTTAATTTTTGGAGTTAAAGATGCAGTTGTTATTGCCTTTCTATGTGCAATCTTAAATTTAATTCCATATATAGGGCCATTAATTGGTGTAGTTCTTATGAGTTTTCTAACAATGACCAGCTATTTGGGTCAAGATTTTAGTAGTGTTGTAATACCAAAAACTATTTACGTCATAATTGGATATATTGTTGCACAATTGATAGATAATTTTTTCAGTCAACCCTACATATTTTCAAACTCTGTAAAATCTCATCCATTGGAAATATTCTTAGTAATACTAGTTGGTGGAATTTTATTTGGAATTGTTGGAATGGTTTTGGCTGTGCCCTCATACACAGTTGCAAAGGTATTTTTAAAAGTCTTTTTCAATGATAATAAACTAATAAAAAAACTAACAAAAAACCTTTAGTTTATTTTTTCACATATTAAATTATAACTTAAATTTGAGGTCCAATTTGGAGAGGTGCCAGAGTGGTAATGGAGCAGATTGCTAATCTGTCGACGGGAAACCGTCGCCGGGGTTCGAATCCCCGTCTCTCCGCAGAAATAACCTGAATTTTTGAATATTCAAAAATTTGGGTTTTTTTATCTTTGAATATGTTTTCTATAAAAATTGATGATAATATCATTAAAGACGTTTGTGAAATTGATATTAATTTGCTTTTTCCACATGAGCATGTAATTGTTGATAAGAAAGAAATTTTAAAAAACAATTTAAAGTATAAAGATGATTCAGTAATCATTTCATCAATTATTATTTGCAATGAATCAAAAATGATAATTGATGGTCATCACAGATATTTTGCTCTCAAAGAATTGGGTATTGAGAAAATTCCAGTAACTATGATTAACTATTTTTCTGATAAAATTATTACTGACAAAACAGATTCTCTAATGAAACATGATATTATTGAGAATGCACTAAATGGAAAATTGTACGATCCAAAAAGTACCAAGCATCTTATTTATTGTGAAAAAAGGGCCTCATGGTTTCCAATAACATTAATTTCGGCACTGTTTGAATTAAAGCTGAATTAGGTTGATTATGTGTTTAGCAGTTTCTAAATCATTATACTTTGGAGACCATTTTATATCTTTTCTTAATGCTGTATCATCTACTTTCTTGGGCCAAGAATCAGCAATTTTTTGTCTGTAATCAACTTTATAATTCATTTTTAAATCATAACCAATTGATTTTATTAAATCTAACCACCTTGATGGTGATGTTTCAAAAGACGAGATATTATAGGGGGATCTTTTAGACAAACTACTTTTATCAATTTTCATAAGTTTAATTGATGCATCAATAGCATCATCAATATGCATCATAGGCAGGAAAGCATTTTCTTTCAAAAAACAAGTATAATTCTTTTCTTTTTTAGCATGATAAAGCATGTCAATAATATAATCAGTAGTACCACCACCAGGTTCAGAATTTGAAACAATTCCGGGAAATCTAATGGACCTAATATCAATTAAATTTTTTGAATTAAAATAGAACATAACTTTTTCACAGGCTAATTTAGAAACGCCATACATAGTTTCGGGTAACATAGCTTCATCATTCTTGACAAAGTCTAAATTGGAATTATGTCCAAATACAGCTATAGAGCTTGGCCAAAAAATTTTTTTAATATCATTCTTCAAACACAACCTAGCTATGTTAATAAAACCTGCATTATTTATTTCCCAAGTCAATAACGGATCTTTCTCTCCTTTCGCTGAAAGTATGGCTGCAAAATTATAAACCTGATTAATTTTATATTTTTTGATTAATTGATCGCCCATTTCAAAATTAAAAATGTCGAAAAACTCAAAATCACAATCTAGGGATTTATTTTCTCTTATATCAGTTGCTAAAACGTAATTATTATCCTGGATAAGGGATTTAACAAAAAATTCTCCCAATTGTCCTGATGCTCCAGTAATTAAAATTCTATTCTTCAAAAAAACAGTTAAATTTGCGTTGAAAAGCTATAAAAAATATGTATCAATCACTAAAAAAAAGATTAAAAATTGAAATTGAGGAAATAAAGGATTCTGGTAGATATAAAAATGAAAGAATTATAACCTCTCCACAAAAATCAATAATTAATACTACTGAAAATGAAGTTGTAAATTTTTGTGCAAACAATTATTTAGGTCTTGCTTCAGATCAAAGAATAATAGATGCTGCAAAGGAATCTTTGGACAGCCATGGTTTTGGTCTCGCATCTGTTAGATTTATCTGTGGAACACAGGATATTCACAAAAAACTTGAAAATGAAATCTCGTTGTTTTTAGAGACCGAAGATACAATACTATATGCTGCAGCTTTTGATGCGAATGGAGGTTTATTTGAACCGTTATTTGATAAAAACGATGCAATTATCAGTGACAGCCTCAATCATGCATCCATAATAGATGGCATAAGATTATGTAAAGCCGCTAGATTTAGATATAACAACAACGATATGGTTGATCTAGAAAACAAACTAAAAGAAGCCTCAGGTTATAGAAATAAGGTGATTGTAACTGATGGTGTTTTTTCGATGGACGGAACACTTGCAAAGCTAGATTCGATATGTGACTTGGCAAAAAAGTATGATTCTTTGGTATTTGTTGATGATTGTCATGCAACAGGTTTTGTGGGCGAAAATGGAAAGGGAACACAAGAAGAACTTAATGTCATTGGTAAGGTTGATATCATAACTGGGACACTTGGGAAGGCTTTAGGTGGAGGAAGTGGAGGTTTTACATCAGGAAAGAAAGAAATTATTGATGTACTAAGACAAAAATCTAGGCCATACTTATTTTCAAATACTCTTGCACCACCAATTGTTGGTGCTTCAATGAAAGCTATTGAATTAATTCAAAAGGATAACTCAATTTTGAAAAATATTAAAGAGAATACAATGTTATTCAGAAGAGAGATATCAGCTCTAGGTTTTGAAATAAAAGGCAAATCGCACCCCATTGTACCAGTTATGATATATGATGATAAAAAAGCAGCTTTAATGTCTGAATTTTTATTAAAAAAGGGTATCTATGTTGTTGGGTTTTCCTACCCAGTTGTCCCTAAGGGTTTAGCTAGAATTCGAGTACAGATATCATCATCTCACACAAAAGATCAAATAAAAAAAGCAGTAAAGTTTTTTGAGGAGGCTGGAAAAAAATTTGGGATCCTAAACTAGATCAATTAAAAAACTAAAATATTTTAAATTATTTTGTATAATTAAATAATATATTTTCAATTAGCTCTTGCTTTCCACTTTTCAGAGTTAAGTTGCCATTTAATTTTGCATAGCTATAAAGATCTTCTAATTTCAATTTTCCTTCCTCAAACTTTTTTCCATTTCCAGAATTAAAGCTTTCATATCTTTTCTTTAATAGCTCTGGTAATGGTGAATCTGATAAAAGTTTATCTGCAATCAATAAAGCTCGAGCAAATGTGTCTGCTCCTCCAATATGAGCAAAAAATAAATCCTCAAGATCTGTAGAATTTCTTCTGAGTTTAGCATCAAAATTAATTCCACCACCTTGAAGACCCCCAGCTTTTAAAAAAACTAACATTGCCTCTGTCGTTTCTTGAATGTTTATTGGAAATTGATCAGTGTCCCAACCATTTTGATAATCACCCCTATTTGCGTCAATGCTTCCCAACATTCCTGATTTTGCAGCCACAGTTAATTCATGTTGAAAAGTATGTTGAGCTAAAGTAGCATGGTTAACTTCGATGTTAATTTTAAAATCTTTTTCTAAGCCATATTCCTTTAAAAAACCTATAGATGTTGCAGTATCAAAATCATATTGATGTTTAGATGGTTCCATTGGTTTTGGTTCAATAAAGAAAGTGCCTTTAAATCCCTTCGATCTTGCGTAATCTCTACACATTTTTAAAAATTGAGCCATGTGATCAAGCTCCCTTTTCATATCAGTATTCAATAATGACATGTACCCTTCTCTTCCACCCCAAAAAACATAGTTTTCTCCGTTTAGTTTAATTGTTGCATCTAATGCAAGTTTAATTTGGCCTCCTGCTCTAGAAACGACATCAAAATCAGGATTTGTGGCTGCTCCATTCATGTATTGTGGATTAGAAAAGCAGTTGGCAGTTCCCCAAAGTAATTTAATTCCAGATTTTTTCATCTTGTTTTCAACATAATCTGTAATAAAGTTCAATCTATCTTCAGATTCTGAAAAATCATCTGACTCTTCAATCAAATCAAAATCATGAAAGCAGAAATAATCAAATCCCAACTTAGATATGAACTCAAATGCTGCATCTGCCTTATCCTTTGATGCTTCAAAAGGATCTTTAGATTTATCCCAAGGAAAATTTTGAGTACCAATTCCAAATGGATCTGCACCTTGCCCGCAGAATGAGTGCCAATAAGCAACTGCAAACTTAAAATGATCTCTCATTGTCTTGCCCGCAACTATTTGATCGGGGTTATAGTATTTAAAGGCTAATGGATTTTTAGATTCTTTACCCTCAAATTCAATTTTATTAATCCCTTTAAAAAATTCTCTATTTCCAATTGTTGTCATAATATTCTATTTTATAATTTTTTCTAAGTTTTCTTTCCAAAGATGATATGCATTTACATATGAATCTTTTTTATTTATTGGCTCGAAAGTTTTAACATAATCATTTTTAGTAATTTTTTCAGTGTATGAATTAAAATTACCTGAATCATAACCTACTGCTCTTGCTGCCCCATACGCACCGGAACTATCATAAATTTCAATTTCTTTGTTAATTAAAGTTGAAATAGTATTTGAAAATAGTTCTGATTGAAATAAATTGTCATTACCGGCCCTTAGCAGCTTCGGATAAAAATTATCATTTATTAGTATTTCCATTCCATACATAAATGAAAATGCTATTCCCTCGAGAACTGCTCTATATAAATGACTATGATCATGAATATTTAAGTTTAAATTTTTAATATATGTGCCAATATCCCGATTGTTAAATATTCTTTCACTTCCATTTCCAAAAGGATACAGTATTAGACCATTTGAACCAACGTCAACTTTTTCAGCAAGATTATTCATTTGAGTATAGCTTTTTGCATTTGTTATTTTTTTTAGCCATTTATATTGAATGCCTGCCCCATTAATACACAAGAGCTTACCTACAAGCTTATTATTATTTGAGTAGTTAACATGTGCGAAATTATTTAATCTTAAAGATTCTTTAGATTTTAATGAATCAGTTAGCGCGTACAAGACACCTGATGTACCACCTGTTGCAGCAACCTCTCCGGGATTTAAAATATTCAATGTCATTGCATTATTTGGTTGATCACCAGCTCTGTATTTAATTGGAGTGCCTTTATTTAAGCCAGTTTCTTTAGATGCTTCTTTTGAAACATAGCATTGTTCACTAAAATTATCAACAATATCTGGAATTAAATCATTATCAATTCCGTAATAGTCCAATAACCAATTAGCAGTCTTATTTTCCTTAAAATCCCAAAACATACCCTCTGAGAGCCCATTTATTGTTGTGGAGGGATCACCTGAAAATTTAAAGGCAATGAAATCTCCAGGTAATAAAAACTTATATATCTTTTCATAGATTTTAGGTTCATGCATTTTAACCCAAGTAAGTTTTGAGGCAGTAAAATTTCCAGGCGAGTTTAATAGATGTTCACTACACTTATCTTCCCCATTTTCAGCAAAAGCTTGGTTACCAATTTCTACAGCTCTATTATCACACCAAATAATTGAATCTCGCAATGATTTTCCGCTTTTATCGATCAATACTAAACCATGCATTTGATAAGAAATTCCAATACCTAGTATTTGATCAGCAGTGACGTTACTTTCTTTAATGATTCTTTTAGTTCCATTGCAAACTAATTCCCACCAAAAATTTGGATCTTGTTCAGCAAATCCGGGTGAATTTGAAATAATATTCATTTCACCTTTGGGCTCTTTTATTAAATTAATTTTTTTACCAGATTTAGCATGTGTTAATGCAACTTTTAAAGAAGAACTACCCAAATCATATCCTATGTAATACATTAATTAGCCATTTAAAAACTTAAATTAATTTACAACAATTATGTTTATAAGGTTTAAAAAGAATTGCAAAGAAAATTTAAATAGTTAAATTTGCCCTCTGATCTGGTCGCGTAGCTCAGCTGGATAGAGCATCTGCCTTCTAAGCAGACGGTCGCACGTTCGAATCGTGCCGCGATCACTTAACCCCAACGCCTTGTTGGGGTTTTTTTTTACTTTAATATTTACTAAATTCAGTCTGAACAAATTATGTCATGAGAGTTGGCCTCAAAATAATACTAATATTAATCTTTTTTTATTCATGTCAGAAAAGCAAACTTGAAGACAATTTTATTTTATTACCATCTGTAAAAAATATAGAATACAATGGAAAATCATCATTACTGAGCAGCAAATCAGATTTTGTTTTTTATTCTGAATCTAATGAACTTCCAATCTTATTAAGTCAAACATTCAATCTCAAGAGAGGCACAGCAAATAAACACAACTTGTCATTTAAAATAGATAATGAATTAGACATCGCTGATGAGGGTTATCATTTAAATATTTCAATGGAAAATATTGAAATTATAGCAAAGGATAAAGCTGGATTATTTTATTGTTTTAATTCATTAAGCCAGTTAATTACTGATTCAAATGATCAAAACATCAATTTACCAATTGTTTTAATCAAAGACTTTCCTTCTTTAAAGTATAGATCAATTCATCTGGATGTTAAACATCACACTGAAAAAAAAGAATACTATTTCAAACTTATTGATGAGCTAGCTTCTTTAAAAATTAATGGTATAATTATAGAGTTTGAAGATAAACTTGGATATGAAAAAAGACCAATTATTGCTGCACCAGATAGCTACTCCATTTCTTGGTGGAAGAGCTTGAGTGACTATGCTAATGACAGAAATATTAAGATAAGTCCTCTAATCCAGGGTTTAGGGCATGCCTCTTTTATTCTTAAACATGAAAAGTATAAGCACTTAAGAGATATTTCTGATGATGATTGGGCATTTAATCCTTTAAAACAAGAAACATATGATGTTCAATTTGACCTCTACAAAGATGCAATGGAAGCCACCCCATATGGTCAATTTTTACATGTAGGAGGTGATGAAGTAAGAGTTATTGATAGAGATGGAAAAAAGGGATTTGAGCTTAATCTACTTTGGTTAAATAAAGTTTCTGAATTTGCTAAACAAAACAATAGAACACCGATATTTTGGGATGATATGTATCTAAAGCATGGGGGAGTTTGGATGGTTACTAGGAATACAAAACTTACAAAAGCAAAAGTTGATAGCATATGGATTAATAACGAAAAAAAATTAACTGAATATCTAGATGATTTTCCAAAGAATTGTATTTACATGAGATGGAATTATTTTTACCCGTGGGCAGAAGGAAATCTAAAAACAATAGATTGGTATAAAGAAAATAACCTAAAAGTAATGGGTGCAACAGCTGGTCAAACCAGATGGGTTTTAATGCCACAAGATTATAGCAATATTGAATCAATCAAATCATTTTCCTTGACTTCAGTTGCAAAAGAACTTGATGGCCTGCTACTTACCTTATGGGACGATGACTCACCACACTTTGAGCTTTATAAACGTGGAATCTACGCTTTTGCAGAATATACTTGGGGAGGTAATGATTTGAGCTCTAAAGAATTTAAATCAAAATTTCGTCATAAATTTTTCTCACCATCATTTAGTGATGAAAAATTTGAATTTATTGATGATCTAGATAAACCTGTAAGAGATTGGGCTAATTTATTTATTAAAGAAAAAAAGCATAGAAATCAAATTACTAAAACTAGTTTGCCATTGGAAACTCACATTGTAGAGCTTCCTGATATCAATAACCCAGGGGCGTGGAATCAAAAATTTGATAAAAAAATATCTATAGCCAAAGACCACATTAAAGATCTAAAAATAATAATTGAGAAAATTAACCAACAAAAAACAAAAACAATCAGAGGGAGTTATGCATTAGAAGTATATGAGCAAGTTGCAAAACTGGCTTTATTCAGCTATGAAACTTTTGTTACTATTTCAAATTTTGATAAAGGTGAAAATGATTTAATCAATTTATCAAATAAAGAGAAAGAATTTGAAAAAATTAGAAATAGTTTTGAAAAAGTATATGCAAAAAGTAGAAACATTATCAAACCTCAAAATTACATTCTAGATCAGGACCATCACAATCATACTGCCAACCAAACATTAAATATGGACTGGCAATTTATAGCTGAAATTAAACTTTTTGAAAAAATTAACTTATCTTATAATTGATATGACAAAATTAATTGAGTGGCATAAAAAATATACTGAAAAAACAAGAAATAAATTGAGTCTTTCACATTATCAAACTTATTGGGTTTCTTGGTTTAAAGGAATCTTTGTGGGTCTACTAATTACTTTTTTGGTATCATGTGAATATAAACCTAAAAGTGAATGGATATATTTATTTGATGGTAAAACAACCGATGGTTGGAGAGCCTACAATGGCACAGAAATGCCAAAGAAATGGGCTGTAATTGATGGTAATTTAACTTTTGATACGCAGCTTAAAAAAGAAGACGATTGGAAAGGTGGAGGTGATATAATCTATTATTTAGAAGAATTTGAAAATTTTGAATTGCACCTTGATTGGAAAATTCCATATGGTGGTAATAGTGGGGTTTTTTACCATGTAAAAGAGGGTTATTCAGCGCCTTATGCTGTTTCACCCGAATATCAGCTCATAGATGATTTTGGATGGGGTAAATTAAATAATTCAGAGTTGAAGGATTGGCAAAAAGCAGGTGCAGACTATGCGATGTATTCTGCTGATGAAAAAATTAAAAAACTAAAACCAGCAGGAGAATGGAATTCAACAAAAATTATTTACACATCTGAAAAAGTTGAACACTGGTTAAATGGGGAGCTTATACTTTCTTTTGTACCCTACTCTGAGGATTGGTATAGTAGAAGAAATTCAGGAAAGTGGGATCAATATCCAGATTATGGAAAGTTTAAAAAGGGCTATATCGCTCTTCAAGACCACGACAGTCCGATTTGGTTTAAAAATATTAAAATAAAAAAGTTGTAATATGATAAATAGACGAAATTTTTTAAAAAACACATCAATATTTGGAATTGCTCCACTTTTACCTAATTATAATTTTTTAAATATTATGAATAAGAAAATAAAAACTGCTCATATTGGAGTTGGTGGCATGGGTAAATCTGATTTAAATGATGTTGCCTCTCATAATAAAGTTGAGGTCTATGCACTCTGTGATGTTGATAACAAAGCTCTTGTTGAGGCCGGTAAGCTATTTCCTAAAGCGAAACTGTTTAAAGATTACAGAATAATGCTAAAAAATATTCATGATGAAGTTGATGCAGTAATTGTTTCTGCACCTGATCACACTCATGCTCCTGCATCAATAATGGCCATGGAATTTAATAAACATGTTTATTGTCAAAAACCTCTAACCCACCATGTATCCGAGGCTCGAAAAATGAAAAAATTGGCTCAAGAAAAAAACTTAATAACTCAAATGGGTATTCAGGTACATTCATTTTATGATTATAAGTTAGCAACACTTCTTATTAAATCTGGAATTATTGGTAAAGTTAACAGGGTAAGAGCTTGGTGTCCAAAAAATTGGGGTTATGATGGTCCTGAACCAACAGGTTCTGATGATATACCAAGTTACTTAGATTGGAACTTATGGCTTGGTACAGCAAAAGAAAGACCTTATAAAGACAAAATCTACCATCCAGGAATGTGGAGAAAACTTGTTGATTTTGGATGTGGAACACTTGGTGATATGGGAGTTCACATTTTTGATACACCATACAATGCTTTAGAACTCGATGTTCCGATGACAATTAAAAATAAATGCAGAAAACCGAACAACTTTGGTTTTCCAGAAAAAAATTACGTTGAATATGTATTTCCAGGAACAAAATATACAACAGAGACATTAACTTGGATATGGGAAGATGGTAAAGGTTCTCCTAGGAATCATAAAGATCTGAAGTTACCTAATAATGATAAATTACCATTACAGGGTGCTATGTTTATTGGTGAAAAAGGTAGATTATTGCTTCCTCATTTCATGGAAATACCAAAACTAATCGTTGATAACAAATACCAAGATTTTGATGTTGAACCATTTGTCAAAAGTGGTGAACTCAGTGAAATTCCAGTTCGTGATTATGGTAAAGAATCTTATTTACACTATCATCAATTTATAGATGCTTGTCTAGGAAAAGATACCTGTACGGCTCCTTTCTCCTACTCATCGAACTTGACAGAAACGATATTGCTTGGTGTTATAGCGGGAAGATTTCCTGGCAAGACGCTAAATTGGGATAGTTCCAAAGCTAGGTTTAAGGAGGAGGAAGCTAACAATTATCTGGATTCACCTTACAGAAATTTTTAATATGAATAAATTTAAGAGAAGAGATTTTTTACTTACCTCTAGTCTATTTGCTGGAGCAACACTGATTAGCCCAACTTTAATAAGCTGTCGAAACCCAAATACTAAATTAAATATTGCTGTTATTGGAGTTGGAGGAAGAGGCAGAGCAAACTATAATCCTATTCTTGATTCTGAAAATATAGTTGCAATGTGTGATGTTGATGATAATAGAGCGAGGGATGGTTACGAAAAGATTTTATCTAATTTTCCAAAAGTTAGAAAGTTTACTGATTTCAGATTGATGTTCGATGAAATGCACAAAGAGATTGATGCAGTCATAATAAGTACACCCGATCATACCCATTTTGCTCCAGCCATGGTTGCAATGGAACTAGGTAAACATGTTTACATGGAAAAACCATTAGCTCACAATGTATGGGAATGCAGGACTTTAAAAAAGGCAGCTAATTACTATAACATTGTGTCCCAAATGGGTAATCAAGGACACACTACCAATGGAGTTAGGCAAATTAAAGAATGGTATGAAGCTGGAATTCTAGGTGAGGTAAAGGAGGTTCATGCATGGATAGGTACGCTAGATTTTAGGCCTGGACATTATTGGACATTACCAGAAAGCTTTCCACCATCCAAACAACAAGTTCCTGAGCATTTAAATTGGGATTTATGGTTAGGTCCAGCAAAATACAGAGATTACAATCAAGTTTACGCACCTAAATCATGGAGAGGTTTTTTTGATTTTGGAAATGGTCAGCTAGGTGATTGGTCATGTCATACCCTAGATGGACCTTTTTGGGCATTGGATTTAGGCATGCCAAATGAAGTTGAATCTTATGTTCCTAAACAAATTAATAAACATCATTTTGTAAGTGAACAGTCTATTGTTTCGTATAAATTTCCTGCAAATAAAAAAAGGTCCCCAGTGACCATGAAATGGTACGAGGGTGGTTTAAAACCAGAACTAGACCCCGACTGGCCAATAAAAGAACTTGAAAGGTCTGGGATGATTATGGTTGGAAGTAAATGTTCATTAATAACAGGTGGAAGACCAAATAATCCTAAATTACTTGTAAGTGACCAAGAATGGGAAGATTTTAAAAATAATATGCCTGATCAGACAATTCCAAGACTCAAATGGGGCGATGAAACACCGGTTCATGAGTGGATCGATGCAATTAAAAATGATTATTTGCCTGAATCTAATTTTAGTTATGGTGCTGATTTAACTGAGATGGCATTAATAGGAACTTTATCTCAGAGATTTGCAGCTAAAATACAATACGAATCTAAAAAAATGAAGATTACTAACAGACCCGATATCAATGAATTTTTAAAAGAACCAGCTAGAGATGGTTGGAGATATGGAGAATCACTCAGCTAAATTTTTGAAATAAGACTTTACCCTTAAAACAGAATTTTGTCTTATATCCTCCCAAAAGAGGTTGATATCCGCTTTATGATAATCTTTTAAAGTTGATATTAATAGAGTTTTGAAAAGTCCGATTTTTGGTGTTTTTAAAAAAACACCATTTTCGATATTATAAATTCTTAATGCATTTGAAAATATTTTGCCATTTAAAAATAGTAGCCCTTTGTGATTAGAAAAATCGCTATTTTTTTTTGTATCCCATGTTATTGGATTTGAGCAAAGAGCATCGACAAGCCATTCTTTGTCAATTGTAAAATTAAACTTTTGATCGTTTTTTAAAATTTTGAAAGTATTCCAGGTTACAAACCCACCTGTTTCCTCAGGATTATTCATTAATTGTAAATCAAAAAAATCATCCTGTGTAACCTTTGTTCCAGGCAGGTAAGCAGCAATCAATTTACTTTTTAATTCTTTTCCGTCAAAAAAATCACTTAATAATCTTATTGCATGACCTGACCCTTGACTATGGCCAGCAATTATAATTGGCTTACCATGATTATAATGTTTAAGATATATTTCAAAAGATCTTTTTATGTCCTCATATGCTAAATTATATGCTTTCTCACCCCCGTTCTCCCATCTGTATTCATCAAAAACTCTAAAATGTGCTTGCCTGTAATTTGGGGAATATAAATTACCTGAATCTAGCCACGCGGTTGACTGGTATTTGATTGATGAATTCATTAGAATATTTGTGAATTCTTCATCGTAAATATCAGAATTCCAATTAATATTTTTTCTGTCAGTGAATAATGTTGGTACTATAAAAAAAACATCAGCCTTCATTAAACCATTATTTTTTTCTAAAAAAGGAGGTTGATCATTTTGTTCAGGATGTACTAACCAATCCTGTAATTTTAAGTAAGTTGGTGAATTAGGCTGTGGATGACTGTCAAAATCTGTTGTTTTATATTTAATTTCACCATTATTTTCTTTTAAAAGGCCACATGATGTTGAACAAATAATAATGATATAAATGAACAATATTTTAGTACTTTTAGTAAACATTAAAACTAAATTAAAATAAATATGAGAATTCAATTAAAAAAAATCTTTCTATTATCAATAATTTATATTCTTCTAGGATGTAACCATACTAAAGAACAAAAGATTACTATTAATAAAGTTGAAGGTTCTCCATCTTACAATAATTCTAAAATTTCATTGGTTGAACAAACTAATCTTGAAAATAACTTTAATTTTTCTTTTGAGTTAGAAGAATACGAATTGGGAATACAAACAGAAAAAGAATTCGAATATCAGCTAGCCAACTCTGAAAAAGGTCAGCATATTCATTTTATTTTAAATAATGAACCATACTCAGCTCACTATGAAAAAACTTTTAGTAAAAAAATTGATAATGGCAATAATATAATTCTCGCATTTTTATCTAGATCCCACCACGAGTCAGTCAAAAATAAAAATGCTTATGTTTTAACCCAAATTAGTGATCAACCTGAAGATCTTAGTAGTGAATTTCTTTTTTACAGCAGACCAAAAGGCACCTATAAAGGAAAGGATACGGAAAAAGTTCTTCTAGATTTCTATTTAGTCAATACAGAAATATCAAAAAATGGAAATAAAGTCAGAGCTACAATTAATGATACTGTTTTTCTTATTGATGAGTGGGTTCCATACTATATTGAGGGTCTTAAAAATGGTGAAAATAAAATTAAATTAGAACTTTTAGATTCTGATGGTAATTTAATGGACATTCCATTTAACCCCTCGATCAAAACTGTTTTTATAGAAAAATAATTATTCTTGAGACCATTCTCTAAGCTTATTTGTTTTTTCATACTCAACCAAATCTTCTTTTGATACAACTTTTAAAAATGAGGGATGCTGCTCAATGGCGAATTCAATCTTTTCTACAATAGATTCAATTGATTCTTTGTCATAATCTATTTTTAAAGGTTCTTTTATTTCCATTGACTGAAGAATCCCTTTTTTCTTAATTCTAATTCCTTGTTTGTCAAATGAACGACGAAAACCATCAACTACTATTGGTATAACCAATGGTCTAAATTCTTTAATTATGTGAGCAGTTCCCTTCCTAATTGGTTTGAATGGTGTTGTAGTGCCTTGGGGAAAAGTAATTACCCAGCCATCATTCAAAGCAATTCCAATATTAGATATATCACTCATTTTTACCTGTCTATTTACATCTTTTCCTTTGTCCCTCCACGTTCTTTCAATTGATACTGAGCCAGCATAAGCTAAAATTCTAGGAACTAGGCCTGATTTCATTGTTTCTTTGGCAGCAACAAAGTAAATATTGAGCTTAGGTTTCCACAAGTAACCAATATTTTTTATTGAGTCAACTCTTCCGCTTAAACCTGCATTAAATACATGAAACATTGCAACAACATCTGCAAAGTAAGTTTGATGATTGGAAACGAACAACACATTTTTTTCAGGTATTCTGTTGAGTATTTCAGATCCTTCAATTTTAAGCTTATTAAATCCCTTAAACCTTTGATGAGTTAAAACACCAAGGATTTTTATTAACCAAGACTTAATGAAAAGATTGTGTCCGAAGGGGTTTTTTTTAAATATTGACACTTGAGATAGTTAATCAACAAATATATAACATTGATTTATTACTTTAACAACGCTCTAAATTCATTTAATATCATTGCAGTTGCACCCCAAACAATATGATCCTCAATTATAAAATATGGGTAATTATTTATAGGTTTTTTTTTAGAACTATTTCGAATTTTTAGATTTAGTATATCAGCTACTTTTGGTGATAGAACTTTAACAACTTCTTTAGGATTTGGTATTATTTTCGGTGTTGAATTAATTGTAAAAATATATGGTCTTACTAGAAAATTACTGGGTGGAATGTATATGTCGGTTAATTTAAATTGAAATTTCATTTCATTTTGATTTAAACCAATTTCTTCTGCGGTTTCTCTCTTAGCAGTTTGAATTAAATTATCATCGCATTTGTCTTTCTTTCCACCAGGGAATGAGATTTGATTTGAATGCACACCATCATAGGTATTTCTCAAAATAAGTGGAATTTTAATATTTTGATCACTATCTTGAAAAAAACAGAGGGAAACAGCAGCATCTTTTTTCTTATCGCCCTTATTATTTTTAATTAATTTTAAGCGATTAGGTGGTGCTAATTCAAGTTGAGATTTTATTCCAGGAAGAGATTTATTTTTTAATTTTATCAATCTATGCTCAAATTCATTAAAATTCATCTTTCAAATTTATCATTTTGTTTTTTTATTCTTCTGTTCTCGTGTCAGACAACAGTTAAAAATAATCCAAAAAAAGTTCCAATAAATGAAAAAAAAATTGAAAAAAAAGTCGAGATAAAATCCGTCGCTAACGAGTTTGTATTAAATGATAAGAATGCCATACCTTTTTTCTTTGATTATGATAAAAAAAACAAGGAAAATAAAGTAAGAATAGAAACTAGACTGGGTAATATAGATGTTTTACTTTTCAATGAAACACCGTATCACCGTTCTAACTTTATTTATTTAACAAAAAAGAAATACTTTAATGGTACCTCATTCCACAGAGTGGTAAAAGATTTTATTATTCAAGGTGGTAATTCTGACTCATATGAGATATCAAAAAGAAGAAAGAGGATAGGAAGATATCTTTTACCTCCAGACACGAAAAAAGGATTTAAACATGATCGAGGCATAATGTCAATTCCTAGCAGTGATATTGACAATCCATATAAACTTGCCTCACCATATGAATTTTTTATTGTGGTTGACAGAAATGGAGCATATCACCTTGATAAAAATTATACTCCTTTTGGTAAGGTTATTAAAGGTATGGATGTAGTTGATGCAATATCAAATATAGAGACTGATAAAAGGGAATGGCCTATAGACAATATAAAAATGAAAATTAGTATTATTGATTAAACTACCCCACTCAAATGGGGGTGCTTATTGATGTAACTTTCAACCCAAATCTTTAGTTCCTCATATTCATGTGGCAACAAAACATCTGAGGCTTTTTCTAATTCTTTTTTGAAAAGAGTAAAATTAAATGCAACTTTTTTCAAGACTTTCTTGGTATACTTAAAAACCTGTCTGGCCATATTTAAATTTAGTTAATTTAATATGTCTAACTAATTAAAAAAATGTTAAAATTTTCTTTTTAAACTCCACTCATATGTAAATTCTGAAACCAAATCTCCATCCTCATCATAACCTTTTGAATTTAAATTTAAAATAGCTGTTGGTTTATCTTTTGTCAAGTGCTGAAAAGTATCTTCAATTTTTTTTACATCACTACACTCAAAAATAATTTTTCCTCTGGCTTTCTTCAAAAATTTTGATGAATTTGAGGTTACAAGCATTGAAATATTATAGTCTAGCTTTTCCTTTTGCTTAATAATCAACATTCCGGTTGTTAACTCAGAAGCCATTCCTTGAACAACCCAGTAGAGTGAATTGAAAGGGTTGCTATTAAACCAATTGTGTCTAACCTTAGCTCTGCACATTTCTTCATTAAGTTCTGTAATGCGGACACCACAAAGCCATGCCGATGGTAAGTCTTTAAAAAGGAAAAAATTATAACTAAACATATTATTCTCCAACAGAGGCTAAATATCTTTCAGCATCAAGAGCCGCCATACATCCAGTACCTGCAGCAGTAACTGCTTGTCTGTATTCCTTGTCCTGTACATCACCTGATGCAAAAACACCAGGAATGTTGGTTTTAGTTGTTTTACCTTTAGTTATTATGTATCCAGTTTCATCCATATCAAGTTGTCCTTTAAATAATTCCGTATTAGGTTTGTGACCAATTGCAACAAAAAAGCCTGTAATATTTAGGGATTCTGTTTTTTGGGTTTTGTTGTTAATTATTTTTAACCCCTCTACAACATTATTACCCAATACTTCAACTACCTCAGTATTGTATCTTAAGTCTATGTTTTCTTTGGAATTGACACGGTGCTGCATAGCTTTAGAAGCTCTCATTTCATCTCTTCTTACGAGCATTGTTACTTTGGAACATATATTTGAAAGGTATGTTGCTTCCTCTGCAGCAGTGTCACCCCCACCTACTATCGCAACCTCTTGACCTTTATAAAAAAATCCGTCACACACCGCACAAGCAGAAACACCTCCACCTATTAATTTTTGTTCACTCTCAAGGCCCAAATATTTAGCTGATGCACCAGTTGATATAATTATTGTCTTGGCATGTACAACTTTGGTATTATCGATCGTAACCTCATGTAATTCACCTTGACTCGCTGCAAACTTTACATTAGTGGCTTCGCCAATCCTGACATCAGTACCAAATCTTTCAGATTGAGCTTTAAGTTCTTCCATCATTTTTGGACCATCAATTCCATTAGGATATCCAGGGAAGTTATCTACATCGGTTGTTGTGGTAAGCTGACCGCCAGGCTCCATTCCTGTATACAAAACAGGCTTTAAATCAGCCCTAGAAGCATAAATTGCAGCAGTGTACCCAGCAGGGCCTGAACCAATGATTAATGTTTTGATTTTTTCAATTGACATGCGTTCAAAATTAATATAAAAATTTGTGTTTGTTGTTAATATAAAGAGTTTTATATTAGCACCCGTTTACGGGGTGTAGCGTAGCCCGGTTATCGCGCCGCGTTTGGGACGCGGAGGTCGTAGGTTCGAATCCTGCCACCCCGACAAAAAAACCTCTTCATGAGAAGAGGTTTTTATACTTATCAAATACTGCTTTTATTCAAAAGCTTTGTTGTATTCAGTTGGATCAAAAGCATTATATGCTTCAACTACTTTTAATCCATCCCACTTAAACCATGCATGTCCTCGAATGGATAACAATTCCCCTGTCTTTTTATTGGTTCCATTCCATGTGTACCAATAATTGGTATAAATTTCCCCATTGTTATAAAACATTGTTGTTGTTGTTCTATCTATATTTTTAACATCATCAAAATATTCATGTCCTACCATAAAAGCATCTACAACTTCAACAGCTGTTAACTGAGTGTCATTTACGTGAAATATAGCATCCTCGGCAAATATTGAAAGTGCCGCTTCTTTATCTTTGTTTTCATAAGCATCAGGAAAAGTATTCATTATAGCATTTCTTTCATCAGAAGCTGAAATAGTTCCTGACCATTCTGCATCGTCAATTTTAACGGGCTGTTCACAGGCACAAAATATAAGTATTGTAAATAGTATTAATAATTTTTTCATTTTAATTGTATTTAATTAATCTTCAAATCTAGTAAAATAAGAACAAATCTATATTTTTGGACAATGAATTGGAAATGTAAAAAAACATGGAAACAGGCTAGGATTAATACGCTTTGGTGTTTGCTTGGTTGTTCAATTGGAGATTTTGGAACAATATATTACTTTCAAAAAATTGATCATTCTTGGTCTAATTATGAGGTTATGGGTCTTGCTATTATAAATGGTTTATTAACATCTATTATCCTGGAAACAATTATTTTACTTAAACAAATGGATTTTTATTCATCACTGAAAACAGCATTGGGAATGTCATTTATTTCAATGATAGGTATGGAAATAGCTATGAATGCCACTGACTTATTGTTAACGGGCGGTGCAATGCTGACATGGTGGGTTGTTCCAATAATGCTCTTGGCAGGTTTTTATACACCACTGCCCTATAATTATTGGCGACTAAAAAAATATAACGTAAGCTGTCATTAAATTACATTTGCACATTCGGGATGTGGCGCAGCCCGGTTAGCGCACACGGCTGGGGGCCGTGGGGTCGCAGGTTCAAATCCTGTCATCCCGACTTTTAATATTAAATGAGAATTTTTAATTTAGATAATTAACTTAAAACAAATAATATGAAAAAACTGATTTTTTTAATATCCCTTGTAATAGTATCATGCTCACAAGGTGTAACCGTTGATGATGGCGATTGGTCGGGAACTATCAATGCAAACAGTGAAGAGAGTAAAATTGTTGAAAAACTAGCTGCTGCATATGTAAATGGAAATTTCGAAATAGCTATGGATCATTTGGCTGAGGGTGCTGTTCATTTAGTTAATGGAGCTGAGTTTACAAATGAAGAATGGGTCGCTGGTTACAAACAGGACCAAGAAGTATTTGACAATATTAAACATAACGATGCCAATATTACTACGATGTATTACAATAATGGAAGAGTTTTTACTAATCACTGGTTAACATGGACAGGTAGCTCAAAATTGACAGGTGAAGAAAACACAATACATTATTATGGTTTTTGGGAATGGAAAGATGGAAAAATTATCGCAACTGGTGCCTATATGGACACTCAGTGGTACTTTGCAGAAATTGGAAGGTATTTAGATTCCAAATAATTTTAAAAACCTCCAATAGGGGGTTTTTTTTTATTAGTTTTAAAAAATGAAAAAATTTATTTTAATACTTACTTTTTGTTTTTCTTGTGCACAAACAGATGATACGATCAATACTCCAAAAAATATTGATTATGATGTAATCAATATACACCAAACCGATTATGTACCGTGGAGTATTGAATTCATTGATAATAAGACCTTTATATATACCGAAAGAAGAGGAAAAATGTTTGTGGTAAATGATAGTAAAGTAATAGAAATATCTAACGTTCCTGATGTGTACTTAAAAAATCAAGGTGGTTTATTGGATATTGAATTGCATCCAAATTTTGATCAAAATAAAACTATTTTCTTCTCATATTCAAAAGGAAATAAAGAGAATGGAGCAAATACTGCAATAGCAAGTGCAAAACTTATAAATAACTCATTGGAAAATATTAAAGTTTTATACCACGGTGAGGAACAGACTAAGTCATCACTTCATTGGGGATGTAGGTTACAATTCGATAATGATGGATACTTATTTTTTACGATTGGAGATCGTGGTAATAGAAATAAAAATCCTCAAGACATTACACTGGATGGTGGGAAAGTTTACAGAATAAAAGAAGATGGGTCGATACCAAATGACAATCCTTTTATAAGTGAAAATGGAGCAAAAACGGCTATTTATTCATATGGCCATAGAAACCCACAGGGTATGTTTAAACACCCGAAAACTGGCAAAATATGGACTAATGAACATGGGCCCAGAGGTGGTGATGAAATTAATGTAGTAAGCTCTGGAAGGAATTATGGGTGGCCAAAAATAACATATGGTATAAACTATAGTGGGACAACCATAACTAATAACAAATCTTTGCCAGGGATGGAACAACCCTTATATTATTGGATACCATCAATAGCTCCAAGTGGATTTGCTTACTTGAACTCCGATATTTATTCTGATTGGAAAGGTAGCATTCTAGTTGGTTCATTAAAATACATGTATTTGGAAAGGCTAGTTCTCGACAATAATAAAGTTACTTATAGGGAAAAAGTTGCTGAAAATGTAGGAAGAGTTCGTGATGTTAGAGTCAGTCCCGATGGCTACATATACTTAGCTGTAGATAATAAAGGTATTTTCAAATTGATGCCAAAATAATGATTATCGTTGCTATTTCAGGGGGAACAGGATCTGGAAAAACAACTCTAGCAAAAAAAATAATTAATAGTTACAAGAATTTCAGCGTAAACTATATATCTCTAGATTCTTATTACAAAGATTTTAGCGAATTATCATTCGCTGACAGATCAAAAATAAATTTTGATCACCCCAACTCTATAGACTTTGAGTTATTTTATCAACAAATAAGTGATTACATTAATGGAAATAACATCAAAACACCGATCTACTCATATAAAAGTCATAAAAGATTAAAAAAAAAGGGTAGTCTAAAGCAGGGAGATTTATTAATTGTTGATGGTATTTTGATTTTGTTAAAAAAAAGTATTAGAGATTTTTTTGATTTAAGCATATTTTTGAAAGTAAATTCTTCTGAAAGGTTAAGAAGAAGGATTGTTAGGGATATTAATGAGAGAGGAAGAAATGAAATTGAAATAAAAAATAGGTTTTACAAAATGATAAAACCGATGCATGATAGGTATGTTAAATCATCAGAAAAATTCGCTGACATCGTTTTGGATGAAAGCTATGTTTTTGATGACATAAAGATTAGAATTGATCAACTATTAGATGGAAATCATCAAAAAAATTAAAAGTTCGAAATTTTTTAAATTAATTAGCAACCTTTATGTACTGACATCCATAGTTTTTTTTATATGGATTTTCTTTATTGATTCGAATTCTATTTTAGTCAATTTGAAATTAAAAAAAGAAATAAATGAATTGAAAGAAAGAAAATCATTGCTTGAAAAACAAATTAAAATTGACGAGAGTATCATTTCAAACTTAAATAATCCCGACAGTCTTGAAAAATATGCAAGAGAAAAACTTTATATGAAGAAAGACAATGAAGATATATATATAATTGAGTTTAAAGAATAATGGGTAAAGTAATTTCAGTTTCTAATCAAAAGGGTGGTGTAGGAAAAACTACCACATCATTAAGCTTAGCTGCATCATTAGGCGTTCTTGAAAAAAATGTACTGTTAATTGATGCTGATCCTCAGGGAAATGCAACCTCAGGAATTGGTATTAAAACAGAGGACTTTAACAAGTCATCATATGATGTATTATTAAATCAATGTGAAATCAGTGAATCAATTTTAAAAACAAAGAGTCCTAATCTGGATATCATTCCTGCAAATATTGATTTAGTTGCTGTTGAAATTGAACTAGTTGACACAGAGAAGAGAGAATACATGCTGAGCAGAATGATTCATAAAATCAAGGATGAATATGACTTTATAATAATAGACTGCCCTCCTTCCTTGGGTTTAATTACCATGAATGCATTGACAGCATCAAATTCTGTAATAATACCAATACAATGTGAATATTATGCATTAGAGGGTTTAGGTAAACTTTTAAATACAATTAAAGGAATACAGAAAGTTCATAATGATAAACTTGAAATTGAAGGAATATTGCTTACTATGTTTGATTCAAGACTAAGACTTTCAAATCAAGTTAAAGACGATGTCAAAAAACATTTTAGTGATATGGTTTTTTCAACAATTATTCCTAGAAATGTTAGTCTTGGTGAAGCTCCTAGTCATGGTGAAAGTATTATTGTATACAATTCTACTAGCAAAGGGTCTAAAAGTTATATTAAATTTGCTCAGGAGGTAATAAATTTAAATTAGTTTGGCAAAAGCATATAAAAAAAGAGTATTGGGTCGGGGTTTATCAGCTATTCTAAATGATAACAAAAAAAAAGTAGATACAAATCTTTCATCTACAAATTTTAATGATATTGATATTAATTCAATTGAGTTAAACCCATATCAACCACGAACAAATTTCAACCAAAAAGATATTGATGAATTAGCCTCATCAATAAAAGAATTAGGTTTAATTCAACCCATAACCGTAAAGGTCATGGATGGCAACTATGAATTAATTTCAGGTGAAAGGAGATTAAGAGCCTTCAAGCAATTAGGCATTAGAACGATTCCAGCCTACATCAGGGAAACTGATGATCAAACCACCTTGGAAATGGCCCTTGTAGAAAACATACAAAGAAAAGATTTAGATCCAATTGAAATTGCTATTTCTTATGATCGCTTAATTAATGAATTAAATATTTCGCAAAAGGAAATGAGCAAAAGAGTTGGAAAAGATAGGTCAACAATTGCTAATTACATTAGATTACTAAAATTAGATCCAATTATTCAAAGTGGAATTAGGGACAATTTCATTAGCATGGGTCATGGCCGATGTCTTATAAATATTGATTCAACAGAAAAACAACTCTTTATTTATGAAAAGATCTTAAAAAATAACCTTTCCGTCAGGCAAACTGAAAAGATTGTTAAAGATCTAAGCAGCAAAAAAACAAAAAAAGAAGTTGTAAGAGATAAAAACCTGACAAAAAAAATAAAATTATTAGAGAATAAATATAAGCTACATATTGATTTAAAACTTAATAAAAAAATAGGTTCACTAAGCTTTAAATTCAATAGTAAAAAGGAGTTAAATGATTTAATTGATAAATTAAATGACCAATAATTTTTTTTCATTACTATTATTATTTTTCATTTCAAATAATCTGATTTTTTCACAAGAAAAAGACCAAAAAAAAGAGATTGATATATTAAGACCATCAAAAGCTGCATTTTACTCAGCAGTACTCCCAGGTCTTGGTCAGGTATATAATAAAAAAGCATGGAAAGTACCTATTGTTTATGCAGCAATTGGTGTTTCAGCTTATGCGTATGACTTCAACAAGAAAAAATTCTGGTCATACAGAGATGCATATAAACGAAGAAAAGCAGGTTTTACTGATGATCAATTTCAGGGTATAATAATTAATGATGATAGACTTCTAGATGGTCAAGATTTTCATAAAAAATATAAAGATTTATCTATGGTATTTCTTGTAGGTTTTTATTTTTTAAATATTTTAGATGCTAACATAGATGCACACCTCTTAGATTTTAATGTTGATGAAGATTTATCATTTCAACCGTATTTTGAAAATGATCATTTTTTCAACTCAAATGTTGGATTAAAAATTAAAATTAATTTATAGAATGAATGTTGCAATAATTGGTTATGGTAAAATGGGTAAAGAAATTGAAAAAATTTTAGTTACCAGAGGGCATAATATCAGCGCAATTATTGATCGTTATGATGATACGAATTTTAATAACGCAGAGGTTGCAATTATTTTTACACCACCAGAAGTAACATATCAACAGATTAAAAACTGTCTTGAAAAAAATATCAAAGTGATATGTGGATCTACTGGTTGGACCAAACATCTAGATGATGTAAAGAATTACTGCAAAGAGTCTGATGGTGCTTTTCTATACTCTCCTAATTTCAGTATTGGAGTTAATCTTTTTTATAAACTAAATGATTATTTAAATTCAATAATGATCGATCATAAAGATTTCAAAACAAGCATTCTTGAAAAACATCACGCTGGAAAAGAAGATAAACCTAGTGGTACAGCAATTAAAATTGCTGAAGATATTATTAAAAAATCTGATTATAATAGCTGGACACTGGATAAAGTAGAAAATAATAAACGTTTGAAAATTAGATCCGAACGTAAAGGAGATGAAAAAGGTCATCACAGTGTTATACATACATCTGAGCATGATATAATTAGAATAAGTCATACAGCTAGGTCAAGGTATGGTTTTGCGCTAGGTGCTGTGATTTCTGCAGAGTTTTTAATGACAAAAAAAGGTATTTATGGTATTGATGATGTAATATTTAACATAAAAAAAGAATTATGACTTGGACTGAGTGGTTTATATTTTATGTTGTAATACAACTAATACATTCCTTAGCTACATGGAAACTATATAAGAAAGCTGGATTTAATCCTGTAGCTTCAATAATCCCATTATACAATAGTTTGGTTTTAATGAAAATTATCAGAAGACCTTGGTGGTGGGTTATTTTATTATTTATTCCAATTATAAATCTTTTAATTTTTCCAGTAGTTTGGATCGAAACAGCTAGAAGCTTTGGTAGAAATTCTACAGCTGATACTTTTAAAGTTATTTTTTCTCTTGGTCTTTATATATTTTTAATTAATTATGATAAAAAATCAAGTTACATTGCTGACAGGGATCTAACACAAAAAGGTGGATTTGAAGAATGGTTAAGCTCAATTGTTTTTGCAGTTATTTTAGCCACTGTAGTTCATACATATTTCATACAACCATTTATTATTCCAACTGGCTCATTAGAAAGAACACTTCTTGTAGGAGATTTTCTTTTTGTTAGTAAGTATCATTATGGTGCCAGAATTCCAAAAACAGTTGTTTCTTTTCCAATGGTACATGATACAATTGTTGGAACGGGCATTAGGTCCTACCTCAATAAGCCACAACTACCTTACTTAAGATTACCAAAACTGCAGAAAATTAAACGAAATGACATAGTTACGTTTAACTGGCCAGCTGATACGGTTAGACAGTTTTTTGTTAGAGAAAAAGGAGTTAAAAAACCTATTGATAAAAAATCTAACTATGTTAAAAGATGTGTTGGAATTCCAGGTGATACACTCGAAATTGTAAATGGAGAATTAAGAATAAATGGAGTAAAAAGTATTTTACCATACAGAGCAAAACCTTTATTTAAATATACGGCTTACAATGCTGAAGGAATTTCAAGTCAAAAACTTAATCGATTGGGGTTGTATGATTTCCAAAGAAAGTTTAGGATTGGAAATATAAATCAAAAATCATTCGATGATATTAAAACACATATTTTAGCTATCGTAAACAACAGCGCAGAAAATTTTACCATACTCACAAATTCAAAAGGTATACCTACTGATAAAATTAGAAGAAACCGATTGACAGTATCTGAACTAACCGAAAGGGAGAAGAAACTAACACTTACTGAAATAGATTTTAAAAATATACAAGACAGTAACGTAGTTGACAGTATTGTCAGAGACTATAAGAAAACTAAATCCTACAACACTGCCTTTTTCCCAAATAACATAACTTTTGATTGGAATGAGGATAATTATGGACCTATAGTTATACCCGAAAAGAACCAATCAGTGAGTTTAAATCTATCAAATCTTCCACTATATAAAAAAATAATAAAAGATTATGAGAAGAATACAATAGAAATAAATAACAATAGCATTCTTATAAATGGTAAAGAAGAAGATAGTTACAAATTTAAAATGGATTATTATTGGATGATGGGAGATAATAGGAATGGATCAGAGGATAGTAGAATGTGGGGTTTTGTTCCTGAAGATCACATTGTTGGAAAACCAATCTTTATATGGATGAGCATCGATGGTATCAATGATGGAATTAAAAACTGGAAAATTAGATGGAATAGAGTTTTCACTACAATCCACGAAGATGGAGAACCAAAGTCATATTTTTTACATTTTATCGTTTTTGGTTTGATTTTATGGTTATTCAATAAATACTTATTGAACAAACTAATAAAAAATGCTTAAGCTATTAGAACCAACCTATTTCCCGCCAGTTTCACACTGGAAATACATTAAATCACCTAATTTAATTTGGTCAATAAAATCAAGATACAATAAGCAGACATTAACAAACAGAACTTACATTGATTCTGCAAATGGTGAGCTAATGCTGACAGTGCCAATTAAGCACTCAGGGAAAAACGAACCAAGACTTTACTCAGATATAAAAATTGATACGAACTCTAATTGGAAAAAAAATCATTTTAAATCTATAAAGATATGTTATCAATCATCTCCTTTTTTTGAATTTTACGAGGATGATTTGATTAATTTTTTTTACCATGAATATGAAAATTTATCTGATTTGAACTTAGCTTCTATAAAATTAGTTAGCGGATGGCTTGGTATTAAAATGCCAGAGGATATTTATGATAAGCACAGATTTTTAGATATAAAAGTTAATGATTTATCAAATTTATCTAATACTAAAAGATCAGAATATCCAAAACAAAAAAAATACAGTCAAACATTTGAAAATGATAATGGTTTTATCAGAGATCTTAGTATAATTGATCTGATATTTAGTTGTGGACCTAATTCGTTAAATTATTTTTAAAAAAGGCAGGCCTGTAAGCCGGATTCTGTCGTGCCTTATCATTTATCTTGATGGAATATTACTATTACATTCTAACCGCCTACCCATCAACGTTGGACGAGCAATCCTTATAGTTGATATACTTGGCGTTTCACCTTACAGAGTTTACATGATTTCACTACAGCCTAACTGTACATTCTTTCTGTTGCACTTTTCCTACTATAAATAGCGACGGGTGTTACCCGCTGTAATGCTCTTTGGTGTCCGGACTTTCCTCTTTAAAAAGCGATAAGGTAGCCTGCCGCAACAAATTTAATATATTTTGAATATTATTTTCAATATTATCAATAAGCTCGATTATATTTGTAGAAATGAAAGATTTTGTAGTCTCTTCACTAAAATATAGACCAAAAAGTTTTGAAACTGTTATTGGGCAAAATAATGTTACCAAAACTCTAAAAAACTCAATTACAGAGAATAAAATTCCATCAGCGATTCTTTTTTGTGGTCCAAGGGGTGTAGGTAAAACCTCTTGTGCCCGAATATATGCAAAAGAAATTAACAAATCCTCAATCGATAATATAGATTCACATGACCTATCGTTTAATGTTTTTGAATTAGATGCTGCATCTAATAGAGGTATAGAGGAAATGAAAAATCTTATTGATAAAGTTAGAGTACCCCCCCAGATTGGGAAGTATAAAGTTTATATTATTGATGAGGTTCATATGCTTACCCCACAAGCAATGAATGCATTTTTAAAAACGCTAGAAGAACCTCCAAAACACATTGTCTTTGTTCTAGCCACTACAGAGAAAAATAAAATACTTCCTACCATTTTATCAAGGTGCCAGATTTACGATTTTAATAGAATTAATGAAACAGAAATAGCGAATGCATTAATTAATATATGTAATCAAGAAAACTTCAAATTTGATGAGCAGGCAATATCCATAATAGCCAGAAAATCTGATGGATCATTAAGAGATTCTTTAACAATTTTAGATAGGATTGTAAGCTTTACAAATAAAAATATAACAATTGAAAAAACCTCAGAACTACTTAACGTACTGGATAATGAATCTTTTTTAAATCTTTCTGAAAATATTATTAACAATAATCTAATAGAAGTTTTAATTCAATTTAATCAAATATGTGACAGAGGTTATAATGAAAAAGAATTTTTGTCAGGATTAGCTAATCATTTTCGAAATATTCTTGTTGCACAGTCACAAGAATCCCATCATATATTTGATTTTAATAAAAATTTACTTGAATCATTCATAAATCAAGGAAAGTTAATTAACCAACATTTTTTAGTTGAAAAAATCAGTGTAATTGAAAATGCAATTTTCAAATATAATCAAGTAGAAAACAAAAAAATGCTTGTTGAAATTACCTTAATGAAAATTTCTAAGAGTGTTGATGATGGAAAAAAACCAGCAGAAGAAATTCAAAAAAAAAAAGTTGATTTAAACATTGATAAACATAAGATTTTAAAACAGAGCACTAACAATACAAACATTCAGAAAGAAGAAAAAAAAGATGATAATAAAGAACCTTACCAAACTGATGATATTAAAAAAACAGTACAAAACGAGATTAGTGCTTTATCATTGTCAAGTATAAAACTTAAAAAAGAAGTTTTAAATACAAAAGATAAAGAAACTGAAAAGGAGGATAAATTAAGTAATGAATTTGATATTAAGAAACTAAAAATTAAATGGCTTGAATATTCAAAAAAAGTTTCTGAAAATGGTAATAATAGCTTATCCAGCCTCTTGGAAATCAGTAATCCTGTTATTTTTCAAAAAAATAAAATTATATATACTGTTCCCTCAAAAAGCAATAAAAAGGAAATTGATAATGATAGAGAAAATATCTTAAAGTTTCTCAAAAAAGAGCTTATGAATGACATTATAATTTTGGAAATAGTTGTTGACAAGAGTACTGGAAAGGAATATTATTCAACCCCTCAAGAAAAATTTGATAAACTAAATAAAATTAATCCTCTTCTTGATCAGTTTAAAAAAGATCTCAAATTAGATCTTTAACCATCCCATCAGCTAAACCAATTCTTGGAACATATATCTCTTTAATTCCAAGTGTTTTCATAACGAAGTAATAAATTTTCCCGGCTGGCACAATAACATCAACTCTGTCGGGGTTTAGTTTTAATTTAACAAGTTTTTTAGAGTATGACATTTTTTCTAGGCTAACTAGTGTTTTTTTAAATTTTCTTCGTTCAAGTGGCTTAGTATATTTAACACCTGATATTTTGTACAACTTATTTATATTTCCACCAATACCAATAATTTTCAATTTTTTGAGTTCTACAGCATTTGTTTTAAGCCATAACTTAAATTCATTCCATGTAGATTCATCAACTAGTTCATTTATCAATCTTACACCACCAATTTGGAAAGATTTTGATTTATAAAATAAAGACTTTTTATAAATGACAACTTCGGTACTTCCACCTCCCACATCAATAAAACAATAATTTTTTGACTTTCCAATATGTGCACTAATATCATTTTTTGCTACTATTTCGGACTCTTTTTTTCCACTTATAATTTGAACTTTGATACCTGTTTCTTTTTCAAGCTCAATAACGAGATTTTCTGAATTCTTAACACACCTCATAGCTGATGTAGCATAGGCTAAATATTTTTTAACATCGTTTACATCCATCAACAACTTGAATGATTTTAATGTTGATTTCAGCTTCTTAAGATTTTTTTGGCTTATTATGCCTTTTTTAAATGAATCATCACCTAAACGCAGCTGAACTCGGTAAAGAGAGTTTTTGGTATGATGAATTTTACCATTTATTGAAAAAACATTGGAAATAAGCAATCTAATTGCATTCGAACCAATGTCAATAGTAGCTACTTTATTTATAACAACTTTATTCTTCAAGCTTTGATTTATAGTAATTATAAATATCAATCTGAGATCTGATTAACTTTTTACTTTTATTATTGGATTTATAACGATTTGTTGATTCATTATTAACAATCCTTGATTTCGTATTATCTGACCAATAAATTTCAAAAATTTCTCTAATTTCTTCTTTGATGTTATTGTCTAATATAGGGCATGTAACTTCTACCCTATTATCCAAATTCCTGGTCATCCAGTCTGCCGATGAAATATATGTTTCGTTTTTACCATTATTTTCAAAAATAAAGAAGCGTGTATGTTCTAAAAATCTATCAACAACACTAATTACCTCAATATTTTTTTCATTGTCAGGTAATAGACAGCAAATTCCACGTATTATCATTCTAATTTTAACACCTTGCCTTGAAGCTTTGTATAGCTCCTCAACCATGGCGTAGCTAGTCAAGCTATTCAATTTAATTTTGATTGAGGCTGGTAGCCCCTTTTTTGCATTTTTAATTTCACGTTTTATCATTTTTGTAAAAAATGACTGGGTATCGTATGGGGAAAGTTTTAAATGATCGTATTTAAATTTTTTATAGTTAGCGTTAAAAAATTTAAAGATTTTAGAAATATCACTTAGTATCTTTTTATCAAATGTAAATAATGTGAAGTCTGTATATATTTTAGCTGTAGATTCATTAAAGTTTCCTGTACTTATGAAACCGAACTTTTCAATGCCATTAGGACTTTTTCTTTCAATTACACATATTTTAGCATGAACTTTTAAATTTTGAATCCCAAAAATTAGTTTTACGCCTTGCTCTTCTAATAACTTAGCGTATTTAATATTTGCTTTTTCATCAAATCTAGCCTGTAGCTCAATCTGAACAACCACTTCTTTACCATTTTTGGCAGCGTTAATTAATGCGTTAGCAACACTTGACAATTTAGAGAGTCTGTAGATTGTAATTGATATTTTATAAACACTTGGATCAATTGATGCCTCTGATAATAATCTCAAAACATATGAGAATTTATGAAATGGAGTATGTATCAAATAATCTCTTTTTTTTAGTGTTTCGAAAATATTTTTTGATAAATCAAAACCTTTTAAATCCAAGGGATTGAGTATTGAGTTAACTAAACTTTTTTTCTTCATTGAAGGAAAAGACATATAATCTCTTCTATTGTGATATTTGCCTCCAGGTATTATACTGTCAGTACTATCATCAAACTTCAACTTATCGAGGAGAAAATCTAATGTTGCCTTTTCAATCTTACTATCATAAACGAAACGTACAGGCTCACCACTAGACCTGTTCTTAAGACTTAAAGATATTTTTTCTAAATAACTTTTGGATATGTCATAAGCAAAGTCAAGCTCAGCATCTCTACTTATTTTAATCATATTTGCTTTAATTTCTTTTGGCGAAAAAATCTCAAAAATTTCTTTTAAGTGGAATCTGATGATATCATCAATTAAAATAACATGTTTACTATTTGTATCATCAAGAACTAAAAACCTGTCAAGCTGTGTCGGTATTTTAATAAGTGCATATTTGAGCTTAGAATTTTTTGAAACGATTTTTACTGTTAAAAAAGATGATGTGTCTGGCAAGTTTGGAAATTTAGACTTTTCATCAAGAACTATAATTTCAAGTTGAGGCTGAATTTTATCAATAAAATAATTATTGACATATTTAATAAATTTTATAGGTATGGTTTTTTCATCTACAAAAAAAATTTTTTCGGTCTCTAGTTCTTTAATAATTGAGTTTAAAGCCTTAACACTTCTATCTTGTAGCTCGATTGTTTTCTTTGTAATTTCCTTTAATAAATCTATCGCATTCAATCCATCATAAAGTTTTTTTTGTTTTTTTCCTGAAATTGCAATACGCTTAACTGTGGCATATCTTACTTTATAGAATTCATCAAGATTGTTTGAAAAAATTCCAATAAATCTAATTCTTTCGATTAAAGGCACATTGGGGTCCTCAGCTTCCTGTAAAACTCGAGCATTAAAATCCAACCAACTTAACTCTCTATTCTTAAAAGTGTAATCTTTCATCTGTATGATTTTGGAAAATAATGATTTAATTTCCCAATTGAAATTTGACTCCACAAAGATACATCAAAATCGAAAATAATTATTCCACAAGTTGGCACATGTTTGTAATCATTTGCAAGTTCTGCTGTCAAGAAACTGCATGAATTGTTGTGGGAAAACAATAAAACATTTGAATATTTATCATCAATATTTTTAATAAAGTTCAAAACATTATATCCGGTAAAATCGTAAAGTAATTCTGATTTATGAAAATCAATATTTTTAAAAGCAGATGAATGTTTTAAAAAATTCTCGTAGGTTTCAATTGTTCTTTTTGAAGTGCTTGAATATATAATTTCTGGCGACAAATTCAGCCTATCAACTAACAATGACATTACTTTAATGTCTTTCTTTCCGCGGGTTGAAATTGGTCTTAAAATATCTGGAAGATTGTGTTCCCAATCAGACTTTGCATGTCTTATAATAGTGAGTTTTTTCATGGACTCAATCTATTACAGATCCAATTATTATTTTTATTTTTTTCAAATAAAATCCTATCGTGTAGTCTATTCTTTCTACCCTGCCAAAACTCAATCGAATCATAACTTACTACTATACCACCCCAATGTTTAGGCCTGATTATTTTTGATTTACTCTTCAGTACTGAACTAAATTTATCCTCGATGAATTTTCTATTAGGTATAATTTTACTTTGATCTGAGACAACGGCACCTATCTGACTATCTTTAGGTCTTGAATAGAAATATTCATCTGATTCTTTTTCAGTTAATAATTTACAAGATCCTTTTATAATGACTTGTCTTTCGTGAGATGGCCAAAAAAAAGATAAACAAACATTTGGATTATCTGCTATGCTCTTACCTTTGTTACTGCTGTAGTTAGTGTAAAAAACAAAGCCTTTTTTTGAGAACTTTTTAAGTAAGACTACTCTATTCCTGGGTGTATTGGAGCTATCGACAGTACTTAATGTCATTGCATTAGGCTCTTTTACCTCCTTAGATTTACTTACCTCCTCAAACCAAGCTTTAAAGAGAACTAAAGGGTCCTCATCAAGTGATTCTTTATTGAGTTTGTGTTTATCATAACTAATTCTAAGATCTGATAAATCTTTCATATGAATAAATTTAATATTTAAAAAGAATATACTTGACCTTCCTTGGCAATAAATGTATTTGAAAAGATAGATATTGCCTCATTCTTGAATTTATTTAAATCTTTATATCTGGCTGAAAAATGTCCTAAAATTAATTTATTCGCATTTGACGTTTGTGCTATTTTTGCTGCTTCAGTTGCTGTTGAATGTTTAGTTTTTTTTGCTAAATAATCATGTTGAGATAAAAATGTTGATTCATGATATAAGATGTTTACATCTTTTAAACTCTCACAGAGTTCAGGTAAATATGATGTGTCTGAGCAATAACCATATGATATTTTTTGATTTTCTTTTGAACAAAATAAAAAGCCATTACATGGGATTCTGTGATTTAATTTTAGCGTTTTAACCAAAATTTCCTCATTATCAATAATATGTGAACTCTTATGACCTAATTCATAAAAATTCAATTTATAGCTTGTCCATGATTTCCCTGATTTCATCATCATGGTTATGATTTTTTTTAACCCTTTTGGACAATAAATATTTAGATCTTTTGTTCTTCCTTTTAAGTTAAAGTAGGATATTAATCCAGGTAAACCAAAATAATGGTCTCCGTGCAAGTGAGAAATGAATATATTATCAATCAAACTTAATTTAATCTTGTACTTCCTTAATAAAAATTGAGTTCCTTCGCCGCAATCTATAAGATATAATTTATTATTGATAGTAAGTAATTGGGATGAGGGATATCTTTCAAAACCACCTGAACCTGAAAAACATCCTAATGTCCTTACAAAATTAGTCATTAACTAATCAATCTTTCAATTTCTTCAATTTGGATTATATCAACAGCTTCTTGAAAAGTGGGTACAACGGAAAACAAATGATTTTCATCTTTATGTTTTTTAGATATTAAAACAATAGATTTTAGTGATTTTTTCTTAAAATTATTTAAAAAACTAAATAGTTCCACTGATGAAAAATCATGCTCAAGTTCAATTATCATGTTACTTTCTAAATTTTTCATAAAATCCCTCTTTAATTCTTTTAATGAAAAATTATTTTTAATAATAAATCTTACGTAGTTTTTACTCATAATTTTCCAGCAAGCAAGTACATAACTGCCATTCTAACGGCAACACCATTTTCAACTTGATCAAGTATGACTGTTTTTCCTGAATCAATAACATCGCTGTTTAATTCAACTCCTCTATTTATTGGTCCTGGATGAGTAATGACAATTTCTTTATCAATGGACTTAAGCCTTTGAAGATCTAATCCAAATTGAGTCGAATACTCTCTTGTTGTGGGGAAGAAACTGTCTCGCATTCTCTCATTTTGTATCCTTAACATGCTAGCCACATCACACCATTTTAAACCTACATCAAAATTAGATTCATAGGCAACATCTAAATCATTAATATATTTTGGAATTAAACTTTTTGGGCCACACACTTTAACTTCAGCTCCCAATTTTTTATAAATGAAAATATTTGAAAGTGCCACTCTGGAGTGCATAATATCACCAGTTATAAGAATTTTTTTATTGCTTAATGATCCAAATCTTTCACGAAGTGTAAATGCATCGAGTAAAGCTTGGGTAGGATGCTCATGACACCCATCACCGGCATTGATTATACATGAATCCACGTTATTTGAAAGAAAAACGCTAGCACCAGGGCTGGGATGTCGCATAACTACCATATCAACTTTCATTGAAAGAATATTATTTACAGTATCCGCCAAGGTTTCACCTTTCTTTATTGATGAGCCAGATGAGCTGAAGTTTACTATATCTGCTGATAGTCTTTTTTGGGCAAGTTCAAAAGAAATTTTGGTCCTTGTACTATTTTCAAAAAAGAGATTGGCGATAGTTATATCTCGCAAACTAGGTACTTTTTTTATTTTTCTATTAATGACCTCTTTGAAATTATCAGATGTTTCAAAAATTAAATTAATATCATTTTCTGAAATGTACTTAATACCCAATAAGTTAGAAACACTAAGTTTTTTTTCCATCTTTTTTAAATATATATACTGCATCCTCTCCATCAAATTCACTCCATTTGACAGTCAATCGCTGATTATTTATAGAATCTACCTGAATTCCGCAATAATCTGGTTGAATTGGAAGATGTCTTGAAAATCTTCTATCAATCAAAGTCAATAATTCAACTTTCCTAGGTCTGCCAAAAGATTGTATAGCTGATAGTGCTGCTCTAATGCTTCGTCCTGTATATAAAACATCATCGATGAGAATTACTGTTTTATCCTCAACAATAAAGTCAATTGCTGTCTTATTAGCATGCAAAATTTTATCACCTCGACCAAAATCATCTCTGAAAAAAGTAACATCTAAAAAACCAATATCTACATTATTAATTGAGTAGTTTTTTTGAATTAATTTTTTTAATTTTTTTGATAAAATCGTTCCGCGGGGTTGTAGTCCAATTAAAACAACATCAGAAAAATCGTCATGTTTTTCAAATAGTTGACTAGCTAATCGATTAAGAATTAATGAAAGTTTTGAAGCGTTTAAGATTTTTTTGTTGTTCAGCACGCTCATTAAAGTGCAAATGTAAACAAATTTTATAAATTCAAAATTTAAGCAGTAATTCTCTCAGAAATCTTTTTATAGTGTCCATCACGCAATTTATCTCTTATAGCAAGAAATGAATTAAGAGTTTCTTTAATATCGTCCATGGTATGTGCTGCAGTTGGAATCAATCTTAGAAGGATTAGTCCTTTAGGAATAACAGGATAAACAACAATTGAGCAAAAAATATTGTGCTTTTCTCTTAGGTCTTTAACCAAAACCATTGCTTCTGGCACATCACCTTTAAGAAATACAGGTGTTACACAACTTTTTGTAGTTCCAATATCAAAACCGTGTTCCACTAAGCCTGTTTGGAGTGCTTTAACATTCTTCCACAGTTTTTCTCTGTGTTGTGGTTCATTTTTTAGAATTTCGAGACGCTTTAAAGCTCCAATGACCAGTTGCATTTGTAATGATTTTGCAAACATTTGAGAACGCATGTTGTATTTTAAAAATTTAATTACACTCTTTGAACCAGCAACAAAAGCGCCAGTTGAGGCCAATGATTTAGCAAATGTGGCAAAATAAACATCAATATCATCCTGAACATTCTGCTCATCACCCACACCAGAACCATCGCTTCCTAGGGTGCCAAATCCGTGTGCATCATCAACCAACAACCTGAAGTTGTACTTTTTCTTAAGTTCTACAATCTCCTTTATTTTTCCTTGTTCACCTCTCATTCCAAAAACTCCTTCAGAAATAACTAATATTCCTCCACCAGTTTTTTCTGTGATGTTTTGTGCTCTAATCAGATT
>CACNQJ010000007.1 GCA_902622575.1 uncultured Bacteroidota bacterium
TACATTTTGTTTTATCCCAATTGTAAAAACTTTTTAACATTTCTTTACATTCATCAATAAGTAGGCCATTTTTTATCGGGGTTCCAGTTCCAGAGCTTACTTTCTCAGAATCAAGACTATCAACATCGAATGAAATGTATATATGATTGCAATCTTTTAATATTTTATTTTTAATTGTTGCAATCATTTTTTTTACTCCTTCATGTCTGACTTTTTCAGGATTAAAAACATTAATATTGTGTTTTTTAATTAAATAATCTTCCTCTTTTTCAGTATCCCTAAGACCAATGTAAACAATATTTGAGGGTTTAATTTTTGGATAGATGCCATCAATTTTCTTAAGCTTATCCCATACCTTTTCGGTTTCAATATCTACGTCTCCGATTTCAAATTTGAAATTATCTTCATTTAATGCCATTGCCACAGGCATTCCATGAATATTTCCAGACGGTGTTGTATATGGTGAGTGTAAATCAGCATGTGCGTCAATCCATATTAAACCAATTTGATCATTAGGATAAAATTTTTTTAAACCACAAATACTTCCATATGCATTGCTGTGGTCTCCTGAAAAGATAATTGGGAATCTGTTGTTTTTAAGTATTGAAAAAACCTTTTTACTAATATCATTGTAAACATCTATTAACGGTAATGCATATTTTGCCCATTTATATTTTGATTTTTTAAATAAAAACTCATTTTTATCCTCAATATTAATTCTAGGTGTATTAATGAAAAAAGTTTTCATTCGTTTTGATGCTTCTATCAGAATAGAATCTATACCCAAACTAGATCCCCTTGTACCTGCACCTAGCTCAGATCTATTAAATACAAGAGTTAGGTTATTTTTCATCAAAATTTACGTAGACTATTTTCAATAATCTTTAATGCTTTTTGAAGTTGTTTTTCTGTAATTACGAGTGGAGGAGCAAATCTAATCTTGTTTCCCTGTGTTGGTTTGGCAATTAAACCATTATCTCTCATGTCTAAGCATATATTCCAGGGAATTTCGGATTCTTCAGAACAATCTAGAACAATGGCATTAAGTAATCCCTTGCCTCTTACAGATTTCATGATTGGAATTTCATCTACTAATGCATCTAAATAATTTCTGAAAATAATTCCAAGGTTATTTGCTCTTTCAGAAAGTTTTTTTTCAACGGAATATTTTACCGCCTCCTTAGCAACAACACATGCTAAAGGATTACCTCCGAAGGTTGATCCATGTTGTCCTACTTTCATAACGCTCATAATTTCTTTACTAGTTAGAACACCCGAAACTGGATAAAAACCACCAGACAAAGCCTTTCCAAGAATTACTAGATCTGGCTTAATGTCATCATGGTGACTAGCTAGTAATTTCCCTGTGCGACATACACCGGTTTGTATTTCATCAGCAATTAATAGAACATTATGTTTTTCACATAAAGATTTACATTTTTTTAAATAACCATCATCTGGAACAACTACACCACCCTCACCTTGTATTGGTTCAACTAAAAATCCAACTATATTTTTATCACTCTCTAGTTTTCTTTGTAGTGCTGAAACGTTATTGTATGCAATAATTTCAAAACCTCCAGTCAGTGGGCCAAAATGCTCTTTACTTCCATGATGTGATGAAAAAGAAACTACTGTTGTTGTTCTACCATGAAAATTACCATTACAGACAAGTATTTTAGCCATATCAGTCTTTACTTTTTTGATTTCATATCCCCATTTTCTGCAAATTTTAATTGCAGCCTCAACAGCTTCTGCACCTGAATTCATTGGGAGCATCTTCTCATAACCAAAAACTTCTGTGATATATTCTAAACTTGATCCAAGTTCATTGTTATAAAAAGCACGAGATGTTAATGTTAATTTTTTTGCCTGTTTAATAAACGTATTTAATATTTTCTTGTTACAATGACCTTGGTTAACTGCAGAATAAGCCGATAAAAAATCAAAATATTTTTTGTTATGAATATCCCATACAAAAACTCCTTTCCCTTTTTTTAAAACAACAGGAAGGGGGTGATAAGTATTTGAGCAAAAGGTCTCTTCTTTTTTTATAAGTGATTTTTCTAGGTGAGTTAACATACAATAAAGTTAACCATTTAGTGCAATTTGCAGAAACTATACAACAAAAAGTTATTATTAATTTATCCTTTCAAATACACCTTTCTTACCATTTTTTTTTACCTTATCCCACTCAAAGTATTCACCCTGCATTGTTATGTAAACACCAGGCTTTAAGGTTTGTACAAATGATAAAGCACAACCTAAATTAAAAAAACCATCTGAGGAGCTTCCAAAAGCATAAGGAATCATAGCTCCAGTTAGTATGATTGTTTTATTTGAAAGTTTTTGTTCTGCAATTAATCTTGCAGTATTAGTCATTGTGTCAGTTCCATGAGTAATTATAATATTATTACTTTTTTCCTTTTTACAAGTATTCACAATTTTTGAAACATCTTTATTAGATAGATCTAAACTATCCTTCATAAGTATGGTTTTAACTTTAATATCTAAATTACATTTACTTCTTTTTATCATTTCTGGTAAATGAGTTTTTTCAAAAAAAAGTTTTCCATTAATATGGTCATAACTTTTATCAAAAGTTCCACCTGTTATAAAAATCTTAATCATAAATATAAATATAGAAAAAGCCCTACAAACATTTTATTGTAGGGCTTGAGCGGAGAAAGAGGGATTCGAACCCCCGGTACCTCTCGGTACGCCGGTTTTCAAGACCGGTGCATTCGACCACTCTGCCATTTCTCCAGATGTGCAAATATAAAAAGTAATTTTCTTTAATAAATAAAATATAAACGAATAATATGCATAATTTCGTGATACATGTTTTTCTTGATAGAAATACCTTGGGAATACCCTTTTTTAATAGCATTAGGATTTTTTGTTTCAATTATTAATACCATGGCGGGTGGTGCATCCATAATCACATTACCAATTTTAATATTTCTTGGACTTCCTTCAAATGTGGCAAACGGCACAAATAGGATAGCTTTAATGATGACAGCATTTTCTGCTAATATGGGATTTAAAAGTAAAGGAATATCTACGTTTCCATTTAGTGCTTACACGGGCTCAGCAGCTCTAATTGGATCAGTTATTGGTGCACACATTGCGGTTGAAATTAATGATGCAATATTTAATAAGATTTTATCTGCAATAATGATTCTAGTTATATTAATTATTGTATTTAAGCCGAGAATTGTAAACAAAAACCTTTCTGTGAGGTTAAAGGGAAAACATTTAAAAATTTCATGTTTAGTTTTTTTCTTTATCGGTTTATATGGAGGCTTTATAAATGCAGGCATAGGTTTTATAATAATGTTATTTTTACATTTTTACAATGGATTAAATTTAATAAGGGTAAATGCAACTAAGGTTGTAATTGTTCTAGTGTATACAATTGGAGCATTTTTAACTTTTTTTTTCAACGGATTAGTAGATTTGCCATATGGAATATGTTTAGGAATTGGAACATTGATAGGTGGGTGGAATGCAAGTCGCTTCTCGGTAGATAAAGGTGAGGGAATAGTTAAGATTTTTTTAATAATATCGGCAATTATTATTGCAATAAAACTTTGGTTTTTTTAAAAATTAACTGTTTCAACTATTTTCAACCCATACCCAGCCATACCAACTCTTTTAATTTTCCGATCTTTTGTAGTCAAAAGTTTAATTTTTGTCACATTTAGTTGATGTAAAATTTGAGCACCAATACCAAAATCTTTTGCATCCATTTTTTTATAAGGACTAAAATCTTTTCCAGATTTTTGAAGTTTTTTTAGATGACTGATTTTATTTAGAATCGGTTTAGTTTCATGATCTTGATTTACAAATACAATAACCCCTTTGTTTTCATCATTAATTTTTGATGTAATTTTTTTTATTATTTTATCTTCCCTCATAACTAAATCATCAATACTATTATTAATAGAACCAAAAGAGTTAACTCTACATAAAACTGGCTCGTCTAGCACCCATGATCCCATTGTAAGGGCTAGATGGACTTGATCATTATTCTTTTGTTTAAATGTATTTAATTCATATTCACCATATATTGTTTTTAATTTAAACTTATCAATTAATTCAATCAAGCTGTCATTTTTCATCCTATACGAAACTAAATCTTCAATTGAAATAATTTTAAGATCAAATTTACTAGCTACTTTAAATAAATCAGGAAGTCTAGCCATTGTTCCATCCTCATTCATTATCTCACAGAGTACACCTGCTGGTTTATAACCTGCTAATCTCGATAAATCTACTGCAGCTTCAGTGTGTCCTGTTCTTCTCAAAACACCACCGTCAATAGCAGATAATGGAAATATATGTCCAGGTCTTGCCAGATCTGAGGCCTTTGTTTTTTCACTAACTAAGGCATTAATTGTTTTTGATCTATCACTTGCAGAAATTCCAGAAGTGACACCACTTCCAATCAAATCTACTGATATTGTAAAAGCTGTCTGCATCAATTCAGTATTTTTTGCTACCATTGGATCTAGTTTTAAATTTTTACATCTTTTTGATGTAAGAGGAACACATATCAAACCTCTTCCGTGAGTCGCCATAAAGTTGACAACCTGAGGTGTAATAACCTCAGCTGGAAAGATAAAATCTCCCTCATTTTCTCTGTTTTCGTCATCAACAACTATTATAACTTTATTGTTTTTTAAGTCTTCAATAGCTTCATTAATAGTATTTAACTTCATTTACTTATAGTTAGTTTATTCTTTAATTCTTCAAAAATACTGTCGATATTTAAAATTGATTTGTCTGATGATGCTCTTTTAAGTAAATACAAACCAATTGGCAGCATTACAATGTTTGATATCCAACTTCCAATAAAAGGTGACACACTACCATCTTCTGCGGCGTTTTTAGCAAATGTTCCTAGGAAATGATAAAATAGAAACATCATTAATGCAGTGACAACAGGAAATCCAAATCCTCCTTTTCTAATAATAGCACCAAGTGGAGCACCAAGTATAAATAAAATAAGAGTTGAAACTGGTATTGCATATTTGTCATGATAGCTAATCTTGTGTAAATTAATTATTTTTTCACGTATGAAGAAGTTGGCTTTTTGGGTATTTAAGTTTGAGATTTGGTTGTTAATGTTATTTTCAACAGAATTTATTATGGATTTTTGAGACTTCAAATCAAAATCATCAAGTATTGATTTGTAGTTAGCAATATTAATTGAATTAATGTCAAAAGGTCTATTGTATTTTGTTTGAAAATTAAACACACCCGTCCTTCTGTAAAAATTTTCACCAAAATTATCATACTCCTTGACTAACTTGTTTTCTAAAGAGTCAATACTAAAATCAAGTTGTTTTAAATTTTGCATTCTAAATGTGTTGTTGTATCGTTCCTCTGAAAAATCAACATTATAAATTTGTTTTAAGTCTATAAATATTTCATGTGTTTCAAAATATATTTGAGTGTGTGGCTTATATTGTTTAGAATTAGGATTTTCTGCCAGTATCTCTTCATACCTATATCCATCGTTAAGTTTTATTCTTAAAATATCATTTTTTTCGTCAGAAATTAGTTTTCCACTTTTAGCCTTAATTACAATAGTATTGTCGTTATTTCTATTTATTTTATGAATAATGACGTCCTCTAATTTAGAATTATCTACACCAGATTTATTTGCAACTTTTATATTCATAAGTCCCAAATCATTAAATACTCCCTCTGTTATGGCTAGTGAAGGCTTCACTTTCGCTAAATTTTTTCTTAGATTATATGATTTAAATTCAGAGTGTGGAATTAAATTGTTGGTAACAAAATATACAACTACACAGAGAAAAAGGTTGAAATACATCAGGCTTTTCATTGACCTAAATAAAGATATTCCAGAAGACTTTATGGCAGCAAATTCATAATTTTCAGCTAAATCCCCAAAGGTCATAATAGATGCTAAAAGTACAGTTAATGGAAGAACAAGTGGTATTAGTTTTGGGCAGTAAAAAATTAAAAATTTAAAGATTATTTCAAAATCAATTTCTTTACCTGCAAGATCATCAACAAACATCCATATTGTTTGAAAAATGAAAACAAACATTATTAGAATGAAAAAACTAAAAAACTTAGTTAAATATGATTTTAATATGTATTTATCTAAAATCTTCACAATTCGTTAATATAATAACCATCATAATCAGATTTATTAAAAACAAATAAACTTTCATCTAAATTCTGATCAAATAAGATTTTATCAAAATAAATAATATTGGAATAGCTTTCAGTAAGAGATTGATTAATCTTCAGGATATTATAGTTCTTGTCAATATCAAGTAGATATTTATTATCATTATCGTCTGTATATGAAATTTGAAAGTTTTCAGTTTTTTTTATCTTGATTTTGTTTCTATTTTTTTTAATTGTTTTTGATAAATTATTAGGAATTAAATAGTTAGATAATTCATTATTTTTCATAATGTTTACCTCCATATTTTCTTTTACAATATTGAAATAATCTTTACCATCGTAAATAAAAACTATTTCATCTAATGTTATCCTAAATTTTTTATTAGAATACATTATTTTTCCTTTGTTTTTAAAAATTATTTCATTCTTATTTTTACTTACATATTCAAACTTGAGTACGTAATTATCATGTTTTTCATAATGTTTAATGAGCGAGTCCAAAATGTTTTGCGAAAAAACAATAATTAGTAAAACAAGAAATTTTGAAAATGAAAAAGTCAAAATATTAATTTTCAAGTAATTCTTTCAATTCTATTAAATCTTTAACGAGTACAGATCTCGCTTTACTTCCTTCAAAGGGACCAACTATACCAGCTGCTTCTAGTTGATCAATAATTCTGCCAGCTCTGTTATATCCAAGTTTCATTTTTCTCTGCAAGAGTGATGCTGATCCTTGCTGCGCAGTTACAACTATTTCAGCAGCATCACCGAATAAAGGGTCTCTATCATCAATATTGTCTTCAATTTTTGTTAATGTATCATCATCTGACTCAGGTAAAATATAAGCTTCTGAGTAACCTCGTTGTGAGCCAATAATATCAGTGATATTTTCTATTTCCTCAGTATCTATAAAACCACATTGTAATCTTATTAAATCATTCCCTTGTGTAAATAACATATCTCCATTTCCAATTAATTGATCAGCTCCACCAGAATCAAGAATAGTTCTTGAATCTACTTTAGCAGTAACTTTAAAAGCTATTCTTGCGGGGAAATTAGCTTTAATCAAACCAGTAATTACATTTACTGAGGGTCTTTGTGTTGCTATGATTAAATGTATACCTACAGCCCTTGCTAATTGGGCAAGTCTACCTATTGGAGTTTCAACCTCTTTACCTTGAGTCATTATTATATCAGCAAATTCATCAACAACTAAAACCAGATATGGGAGAAATCTGTGACCATCGTTTGGGTTAAGTTTCCTTTTTTTAAACTTTTTATTATACTCCTTTATATTTCTACACATACCGTTTTTAAGTAATTCATATCTGTTCTCCATTTCTGTGCATAAAGATTTTAATGTTTTAACAACTTTTTTTGTGTCTGTAATAATAGAGTCATCAAAGTCAGGTAGTTTAGCCAGAAAGTGTCTTTCAATCTTGTTAAAAAGAGTTAATTCAACTTTTTTTGGATCGACTAAAATAAATTTTACTTCAGCAGGGTGTTTTTTGTAGAGAATTGAAGTTATAATCGCATTAATACCTACAGATTTACCCTGACCAGTAGCACCAGCAACCAATAAATGAGGCATCTTTGTTAAATCTACCACAAGTGTTTCATTACTAATTGTTTTCCCTAACGCTAGTGGAAGTTCCATTTCAGCATCTTGATATTTTTTTGAGCTAATTAATGATTTCATCGAAACAATCTTTCTGTTTTTGTTTGGAACCTCAATTCCTATAGTGCCTTTTCCTGGGATCGGGGCTATAATTCTAATTCCTAAAGCTGATAATGATAATGCAATATCATCCTCCAAACTTTTAATTTTAGAAATTCTAATGCCAGCTTCTGGAACAATTTCGTAAAGGGTAACAGTAGGGCCTATAGTAGCTTTTATCTTTTCAATACCAATTTTATAATTTCTGAGAGTTTCAATTATTTTTTCTTTATTTTCTTCTAATTCCTCTTGATTTATTGTAATAGCACCATCTTTGTCATGTTCATTTAGTAGTTTCAAGTCAGGTTGTTTATATGATTTTAGGTCTAATGTATGGTCAAATTCTCCAAACTTTTTTAATAAATCATTTGATGTTTTTTCAACCGTTTCTTCATCTTTAATTTTTTCTACATCAATTTTAATATCATCGATAAAATCATCCTTGTCAAGTTTTTCTACATTACCTGTTGTCTCCTCATCAATTACAACTTCATTTTTATTATCAGATTCAATCTTTGAAAAATTTTGAATTGTTGGTTTAATCTCATTGTCCAATTCAGTAAGGTTTTTATCAATTTCCAAATTTTCCTCAGTTTTATTTTCATTATTATATGATGATGTAGTTCTTTCTTTAATTAGTTTATTAATATCTATTTTTTTTAAAGTATTTATAATTGATTTATATACATAAGTTGGTGTAATTTTTAACTTAACAATTAAAAATGATAAAAACCCAAAAATAATCAGAGATATAAAACCAATGTCTCCTATATAATCTAAAAGTATATTCTTAATTTCAAATCCAAAAACACCTCCATAGATTTGATTTTCTATTAAGTATGATGATAGAAGTGACAACCAAACCATTGAAAGTAATAAAAAGATTGTTCTATCTAAAATTTTATTAATACCACTATTAAAAGTCAATGTCAAACCAATTATGAGCATCAATACAGGAATCAGGAGAGCTCCAATTCCAAAACCTTTATATACTAGGTAATATGAAATAGCTAATCCAAATTTTTTTCCAATATTTTCTATTTCTATTGAATTGTCAAGTATTGAAGTTGCGGAGGATTGATCAGTTGTCCATGAAAAAAAGAAAGACATCATAGATACAATTATCACAATCGATAAAAGTGATAAAAAAACACCTGATACATATTTAAAATTCGAGTTCTCTATCAATTTAATACTTTTTTAATTTTATAATTTATGGCTGCAATAAACAACGTCATAAAAGGACTAATCCAATTAAATATTGCAAATACAAAATAATCAAATACACTAACATTTAATACAGTTGATTGGTATGCACCACATGTGTTCCATGGTATTAGCACAGAAGTAACAGTTCCAGAATCTTCGATAGTCCGACTCAAATTAAGACTAGATAGTTTTCTGTCAGCATAAGCATTTGAAAACATTTTTCCAGGTATAACTATAGATAAATATTGATCTGATGCAGTAACATTAACTGTAATACAGCTCAATATGGTACTAGTAAACAAGTTTAATGTAGATTTCGCAACATTGAGAAGTGATTGGCTAATTCTTTTTAAAGCTCCAATTGATTCCATAACACCACCAAAAATCATTGCACAAATAACTAGCCAAATAGTATCAAGCATTCCACTCATACCACCAGACGTGAATAATTCATTTAAAAACAAAGTATTTGTTTCAATTGTTGTTTGAGTAACTATCGAGTCCATGATTATAGTGTAAATGGAAACATCAACTTCTGAATTTTGATCTATAATTGAATTGAGTAGTTCTGATTGGAAAAATAATGCAAATAAAGCTGCTAAAATTGTTCCCATAAATAATGATATTATTGGGTTAACTTTTTTAACAATTAAAAAAATAACAACAACAGGCACAATAAAAAGCAATGGTGATATATAGAAATAGTTTTTAATGGATTCAATGTAATCAACTGTATTTAAGTTTTCAGCTGGGAGATTGAAAAGATTATAGATTATAAAAAAAATCAGAGCCACAATTATACTTGGTACAGTGGTTATCATCATATATTTAATATGCTCAAATAAATCCGAACCAACTACAGCCGCTGCTAAATTGGTTGTATCACTCAATGGAGACATTTTGTCTCCAAAATACGCGCCTGATATTACAGCTCCAGCAACAACTCCCACATCGAATCCCAGCGCTTTTCCAATTCCAATTAAAGCAATTCCAATTGTAGCGGATGTTGACCAACTGCTTCCGGTAGCAAGTGCAACAATTGCGCTTACTACAACACAAGCTGGTAAGAAAAAAGATGCATTTATAATATTAAACCCATAATATATCATTGAAGGTATAATACCACTCAATAACCACGTCCCAGATAAGGCACCAACAAGTAATAAAATAATTATCGGTGTACTGATTGATTTGATATTTTTTGATATTGTTTCAAATATTAAATCAATAGAAATCTTATTTTTTAAGCCAACTACAAATGCAATAGCAGCACCAATAATTAAAATAAATTGATTTGACCCTTTGAGCGCGGAGTCTCCATAAATATTAACATTTATATACAACAAAACGACCAAAAGTAGTATAGGCAATAGTGAATCAAATAGACTAATACTAGAGCTTTTGTTAATAATAGTTTTCTTTTTTGTCATCTTGTTGTGGTAATATATATGTAAAAATGGTGAATTTTCACCTCAAAATAAAGCAATAAAGGATTAAATAATAATTTGAACATTTGTATTTTTGTAATAATGTCAGAAAATAAATTCGATGTAGTAGTTGTTGGGTCTGGTCCCGGTGGTTACGTGTGTGCCATAAGACTCGCGCAGTTAGGTTTTAAAACAGCAATTATAGAAAAATACAAGTCATTAGGTGGAACCTGTTTAAATGTTGGTTGCATACCATCAAAATCATTATTGGATTCGTCACATCATTATGATGAAATACTTAATCATGCAGAAAATCATGGTATAGAAATTTCTGGAAAAGTTAATCTTAACTTTAGAAAAATGATAGATAGAAAAGATGGAGTTGTGCAGCAAACAGTAAAAGGGATAGACTACCTTATGAATAAAAATAACATTAAAGTTTTTGAAGGCAAAGGATCTTTTATAGATAATAAAACATTATCAGTTGATGGTTTAGATCATAATGTATCCTTTGACAAATGCATTATTGCTACAGGATCCAAACCCATCTCCTTACCTTTTGCTGAATTAGATAAAGAAAGGGTAATAACTTCAACAGAGGCTTTGTCATTAAAAGAAGTCCCAAATCATCTTGTAATAATAGGTGGGGGTGTAATTGGTCTTGAACTTGGACAAGTCTACAAAAGATTAGGATCTGATGTTTCAGTAATTGAATATTCGGATAAAATCACTCCTTTTATGGACAATGATATTTCAAAGGAGCTTCTCAAAATTTTGAAGAAACAAAAAATCAAGTTCTATTTATCGCATGAGGTTTTTGAAGTTAATAAAAAAGATGGATTAGTTGAGATCAAAGCAAAAGATAATAATGAAGAGGTAAAGACATTTGACTGTGACTATTGTTTAGTTTCTGTTGGTAGAAAAGCATATACAGATGGTTTAGGTCTTGATAATGTAGGTGTTGAAACAGACAAAAATGGGAAAATTATCATAAATAATAAATTTAAAACATCAGTTGAAAACATATATGCCATTGGTGATGTTGTGAGTGGTCCAATGTTAGCCCATAAAGCAGAAGAGGAGGGTATAGCGGTTGCTGAAATATTAAAAGGTCAGAAACCTCATATTGATTATAATCTCATACCAAACGTTATTTATACCTGGCCTGAGGTATCCTCAGTAGGTAGGACAGAACAACAACTTAATGAAGAGGGTGTAGATTATAAAGTAGGTAAATTTCCCATGAGAGCTTTAGGAAGGTCAAGGGCTAGTTCAGATCTCGATGGTTTTGTTAAGATCATTGCAGATAAAAAGTCTGACGAGATTCTTGGCGTACACATTATTGGAGCAAGAGCAGCTGATTTGATTGTAGAAGGCGTTACTGCTATGGAATTTAGAGCCTCTTGCGAAGATATTTCAATTATGAGTCATCCACATCCAACATACTCAGAAGCAATGAAAGAAGCTGCTTTATCCGCTTTAGATAATAGGCCATTACACATTTAGATTAAAATTGTAATAAATAGAACATTTAGGATTTTAAAAATGTTTCTAGTTTTCAAGGTATTTATATGAGTGAATTATATTCCTCTAATAGTAAAATGTATTTATTTATGCCATGTTTTATTTCATCAACATAAACAAATTCATTTGCAGTATGTGATCTTAAAGAATCACCAGGACCTAATTTAATAGATTTACAATCAATTTTTGCTTGATCTGATAGAGTAGGTGATCCATATTTTTTAAAATTTAAATTATCAGCAGCCAAAATAATTTTATGATCTCTGGAAATTGATGAAGAGTTTAAATCTAAACTTCTTGGTTTAACCTCACAATCAAGATTTTGTTTTAAATAATTAAAAATATCATTATTTGAATATTTGTCATTAATTCTAGCATCTAAAACAATTTTAACATCTGATGGAATAACATTGTGTTGAACTCCAGCATTTATTTGAGTTACAGTTAATTTAACATCACCAAGTAAGTCTGATGTCTTGGTGAAGGTCATGTTTGAAATTTGTCTAATAATTTCACTTGACTTGACTATTGGGTTTTTATCATTTTTGTGAGCGGCATGCGATGATTCACCTTTGACAATCAAGTCAAAAACAATTAATCCTTTCTCAGCTATTGCTACATCCATTTTTGTAGGTTCCCCAATAATCGCTAAATCAATTTTTGGTAGAAGAGGAATAACACTTTTTATTCCATTCTCACCGGATCTTTCCTCCTCAGCTGATGCTAGTATAATTATGTTGAAGTTTAAGTTCTCTCTTTCATAAAAATGAATAAAAACCATAATCAAACAAACTAATGAAATACCCGCATCATTACTGCCTAAACCATATAATTTACCATCCTTTGTAATTGGCTCATAAGGGTCATTAGTGTATCCATCATTAGGTTCAACGGTATCATGATGAGAGTTCAGTAGAAGGTTAGGTTTTTGGGGATTATAATATTTATTAAAAGCAAATACATTGTTTTTTTTTCTTGATGTTTTGATTTTATTTTCATTAAACCATTTTTCAATATGATTAGCAGTTTTATCCTCATTAAAGGAAAAAGACTTAATTGAAATGAGCTTTTCTAATAATTTTTTAGCTCTTAAGTGTAAACTATCCATTTAATTTGTTCAGATGTCTTAATAATTGTTAAAATACTGCAAAAAATTTAGAAAAAATTCAATTATAATTAAATTTAAATGTTGAAAAGATTCTCAAAGTCATATAAACTGACCAACAAAGATGTTTTTATAGAAAAAGCTATAAAATTTTCCTCAACTAAAAAGAACTTTGTTCTATTAAACTCTAATGATAATGCGGAAGAATTTGATTCCTTGATAGCATATGATATTGAGTCACATATAGAATCATCAACCAACTCATTAAATAAACTTGATGATTTCATTAAAAAAATTAATGACTGGTCATTTGGATTTTTATCATACGATTTGCGAAATGAGATTGAATATTTGAGTGATAATAATGAGGATATCTTTAAAATACCCAATTTATATTTTTTTCAACCCAAAGTTATTTGGTTATTAAAAGATGGTAGTGCAAAAATATTATCAAAAAATAAAGAAAATTTAATGAATGATTGGGACCACATAAACTCCTTTAATTATGAAGCTAAAGATCAGAGTTTGATTAAGTTGGTTTCAAGAAACTCGAAGGATGAATATATTGAAAAAATTAAAGGAATTAAAGACAGAATTTTAAAAGGTGATTGTTATGAAATGAACTTCTGTTTTGATATGTACAGCCACAAAAGTGTTATTGATCCCTATGAAACTTATATTAAACTTAATAACGATACAAGATCTCCAATGAGTACTTTTTTTAAAGTCAATCATTTATATTTAATTTCATCCTCACCTGAGAGATTTTTAAAAAGAGATAAAACTAAAATAACAAGTCAACCGATTAAAGGAACAGCCAGAAGGGGTGTTAATATTAAAGAGGATAAAGAAATAGCTAATAATTTATTGTCCAATCCTAAAGAATTATCGGAAAATCATATGATTGTTGATCTTGTTAGAAATGACTTATCACGTATTGCTAACAAGGGATCCGTTAAGGTTAAAGATTTAAATACATTAAATACCTTTAAAAGAGTTCATCAATTAATTTCAACAATTCAAGCAAAAATTGAACATGATATAAATTTTTCTGAAATTATTGAGGGTATTTTTCCCATGGGAAGTATGACAGGTGCACCGAAAATTGAGTCTATGAACATAATAGATGAATTTGAGTCAACCAAAAGAGGGTTGTATAGTGGTTCAGTTGGATATATTAAACCAGATAATGATTTTGATTTTAACGTCGTTATTAGGTCAATTATATATGATGAAATATCAAAATATATAAATATCAGTGTTGGCAGTGCAATAACTTTTAAATCAGATCCTGAAAGCGAATTCGAGGAATGCCTAATCAAAGCTGATCCAATGATTAAATCACTTAAATAGTATCTTTGAAAGATGCTTGATAAATTTAAAAAGCATATTAAAATTTTACTACCCAAGAGCAACAAAATAATTGTTGGTGTAAGCGGGGGTATTGACAGCATGGTTCTTTCAGATCTGCTAATAAAAACAAAAATTAATTTTTCTATTGCACACGTAAATTACAACTTGAGGGGAAAGGACAGCTTGGAGGATGAACTATTTATAAAAAAATATTGTAAAAAAAACCTAATAAAATTTTATTCTAAATCACATCATTTTTCTCTGAATAAAGGTTCAATACAAGAAAAATGCAGAAAAATTAGATATAAATATTTCAGAGACTTATGTCTTAGGCATCGATATGACTTTATTTTAACCGCTCATCACCTTGATGATAATATTGAAACACTACTAATAAATGTTTACAGGGGAAAAAAGGTAGATGTTTTTACTGGAATTGAAGAAGTAAATAGGGATGTAGTTAGACCTTTACTGATTTTTTCCAAAGATGACATTATTGACTATGCAAAAAAAAATAAAATAAAATGGAGAGAGGATAAATCAAATTCACAAAATATATATCTAAGAAATAAAATTAGAAATAAACTCATTCCAAAAATTAAATCTATTGATCCAAAGTATCAAATAAACTTTGTTGATTTAATTAAAAAATCAAAAAAACAAAGAGAAAAAAATATTAATTATTTGGTTAAACTAGAGAAGAGTTACTTTAAAACCCACAAAAGTGGAATTATTGAATCGAAAAAAAATTTATGGAAGAAATATAACGTCAAATCAGTTGAGTTCATATTGTTTAGAAAATATGGCTTTTATAAAAACTCTGAGATTATAAAAATCATTAATGCACAAACTGGTAAAAAGATTGTATCTAAAACACACGAAATATTGTCTGATAGAAATTCAATATTAATAAAAGAAATATCGATTGAGGTTAATAAAACCTACGATTTAAATATTGGAGTTAATAACGAGCCTATTAATATTATTTTAGAAAAATCAAAAAAGTCACAAAAATCAAATAAAAAAAATATCTATATTGATCCGGATGTCAATATGCCTCTGAAGATTAGGAGATTTGTTAGTGGAGATATTTTTTACCCAAATGGGTTGAAAGGTAAAAAAAAGGTTAGTAAATTTTTTAAAGATGAAAAATTGTCGATTTTTGAAAAACAAAAAAAATGGATTCTTACAGACGCTAATAATCAAATTTTATGGATTATTGGTATGAGAGTTGATAGAAGGTTAATAAAAATTAGTGGGGAATGCTTAAAAGTCTCAATTTAAAACTATTATTCATCTTATTGTCATTTTTTTCTTTTTCACAGGATCCAGTCACATGGTCCACGTCTGTTGAGAAAATTAATAACAATACTTATAAATTAATTACAGAAGCTAGTATTCAAGAAAATTGGAGGTTATATTCTCAAAATCTTGAAGACGGAGGAGCACTTCCTACAGAATTTGTATTTGAAGACGAATCTATTTTTCAATCTTTTTCAAATGTTCAGGAATTAGATGCGATAACCAAATTTGATCCTATTTTTCAAATGGATCAATCATATTTCATTAATCAAACTTTTTTTACTCAAGAAATTGTTTTAGATGATAATTTTAATCAAAAATCAATTGTCCAAGATTTATATTATCAGGTCTGTGATGATAGAGTATGTATATTCCAGGATATCAAACTTATATTTAACCTTGATTCAGAAAATGAATCAGTTATTAAATCTTTTGATTACTCATCGATTATTTCAGATTTGCAGTTAGACCTTCAAAACACAGAACTTTTGGAAAACGAATATGTAAACGAGAGTTCCAATAACTTTTCGAGGAGACTTAATATATTGATTCTTGGGTTATTAGGTGGATTTCTTGCATTATTAACACCTTGTGTGTTTCCAATGATTCCTCTCACAGTTTCCTTTTTTTCAACAAAAAATGAAAAGGCTAGGTTATATTCAATGTCATATGGATTTTTTATTATTCTAATTTATGTTTCTTTGAGTATACCATTCTATTTTTTAGAAAATATTAATCCTGAAATTTTAAATCAAATCTCAACAAGCCCAATTTTAAATTTTATATTCTTTGCAATATTCATAGCTTTTGCACTTTCCCTTTTTGGTCTTTTTGAAATAACTCTACCATCCTCATGGTCTAATACTGTTGATTCAAAGTCAAACCTATACAAGGGACTAATATCAACTTTCTTTATGTCTTTAACTTTGTGTTTGGTTTCATTTTCATGTACTGGACCCATTCTTGGAACACTTTTAGTTGGAACTTTAACCTCAGATGGTGGCGCTATTGATTTAACCTATGGAATGCTAGGATTTGGTGTCGCATTAGCAATTCCTTTTACGTTGTTAGCATTTTTTCCGAACATAATTAATAAACTACCTAAATCTGGTTCATGGACTAACTCTATTAAAGTCATATTAGGTTTTGTTGAATTAGCTCTTGCATTCAAGTTTTTATCTAATGTAGACTTAATACAGGAATGGGGAATACTAAAAAGAGAGGTGTTTATTGGAATTTGGGTTTTGATTTCTGTTTCTTGTGGTCTTTATTTAATTATTACATCTAGAAAAACATCTTATATAATCTCATCAACATTTTTCATTTTAATTGGACTATACATGGGAAGTTCATTGTTTAACAAATCAACAAATATGTCCTTATTAAGTGGTTTGTTACCGCCTGAGTTTTATTCAATCTACAATGATTCAAATGATTGTCCGTTAGGACTTGATTGCATAAAAGATTTTGATAAAGGACTGGATCTTGCCAAATTAAATAACAAGCCAATCCTCTTGGATTTCACCGGATGGGCATGTGCTAACTGTCGCAGGGTGGAAGAAAACACATGGTCAGTTCCTAAAGTTTATGATTTAATAAATAATGAATTCATTTTGATATCACTGTATGTAGATGATAGATCGGCACTTTCTAGAGACGAAATTATTGTGTTGAGAGATAAAAATGGGAATGAAAAGATTTTGAACAAGGTTGGGGAAAAATGGTCTGCCTTTCAGACGGTTAATTTTAAAAATAATTCTCAACCATATTACGTGCTACTAAGTCCAAATTTAGATCTTTTAAATAAACCACTGCAATACACAGACACTGATACTTATTTTTCATGGCTTGATGAAGGATTAAAGAATTATAAAAGCAACTACCTTTTGAAATAAATTTTTTCGAATGGCACTCTAATTTGATCCCCATATACTCCTTTATAATCTCTGATTCCACAACTGATTATCATATTTATTTCTGAACTTCTTGGTAATGATAATATATTTTTTACTCTTAATGAGTCAAAACCCTCCATAGGACATGTATCAAAGCCTTTAGATGTCATACTTAACATAAAGTTTTGAGCAGCTAACCCAGCACTCTTATGTGCAACAATTCTCATATCAGAGTTTCTGACTTGTCTATATATAGGACGAAATAAGCCTATCAAAAATGCATTGATATATCTAAAATATCCAAGCAAACCATAAAACTCCCTGTAAACAGTTGGTATTAAATATTTATAATATTTCAAAGCTATAGACCTCTTTTTTAGGCCCTCTCCTGTAGAACTTTCAGGTCTGTTTTTAATGTAGTTGATATTAAAATTTCTTCTTGAATTCCAAAGATCTTTTCTGGTTACTACAACAACAAATTGATTAGCAGTTCTTGCAGCTGGCTGATCAAAACATGCCTTTGAAATTTTTTTCATCAGGTCAGATTTAGTTATGTGGTAAAACTCCCATAATTGTAAATTACTACTGTTTGGAGCTAATGATGCGTGGAGTATACTATTTTTTACATCTTCATGATCAATGTTAATTTTTTTAAACCTTCTAACTGATCTTCTATTCCTAACTATTTTATCAAATTCTTTTTTCATTTAAATTGAAATATATTTTAAAAGTTTTCGGGTTATTCTGAAAAAAATTGAATTTTCACTCAATTTGTATTTGAAGGAAAGATCAAAGTAGTTTGATTTTACTATGTATGGTTTAAAATGACTAAATGTTTTGAATGATTCATAACCATGGTATTTTCCAATTCCTGAATTACCAACACCACCAAAAGGAAGTTTCTTATTTACTATTTGACCTATCGTATCATTTATTGCACCCCCACCGAAAGAATATGATGAGATTAATTTTTCTGCAAAAGATAAATTATTTGAAAAAACATAAAAAGCTAAAGGGTTTTTATATTCATTTAAAATTTTGTTTAATTCATTAATGGAATTATATGTTATCACAGGGAGGATTGGGCCAAATATTTCATCTTTTAATATTCTATCTTTTATTGAATCAACCTCCAAAATGGTTGGTTCAAAAAACTTTTTTTGTTTATTGAATTTACCACCATGGATTAATTTGTAACCATCAATTAATTTTGATAATCTATTAATGTGTCTTTCGTTTATTATTCTAGAGTAGTAAGGACTTTCTATAGGTTTTTCTCCAAAAGTTTCTTGAACATCCTTTACTAACCTTTTGATGAATGTATCTTTAATTTTGGAATCAATAGCTAAAAAATTAGGAGCAATACAAGTTTGACCACAATTTAGAAATTTACCCCATATAATCCTTTTTGATGTTGTATTTATTGAAATATTTTTATCAATTACACAAGGATTGTTTCCCCCTAACTCTAATGTAACGGGGGTTAATGTTTTAGCTGCTTCACAAGCCACAACTTTTCCAATTTCTGTGCTTCCAGTAAAAAAAATATAATCCCAATTAAGTTTAAGAAGCTTTTTACCAATTTCTGGACCACCTGTAATCACATCAACATGACCTCTAGCAAATGATTTTTCAATAATAATTTTCAATATTGAGGATGTATTAGGCGAATGTTCGGATGGTTTTAAAATAACAGTATTTCCTGCTGAAATAGATCCTATAATTGGGGATATAGATAATTGAAATGGATAATTCCATGGAGATATATTTAAAGTAACACCATAAGGGTTAGGTACAATATAATCGGATGATAAAAAGTTAAATAGTGATGAGGATACTTTAGATTTATTTGACCACTTTTTGATTTTACTTAGCACATAATTTATCTCATTATAAATTATACCAATCTCAGACATGTAGGATTCAGCCAAACTTTTTCCTAAATCTTTTCTCAAAGCTTCAATTATATCATTTTCATGTAACTGAATTTGTTTTTTTAAGTTTTTTAAGGACTTTATCCTGTATTTGATGTTGAGAGAGATTTTAGTCTGAAAAAATTTCTTATGATTTTCAAAGACTTGAGAATAATTATTATTATCCATTGTAATATTAATTTTTTCAATATAATAAGATAATTTCTACTTTTTATATGATAAACACTATATTTACAGTTCACTCCATGTTATATGGGGTTTTTTTTTAGGAGATGGTTTTCAACAAATACAGTAGAGTAATTACAAAAAAAGGTTCTCAGCCTGCTGCTCAGGCAATGCTGCATGCAATTGGTTTGACAAAAAAAGATTTTAACAAACCATTCATTGGTATAAGCAGTACAGGATATGAGGGTAATCCTTGTAATATGCATCTCAACGATCTTTCCTTAGAAATTAAAAAGGAAATAAACAAAGACAAGGCAGTTCCTCTAATTTTCAATACAATTGGAATTAGCGATGGTATCTCAATGGGTACAGATGGTATGAAGTACTCATTACCGTCGAGAGATATAATTGCTGATTCAATTGAATCTGTTGTAAATGGAATGTCCTACGATTCTTTAATTACCGTAGTTGGTTGTGATAAAAATATGCCTGGTGCACTCATGGCTATGATTAGACTCAACAGACCATCGATTCTTGTTTATGGAGGAACAATATCCTCAGGCTGCTATAAGGGTAGAAAACTTGATGTTGTTTCTGCATTTGAAGCTTGGGGTGAAAAAGTAGCTGGCAAGATATCTGATGAAGATTATGACAACATAATTAGCAAAGCGTGTCCAGGTCCTGGTGCATGTGGAGGAATGTACACTGCTAATACAATGTCATCAGCAATTGAAGCAATGGGTATGTCCTTACCATACAATTCATCAAATCTAGCGATGAGTCAGGAAAAACAGGATGAAAAAACTATAATTTCTAGTTCGATACTTAACTTAATTGAAAAGGACATCAAACCTAGTGAAATAATTTCAAAAAAGTCAATAGAAAATGCAGTCCGTTTAATAACAATACTGGGTGGATCAACTAATGCCGTTCTACACATACTTGCCATTTGTAAAACTGCAAATATTGACTTTAATATTGATGATTTTCAAAGAATTTCAGAGGAAACACCATTTTTAGCCAACCTAAAGCCCAGCGGAAAATACTTAATGGAAGATTTACATCATATTGGAGGAATCCCTGCTGTTATGAGATTTATGTTAGAAAATAAATTGCTTCATGAAGATTGTCTAACGGTAACAGGAAAATCTGTTAAGGAGAATCTTAAAAACATCAAATCTATTGATTTTAATCAAGATGTTATAAGACCATTAAACAAACCAATTAAACCATCTGGTCACATACGTATATTATACGGTAATCTAGCTTCTGAAGGATCTGTAGCAAAAATTACTGGGAAAGAAGGATTGCTTTTTAAAGGTCCAGCTAAAGTTTTTAATTGTGAAGATGAAGCAAATAATGCAATAAAAAATAAAACAATAAAAAAAGGAGATGTCATTGTGATAAGATACGAGGGACCTAAAGGAGGACCTGGAATGCCTGAAATGCTAAAACCTACTTCAGCCATAATGGGTGCTGGTATGGGAAATGATGTGGCCTTGATTACAGATGGAAGGTTTTCAGGTGGTACTCATGGATTTGTTGTTGGACATATTTCACCAGAGGCTGCAGAAGGTGGGCTGTTAGCACATATAAAAAATGGAGACGAGATAATAATAGATGCAGAAAAAAATGAAATTAATGCAAAAATTGATAAAATCGAACTCGAAAAAAGAAAAAAATCATGGGTAAAACCTGATTTAAAATTTAAATCCGGCGCCCTATACAAGTATTCAAAGCTTGTATCAAGCGCTTCAACTGGTTGTATAACAGATCAAATATTTTAAAGTGAAAAAAATATCAGGAGCAGAAGCTGTAATAAGATGTCTAATTGAAGAAAAAGTAGATATTTTATTTGGATATCCAGGTGGGGCAATAATGCCAGTTTACGATGAGCTTTACAAGTTTCAAGATAAAGTTCATCACATACTCACAAGACATGAACAAGGCGCAACACATGCTGCACAAGGATATGCTAGATCATCCGGTAAAGTAGGAGTGGCTATTGCAACCTCAGGTCCAGGAGCTACCAACTTAGTTACCGGAATTGCAGATGCTCAAATTGATTCAACCCCCATGGTATGTATTACTGGTCAGGTTGCATCAAATTTATTAGGATCAGATGCATTTCAAGAAACTGATATCATTGGCATTTCAACGCCAGTAACAAAATGGAATTATCAAATAACAAAAGCATCAGAAATATCTGAAATATTTGCAAAGGCTTTTTACATTGCAAAATCTGGAAGACCTGGTCCTGTTTTAATTGATATTACGAAGGATGCTCAGTTTGAGCAACTAGAAAATTTTGAATATAAAAAATGTAAAAATATAAGAAGTTATTTCTCTGTTCCCGATACCAACCCAGAATCTTTAAAAAAAGCTTCAGAACTAATAAATAATGCCAAAAAACCCCTAATTGTCTGGGGACAGGGAGTTATTCTTGGAAATGCTGAAAATGAATTTTTGAATTTTATTGAAAAAACTGGAATTCCAGCTGCGTGGACAATACTTGGCTTATCTGCAGTTCCCACTGATCATCCATTAAATGTTGGAATGGTTGGTATGCATGGCAACTATGGTCCAAATGTACTAACTAACGAATGTGATGTATTATTGGCTATAGGAATGAGATTTGATGACAGGGTAACTGGAAATCTTGAAAGTTATGCCAAGCAAGCTAAAATTATTCATTTTGAAATTGATCCTGCTGAGGTTAATAAAAACGTGATTGCCGATGTTGCAATACTTGGTAATGTAAAGGAAACGCTCAAAGATTTATTAACACTAGTAGAAGAAAATAAACATGAAAAATGGGTAAATAAATTCACTGAATTTTATAACATTGAATTCAAAAAAGTTATTGATAAAGAATACAATAAAAAAGTAGGAGGATTATCAATGGCCGAGGTAATCAAATCTGTTAATGACAATACTAACGGAGAATCAATTTTGGTAACTGACGTGGGTCAACATCAAATGGTAGCTTGTAGATATACTAAATTTAACTCAAGCAAGTCAAATATTACATCAGGTGGGCTTGGGACTATGGGTTTTGCATTACCTGCTGCTTTCGGAGCAAAAATCGGAGATCCTAAAAGAGAGGTTATAGCAGTAATTGGAGATGGTGGATTTCAAATGACTATTCAAGAATTAGGTACTATTTATCAAACCAATGCTGCTGTTAAAATTATTATACTTAACAATAATTTTTTAGGAATGGTTAGACAATGGCAACAATTATTTTTTGATAGGAGGTATGCTTCAACTGAAATGATTAACCCAGACTTTGTTGCAATTGCCAAAGGGTATTTTATAGAATCAAAAAAAGTAGAAAAAAGAGAAGAACTTGATAAAGAAATAAAAAAAATGATTGAATTTAATGGCCCTTATCTACTCGAGGTTATAATTGAAAAAGAAGATAATGTTTTTCCAATGATTCCATCTGGATCATCAGTGTCTGATGTAAGATTAGAATAATGAAAAAAATTAAATATACAATATCAATTTATACAGAAAATAATGTTGGATTACTAAACAGAATTTCAGCAATTTTTCTAAAAAGACATATTAACATTAGAAGTATAACCTCATCAGAATCTGAGATACCTAATATTTACAGATTCATCATTGTCGTTAATGTTGATAAAGAGCAAATTATCAAGCTCGTAAAACAAATAGAAAAACAAATAGAAGTAATTGCTGCTTATTTTCACACTGATGAAGAGACGATATTTTTAGAAACAGCCCTCTATAAAGTGAAATCTAAGTCACTATTTAATGAAAGACAAATTCAAAACATTATTAAGGAAAGTAGAGCAAATATAGTAACTGTAAAACCTGACTACTTTGTGATAGAAAAAACTGGATGGAGAGAGGAGACAGAAGATTTATATTTGAAATTAAAAAAATATGGATTACTGCAATTTGTACGTTCAGGTAGAATATCAGTTTCAAAGAAGTCGATGGAAATAACAAAATTTCTAAAATCAAATAAAAATGAATAATTATTATAATTCTTTATCTAAAAAAGACAAAATATCTCAATTAGGAAAATGTCGCTTTATGAAATCTGATGAATTTGCTGATGGTGTAAATATGTTGATAGATAAAAAAATAGTTATAGTTGGTTGTGGTGCTCAAGGATTAAACCAAGGATTAAATATGAGAGATTCAGGACTTAATATTTCATATGTTTTAAGAAAATCCTCAATTGAAAACAAAAAGGAATCATTTTTAAATGCCTCAAAAAACAATTTTGAAGTTGGAAGTTATAAGGATTTAATTCCTGATGCCGATATGGTCATTAATTTAACGCCAGACAAAAACCACAGTCAAGTAGTCAAAGAGGCTATGCCACTAATGAAAAAAAATTCAATTCTGTCCTATTCACACGGTTTTAACATTGTTGAGGAAGGTACTGTTGTAAGGGATGATATTACAGTAATAATGGTAGCTCCCAAGTGTCCGGGGACAGAGGTTAGAGAAGAATATCTAAGAGGTTTTGGTGTACCGACATTAATTGCAGTACATCCTCCAAATGACCCAAACGGTGATGGCTTAGATTATGCAAAGGCCTATGCAGTTGCTACTGGAGGGCATAGAGCAGGAGTTTTGGAATCATCATTTGTTGCTGAAGTAAAGTCTGATTTAATGGGTGAGCAGACAATTTTGTGTGGTGTTTTACAATCCGGATCAATTTTATGTTTTAATAAAATGATTGAACTGGGATATGATGTTGGGTTTGCTTCAAAACTAATTCAATATGGATGGGAAACTATAACAGAAGAGTTGAAGCATAATGGTATTGTAGGTATGATTGGTAGATTAGATGATAATTCAAGATATGAGGTTCATCGACTATCCAATGAATTAAAAGATATTCTTACACCATTATTTAATGAGCACATGAAAAATATTTTAGATGGTTCATTTTCAACCAATATGATGGAGGATTGGAAAAACAATGATATTAAACTGCTAAACTGGAGAAATGAAACTGGACTTACTGCTTTTGAGAAAAGTTCTCCTTCAGAAACTATCATAACCAATCAAGAGTACTTCGATAAAGGAATATTAATGTTGGCTTTTGTTAAATCAGGTGTTGAGCTTGCTTTCGAAACGATGGTCAACAATGGAATCATTGACGAATCTGCATATTATGAATCACTACATGAACTTCCTTTAATTGCTAATCTTGTAGCTAGAAAAAAACTCTATGAAATGAATAGGATTATCTCTGACACTGCTGAATATGGATGTTATTTATTTAACAATGAATGTGTTCCACTTCTTGAGGATTTCATAAGTAATGTTGATAAACAACATCTAGGAGGCGAACTTGATGGTACAGAAATTGATAAAGTTTTATTGAACAAATATGATCTCAAAACAAAAAACCATAGAATTGAAAAGATTGGTATTACATTGAGAAAAAATATGAGCTCCATGAAAAAATTAAAATAATAATTATATGAATCAAAGTATCCCAAAAAATTATTCTCTTAATCTTCCAATACACCACGACACATATTTAATTGATGGAAAAATTGGTAAATGGAAAGGGGATTTCACTGATGTAATTTCTACATTATTGGCTAGTAATGAGGAGGACCAGTATACAATTCTAGGTGATTCACCAAAAATGGATGAAAAACATGCCTTACTTGCACTTGACGCAGCTGACAAAGCATACTCAAATGGAACAGGGGTATGGCCAACAATGAAGGTTTACGAAAGAATAAATTGCATGCAAAAATTTGTCGATTTAATGGTTTTAAAAAGAGAAGAAGTGGTAAAGTTATTAATGTGGGAAATAGGTAAAAATCTTAAAGACTCCCAAAAAGAATTTGATAGAACCGTGGATTACATAAATGATACAATCAAGGAATACAAAAAGATCGATAGGGATGGTGCATTTTTTCACAATAATTCCGGTGTAAGGGCATTGATTAGAAGAGGACCACTTGGTGTTGTGTTATGTTTGGGTCCTTACAATTACCCATTAAATGAAACATTTGCACTACTAATTCCAGCTATAATAATGGGTAATACAGCTATATTTAAGCCAGCGAAACATGGAGTACTTTTAATAGCACCCCTTCTAGAAGCTTTTCAAAAGTCATTTCCCCCTGGTGTTGTCAATATAGTATTCGGACGTGGTAGAGAAATAGCGACTCCTATAATGAAAACAGGAAAAATAAATGTTCTTGCATTAATTGGCCATAGTTCGTCAGCAATATCACTTCAAGATTTACACCCTCAAAAGAACAGATTAAGACTTGTTTTAGGGCTAGAGGCTAAAAACCCCGCAATAATTATGGACGATGCTGATTTAGAGCTTACAGTGAATGAATGTGTTAATGGATCACTTTCATACAATGGTCAAAGGTGTACAGCCATTAAAGTCATTTATGTTCATGAAAAAATAAAAGATAAGTTTTTAACTAAATTTTGTGAAGAAATAGATTCTCTAAAATTAGGTTTACCCTGGGAAAATACTTTATTGACTCCACTTCCTGAACCAAATAAACCAAAATATATAAGTGATTTAATAGATGATGCAACGTCAAAAGGGGCACATATTATTAACAAAAATGGTGGAAAAAAAACAAAGAATTTTGTTTTTCCTGCTGTATTGTATCCGGTTAATAAAGAGATGAATGTTTACAAGGAAGAGCAATTTGGACCTGTAATACCAATAATTTCTTTTTCAGATATTAAAATACCTATCAAGTTTATGGCTGAATCGAGTTATGGACAACAGGTAAGTTTGTTTGGTAATTCTGAAGAAAAACTGGGGCCTATCATAGATTCGTTAGTAAATTTAGTGTGTCGTGTGAACTTGAATAGTTCATGCCAAAGAGGTCCAGATGTCTATCCATTTACAGGAAGAAAAGATTCTGCTGTAGCTACCTTAAGTGTTCATGATGCACTAAGATCTTTTTCAATCAGAACATTCGTAGCCTCAAAAGACAATCCAACCAACAAAGGGATATTGCGAAAACTAATTGACAATAAGAAATCAAATTTTGTTCGTACAGATTATTATTTGTAGTTAATTAAGCATAATTGGCATGACTAACATTGTTACATCTTCATTTTCATCTGTCTGATTTGCAGGAGAAATTAAGCCAGCTCTGTTAGGCGAAGAAAGTTCAATTTTGACTGATTCAGATGATAAATTATTCAACATTTCTACAATAAATCTAGAATTGAAACCTATTGCAATGTCATCACCGTTATAATTACACTCTAAAGTTTCCTCAGCTTTGTTATTAAAATCTAAATCTTCAGCTGTAATATTGAGTAAATTACCTTTAATTTCAAACTTAACTTGATTTGTTGTTTTGCTAGAAAAAATACTTGCTCTTTTAGTGGAGCTAAGCAGTAGTGATCTATCTATTTCTAAAACATTGGGATTTTCTTTAGGAATAACAGCCTCATAGTTAGGAAATTTTCCATCAATTAATCTGCATATTAATTTAAATGTTGAGAAAGTAAAAATAGCATTAGTATTATTAAATAAAACTTTAACATCGGACTTTTTGTCTGGTATGATAGTTTTAAGGATGTTTAGAGGTTTATTAGGAACTATAAATTCAATAACATCTTGAGACTTTATGTCATTTCTAACGTACTTAACTAGCTTGTGAGCATCGGTTGCCACAAAACAGGAGGAGTCGGAGTTTATTTGAAAAAAAACGCCAGACATTACTGGGCGAAGATCGTCATTTCCAGATGCAAAAATCGTTGAATTTATTATTTTTAAAAGAACCTTAGAATCAAAATTAATTTCTGATGCATCCTCAATAATTACAGATTTAGGAAATTCTTCTCCATTCATATAAGATAGAGCGTATTTACCATTATTCGAATTAATCTCAAGTATGTTGTTTTCCATTGAAAAAGTTAATGGTTGGTCTGGTAAAGATTTTAAAATATCAATTAATAATTTTGCAGGAATCGCAACCTTTACATTAATAGTTGACTCAACTGAAACTTTTGATGAAAGCGTTGTCTCTAAATCAGATGAGGTAATTTGAAGGTCGTTGTTATCAATTTCAAACAAAAAATTGTCTAGAATTGGTAGGGTATTGTTAGTATTTAAAATAGACCCTAATATTTGAAGGTTTTTTAATAATTCAGAGGAAGATATAATGAATTTCATATACTCTAAAGATATCGTAAAAGTATTTTATTATAAAATTTATTTATTAACATTTTAATCATCAAAGACGATAGAAATATTGTCCCCATAACTCAAGCCAAATAAAGTATTAGCGCCTCCACTTGTGACAGGGTTGCTTTTATAAATTGACAGTTCTAGGTATCCTGACGAGTTAAATAGAGCAATCTTTTTTCCGTCCTCCTCTCTATATTTTTTTTCCTTAGTAAAGTCAATGGCATCAGAATATGATGAAAATATTTTATTAAATTTTACATTCCTTGCATTGATTGTGAATTTTCTGGACTTAGAAAATTTATCAAAAAAGTTTTCAGTTATATTGGTAATGACATTTCCGTAATTGTCTATGTAGATTACACTGCACAATAATTCCTTTTTTGATTTTTCGATTATTTTTAAATCTGTCAATTCTTTAATTTTTTCAATTTCAATTCCGATTAAATTTAAGTGCCCACCCCTATATATATGGGATGCAACACTAACAAATTTGTTGATAGTAGATGTGATGTTCTTTAAGTTTATTTTGAAAACACTTTTTGGCTTTATATTATCAGAGATTAAGGATGTTATACCGTTATCTGAGCATATAAAAAAGTGCTCATCCATATTAACTACTAAATGACACTGATCTGGGTTTTCTTCTGCATCAATATTTATAATATGTATAGAGCCTCTTGGAAAATTTTTATAAGCATTTTTAATTACATATGCGCCTTCAATAATATTGAAAGGTGATATCTCGTGAGATATATCTATAATTTTTGGATTATCTAATTCAGTGTTTAGCAATCCTTTAATTTTAGAAACGTGAAAATCTTTTATACCAAAGTCTGTTGTTAATGTAATTATTGACATATATTAACTTTACGATAATATTTATTTCATAAATTTACTCAATTACAAATTATCTACTTTCTTTTTGGAAAAATTTGAATATTACATCAAAGAATTACACCCATCAGATTTTTTTGATTCTGAAATTGATATTATTAAAGCACTAAAAAATAATAACGACAAAATTGATATTAAACCTAAAGGTGATAAACTATTAATTAAAGGGGAAAATAAAGACATATTAGATCTTTGCGGAATACTTGATTCAATAATATACTTTTTGAAAAATAATGATAACCTAAACAAATCGAACCTAAATCAAATTATCCAAGGAAAGGGCGATAACCTTCTTAAAGACAAAAATGGTCGTGTTATACTATTTGGTACAAACAAGAAAAAAATAAAAGCACACACTCTCAATCAAATAAAAATTCTTGAGGCATTCAAAAATAATGATATGGTCTTTGCTATAGGTCCTGCTGGGACAGGAAAAACCTATACAGGTGTCGCAATAGCTGTTAAAGCATTAAAAAACAAAGAAGTTAAAAGGATAATTTTAACACGTCCAGCAGTTGAAGCAGGCGAAAACTTAGGTTTTCTTCCTGGTGACTTGAAAGATAAACTAGACCCTTACATGCAACCACTATACGATGCATTAAAAGATATGATTCCTCAAGAGAGATTAGACGAATATATTAAGAGAGGAATAATTGAAATTGCACCTCTAGCATACATGCGTGGTAGAACCCTAGATGATGCTTTTGTTATACTTGATGAGGCTCAAAACACCACAAAGAATCAAATGAAAATGTTTCTAACTAGAATGGGTAAAAAAGCAAAATTTATGATTACTGGAGACCCTGGTCAAATTGATTTGCCAAAATCAGCCATGTCAGGATTAAAAAAAGCTAATGAAATTCTCCAAAAAATTGATGGTATTGAAATAGTTTATCTCGATGGAAATGATGTCATTCGACATAAATTAGTCACATCAATAATTGAGGCGTATAATAAAAATGAAGATACATAAAATGAGTAGAGTTCTAAACAATTCAAATTTTTCTTTTAAAAATCAATCTTCAAGATATGAGGGTAAAGTTAGAGATGTTTATACAATTAATGATGATAAATTAATCATGATAGCAAGTGATAGGATTTCAGCATTCGATGTAGTTATGCCAAAAGGAATAACATATAAAGGTCAAGTTTTAAATCAAATTGCTGTTGAAATGTTAGAAAAAACTCGTGATATTATACCTAATTGGATTGAATCTAATCCCGATCCAAATGTTTCTATCGGGAAAAAATGTAAGCCTATTAAAGTTGAAATGGTTGTTAGGGGTTATCTTTCTGGTCATGCATATAGAGAATATAAAAGTGGTAAAAGAGATATATGTGGAAATGTAATTGAAAATGGATTAAAAGAAAATGATAAATTTAAAAAACCAATAATAACCCCAACAACAAAAGCAGATCAAGGAAATCATGATCAAGATATAAACCCTACAGAAATAATTCAAAAAAAACTACTTAATAAATATGATTATGAAAAAATTCATGATATTAGTATGGAGCTGTATAAAAGAGGTTGTAGTATAGCCAAGGATAATGGACTTATTCTTGTGGATACTAAGTATGAATTTGGATATGATTCAGAGGGAGAAATAACTTTGATTGATGAAATACATACACCAGACTCATCAAGATACTTTTATCATGATTCTTATCATGAACTACAAGGCAAGGGACTTAAACAAAAGCAGTTGTCAAAAGAATTTTTTCGTGAATGGTTAATGGAAAATAATTTTAGAGGTCTTGATAACCAAAAAATTCCAGCTATGAATGAAAAGGTTATAGGAATGGTTTCTAATCGATATATCGAACTATATGAAAAACTTTTAGGCAAAAAATTTAAATTTCCATCTAACGATAATATTTTAAATAGAATTAAATATAATTTAAAGGATCTTTTGGAATAGAATTTTTAAATTGTTTTTTATTGATTCGCTACCCTTAATCCATAAATGACTGCCATTATTATTTAACCATGTAAGTTGTTTTTTAGCAAATCGTCTTGAATTAGTTTTGATTAACTCTATTGAATCCTCATAACTCAATCTTCCCTCAAAATATTCAAACAACTCTTTGTAACCAATAGTGTTCAGTGCGTTTAAATCTTTGAATTTATGAAGTCTTTTGGCCTCATCAATCAATCCTGATTCTAGCATTTTGTCGACTCTTGAATTAATCATTTTGTATAGAGATGTTCTATCAATATTCATTGCAACTGAAAGGTTGTTATATCTTTCTTTTTTATTTGAACTCAGAAAATCAGAAAAAGGTTTTTTTGTAAAAATTGAAACTTCTAAAGCTCTGATCATTCTTCTATGGTTTTGAATATCAACATTTTTATAATAATTATAATCTAATTTCTTTAATAGATTTTGAAGATATGTAATTCCCTTTTTTTTATAGTCGAAATTTAATTGAAAACGAATTTCTTTGGGAATTTGTGGAATATTATCTAAACCATAAATTACAGATTTTAAATACAAATTTGACCCTCCTACTAAAACTATATATCTACTTTTATTAAATGATTTTTTTATCAAATTATCAAAATCTATTATGTAATCATTTATGGTATAAATTTCATGAATGGATTTATGTTGTATAAAATGATGTTTTACGCTATTTAATTCATCCTTACTGGGTGCTGCAGTTCCTATGGACATTTCTCTGTAGAATTGCCTTGAATCAAATGATATTATTTCTGAATCAATTTTTTTTGCTAATTCTATTGAAAATGATGTTTTACCAACGCATGTCGGTCCAGAAATTGTAATTAATTTAGGACTCATTTTTTCAATTTTTTAAAAAGTTCTAATGTAGCATTAGCATCCTCAAGAGCCCTATGATGATTAAGCAATTCAATATCAAAATAACTACACAAAAAATTTAAATTATAGTATTTAAGATCTTTATGAATTTCCTTAGCAAGATTAATTGTACATATAGTTTCCGAAGAGTAATCAATTTTACATGATTTTAATTCATTCCTTAGTATCCTATAATCATATTCAACATTGTGACCAATTAAAATCTTTTTGTCAATTAATGCCATAACTTTTTTGGCATGATAATCAAATGTTTTTTTATTATTTAGAGAAGAAGACTTGATACCAGTTAGTTTTTGAACATAATAATCTACTTTTACTTTGGGATTAATAAGAGTAGAAAATGTCTGAGTTTTTTTCTTTCCATCAAAGATTATGATTGCAATTTCAATAATCTTCTCCTCATTAAACTTTCCTCCACTTGTCTCTAAATCTATTACGGCATACATATTAAACTCTTGAACCAAAGATTACACTACCAAGTCTTAACATATTTGAGCCATTTTCAATTGCAATCCTATAATCGCCACTCATTCCGATAGACAAGGTATTAAAATTGTATTTGGACTTAAATCTATTATAAGTTTCATTTAATTTTTTGAATTCATTTTCAATTATGTCTTTATCGTTAGTGAAAGTTGCCATTCCCATCAATCCTTGAATATTTATATTTTGATATTGTCCAGGGTAACTGGAATTTAAAAATGAGTTCAATTCAGCAAAACTAAATCCATATTTCGAAACTTCACGAGAAATTTTTACTTGTAATAAAATATTAACACTATTATTTATGAGTTTAGCTTCTTCATCAATTTTTTTTATTAATCTCAATGAATCTACAGAGTGAATCAAATTAATAAAGGGAACAATAGATTTCACTTTATTTCTTTGTAAGTGACCTATCATGTGCCATTTTATGTCCTTTGGAAGTTTTTCTTCTTTAAAAAGTAATTCTTGTACTTTATTCTCTCCAAAATCAAGGTGTCCAAATTTATAAAGCTGTAATATATCATCAATAGGTTTTGTTTTTGAAACTGCGACAATAGTCACAGATTTACTTATGGCATCCTTAATATTATTTAATTTATTTTCAATCAATTTTTTCTAATATTTTAAATGCTAATTTTAAAGCATCTCTTCCTGTTTCTAGTGTAACCCTAGGTGTTATATTATTTTTTATAGAAGACGCGAAATCTTTATGTTCTTCAATAATTGAATTAATATTCAAATTTTCTAACTTTTTAATTTTTATTTCTTTCTTTATTCCATCAGAATTATGAATGGTCATTGCATACTTATCTTTATTGTCATAATCCATAATTCTAACAATTTCAGATTGACCTTTATCAAAATCAATGGAAATATATGAGTCCATTTGAAATATTCTCATTTTTCTCATTTTTTTCAAAGACAATCTACTAGCTGTTAAATTTGCAACACATCCATTTTCAAATTCAATCCTTGCATTAGCAATATCAGGACTAGAACTTATAATTTTCGTTCCATTAGCAGAAACATTTTTTACTTTTGACTTTACTATTGATAATACAATATCGATGTCATGTATCATTAAATCCAATACAACAGAGACGTCCGTTCCTCTAGCAGGGTAGTGTGACAATCTGTGTGATTCAATAAACATTGGATTTAAAATTTTCTGAACTTCAATAAAGGCTCCATTAAATCTTTCTACATGTCCTACTTGACCGACTAAATGATTTTCATTTTTGATAGAAACCAGTTCATTAGCTTGATTAAGATTTGTGGTGATTGGTTTTTCTATAAATACATGCTTATTGTCACTTAAAAATAATTTTGCAGTTTCATGGTGGAATAGGGTTGGAGTACAAATTATGACAGCATCGATATCCTTACTTAAATCAGAACAAGATTTATATGCTGGAACACCATATTTTTTTTCAATCAAAATTGATTTATTTATATCATCATCATAAAAACCAACAAGTTTAAATGCTTCAGATTTCAAGACTAATTTCAGATGAATTTCTCCTAAATGTCCAACGCCAACAATTCCAACTTTAATCATAATTTCAAATTTACATATATTTAGCTGTGTTAAAAAATAATGTAATTGATTGACTTACCGAAACACAAGGGACAAAGAAAAAAGCTAGTAGAAAAATTATTTTCAAAAGGCATAAGAAACAAAAGAATATTAAATGCTATTTACAGCATTCCAAGACATTTCTTTATGGAAAGTGATTTTGATAATTATGCGTATGAGGATAAGGCTTTTCCAATCTCTGCTTCACAAACAATTTCTCAACCATATACTGTAGCATTTCAAACTGAAAAATTAGATGTAAAAGAGGGAGAAAAAGTTCTGGAAATTGGGACAGGATCAGGATATCAAACAGCAATTTTAATTCATTTAAAATGTGAAGTATATTCTGTCGAGAGAATTTTTGAACTGTCAAGAAAATCAAAAAAAATATTATCAAAATTAAACCTAAACGCAAGAAAACTTGTTTGGTCTGATGGTTATTTAGGGCTTAAAGACTTTGCTCCTTTCGACAAGATAATAGTAACTGCAGCATCAAAGGAAATTCCACCTGAATTATTAAATCAACTAAAAATTAATGGAAAAATGATTATACCTGTTGGAGAGATAAATCAAACAATGATACTAATTGAAAAGAAGGGTTTAAATGATTTTAAAAAAACAGATTTGGGTTTATTTAAGTTTGTTCCAATGTTAAAAAATAAGGTTTAATTATTTTTCATAACTCTACTAATCTTAATTTTTGCTTCTCTAGACTTAATAGTTTGCCTTTTATCAAAGTTTCTTTTACCCTTGGCAACGCTAATTTGTATTTTAGCAAAACCATTTTTACTAATGAATATTTTTAAGGGAACAATTGTTATGCCTGGGTTGTTACATTCTTTTTTAATTTTTTGCAACTCTTTCTTATTCATAAGTAATTTGACGGTGTTATTTTTTTTATCAAATTGAGAATTTTCGAAATTTATATTGAATAAGAATAATTCATTGGAATCAAAATTACAGTAAGCATTATCAATATTTACAGATTTTGACCTAATGGATTTAATTTGTAAACCAGTTAGAACCATACCTGCAATATATTTTTTCTGAGAAAAATATTTAAATCTAGCTTTTTTGTTTTGTATGTTAACATTCTCTTGCACTAAGCAAAGTTAATAAGTATCTTTATATAAAATATTTTACCTGATGAGTAATAGTAAAAAAATCTTTGATTTAATTAAAAAAGAGGAGCAAAGACAAATCAATGGAATCGAACTAATTGCATCTGAAAACTTTACAAGCCCAGACGTCATGCTTGCATGTGGTTCAGTTTTAACAAATAAGTATGCTGAAGGATATCCTGGTAAAAGATATTATGGGGGTTGTGAAGTTGTGGATGAAATTGAAACCTTGGCCATAGAAAGAGCTAAATCTTTATTTGGAGCTGAATATGCTAATGTCCAGCCTCATTCTGGAAGTCAAGCTAATGCAGCTGTATTTCAAGCTTTTTTAAAACCTGGCGATAAATTATTGGGATTTGATCTTTCACATGGAGGACATCTAACACACGGATCAAGTGTAAATTTTTCCGGCATATTTTATAAAACATCTTTTTACGGAGTTGATAAAAACTCAGGCATACTTGATTATGAAAAGATAGCTGAGATTGCAAAAAAAGAGAAACCCAATATGATTATTGCAGGAGCATCAGCATATTCAAGAGATATGGATTTTATAAAATTTAGAAAGATTGCTGATTCAGTAGGTGCCTTTCTACTAGCAGATATTTCACATCCCTCAGGTTTAATTGCAAAAGGAGCCCTCAATGATCCAATACCACATTGTCATGTAGTTACAACAACAACCCACAAAACATTAAGGGGGCCTAGAGGAGGATTAATATTAATGGGCAATGACTTTGAAAATCCATTTGGAAAAAAATATAAAAACGGAAATTTAAAACCTATGTCAAACCTAATTGATTTAGCTGTATTTCCTGGAAACCAAGGAGGCCCACTTGAACATATAGTTGGTGCAAAAGCAATAGCGTTTGGAGAGGCGATTGAAGATTCGTTTATGGATTATATCGTTGCAGTTAGAAACAATGCGAAAGCAATGGCTAATGAACTTATTAAAAGAGACTATAATATTATTTCAAATGGAACAGACAACCATATGATGCTGATTGATTTAAGAAATAAAAATATTACGGGAAAAGATGCAGAGAAAGCCCTTGTTAATGCTGACATAACTGCTAACAAAAACATGGTACCGTTCGATGATAAGTCACCATTTATAACATCAGGTATAAGATTTGGGACAGCTGCTGTAACAACAAGAGGATTAAAAGAAAATGATATGAAAATAATTGTTGATTTTATTGACAAGGCTCTTATAAATCACAATAATGAAAATTTAATTATTAAAATTAAACAAGAGGTTAATCATTTTATGGCCAAATTGCCATTATTTAAATCTTAAAAATCCTTATCTCAAAAATTTTATTCCATTTTTTTCCAGTTACGAAAAAAGTTTTTCTTTTCTTATTGTAGGCAATTCCGTTTAATACATCTAACTCAGGATGGTCTTTTACTTTATCTCTTAGACCTTTAAAATTTATAATACCTGAAACTTCCCCACTATCTTTATTAATAATTACACATACATCGTTATTAAATTGATAGGTATTGGCGTATATCAAATTTCCAACAATTTCTAACTCATTGATATTTCGAATTTTTTTGTTGTTAGTAACCACTTCAATATTGTCAATTTCTCTATAAGTATCTCTTTCTAAAATCCAAATTTTTTCTGTTCCATCTGATTTATAAATTTTTTTTCCGTCATTAGCTAGTCCCCAACCCTCATTGCTTTCTCCATATTCAAATGAACCTATCATTTCAAGGGTTTTTAGATCATATATAAAACCTACTTTACTCTTCCATGTTAATTGAATAATTTTATTGTTAATTATAGTTAGTCCTTCACCAAAATACTGCTTATCTAAAAACCTTGTTTCTATAACCTTGTCATTAAATAAATCTATTTTTTTTAATGATGAAAATCCATTTAAACCAGTGCTTTCATATAAAAATTGTTCATGAAATTCCAGGCCTTGGGTATACGATGAAATATCATGATCATATTCTTTAATGATCTCGTATGAATAAACATCAGGTGAAATATTTGAAAAAACATCAATTTCTTTATAAATCGAAATATCATCATCTTGATTTGATATGACTGCTTTTAAAATATTTGATCCTAATCTAGCATCTGAAAGGTTAATTTTATCATTTATTTGCTTGTCATTTAAAAAAAACTTTCTTTCAATATTGTTATCCTCTAGTCCTTGGATTTTTAAATTAATTGAGGATTTTTGGTTTAAAAACTCGTCTTTCGATTCTATTATAATTTTATAATCAGTTGATTTTTTTGCACCACAAGAGCTAAGAAAAAGAATAATAATTATAAGATATCTCATTTTTAAAATGGTAAAATTAAATAATAATAAACATTTATTAAAACATAGTATATTTGTCATGGGCAGGGCTTATGCAACCAGCTCCCATTTAATCCCCCAGGGTGGGAACGCAGCAAGGGTATATGGTCGTAGCGGTGTGATATAAGTTACTTGCCCTTTTTTTATGTCTAAAGTTGTTTTAATTACAGGTGCATCATCGGGAATAGGAAAAACTATTGGTGAGTATTTAATCAATAAAGGCTACATTGTTTATGGAACTTGTAGGAATCCAGCAAAATATAAAAACAACATAATCAATTTAATTAAATCGAATATTAACAGTAAGGATGACATTCATGAATGCCTAAATTTTGTTTTCAAAAAAGAGGGTAGAATAGATGTTTTGATAAATAACGCAGGGATTGGTTTTACTGGGCCTATTGAAGAATCTAATCTCAATGATGTTGAAAGTTTATTCAAAACAAATTTTTTTGGTCCTTTGGAGATAACTAAAAAAGTTTTACCATTAATGAGAAAAAACAAAGGTGGATTGATAATAAATATTACATCAATAGCTGCTTATATTGGGCTACCCTTTAGAGGAATATACTGTGCATCCAAAAGTGCACTTGAAATAGTAACGGAAGCCTTAAGAATGGAGGTTAAAGACTTTAATATAAAAATTGTTAATGTAGCTCCCGGTGATTTTAAAACCAACATCGTAAAAAGAAGAATTGATTCTTTTGACAACAAAAAATCTTTATATTTTGATAAATATTACAGGTTATGGAAAAAAATGAACGATCATGTTGAAAATAAGGGCAGTGATCCAAAAATAATTGCTTTATTAGTTTATAACATTATTAATAAAAAAAACCCAAAAATTCATTATGTTATAGGTACAAGATTCCAAAAGTTTTCCATAATTTTAAAAAGATTACTTCCTGATCTCTGGTTTGAAAAAATATTAATTAAATACAATAAACTATAAATGAAATTTTTTGTCGACACTGCGAATATAAATGAAATTAAAGAAGCACAATCACTAGGAATTCTTGACGGTGTTACTACTAATCCATCATTAATGGCTAAAGAGGGTATAACTGGAAAAAATAAAATTATTAACCATTACAAACAGATATGTGAAATTGTCACTGGTGATGTTTCTGCTGAAGTTATTGCTACTGATTTTAAAGGCATTGTAGAAGAAGGTGAGGAGTTAGCTTCAATTCACAACCAGATTGTTGTAAAGGTGCCAATGATAGCAGAAGGTATTAAGGCAATTAAGTATTTTTCAGAAAACTCCATCAAAACAAACTGTACATTAATTTTTTCAGCAGGACAAGCATTACTTGCTGCTAAGGCTGGTGCTACTTATATTTCTCCCTTCATAGGGAGAGTAGATGATATTTCTTGCGATGGATTAGAATTGATTTCAGATATAAGAATGATATTTGATAATTATGATTTTGGAACAGAAATTCTAGCTGCTTCAATAAGAAACCCAATGCATATAATAAATTGTGCAAAGATTGGTGCAGATGTTGTCACAACTCCCCTCAAATCAATTAAAAGTCTTTTAAATCATCCTCTTACAGATATAGGATTAAAAAAATTTTTAGATGATTTTAACAAGGGTAATAAATAGTTTCATCTTTTTAAATCCTCATATAACTTTCGTATTTCTTCATTAACAGATTTGTTTTTGGAAATAGTATAGAATGAATTCAAAAACTTTTTATTAATTGAGTCTTCCTCTCTTTGTAAAAGAAAGCCAACTGCATGAAATCTGAGCACCCTAGATTTTATAAGATCAGAGTCAATAAGATCATTCGTGAATATGAGTCTCTTTATGTTGAAGTCTAATGAATTAGAATATTCATTAATGTTTTTTACCTTATTATAAACGTGTAAGTAAATAAAATCTATGTATGGTTTAAAATATGCTAAAGTGTTTAAATCGAAACTGTATTTATCGTTGTATTCGTCAAATAAAATAATTTGATCATTTTCTTCTGTATTATTTCTGATGATATATGAATGGAATTTTGATATATACGGGTATAGTATTGCTGTTTTAATAATCTCTTTACTTGAAATCGATAACTTATTAGTCTCTATATAATTACTTAAGGAATTTTGCTGTTCATTGTACAGTGAATCAACTAATTTTTTAAAATTTTTAATATCTAAATCAAGACTAGAGTTAATCTTATCTTCATCTAATTCATTTTTTAAAAAAACATCCATGAGAAAATTATTTTTTGAAGAACCCTCTCCTGTGTAAACTAAAGATTCATCAAAATCTAATGTGTTTAATCTTATTCGAAGATTGTCATATCTGTCTATTATCAAATACTGAAACTCTGGCTCGTGATAAAAAGTATACAATCCTTCCTCTATATTATCTATTTCAATCATAAAAGCACCAGCAGTATCCACAACTGATTCACTAATAATTATATTATCTTTGAAAAGAGAGATGTAATTAGAGGTTTTATTTAAAATCTTTCCACTAAAAAATGTTTTTTTTTCAGAATCACAAGAGATAAGAAAAAATAATACTATCACAAACCTTACAAACATTCAATTAAATTAAAAATTATTAAACAAAATATAAATCTCATCAACTCAAATTATTATTTTTGGCCAAAATTATGATCAGTACAAGTAATTTATCGGTTCAATTCGGAAAAAGAATATTGTTTGATGAAGTTAATGTAACTTTTAAGAAAGGTAATTGTTATGGCATAATAGGTGCAAACGGATCAGGAAAATCTACTTTTCTTAAAATTTTATCTGGAAAAATGAATCCAAACTCTGGAAATGTGATAATTGAACCAAACAAAAGGTTATCCGTATTGGAACAAAATCAAAATGAGTTTGATGAATATGAGACTTTGAAAACAACTATAATGGGAAACAAAGTTTTATATGACATAAAAAAGGAAATGGATGACTTATATGCTAAGAGTGATTTTAATGATGATGATGGTGTTAGGGTAGGTGAATTACAAAACAGATATGAAGAAATGGATGGATGGAATGCAGAAAGTGATGCTGCTTCTTTGTTATCGCAGCTTGGTGTTAATGAAGATCTCCACTTCATAAAAATGTCAGACTTAGAACCCAAAACCAAAGTTAGAGTTTTGCTAGCTCAGGCACTTTTTGGCAACCCTGATATTTTAATAATGGACGAACCCACAAACAATTTAGACTTTGAAACAATAAAGTGGTTGCAGAACTTTCTAATTAATTATGATAATACCGTTATTGTTGTATCTCATGATAGACATTTTCTTGACTCAGTCTGTACCCATATATCAGATATTGATTATGGAAAAATTTCTCATTATACTGGAAATTATTCATTCTGGTATCAATCAAGTCAATTGGCTTTAAAACAAAGAGCTCAACAAAATAAAAAAGCAGAGGAAAAAAAGAGGGAATTAGAAGAATTCATCTCTAGATTTAGTGCAAATGTTGCAAAATCTAAACAAGCCACATCTAGAAAAAAAATGATTGAAAAATTAAATATTGAAGAAATAAAGCCATCTTCAAGAAGATACCCAGGAATTATTTTCAATCAAGAAAGAGAATCAGGTGATCAAATACTGACAATAGAAAGTATGAGTAAATCACCAATTTGTGATAATCTTAACTTAATTCTGAATAGGGGAGATAAACTAATTTTATTTTCTAAAGATTCCAAGATAACTAGCAGTTTCTACGATATTATACTAAATGGAACAAATGAAAGTGGTTCGATCAAATGGGGAAGTACTATATCAAAATCATATATACCTAATGATCATGACTCTTTTTTTGATAAAGATCTTAATTTGATTGATTGGCTTAGGCAGTGGGCAAATACTGATGAGGAAAGAAAAGAAGATTTTATTAGGGGATTCCTTGGTAAAATGATTTTCAGTGGCGATGAGGCGTTAAAGTCTTGTAGAGTCCTTTCTGGTGGTGAAAAAGTAAGATGCATGCTATCTAAGACCATGATGGAAGAATCAAATTTTTTATTGTTTGATGATCCAACAAACCATTTAGATCTAGAAACAATTACAGCTCTAAACAACTCCCTTATAAAATTTAAAGGGAATATTATTTTAACAACACAAGATTATGAGTTCGCCAACTCTGTTGGAAATAGAGTTTTTGAGATAGGACCAAAAGGATACATTGATAAGCTTATGAAATTTGAAGATTACTTAGCAGATGAAAAAGTAAAAGAACTAAGAGACTTGATTTATTAATCCCTCAATAGAGCATTATGTTCTTTACTTACAGATTTAATAATCTTTTGCGATATGTATTTGATTTCCTTATCGCTCATAGTTTTTTTGACAGAACTAATTGAAACAGTAAAGGAATATGACGTTTTACTACCAGTCTTCTCAGGAATATAACTATCCGTTAAAGCAACACTAGTTATAAGTTCCGGTGATGTTGATAAAATTGTATACTTAATATCCTCAAACAAAACATTATTATCAATTAAAAATGAAAAATCTCGCACAACAGTTGGATATTTTGAAACAGGTTTTACTTCAAAAAATTCTTCTTTTATCAAAGAGTACATTAAATTTAAATCAATATTAGAGAAATAGACATCACTTTTAATACCTGCATTTCTTAGTTTCTCAATATTAACTTTTTCAATTGTTGCTAATAATTTACCTTTAGTTTTCAAAATGAGATCTCCTGAGTTAGAAATTTCCTCAGATGGATTTAGATCAAATCTATTTAGAAGATTTAAAACTATATTTTTAAGAATAAATAAATCAGATTCTATGACTTTATTATTCCAGGTTTTCGATATTATATTTCCATTTAACGCAATCCCAAGAACTTTCTTTTCTATGTATTTAGCTCCTGATTTATGATATACAGAACCAAATTCATACATATTATTTGAGTTACTTTTTCTATTCAGATTATATGCGATTGAATTTAGAAAGCCATCCAAAAGGTTGGGTCTCATAATTGAAATATCCTTACTAAGTGAGTTCTTTAAAAAAATTTGATTTTTTTGTTTTGAATTTAAATTTTCTGGTACTAATGAATTATTCATTATTTCATTAAATCCGACAGAGGATAAGTAATCGGAGATGATATTTTGATATTTATGGCTACTGTTACTTAGATTTGAGATAGAAAATTTTGCATGTTCATCCTCAGGAATATTATTATAACCATGAATTCTTAATATTTCTTCAACCACATCACATTCTCTCTCGACATCATGTCTATAGTGGGGAATAGTTACACCAGCAGAAATGTCATTGACATTATTAATTTTAAAATCGAGTAGATTAAGAATTGATTTAATTTTTAATTTATCAATTTCATATCCAATTAAACTATTAATTTTCTCAAAGTTTATAACTACATTTTTGTCCTCAGTTTTATTCGGATATTCATCTATGATATCACAAATTATTTCACCCTCACAATTCTCTAAAATTAAAGCAGCAGCTCTTTTCAAAGCGTATTCAACCATATCAATATCAACTCCTCTTTCAAATCTGTAAGAGGAATCAGTATTAATGTTATGTCTTTTGGAAGTCTTGCGTACAGATATAGGATTAAAAAAAGCACTTTCTAAAAAAATTGTTGATGTTGTGTTAGAAACACCATGATTTTTTCCACCATAGACTCCTGCAATACACATGGGTGTGTTTCCATCACAAACCATTAAATCATCCTCATGAAGATTAATTTCATCTCCATCAAGAGTAGTAAATTTCGTTCCTGATTTAAGTCTTTTGATTTCAATCTTAGCAGATTTTATTTTATCTAAATCATATGCATGCAATGGTTGTCCTAGCTCATGCATTACAAGGTTAGTAATATCAACAACATTATTTATTGAATTTAAGCCAATTGAATTTAATCTATTAACAATTTTTTTATTGCTTGGCTGAATTTTTAAATCCTTGATAATAACACCACAAAATCTATTGCAAAGATTAGAATCATTTATATCAATTGTTATCGAAGGAGCCAAGCGCAAATTTGTAAAGTTTAGAATAGATGGCAGAATCAGTTCATTTTTGCTACCTTTTCTGTAGGAGAGAGCGGCTCTGAGGTCCCTAGCAACACCGTAGTGACTCATAGCATCACATCTGTTTGGCGTTAATCCAATTTCAAAAATATGGTCCTTAAATTTTTTGAAAAATTTATCAACTGAATCACCAACTTTACATTTATCTTTTAAAACTATAATGCCTTCATGATCATTTCCAACTCCAATCTCATCTTCAGCACAAATCATTCCCTCGCTTTCAATACCTCGGATTTTAGATTTTTTTATTTTAAATGATTCATTATTGATTGTTGTAAGTTGGCATCCAACTGGCGCTATAACAACTTTTTGCCCAACCTCAACATTGGGAGCTCCACATATAATATTTAAATTATTTTTTAAGCCTATATCAACTTTTGTAAGTTTAAGTCTATCTGCATTTGGATGCTTATAGCATTCTATTACCTCTCCTACTAAGAGTTTTGATAAATCTGTTAGAGGGTTTATGTAGTTTAGGGTTTTTTCTACTTCTAAGCCTATGTCTGTCAATAAATCCGATGTTTCTTCTACACTAAGATTGAAATCTAGGAGATCGTTTAACCATTTATATGAAATATTCATTTCAGTAAATATAAAGTAACAATTATAAATTAACCAATTTCCTTCCAGGATTTATTGATAGGATTGTTTAAAATAAATCTTCGAATATTATAGTTTTCATTAAGAATTAATTTTGGGTCATTCTTTAACAACTTTGATGCGTCCTTAGATGCATCAGACAAAATATTTTCATCTTGAATAATATCTGCTATTTTGAAATCTAGGATTCCACTTTGTTGAGTACCTAATATATCGCCGGGTCCTCTCAATTTTAAATCAACCTCTGAAATTCTAAAACCGTCATTTGTTTCAACCATGGCATCAATTCTTATCTTTGCTTCATCTGATATTTTATCCTTTGTCATAAGTATACAATAACTATCATACTTTCCTCTCCCAACCCTTCCTCTGAGTTGATGCAGTTGAGAGAGGCCAAATCTTTCAGCATTTTCAATTATCATTACTGCTGCGTTGGGAACATTTACACCTACTTCTATTACAGTGGTAGAAACTAATATATCTGTTTTACCCTCAGAAAATTGTTTCATTTCGAAATCCTTATTTGGTGTTTTCATTCTTCCATGCATGACACCAATTGAATATTTATTTTGATCAAATTCTCTGAGGATACTTTCATATCCATCTTTAAGGAATTTTAAATCCATTTTTTTTGATTCTTCAATTAGTGGATAAACTATATAAATTTGTCTTCCTTTTTTAATTTGATCTTTTAAAAAACCAAAAACTTTTAAACGATTACTATCTTTTCTTCTGACAGTTATCACATCCTTTCTTCCAGGGGGAAGCTCATCAATTATTGATAAATCTAAATCACCATATAAACTCATTGTAAGTGTTCTTGGAATTGGTGTTGCAGTCATAATTAATATGTGTGGAGGGGGATTATTTTTTTTCCAAATTTTAGATCGTTGTTTAACACCAAACCTGTGTTGCTCATCTATGACTGCAAAACCAAGATTTTTAAACACAACATTATCCTCAAACAATGCATGAGTTCCAATCAAAATATCTAAAGATCCATCAAACAATTCACTTAATATTATCCTTCGATCTGATCTTTTTGTTGATCCTGTCAAGATTTTAATATTGATCGCTAAATCTTTTAAACTATTTTTTATGTTATTAAAGTGCTGAAAAGCTAAAATCTCGGTGGGGGCAACGAGACAAGTTTGATATCCATTATCAATTGAAATTAACATTGACATCAATGCAACTATTGTTTTCCCTGAACCAACATCACCCTGCAGTAATCTTATCATCTGTTTTTTTGATGAGAAATCTTTTCTAATTTCTTTAACAACTCTTTTTTGAGCACTAGTTAATTCAAAATTTAAATTCTCGTTGTAGAAACTATTGAAATTTATTCCAACGTTGGGAAAGTAATAACCGCTACTATTATTTTTTACCATGGAATGTGTTAACTTAAATTTAAGTTGATTAAAAAAAAGTTCTTCAAACTTAAGTCTATATCTGGCATCCTCTAAGGATTTCTTGTCTGAGGGAAAATGTATATTTTGATAAGCTAATTTTGGTGAAATTAAATTATACTTCTTATTTAAGGACTCATTTAAATTTTCATCGAATTGATTACCCAAAAAATTAAATAATGCTTTTATAATTTTAATAAAATATTTATTTGATATTCCTGAATTTGTTAATTTTTCTGTAGTTGAATAAACCGGTTGCAGATTTATTGATTTTTTTCTAAAACTTTCAAACTTTTCAAAATCTGGATGTATAAATGATGGACTATTTTCAAACCAATTTAATTTTCCATATAGCACATATTTGGATTTTAGTATGATTGATTTTTCAATCCAGCTTAAACCTTTAAACCATAAAACTTTAATACTTTTTTCACCATCAAAAAATACTCCCTCAATTCGATATTTATTGCCAGACTTCTTGTATGAAATATTTTTGAATACACCGATTATTTGAACATAAATGTTTGAGTCGGTTAACTCATTAATCTTATAAAATCTAGATCTATCCAGGTATTTATAAGGATAATAATTTAATAGATCAAAGCAATTTTTGACACCAATTTCATCTTTTAAAATTTTCGCTCTTATTTTACCAATACCTTTGATGAATTCTATTGAAGTATTTAACTTGGTATCTTTCACATCTCAAATTTAATTTATTAACTTTAAAAATAATATTTCTACTAGAATACTGAATTGAATAATTATCTCGAAAATCTTAATGAAGAACAAAAACTACCTGTTCTTCACAAAGATGGGCCATTAATCGTTATAGCTGGTGCTGGATCTGGAAAAACTAGAGTTCTAACCTACAGAATAATACATTTAATAAATCAAGGAGTTGACCCATTCAATATACTGGCATTGACTTTTACCAACAAAGCTGCATTAGAGATGAAAAAAAGAATATCTCAAATTACTAGTGAGTCTATTTCAAGAAATCTATGGATGGGAACTTTTCACTCGATTTTTGCTAGAATTTTAAGGTCTGAGGCTCACATAATTGGGTATCCATCAAATTTTACAATTTATGATAGCTATGACTCTGAAAAATTAATTTCTAATATTATTAAAGAATTTAAGCTTGATAAAGATAACTACAAAGCAAAGGTTATCAAGAACAGAATATCATCGTTGAAAAATAATTTTATATCTGTTGAAGGTTACTATAATAATCCTGAGTTAATTGAGATAGATAAATCCTCAAAAAGGGAACAATTTGGTAAGGTTTATAAAGAATACGTTAGAAGATGTTTTAAAGCTAGTGTAATGGACTTTGATGATTTGCTATTAAAAACGAATGAACTCCTTAAAAAAAGCCCTGAGGCTTTGCGTAAATACCAAGAGAAGTTCAAATATATTTTAGTCGATGAGTATCAAGACACGAATTACTCACAATATTTGATAGTTAAAGCATTGGCAGATCGACATGAAAACCTGTGTGTTGTTGGAGATGATTCACAGAGCATTTACAGCTTCAGAGGTGCTAATATTGACAATATATTAAACTTTAAAAAACACTATCCTGACTCTAAATCTTATAAACTTGAACAAAATTATAGGTCTACAAAAAATATAGTGCAAGCTGCAAATTCTTTAATTAACCACAACAAGTTAAAACTAGATAAAACAATTTGGACGAATAATGATACAGGCGATAAAATACTATTAAATAAATCTTTATCTGACTCAGAAGAGGGCAGATACGTTTCATCAAATATTTTCGAATTAAAAAATAATTATCAACTAAAAAACTCAAGTTTTGCGGTACTGTACAGAACTAATGCTCAATCAAGATCAATTGAAGATGCGCTAAGAAAAATAAATATAGATTATCAGGTTTTTGGGGGTGTCTCATTCTATCAAAGAAAAGAAATAAAAGATGTGCTTGCCTATTTAAGACTAATTGAAAATTTAAATGATGAAGAAAGCCTAAGAAGAATAATAAATTTCCCCCCCAGAGGAATTGGCCAGACGACAATGGATAAGTTAGTGATACTATCAAATAAACATGATGTAAGTATTTTTGATGCAATCTCAAAAATTGATCGCTATAGTAAAAATTTTAGATCAGGAACAATCCAAAAACTTGAGGATTTCAAAAACCTGATTTTAAGTTTTAAAATATTTTCTAGTAAGAATAACGCTTACGAAACATCCAATTTAGTCATACATAAGACTAAATTAATCGATTTTTACAGAAACGATGGAACCTTGGAATCAATGAACCGAATTGAGAACATCGAGGAATTATTAAATGGTGTTAATGATTTTATTGAACAACAACTTGAAATATTTGAAGGAGACAATTCTCTTTCAAAATACTTACAAGATGTCGCTTTATACTCTGAGACAGATAAGGAAATACAAAGCGAAAAGGTATCGCTGATGTCTATTCACATGGCTAAAGGTTTGGAATTTCCGATAGTTTATGTGGTTGGTTTAGAAGAAAATTTATTTCCCTCAATCATGAGTATCAATTCTCGCGAAGAGATAGAGGAGGAGAGAAGGTTATTTTATGTGGCCATGACCAGGGCAAAAGAAAAACTAATTTTAAGTCACTGTGAACAAAGATTTAAGTGGGGTAATATTATTGACTGTGAACCAAGTAGGTTCTTGAGTGAAATCGATATGAAATTTGTGAACAATATAAATGTTGATAAAAATTTTATTAGACAAAAAATTAATGAAAATAAATTAAGGCTTAAAAAACTACCATTTAAAAAGTTAAAAAAAATAAAAACTGATTTCGTCTCTAACATTAAAAATCCTCTAATTAATATCAACCTCAATCAAAAAGTTTATCATGAACGCTTTGGCGAAGGAATTGTTGAGGATATTGAAGGTGAAGGTCATAATATAAGAGCAAGAATTAATTTTAAGGTTGGTGGTGAGAAAAAAATATTATTGAAGTTTGCAAAATTGAAGATAATAAAATAAAAAAGGGGCATTTAAGCCCCTTTTCATAAAAAGTTAAGAGATTTTTTTAGTTAGTAGCTGCCTGCATCCCCTGCTCAATCAGATCATAAAACTGATCTAATTTTGGCAAAACAACAATTCTCGTTCTTCTATTTTTAGCTTTGCCTTCAGATGTTTCGTTATCTGCAACTGGAATGTATGAGCTTCTACCTGCAGCTGTCATCCTTTCAGGTGGTACTCCAAAATCATTTTGAAGAACTCTTACAACTGATGTAGCTCTTTTGACACTTAAATCCCAATTATCTTGAAGTACTTCATTTTGGATTGGAACATCATCAGTATGCCCTTCAACCATAAATTCAATTTCTGGTTTATCTAATACTACCTGTGCTACTTTTCCTAGTACTTCTTTTGCTCTATCAGAAACATAATAACTTCCACTGTTGAATAGTAATTTGTCAGAGATTGATATAAATACAACTCCTTTCTCGACATTAATTTCAATATCATTATCACTTATATCAATAAAGGCACCTTTGAGACTGGTAACTAGGGCTAATGTTACGGAATCTCTTCGAGTTACAGCATCTTGCATGGTTCTTATTACTAAATCTTTTTCTTTGAGACTTTCTAATGACTTTTCAAGGTTCTCAGCCCCTTTTTGAGATAATGTAGTAAGATTACCCATATTATTTATTAAATCCTGATTATTAGCCTTTAAGAAAGCTATTTGCTCTTGCAAAGCCTTTGAATTGGCTTCAGCCGTGGCTTTTTCATCCAAACAAGAATTTAATTTAACAGTAGCAGAATTCAATAGATTAAGATTTTTTTGATTTGTTGCCTCTAATTCAGCATATTTCTTTTGTGAAACACATGAAGACAAAAGAATTAGGACAAGTAAAATATAATTGTATTTCATGATTTACGATTTATACTTAAAAATACTAAAATTTATTTCAATCACGCTCTATTTTAAGCTTGAAAAAGTCTTTTTACCTAAAATATAATATGATATAAATATTGACTTTGTATGAAAATAATTATTTATCTTTTTAGATTCTGTTCTTTTTTTAAAATTATTTCTAGCATTAATTACATTGTATGCGTAGGCTGACAATATGGAAAATGAGAGATTTAAATTTAATGTTAGGATTGAGAAAAGCATAATAAAAACATCAGAAACAAATCTTAGAATTATAATTGGCACTAATGTGACTATGGGAAGATTTTTAATCATCATCATAATTGAATTTCTAAAGTTTAAAAAATTTTTTTTAGGGTTATCATATTGCATGGTACCACCCCCAATATGATATACTTTGGATTTTCCGGCGGTGATAATTTTTGATTCAGGTTTATTGTTTTTTAATCTCCAGCATAAATCAATTTCTTCCATGTGACAAAAAAAATCCTGATCAAAACCTCCAAGCTCAATAAATGTATCTTTTCTAATTGCAAAACATGATCCTGAGGCCCAGAAAATCTCCCTGGTTGTTCTATATTTTTTTGAGCTCTCAATATTGTTAAGTATCCGCCCTCTACAGAAAGGATAACAAAGTAAATCTAAATACCCCCCTGATGCACCTGCATATTCATATTTTTCATGAAAATTATAATCAATAATTCGTGGTTGAGCTATACAAATATCTTTATTCGAAGTAAATGTTTTACACAACTCATCAAATGAGTTTTTTTCTAAAAATACTGCATCATTATTAAGTAAAATAATTACATCCTCATTGATTTCTTGGATTCCTTTATTATATCCTTCAGCATAACCATAGTTTGACTCAAGGCTTATGATTTTTATTTCGGGGTTATTTTTTTTAATGAAATTAATTGATGAATCAGTCGAGTTATTATCAATCAAATATATATTGGCACCCTCACAATTTTGAATTATTTTGGGTATAAACCTTCTTAATAGTATAGATCCATTATGATTTAATATCGCGATAGCAAAAGTCATAACTCTAAATATGTAGGTAAATTTTTGATGGTTGTAAAATTACTGGTCTCAAATTTCATAAATATATGTTTTAGACCATTAGATAACATTAAATATTTTGAATTAAGCTTCATATTATAAATAAGTAATTGATCCAAAGATTTCTGACTTAGATGAATATTAGGTGATTTACATTCAATAAGAATTTTCAATTTTCCGTTTATATCAAAAACAACTAGATCAAATCTCTTTTTTAATTTATTAAATACAAATCCTTTTTCAACTGCGATATGAGACACTGGTACATGTAAATCTTTATTTAAAAATGAAATGACATTTTGTCTAACCCATTCTTCATTAGTTAATAAAATATTTTTTTTTCTTACAGGATCAAAAATATATTTTTTATTATCAATTAAATTTATCTTATGTCTATATTTATTAGAGAAGTTTAATTCAATCATGAGTCTCATTTCAAATGTAGAAGAATATAAAGAAGTATTAAAAAAAATTAAAAATAATTTTTTTGAAAGTTTATATATAATAAACAGTGAGGAAATATTTTTCTCAAATGACTTCACAGAAAAAATAAAAAAAATAATTCCTGATGATCAAAAAGACTTTAATCAATATTTGTTTTTCGGAAACGAAATAAAATTTGAAGATGTATTGCTAATTGCCAAAAAATTTCCAATGATGGGAGAGAGACAATTAATAATTGTTAAGGGTGGTAATAAAATTCTAAATGATATTATGAAAAACATATCGCAAATAAAAAATATTCCAAAGTCCACAGTCTTGGTAATTTGTACGTCGGGTGTTAAAATTGAGAGAAAAAAAAATGAATTAAAAAAAATATTTGAGCTGGGTGTCATTTATGATTTTAAAAAAATATATGATAATAAAATGGCATCATGGATTAAATTTATAGCAGAAAGGTTTGGTTTTCAAATTGACTATAAAATTTGTGAATTAGTAAGAGAAAGAACTGGTAACAATCTCAGTAAAGTGAATATTGAATTAGAAAAACTAGCTTTAAATAAGCTAGGGTCAATTGTTAACAGCGATGCCATAATAGAGCATTTTGGAATTAATAATGACTACAATTTATTTGAGCTTCAAAATGAGATTGGAAAAAAAAATTACAGCCAAGTTTATAAAATTTCAAATTATTTTTCAAAAAACTCTTCATTCTCAATACAGCAAATATTATCAACATTACACAATTATTTTACAAATATTTTTCAAATACATACACTAAACAATAATAACCCAAGCTCAATTTCAAAAACATTAGGAATTAATTACTTCTTTATTAATGACTACCTCATAGCCTCTAAAAATTACAATATTAGAGAAGTTGTTAAAATTTTAAGAATTCTTAATAGCTATGATTTAAAAAGTAAAGGCATAAATTATGAGGGTAACTCAAATAATCTTATAAATCAACTTGTTAGCGAAATAATCAATTAAAAAGTTAATGGATATTTTATAGGATTATATTCATGCATTATTTTGTAGCATGATTCAAAAATATCATCAATAGAGGGTTTTGAAAAATAATCTCCATCAGAACCATAAGGAGGTCTATGCTCCTTGGATGTTAAGGTAATTGGCTTTGAATCCAAGAATTTAAACCCATCGTGATCTTCTAATACAACTTTCAGGATGTGTGAAGAGGCGCCACCAGGAAAATCTTCATCAATTACAATAATTTTGTTTGTTTTTTCTAAACTTTTAACAATGTCCCTATTAATATCTAATGGAATTAAAGTTTGCAAATCTATCAGTTCAATTTCAATTCCATGATTTAAAAGCTCGATCATCGCTTTTTCGACTAATTTCAATGTAGATCCGTATGAGACAACAGTAATATCCTTTCCTTTTGACATAAATTCAACATGCCCTAAAGCAACATTAAATTCACCGAGATTAGTAGGCTCTTTCTCTTTTAATCTGTAAGCATTTAGAGGCTCAATAATTAATGCAGGATCTGAACATGATAAAAGTGTATTATACATGCCTGCAGCTTGAACCATATTTCTGGGTGTTAAAATAAGCATACCCTTAAGTGAATTCAAAATCATTCCCATGGGAGAGCCAGCGTGCCACATTCCTTCTAATCTGTGTCCTCTTGTTCTTACAATTAGCGGTGCTAATTGTTTACCTACTGATCTGTAAGAAACCGTTGCTAAATCGTCACTTAATGTTTGTAATGCAAACATTAGATAGTCAAGGTATTGAATTTCTGCTATGGGTCTAAAACCTCTCATAGCTAGACCAATACCTTCCCCTACAATGGTAGCTTCTCTTATTCCTCTATCATCAACACGATCAGTACCATATTTTATTTGCATACCCTCTAATCCCTGATTCACATCCCCAATTTTTCCAGTATCCTCACCAAATATTACAATGTTAGGATACTTTGTTAATAGAGAGTCAAAATTATTTTTAAGAACTACTCTGGCATCTACAAGAGGACTGTCAGAATTATAATTTGGCTGAATCTTTTTAACATTTTCATAATTATTAGAATATTCATTATATAAAAATGAGCTGTAAAATGGCTGAACTTCATTTCTGTAGTTTTCAACCCATGAGTGCACTTTATTAAAACTGTTTTTACTCATTTTTCTTCTTAAAATTTTTCTAGAGACTGTCATTACATCTTTCCTGCCAATTTCCTTGATTCTTAGTAAGCTATTTGTAATATCAATTATTTCATTAGATTTCTCATCTTGGATTATTTGTTTTAAAATTGCTACTAATGAATCTCTTTCCTTCATTATTTCAGATTGAAACGATGTCCATGCCAAATCTTTTTGCTTTTTAACGAAATCCTTACACTCCTGGTAAATCTTATCTAACTCTTTTGTGTTGAAAAGTCCGTTTTCTAAAATCCATTCTTTCATTTTTACAATACAATCATAAGACTTTTCCCAATCTAATCTCTCAGATGTTTTGTATCGTTCGTGAGAACCAGATGTTGAATGTCCAACTGGTTGAGTTAGTTCCTTAACATGAATCAAAACAGGAACATGTTCATTTCTAGCAACATTGTTTGCGTGTTCATAGGTTGAAATTAATTTTGGATAGTCCCAACCATTAACAGTTAGAATTTCAAAGCCTTTTTCTGTTTTTGTTCTTTGAAAACCTTTTAATATTTCTGAAATGCTTGATTTAGTAGTTTGGTATGAGTTATCAACTGAAATACCATAATCATCATCCCAAACACTAATTACAGCAGGAACTTGATGAACACCTATAGCGTTTACAGTTTCAAAAAATAACCCTTCACTTGTACTTGCATTTCCAATTGTTCCCCAAGCAACCTCATTACCATTAATAGAAAGGTTATTCGAATTAAATTTTCCTGTTCTGAATAATTTTGATGCCATTGCTAGACCAAGAAGCCTAGGCATCTGACCAGAGGTTGGTGAAATATCAGAGCTAATATTATACTGATTTGGCAGGTCTTTGAACTTTCCGTTCGCATCAACAAGTACAGAACTAAAGTGTGAGCCCATTTGTCTTCCCCCTGACATAGGTTCCTCATCAAAATTTGTATTCGCATATAATCCTGCAAAAAATTGTTTTACTGTTAATTCATTTATGGAAAACATAAAGGTTTGATCTCGATAGTAACCAGACCTAAAATCGCCCTTTTCAAATACTTTGGACATTGCTACCTGAGGAAGTTCTTTTCCATCACCAAAAATTCCAAATTTAGCTTTGCCCCCCAACACCTCTTTTCTACCAAGTAAGCTTGCCTCTCTGCTAATTACAATTGTTTTGTAATCATTCAATACTTCTTTTTTGAAGTCCTTAAATGAAATAGATTTTGTTAATGAGGAGTTTTTCATTGAGGGCCCAAATTTAGTAAATTAAATGAGATAATAAGAATCATTTAAAACCATCTTCTTGTAAATAATCTGGACAAATTTTCAGGATCCAATGTTAAAATAAATCTTATCCTTTCGGAATACTGCTTATCTTCACTATAATAAGTTTTAGATGAATAAATTGGAAAAAATAGTTCAAAATAATTTTCCACAATATTTAACCTTAAACCCGAATCAAAACCTGAACTTGTTGGCTGATTTTTATTTTTAAATAACCCATAATCAAGATATGCCTCGATCCACCTCCATAATGTTACACCACTGTTAATGGAAATCATAAAATCATTAGGTCTAAATTCACTAATATTAGATTTAAATGAACCCTCGTATCTGACGTACTGCTGTGAGAAAAAACCAGAGCTTTCTGATCTTCCAAGTAAATAATTATCATACAAATAGTCAGCAGCTTGATCAACACTAAAATCATATGTTCCATCAATATTCCTATTTTTAAAAAACTTACCAATAAATAATCTAAAATTATATTGTCTAAATTCACTAAAATAGTTTCTGTAGTTTATAGTTATAGAATTTTTTAAAATTTCTTTATTGAACTGTAAATCATAAGTAAAAGAATAACTTTTTTTTGCTCCTGGATTAGAATTTATGTAGGTCAGTTTTGAAACACCATAACTTTCATCATTATATTTATTGAACTTATTTACCCTTATGTATTTTAACCTTAAAAATTGTTTATAATTGGATACTAAATTTTTATCTCTTAATGTAAATAATAATGTTGGACTAAGCCTTTGATAACTCAAGTCTTTGTCATAATGAAATTTAGATAATGACAAATAATAGTTAGAAGAGAAAATTTTTGAGTGATATTTTCTATAATTTAAATTTAAATTTCCAATTATTTTCTGAGTTTCAAATGAGTAAAATGGAGAAAATAAATATGTAAAGTTTTTTCTAAATGGAGATTTATTTGTCAATGTAACACCTGGTGAAAAACCATCATAAAGATTGTATAAAAATTGTGGTCTATAAAAAACCTGATTATAATCTAGATTGTCTAAATCTGAGAAAAATCTAAATTTAATTTTTGTATTAAACTTATCATTAAATGAAAATGAATTGTTTTTATAATTTTCGTCAAAAAATAATCTATTTGGATCAACAACTAGCTTAGTGGTTTCCTTTTTATTTATATAAGATAAATCTTCATCTTTTTTCAACCACTTAATTTCTGTTTTTCCCTCAACAGACTCAAAAAGTACGGGTATTTTAAATTGAAATTTTTTTGATAATGAATTTTTCAATTTAAGGGTGCCATCTATTTTATTAATTTTAAAATCAATTAAACCATCATAATTGAGATAGTTAGAAAAAAACCATTTTAGATTTTTTGCTGAATTCGCCTCAAAAATCCTTTGAACTTGGTTGTTATTTATGATTGGATCTTTTTTGTCAAAAATTTCTTTAATTGATTTTTTAAAGTGTAATGGACCAAGATAATTCTCAATAATTCTCATTGAGTAAAATGATTTTGCAGGATTTGCTAATCTATAATTAATTCTAGTTAATTCATCAGATGGAAGTGAAATCTTTTGGTTCAGATTTCTTCCACTTACAAATTTATAACCTATTTGAAATTGATCATTAAATTTCATTAAGGACACATTATGTTTTTTAATAAAAAATAAATTTGAAAACTTTCCGATTAAAGGTAACTCTTGGTGGTATTCGACAATAAATTTATTCAAATAATAGAGCTCCATCCCTGAGAACAACCAATAAAGTTCTCTAGTATTTATGTTTAATGAATTTTTAAGAATAATTTTAATAAGATTTTTTGCAAGATTAATTTCATTCAGCTGGTTTTTTTTAAATGGATCTAAAAATTCAGGAATTTCAGAGTAGGGGTATAGAGAATTTGTTCTGAAATCATAGTCATTTAAGACTATTTTATCTATGTGAATTTCTTTAAAGTAATCATTAAAAAAATTGGCAATATTTTCTATATTTTTTGAACTTAAGGATAAAATCTTTTTTGAATTAGATAATACTTGATATTGATTAATTTTAATATTCTCAAATTCACTTTGATTTGTAAAAATCAAGTAGATATCGAATATAGAATTTCCCTCGAGATTTACTGTTTTGACATTCTGAGTTGATTCAATAGACTCCTTTTTCAAGTTACTTATCAAAAAATAATTTGAATCATGACTAATCTTTATTTTTACATTTGAATTAGGTAAAAATTGATCATTAAGACCGAGGTTTGAAAAAATTAACCATTCATTATCTTGAAATTGAGCAAACCTGAGGAAACAATTTTTAAGGTTAATAGTATTGTTCTTGTAGCCATAACCAACTACTTGTATTGGAATAAAAAGCTCATATTCAAATAGGACTTTAACAATGTCATCAGCTAATACATCTTTGTTGAGTTCAATTTCTATCATATCCAGGTGATTTGAAATTCTTTTCCATTTAACAGGCTTGTTATCCACCAAAATTTTTTTGATTAAAGTTTTTCCACGTTGGCTTGTTCCAGATTTTAATATTGATGAATCATATTCACTTGTGAGTTTTTGAGATAAAGGAGTATTCATTGACGAATAAGAATTGTTCCAATCATACATTACAATCTTAGATATTTTTTTAGATGATTGATTTATATATACAGATTGTTGTTTGACTGAAATTTTATTATCATCAATTGAGAAATTAGACTCAATATAGTGCTGATTTTGACTGTACGAATTTAAAAATGAAAAGAATAATATAGCATGAAATAAAATATGAATACTATTTTTCAATTCTTAGAAATTAGGAGCAAATTTCTTGTTATCATAAAACTTTTTGAGAATATTAATTATTTCATCTTTAGAATCAACAACCTCAAACAGTAGCATCTCATTAGTAGAAACATTGTTAAATTTTTTGGAAACAGTATTTTTTATCCAATCTACACAACCAGACCAAAACTCACTTCCATATAAAATAACAGGGAATCTCTCAATTTTATTTGTTTGGATCAATGTAATCGCCTCGAAAAGCTCATCAAGTGTTCCAAAGCCACCAGGCATAACAACAAATGCTTGAGCATATCTGACAAACATAACTTTTCTAACGAAGAAATAGTCGAAGTCAATTATTTTGTCTGAATCTATAAATTCATTATGTGTTTGTTCGTATGGTAAATCAATATTTAATCCAACTGAAACACCCCCAGCTTTTTGAGCTCCTTTATTTGCTGCTTCCATTATTCCTGGACCACCACCAGTGATTATACCCAATCCTAGTTTTACTATTGACTCAGATATCTCAATAGTTTTTTTATAATATTTATCTTCAGGCTTAGTGCGGGCTGAACCAAAAATTGAAACACATGGGCCCAATTGGGATAATTTTTCATATCCCTCAACAAGCTCCCCCATAATTTTAAACACCGACCATGAATCGTGTGATTTTTCAATCCAATTTTCTGAAACCATATTATAAATTTAACTCCTTTTTTATAAATTTTCCTGTAACTGAGTTCTTATCAGTTAATATTCCTTCCAACTCTCCTTCAAACGTAATTTTTCCGCCATTTTTTCCGCCCCTCGGACCGAGCTCTATTATATAATCGGAAACTTTTAAAACATCAATATTATGCTCTATTATAATAATTGAATTTCCTTTTTCCGATAATTCAAAAATAATATCCAGAAAAACCTTAATATCTTCAAAGTGTAAACCAGTTGTAGGCTCATCAAAAATATACATGGTCCTTCCTGTATCTTTTTTAGATAGCTCAGAGGCTAATTTGATTCTTTGAGATTCTCCACCTGATAAGGTCGTAGACTGTTGACCTAAAGTAATATAGCCAAGTCCAACCTTATTTAAATAATTCAACTTTCTTATTATTTTTGGATAATTAGCAAATAAATCTGCAGCATCTCTAATTGTCATATCTAAAATATCAGAGATTGATTTATTTTTAAACTTAACAGACAAGGTTTCTTTATTGAATCTCCTCCCGTTACACGCATCACAATCAATAAAAACATCAGGTAAAAAACTCATTTCAATTTTTTTCATTCCAGCACCCATACAATCTTCACATCTTCCTCCTTTTACATTAAAACTAAATCTTCCAGGCTTATATCCACGAATTGTAGACTCTGGAAGTTTAGAAAACAGATCTCTAATTTCATTGTATAGTCCAGTGTAAGTAGCGGGATTGCTTCTTGGTGTTCTTCCAATTGGAGATTGGTTTATTTGTATTACTTTATCAATGTGTTCGAGTCCCTCAATTGAATCGTAGGGCAGGGGTTCTTTAGTCCCATTAAAAAAATGGTTATTTAAAATTGGATATAATGTCTGGTTAATTAATGAAGATTTTCCACTTCCTGAAACACCACAAACTCCAATTATTTTTCCGATTGGTAATTTGAGATTGACATTTTTTAAATTATTTCCATCACATCCATTTAAAAGCAAATACTCCCCATTTACATTTTCATTATTTTTTTTTTCTATTATTTTGTTATTGTTTAGATAATCAGCCGTAATTGAATTAGAACTAATTATTTGATCGAATGAACCTTTGAATACTATATTTCCACCATTTTTTCCTGCACCAGGCCCAATATCTATAATGTAGTCTGATTGCAACATGATTTCTTTATCATGTTCAACAACAATTACACTATTGTCCAGGTCCCTGAGTTTTTTGAGGGATTTAATTAGTTTAGAGTTATCAATTTGATGAAGTCCAATTGATGGCTCATCAAGAATGTATAGGACATCCTGTAATTGCGAACCTATCTGAGTTGCCAACCTAATTCTTTGTGACTCTCCTCCCGAAAGTGATCTCGTTTGACGATTCAAGTTCAAATAATCCAATCCTACATCAATTATAAATTCAATCCTTTTTGAGATCTCTTTGATGATTTCTGTTGCAATTTTATTTTTCTTTGTGTCAAGTTTTGTTCTTAAAGAATTGATCCAGTTTTGTAAATCATTAATATCCATATTATTTACATCCGAAATACTTTTATTATCAATTAAGAAAAATTGAGATTCTTTTTTTAACCTTGACCCTTCACATTCCTCACAAATCTCATTTTTCATAAATTTTTTTGCCCAAGTTTTTATTTTTCGACTATCAACTTGGAAAAATTGATTCTCAATAAAATTAACAACCCCTTCAAAATCAATAACATACTCTCTAGTTAAACCAAGTGATTTAGAAACCACCTTGAAACTCTCTTTACCTCCGTACAGAATAATGTTAAGAGCTTTTTTGGGAATTTTTGAAATGGGCTCCTTAATATCAAAGTTATATTTGTTTGAGATATTATCTAATTGTTTAAAAACCCAATTATCTTTAAATTGACCAAGTGCTGTTATCCCGCCATTAAAAATTGATTTTGACTTATCAGGAATTAATAAATCTAAATCTATATTGTAAACATTTCCTAGTCCATTACATTTTTTACACATTCCTGCGGGTGAATTAAATGAAAATGTATTTGGTTCAGGTCTCTCATATGAAATTCCTGTATCTGGACATATTAAATTTTTACTAAAATATGAAAGGTTGTCATTGCAAATGATTAACAAGGAATTGTCACCATTGTAAAGAGCTGTATTGATACTTTCTTTTAATCTTAGAACAGAATTTTCATCACTTTCAATATTTAATTTGTCAACTAAAATTTCAATATTATGAATCTTATACCTGTCAAGTTCCATACCCTCATGTATTTCATGAATTTCATTATCGATCCTAACCTTATTGAAACCTTGTTTTTTTATGCTGACAAAAAGATCTTTATAACTTCCTTTTCTTGATCTCACGACAGGTGATAGGATTGAAATTTTATTTCCCTTAAATTTATTTTTTACTAATTCGAATATATCATCATCCGAATATGTTATCATTTTCTTTTTTGTAGAGTAACTGTAAGCATCCGATACCCTGGCATATAATAGTCTTAAAAAATCATAAATTTCAGTTGTAGTTCCAACTGTGGATCTAGGATTTTTTGAAGTTGTCTTTTGCTCTATTGCAACAACCGGTGACAATCCATCAATTTTTTCTACATCAGGTCTCTTTAAATCTCCAATAAATTGTCTAGCGTAAACAGAAAATGTTTCTATATATCTTCTCTGAGCCTCAGAATAGATTGTGTCAAATGCCAGTGAAGATTTACCACTACCAGAAACTCCTGTTATTACCACAAGCTTATTTCTAGGAATATCTAAATCAATGTTTTTTAGATTGTGAACCTTACAGCCCTTAATAGAAATTATTTCGCTCATCAAAAATAATCTTTCAATATAAGAATAAATTGATTTAATTACTCTCCAGCTGAGTAATCATCACCTCTAGGATCTGCAGCTGCAAAAATATTGCCATTTTTATCAACATAAATTGCATCAACCCTGCCAATTGATGAGGTATTTGAATTAAATTTATATCCAATATTCGTTAGAGAATCTTTGTCAGCTTTATTAACTGCATTTTTTTCATAATAAATCTTATCTGGAAGCCATGAATGATGAAATCTCGGCCTATTTACAGCTTGACTAATTCTATCATTGAATAAATAAACATTAAGAATAGTTTGTAATACAGATGTTATAATAGTTGGTCCACCAGGACTACCTAGTACCATAGAAAGTTTTCCATTTTTTTCGATTATTGTAGGTGTCATTGAACTCAACATTCTTTTTTCAGGTTGAATTGAATTTATTTGTCCACCAACAAGTCCATAAATATTTGGCGAACCAGGTTTTATTGAAAAATCATCCATTTCATTATTCATAAAAAATCCAAGTTTTGGAATAATTATTTTTGACCCAAAATTTGAATTTAATGTTGTGGTAACAGAAACAGCATTTCCAAACTGATCCACAATAGAGTAATGAGTGGTTTCATTTGATTCTGCAATTGATATATCTCCTGGACCAATTTGTTTTGATGGTACAGGTGATTCAAAATTAATTAAACTTAGTCTTGATTTCAAATAAGATTCATTATTAATGGAATCTAAAATTTCTGTATCATAAAAGTCAGGATCACCAAGAAATTTACTTCGGTCAGCAAAAGAGAGCTTTTCCAGCTCTACTAATGTTTTGATGTAATTAATATCTCTAATACTAAAATTTTCTAGAGAAATGATTTCCATAGATTTTAAAATTTGACTCAAAACAATTCCCCCAGATGATGGTAAACCCATGGTAATAATTTTAAGTTCATCAAAATTGAAAATATATGGATCTCTCCAAACGGGATTATATAACAAAAAATCCTCCTTGGTAATTATGCCACCCATTGGAGTAATAAAATCTATAATATCATCTGAAATTTCCCCCTCATAAAATGCATCTCTACCATTATCTAAGATAAGCTTAAGAGTTTTGTGTAACGATGGATTTTTAAATATAAATCCTTCTTTAAAATCTTTATTAAATAAATCTACATTCCTGCTATTTGACAATATAGCTTTTTTGTTTTGGTTAAATAAATTAGCCTGTCTTTTTGTTAAAGGGAATCCTTTTTCTGCAAGATTCAAGGCAGGTTTAAAAATTGAATCAAGTGGTAAAGAGCCAAAACGATTATATATTTCAAATAAACCAGCAACTGTTCCAGGCACACCGACAGAAAAAACGCCCTCTCTGCTTAAGTCTTTTATAATATCACCATTTTCATCCAAGTACATATCTTGGCTTGAGGCTAGGGGAGCTTTCTCTCTGAAATCTAAACTTCCAGAATTTCCATCTCTGGTTCTATAAACCATAAATCCACCTCCACCAAGATTTCCAGCATTAGGATACACTACTGAAAGAGCAAGATCTGTAGCTATCATAGCATCAAAAGCATTTCCACCCATTTTCAAAATTTTATATCCTGCCTCAGAAGCCTCAATTTTTGCAGAAACTACAGCGAATTTTTTATATGCTTTATCATTCGAAATTTGACATGAAAGAAATAATAAAACAGTTAATCTTAGGAATATATTTTTTAAATTATAAAACATATGAATTATAAATATATAATAATCGAATTGTATATTTGATCAATATGACATTAATAAGCTCTATATCGGGAATAAGAGGCACTGTAAACGGTTTAAATTCTCAAAACTTAACTCCAATTGATGTTGTAAAATATGCAAGTGCGTATGGTTCATGGATAAATAATAAAAATGAGGGTAAACCAAAAACAATTGTAGTCGGAAGAGATGGTAGAATTTCAGGGCAAACTATTTTAGAATTAGTAAAATCAACTCTAATCTCTATGGGAATAAATATCATAGATACTGGATTATCTACGACGCCCACAACACAAATAATAATTCAAGAGAGACGAGCTGATGGAGGAATTATTTTGACTGCGAGTCATAACCCAAAAAACTGGAATGCATTAAAATTATTTAATTCAAATGGTGAATTTTTGTCAGGAAAACAAGCTACTGAAATATTTAATATTGTTGAGGATGGAGAGTTTAAATTCAAAAAAGAAGATGATTATGGTAAGTTAACTATCCTGAATGATGCTTTCAAAATTCATATTGATGAGGTAAAAAAACTCAATATAATTAACCTTGAGGGAATTAAAAATAAAAAATTCACTGTTGTAGTGGATGGAATTAATTCAAGTGGAGGAATAATTATACCTCAACTCTTGCATGAGCTTGGTGTTTCAACAGTTCAAATAAATTGTATTCCTGATGGAAATTTTTCTCACAACCCTGAGCCGCTAGATAAAAATCTATCGGAATTAAAGAATGTTGTCATAAGAGAAAAAGCTGACTTAGGAATTGCAGTTGACCCAGACGTTGACAGGTTGGTATTTGTATGTGAAAATGGACATTTATTTGGTGAAGAAAACACAATAGTTGCTTGTGCTGATTATGTTTTATCAAAATCAAAGGGAACAACTGTATCCAATATGTCATCTTCCATGGCATTGGAAATTATTACAAAAAAATACGGATGTGATTATCACAGCTCAAAAGTTGGTGAAATAAATGTTGTTGAAAAAATGAAAGAAGTTAATGCGATAATTGGAGGAGAGGGTAATGGTGGAGTTATTTATCCTGAAAGTCACTACGGCAGGGATGCTTTGGTAGGTATAGTATTATTTCTTTCCCACATTTCTGAATTAAATATTAAAGTTTCTCAGCTTATGGATCATTACCCAACATTTGTTATGATAAAAGACAAGATTGAGTTAGATGAAAAATTCGATTTTATTGAATTAGAAGAAAAATTAAGATTTGTATACAAATCCGAAAAAATTGATGATCGTGATGGAATAAAAATTCAATTCGAAGATTCTTGGATACATATAAGAAAATCGAATACTGAACCTATTATTAGAATTTACACTGAGGCTAAATCAGAATCTGATTGTAAAAAAATAATAACTGATTTTAAGAAATTAATTAGTTAGTCTTTCTATGCTTAAATCTATTGTGAGTCCACAAATAATATATTGGGTTCTCTATGATTTGCTCCTCAACTAATTTTAAATACTTTTCTGTAATTTCAAAATCATCATAATCATTAGGCTTATCAGCTATTAGTTCAATATTCATTTCATAACGTCCTCTTCTAGGTTTAGTCATTTTCCCAAAAACAACAGGCAAATCAAGCTTTTTTGCCAACCTCTCGGATCCTGTAAAAACCGGAACTTTGATTCCAAGAAATTTTGACCAATAATTTTTAGATCTGATCTGTGGTGATTGATCTGCAACTAGTCCATACAAAAATTTTTTGTTTGAGGTTTCTAAATTTATAATATCATCTATTGCAGAATACCTTGGTATCAAATTCAAGTTATGTTTAGTTCTTGAGTCAAAAATAACTTTTTCAAACGCCTTATCTTTTAATGGAGTATAAACAGCACATATTTTATGTTTTAGATAATAGTCTAATGCGACACACCATTCATACCCGCCATAGTGAGACACCATTAAAATGACACTTTTACCTTGGCTTAAATATTTATCTGTAAGCTCATTATTATTTATTTTAAAGCTCTTTTTTATTTGATTTTCGCTCATATGATCAAGCTTAATCATTTCAAGTGCAAGATCACAGAAGTGACGGTAAAATTTTTTTCTAATATTAATAATCTCCTTTTCATTTAATTTAAGGTTTGATAACCTTAAATTTTTTTCAACTAACTGAACTCTATACTTAAAAACATTCTGAATCAAAAAGGATAAAAAGTCTGAAAAAAGGTATAGTATTGGAAAAGGAAGATTTCCCACTAAAAAGAAAACAAACTTAAGAATTGAGGCTTTTAAAGAATTCAAATTATTGTAAGCTATTCGTTGTACTTAAGCTCTGCATTTAAAACAAATTCAAGATCTTCACCCTTTATATTTCTAGCAATAATTTTTCTTTCAGGATTTAGTAAGAATGATGATGGAATACCCTCGGCACTAATATCGTATAGTTTAGCAATTGGATCATTAAAATATTTTAGGTTTGATATATGAATCCAGGACTCGATTCCATCCATTTCAATAGCTTTTTTCCAGCTAGCCATGTTCATGTCCAAAGAAACACCAAGTATAGAGAAATCATCCTTAGAATATCTAGTCAGGAGTTCAGCTAGACCAGGATTTTCAACTCTGCATGGTGCACACCAAGAAGCCCAGAAGTCAATAAGTATATACTTAGAATTAATCCCATCGAGAGAGATTACTTCACCGTTAAGACCAGGACCTGAAAATTTTGGTGCAAATGAGCCTATTCTAGGTGCTTCTGTGTTCGATAATTTAAAATTTTTAATAATTTTTTGAACAGCGGTATAGGGTGATGTTAGTTTTAATGATTGATCAAAAGTATTCATAATTGAATCAGCCTGATCATAATCAATTGATCTTTCAAAAACCATTCTCTGTAATATTAATGCCGATATGTATGAGTCATTATTATCTTTCATAAAATTAAACTCATAGTCGGTGAGTTTGTTTCTCATATCAACAAATTGTTTCTCAAGATCATCAACTAATAGAGAATCATTTAAAGCAATGTTATAGTTGATTTCATTTTGAATATTGTTTAATTCATTGATTAGCGATGATGATTGATCAATATATAATTTAAAGTCATCATTAGATTTTGTTCCAGTAATTTTGCTGCTTCTAATTGAATCCTTGTAAAGATTTATATTAATATTTCCTGGTTCAAGAACAACTGGTATGTTACCTTTGATATTTTTAAAAAAAATATAATGCATTTCGGGAACGACTATAGAGTCGGAAAAAACAAATTTTCCATCAACAACACTCATTGAATCCTTTAACACAGGAACGTTTTCCTTATACTGAACTAAATATGCCATTTCATCACTATCAATATCAGATGATACTGAAAGGGTAAACTCTGTTTTATTTGAACAAGAGTATAAAACTATAACCAATAAAAGCAGAAGTTTTTTCATTCGCATGCAAATTTAGAAATATTGATCAAAAGTAATAACTTTATTGGTGATTCTAATGAATAAAGAACTTAAAGTAATTAAACAATTACAATCCCTCATAGGTAAAAAGTACGTAATTACAGATGAATTAAGTAAGGAGCCATATTCAAAAGGTTGGAGATATGGCGAGGGTCATGCTCTTGCAATAGCAAAACCAGGTAAATTAACTGAAATGTGGAAAGTATTACAGGTTTGCGTGAGAGAAAAGCTTATAGTAATAATGCAGGCTGCCAATACAGGATTAACAGGCGGATCTACACCCTTTGGATCTGGGTATGACCGTCCAATTTTGATTATAAATACCATGCGAATTGATGATATACAAATTATTAATAATGGAAATCAAATTGTAGGACTCGCAGGAAGCACATTATACGACTTAGAAAAAAAACTAAAACCATATGGCAAAGAACCACATTCTGTAATCGGATCAACTTCGATTGGAGCATCAATAGTAGGTGGTGTATGTAATAATTCAGGAGGTTCTTTAGTCAAAAGAGGTCCAGCTTACACAGAGTTAGCACTTTATGCAAAAGTCAACAAATATGGTAAACTTGAGTTAGTAAATGAATTAGATATAAATTTAGGTGTTACGCCGGAGGAAATTCTTAGTAATTTGGACGAAAATAATTATAGTAATACAGATGTTATTAACTCTCAAAAATTGGCTTCTGATGATAAGTACACTCATATAATCAGAGATATCGATTCAAAAACACCATCAAGATTTAATGCAGACAGCAGATTATTATATGGAGCTTCAGGAAGTGCAGGAAAAATTGCAGTTTTTGCAGTAAGACTTGATACATACGATTTGCCAAAGAAGAATCAGGTTTTTTATGTAGGTAGTAATGACGATCAAGTTTTTTCAAAATTAAGAAGAGAAATCCTTTCAAAATTTAAAAATCTACCTACAGCAGGAGATTATTTACACCGAGACTGTTACGATGCGGCGAAGAGATATAGTAAAGATACATTTGTTGTTATTGAAAAACTAGGGACTAAATTTCTTCCAACGCTTTTTGAATTGAAAAGAAAAGTAGACTTAATTTCTAAAAAAATACCATTACTACCTAATAATTTATCTGATAGAATAATGCAATTCTTAAGTAATTTTTGGCCAAATCACTTGCCTAAAAGAATTGAAAATTACAGAGATATCTATGAGCATCATTGGATAATTGAAATGTCTGATGAGGGTATAGATGAAGCAAGAGTTTTTTTTAAAAAATTTTTTCAGAGCAACGAAGGAGGTTTTTTTGAATGTACACCAAGAGAGGGTAATAAGGCTATATTACATAGATTTAGTGCTGCTAGTGCTTATGGAAGGTATCATGCACTAAATGAACATAAATTAGGTGGAATGATGACAATAGATGTAGCATTTCCTAGAAATGAAAAGGATTGGTTTGAAAAATTACCAAAAGAAATTGATGACATGTTTGAAATGAAACTTTATTATGGGCATTTATTTTGTCATGTGCTTCATCAAAATTATATCATAAAAAAAGGAGTTAATCCTGATACTATAAAGGAAAAACTTTTAAAATACTATGATTCAAGAGGTGCTGAGTATCCCTCGGAACATAATGTAGGACATGAGTACATAGCGAAACAATCTTTAAAGAAATTCTATAGACAACTTGATCCAACTAACACTTTTAATCCAGGAATAGGTGGTACTAGTAAACTTAAGAACTGGAACTAGATTTAATTTAAATTTTAAACTTATTTTTACAGCATCATTATGAGTAATACTTTCGGAAATCTTTTTAGACTTACAACATTTGGGGAATCTCATGGAGAATGTATTGGAGGAATAATTGATGGCTCTCCGTCTGGAAAGAAAATCGATATTGAGCTTGTTCAAAAGGACTTAGACAGAAGAAAACCCGGACAATCAAAAATAGTAACACCAAGAAAAGAAGATGATGTTGTTGAAATACTTTCAGGAATATTTGATGGAAAAACTACAGGAACTCCAATTGGTTTTATAATTAAGAACAAAGACCAAAAATCAAGGGATTACAGCCATTTAAAAGATTCCTTCAGACCATCACATGCCGATTATGTGTACGAAAAAAAATATGGAAATAGAGATTACAGAGGAGGGGGTCGTAGTTCTGCAAGAGAAACTGCCTGCAGAGTAGTTGCTGGTTCAATTGCTAAACAATTGTTAGAAAAAGTTGAAATTAATGCATATGTATCCTCAGTTGGTAATGTTTCTGTGAATAAATCATACCCGGAATTAAATCTTAAAAATATTGAAAAAAATAATGTTCGATGTCCAGACCTCCAAACTGCAAAAGACATGGAGGAACTAATTCTTAAAGTAAGAAAAAAAGGTGACACGGTTGGCGGTGTTGTAAGTTGTGTAATTAAAAACACACCAACTGGTATAGGTGAGCCTGTTTTTAAAAAGCTACACTCAGAACTTGGCGCTGCAATGTTATCAATTAATGCAGTAAAGGGTTTCGAATATGGGAGTGGATTTAATGGAACAAAAATGAATGGAAGTCAGCACAATGATATTTTTGACTCTGATGGTAAAACAAAAACCAATAATTCGGGTGGAATTCAAGGAGGTATAAGCAATGGTATGGATATTTATTTTAATGTAGCTTTCAAACCTGTTGCGACCATTATGAAAGATCAAGATAGTATTGACTCAGAAGGCAAAAAGACAATTATTAAGGGAAGAGGTAGACATGACCCTTGTGTAGTACCACGGGCAGTGCCAATTGTTGAGGCAATGGCTGCTTTAGTTATATTAGATTATATATTAATAAATAATTCTAGAAAATAATGAAAGGTATATCGTTACATTGGAAAATTTTAATTGGTATGGCACTTGGTGTCCTTTTTGGATACTTCATGAGTACAATTGATGGAGGAGGTGACTTTATCTCAAATTGGATTAAACCTTTTGGTACTATTTTTATTAACTCTTTAAAATTGATAGCAATACCTTTAATCCTCGCCTCTTTGATTAAAGGAGTCTCTGATTTGAAAGATATATCAAAATTATCTTCTATGGGTACGATAACAATTACAACATATCTTACGACAACTGTAATTGCTGTTTCTGTTGGTTTATTGCTAGTTAATATAGTAAAACCAGGTGATTCCATCTCTGAAAAAACTCGAACTGAACTGATTGGACAATATGATTCAGATGCTGAGAAAAAAAGAAGTGCTGCTGCTGAAAGTAAAGAAGCCGGACCATTACAACCTCTTGTTGACTTGGTCCCATCTAATTTTGTTGCTGCTGCATCTGATAATAAAAATATGTTGCAAGTAATATTCTTTTCAATATTATTTGGAATTTCTATGATTTTAATTCCAGTGAATAAAGCAAAACCAATTAAAGATTTTTTTGACTCCTTTAATGAGGTAGTTCTTAAGATAATTGATCTAATAATGATGTTTGCACCGTACGGTGTTTTTGGATTGTTAGCAGCTTTAATTGTTGAGGCACCTAATGCAGATTTATTAAAAAGTCTTGTAATGTATTCTGTTACTCTTTTATTGGGGCTTTTATTAATGATAATAATTTATCTCATCATTGTAAAATTATTAACTGGTAGAAACCCAATCTCATTTTTAAAGGCAATCCTTCCAGCACAATTAGTAGCATTTTCCACAAGCTCAAGCGCAGCAACGCTTCCTGTAACAATGGATAGGGTGCAAAACCATCTTAAAGTTGAAAAGGAGGTTTCTAGCTTTGTTCTGCCAATTGGTGCAACAATAAATATGGATGGAACTGCCGTATATCAAGCAGTTGCAGCTGTTTTTATTGCTCAAACATTTGGTCTTGATTTAAGCTTTACAGCTCAATTAGGAATTATTTCTACTGCCACGTTAGCTTCAATAGGAGCTGCGGCTGTGCCTAGTGCAGGTATTATAGTTCTTGTAATTGTTTTAGCACAGGCAGGAATACCTGAGGCAGGATTGGCTTTAATATTTGCAGTAGATAGACCACTGGATATGTGTAGAACGGTTGTAAATATTACAGGAGATGCAACTGTTTCAACTATTGTATCTAAATTTCAAAAAAATCAAAGTTGAGTGTAAGGATTTCCGAATCTTGGAAAAGGGTTTTAGAAAAAGAGTTTCAATCTGATTATTTTAATGATATTATTTCAAAAACTAAGTTGGAGTATTCAAAATTTATTTGCTATCCACCAGGAAGTAAAATATTTCGAGCATTTGATGAATGTCCATTTGATAAACTCAAAGTAATTATAATAGGGCAGGACCCTTATCATGGTGAAAAACAGGCTAATGGTCTTTGTTTCTCAGTCAACCAAGATATTGAAAACCCACCCTCCTTAAATAATATTTTTAAAGAGCTAAAAGAAAACTACCCAGCGAGTGAAAGAATAAATAGTGATTTATCAGATTGGTCAAGACAAGGTGTACTTCTTCTAAATTCTATACTTTCTGTCAGAAGAAAATTTCCGGGTTCCCATGCACATGTTGGTTGGGAAACTTTTACTGAGAATGTAATTAAAATTGTTTCAAAAGAAAAAAGCAACCTTGTATTTATGCTATGGGGAAATTACGCGAAAAATAAAGAGAGATTTATCCATGATAATAATCATTTAATACTTAAAAGTGGACACCCATCACCATTGAGTGCAAATAAGGGCTATTGGTTTGGAAACAAACATTTTTTAAAATGCAATGAGTTTTTGAATGAGAGAAATATTGAGGATGTAAAATGGTTATAATTTAGTAAATTTGTATTATGATATTATCGACTTGTGAATACATTCCAAATAAAAAAATAAGTGAAAACCTAGGCATAGCTAGAGGATCAACTGTCAGAGCTAGAAATGCTCTAAGAGATATGATGGCTGGATTGAAAAGTGTTGTAGGAGGTGAGATTGAAGAATACACTAAACTACAAGCATACGCAAGAGAACAAGCTGTTGAAAGAATGATTGAAGATGCTAAAATCTTAGGTGCTGATGCTGTTATTAATGTTAGAATGACAACATCTGTTGTCATGCAAGGTGCATGTGAAATTTTAGCTTATGGGACTGCAGTAAAAATTTCTGATTAGTATGTGGGGAGCAATTGTAATAATCCCAATACTCATTGCTGTTTGCGCAGTCATATATGTACTGTTCAACAGGTTGGACAAATATGACAAAGAAAAGTTTAATAAAAGAAATAATTAATTATGAGAAGATTTTTTACATTCAATGGAACAATCAATGGATCAACCTTTATACTTAGAAGTTTATTTACTATAGTATTATCAATACCATTTTTAGTTATCATAATTGCAATGTTTACTTCAATAGTAATTGGCTATATGGATATTGATTTAGCTAGTGCTGATGGTATGAGTATGGCGGAACAAAATGAGATTGGAGAAGAAGCTGGTCTTAAGATTGCTGAAGAAGTGATGGAAATTGGACCAATGGCTTGGTTTTCTCAAAATATTTCTGGATTTTGGGTTATTGCTGTTATTTTATCATTAATCCCTGTTATGTGGTTTGGATTAGCTACATATTACAAAAGAGTATCTGCTCTATTTTATTCGAACAGAGTTAAGGCTTTTATTGCTTTTTTCATCGCTGAACTTACTTTGGACGTTGTCGGACTAACGTCTGGAAATAACACAATTTATTGGATTTGTGCATTGATTAGCTTAGGTATTTTTGCTTATCTATTATTTTCTAATTCACCGATTGGAGAACACGATGGTTAGATAATAATGAAGTTCAAACTAACCGTATGCCTTCTAATTGTATCATTGACTCTCTTTAGTCAAAATAAAAAAATAGAAAATTTTAAAATAACCATACTTTCTACAATGTTATCCGATATTTATATTGGAGAATGGGGCTTTTCTGCCATGATTGAGGTAGATGGTAAGAAAATTTTATTTGACGCTGGATCAAGGGAGAATACAGTACTGCAAAATGCTAAAGAACTTAATATAAGCTTAGATAAAATTGAAGAGGTTTTTATTAGTCACAACCATAAAGACCACACAGGTGGATTATTAAAAATAAAAGAAAACTTTCCTAATTCTTTCACTAATGCTCATGTTGGTCAGGGAATTTTTTATTCAAGACCAAACGACAGTGGAAGTGAACATTATATTTTGAAAAATAAAAATAAGCTTGAAAAACTTGGTGTTAAATTTATTAGGCATTCAAAACCAGCTGAAATTATGCCTGGAATATGGACAACTGGTTATGTGCCTAGAAAATATGATGAAAAAAATTGGAGTCAACTATCTAAATTAATAACAGATAGGGGTATAAAAATTGAAGATACTGTTCCTGAAGACCAGTCATTATTTTTTGATACGGAAAATGGGATTGTTTTAATTAGCGGATGTGGTCATGCAGGTTTAGTAAACACATTAGATCACGTAAAAAAAATTATGCCAGGTAGACCTATTTATAAAATTCTAGGTGGATTTCATTTATTAAAACTTAGTGAAAAAAAACTCAAATGGACAGCAGAAAAAATGAAGGAAGCTGGAATTGAATATTTTGTTGGTGCTCATTGTACAGGAATTAATTCAACTTATTCGATAAGAGGTTTCATGGGACTTTCATCAAACAATGTCTTAGTTGGTTCTGTTGGCACTTACATAACTAAAAATGGTATAAAAAGTGGATATATGCAGTAATATCAGCCTCCAATTCTCTTCAATTTATGTCCCTGTGACTCCAAAATTGATATAATTTTTTCTCTTTTATCTCCCTGAAAATACATCTCATTATTTTTAATGGTGCCACCAATACCAAGTTTGTTTTTGATTGATTTAGCAATATTTTTTAAATCGTTTTTATTTAAGTCAGAAAAACCTTTTAAAATTATTACTGGAGTACCAGCCCTTCCTTTAACAGAATAATGCGCCTCTAGACTTTGTTTTTTAAAATTAGACTTTGGTTTGGTTATTTTTTCAGGCTTGTAGTCGTTTGGAATAAGTGACTTCATTTCTTCGAGGGAAGTTAATTTTTTCATTATAAAACTCCTATATCTTTTAGTCTTTGAATTAAAAAGTCATGTGCTGTAATATCGTCATACTTCTTTGGGTTTTCATCATCAACACATGAGTCTAATACATTAAGTTTCATGGTTCCAACTGGATGAAGAAAGAAAGGGATGGAATATCTTGATTTTTTCCATAATTCCTTTGGGGGATTAATAACCTTGTGAATAGTAGATTTTAATTTATTGTTCGTATACCTTGAAAGCATATCACCAACATTAATAACTATTTCGTCCTTTTCAGCTATTGCGTCAATCCAATCACCATCGTTAGTTAAAACTTGCAATCCGCGTCCATGAGCACCCATTAACAGAGTAATAAGATTAATGTCACCATGAGCAGCAGCTCTTTCGGCTCCAATAGGTTTTGTTTTAATAGGAGGGTAGTGGATAGGTCTTAAAATACTATTTCCCTTTTGAACGAATTTATCAAAATGATCTTCTTCAAGATCTAAAAACAAAGAAATAGCTCTCAAAACATAAATGGCTGTTTTTTCTAGTGATTGGTAAACAGTTTTACCAATTTCATTAAACTCAGGCACTTCATCAACAATAAGGTTTTTTGGATATCCAAGCTTAGAATATTCAGAATCATCTAGATATTGGCCAAAATGCCAAAATTCTTTTAAATCTCCATGTTTCTTTCCTTTTGCGTGTTCTTTACCAAATGAAGTGTATCCCCTTTGACCAGCAAAGCCATCAAGCTCATATTTACACTTTATCTCATCTGGAAGATCAAAAAATACTTTAATGTATTTATATATATTTTCTATATCTGAATCTTTTAAAAAATGGCCTTTTAAGGCTACAAATCCAATATCTTGATAAGCTTTACCTAATTCATTTACAAATTCTTGCTTAAGCGACTGATCATCTGAAAGAAAATTATTTAAATCAACAGATGGGATATTAGGCATTTTTATATGTTTAGTTCAGTGTAGTTAAGATCAAATGCGTCTGCAACAGCCTTGTACACAATATCCCCATTAATAATATTGAGACCTTTCTTCAATGGTTCATTTTCGTTACACGCTTTTTTCCATCCCTTATTTGCTATTTCAATTGCATAAGCAATTGTTGCATTGGTTAATGCTTCAGTAGATGTCATAGGAACTGCACCTGGCATATTTGCTACAGAATAATGTAAAACATCGTCTATAATATAAGTAGGGGAGCTGTGAGTAGTTGGTTTTGTAGTTTCAAAGCAACCACCTTGATCGACTGCAACATCAACTAAAACAGTACCTTTTCTCAAATTCTTAAGCATGTCCTTAGTAATTAGATTAGGTGCTTTAGCTCCAGCAATTAGAACTGCCCCAATTACAAGATGAGCATTTTGAATTTCCTGTTTAATATTATACTGATTTGAAAACTTGGTTTTTACATTTTTAGGCATTATATCATCAAGCTCTCTGAGTCTATCAAGACTTATATCTAAAATGGTGACATCAGCTCCTAAACCGGCTAACATTTTAGCTGATTGAGTTCCAACTACACCACCGCCAAGAACAACAGCTTTAGCAGGGCTTACGCCTGGTACTCCTCCAAGTAAGATACCACAACCTTTTTGATGTTTTTCAAGAAATTTAGCTCCCTGTTGAGCTGCCATTCTTCCAGCAACTTCAGACATTGGAGTTAAGAGTGGGAGTGACCTGTCAGAGTTTTCAACTGTTTCGTAAGCAATACAAACTGATTTGCTATCAATCATAGCTTTAGTTAAATCTAATGATGAAGCAAAATGAAAATATGTATATATGATTTGACCTTCTTTTATTAATGAATACTCTTTTTTTAAGGGCTCTTTTACCTTAATTATCATTTCAGATATTTCATATACTTCTTCAATTGTTTTTAGAAGGTTAGCACCTACATTTGAATAATCTTCATCTGAGTGTCCACTTCCTTGACCTGCAGAATTTTGAACAAAAACATCATGTCCATTATGAATCAGAGTTTGAACACCAGAGGGGGTCATACCAACTCTATGTTCACTTTCTTTAATTTCTTTAGGAATTCCTATTATCATGGGCTAAAAATAAAACTTATTTGAAAAGATTTGGGTTAATATTAGGAAAAATTTTAAGTGCATTTTGATAATAAACTTTTTTTAATATTTCATCAGGAAGATTCAAGCCATAGAGTCTCCAGAGACCATGTCTTTTTCTATAATATTCAATATACTCATCATCTGTTTCTAGAACTTGAAAATAGATGTAATATTCATCCATTTTATATATATCCTTCCCAAAAAGAATTCTATCTTGATAATCCTCAAAAAATCTTCTTGCACTACTTGGTTGTCTACCGATCTCATTAATTACAGCTCCAAATTCTACATACACATTAGTCAATTTAGAAAGTTGTTTGGATAGTCTTCCTAAATCATTTCCATGCCAACCAAAATGAGCATTTATAAATGTTGTTTTTGGATGTTTTTTAAATAGCTGCTCCTGTTCATACATGACTTGGTCAAAAGTGGGGTATTTATCACTTGGTCTAAAACTTCTAGGTTTTTCTCTTGCATGTAACCATCTTTCATTGAATTTATCAACAGGATCAAAAAAAGCTTTCGGTTCACCTGAATGAATTAATACAGGAATATTAAATTTAGCGCAAGTTTCCCATATATGAGATAATCTATCATCATCTACAGGAACACGAATATTTCTTGAATCTCTTAGGGTCAATCCAAGGTTTTTATAGATTTTTAGCCCTATAACACCTTGATTTACAGCATTTTCTATCTGATTTATATTATTTTTTTCAAAATTAGGCTTATCAATTTTTGCCAGATCTAAGTTTAGAAAAACTCCAAAACGATCAGGGTAATTTTCATTTACGTTCTCTAATGACTTAGTTAAATTTAAATCCATCAATTCCTGCTTTCCAGAGAAAGCTCCAAATCCAGAACCACTCAAATTAATTAAATAAGCCATATTCAAACTATCCATTTCAGTTACAAGTTTTGAAAGATCTTTTACTGGCATATCCCAATGATGACTATGAACATCTACAAAAGGAAATTTTGATTTATATGTAGGATTCTCAGGGACTACTAAAGTGGAAACAGGGGAGTACTCTCCAATATCCATGACATTACTTTTCTTATTTATACCATCGATAATCAGGTAAGAAATTCCAGATAAAATTAAAACAGTAATAAATATGCCTAGAATGTAAGAAAGGGTCTTTAAAAAGCCTTTAAAAGTCATTTTATTTGAAAGGAATCATAACCTTAGTTAAATCCCATTTTAATGATATGTAGTTAAAAATTGAATCATTTTCAAATTCAATTGTAAATTGCTCAATCTCATTCAAAAGTTTTACAACAGGAACTTTAATAGATAGGATATCATCAGATTCATTTGGTCTTGAAACTCCGAAATATTTAACATTACTGTTAAAAAAGACTTCCCATTCATTTTCACCAGGAATTGTATAGATTGAATATTTTCCAGGGAATAATGTGTTCCCATCGATTGATAAATCTCTACTATTTTCTATATAAGTGTGTTTATTAGCTCCAGTTCTCCAATAGTTATCATATGGAACTAAAGCTTCATCGGACGCATTTCCAAAGATTAATCTATCATTTTTAAAAGGACGACTGTAAGTAATAGATACGTCGGAATCATCTGAACTAACAGTTTCTAATGGACTGACAGGGTTATTAATCACATATGCTGCATATGCTATAAATACAGCAAGAATTATTAGTAGGGAATATAATATCTTTTTTTTCATCTATAATTTAACATAATATATATTATGATTCATTTACTGTTTTATTATCTTTACAGCATTCATACCTTTTTCTCCACGAATTAATTCAAATTCAACTTTATCACCAATAGCTAATGGATCAGGACATTCACTGAAATGAAAGAAATATGAATCTTGATTGAGTGGGTTTTTTATAAAACCAAAACCTTTTTCATCGTCATAGAAAGTTACTTTTCCATTAACACGAGTATCAACATCGTCTTTCTTTGTAGGGCTAATTATAATTGATTCAAGGCTTATTTGTTCTTTTTCTTCAGGATCAGGTGGCGTGTCAGTAAAATTTCCATTAAAATCAACATACACAAACTCCTCCTGCTTGTACTCTCCACGAGCTTTAGCTTCACGACGAGCCGCCATTTTTTTTCTTTTTTCTTCTCTTTTTTTTGCCTTGTTCTTTTCTCTCTCGAGCTTATTGAATGTTTGTTGTGATTTTGCCAATTATAATTTTTTTGTAAATATAATAAATTATACTCAGTTATCTTGAGGAAAAAAATTCACTCTTATTCTCTAACAACTTTAAAT
>CACNQJ010000008.1:0-5000 GCA_902622575.1 uncultured Bacteroidota bacterium
ATTTAAAGTTGTTAGAAAATAATATCCTTAGTCTAGTCTTTAAAATAGCTAAAGTCGTCATCTGGACCAATTGTCAATAGTGTTTCATAAATTAATTTAATTACATTTTCAACATCTTCTCTGCTAACAAGCTCTACAGTTGTATGCATGTATCTTAATGGTAATGAAATTAATGCTGATGCAACTCCGCCATTGCTGTAAGCAAATGCATCTGTATCAGTTCCAGTGTATCTGGACGAAGCGTGTCTTTGGAAAGGAATTTTTTTCCTTTCGGCAGTATCTATAATTCTTTCTCTCAAGTTATTTTGAATTGCTGGAGCATAGGATATTACAGGTCCTTTATCAATGACATTATCACCCTGTTTTTTTACATCAATCATAGGAGTTGATGTGTCATGGCAAACATCAGTTACTATAGCAATATTAGGCTTTAGAGTTTCGGTAATCATTTGAGCACCTCTGAGCCCAATTTCCTCCTGTACAGAGTTTGTTACATACAGACAAAAGGGAAGATTTTTTTTATTTTCTTTAAGTAACCTAGCAACTTCCGCAATCATAAATCCTCCAATTCGATTATCGATTGCACGACATACAAATCTGTTTTTATTTAATATTTGGAAAGAGTCTGGATATGTGATAACACATCCAACATGTATGCCCATTTTTTCTACTTCTTTTTTATCCTTAGCTCCAACATCTATTGAAATATTTTCAAGTTTAGGAGATTCTTCTTTTCCTGGTGTTCTTGTGTGTATTGCGGGCCATCCAAATATTCCTTTAACTACACCTTTTTTGGTGTGAATATTAACCCATTTTGATGGCGCAATTTGGTGATCACTACCACCATTTCTAATAACATAAATTAAACCTTTATCAGTTATATAATTAACATACCATGAAATCTCATCTGAATGTCCTTCAATGACTACCTTAAATTTTGACTTTGGATTAACAACTCCAACGGCAGTTCCATATGTGTCAGTAATGAATTCGTCAACATAGGGTTTTAAATAATCCATCCATATTTTTTGACCCTCCCACTCATAACCTGTTGGTGCAGCATTGTTAAGATATGACTCTAAAAATTTAAGTGATTTATTGTTTAAAATACTTTTTGCCATTTTATTTATTTTTGGATGTCAAAATTAACCTTTTTTTTATTTTAAATTTGTAAAATGCGTTTAATCTTTTGTTTTATAATTTTAACTTTTATTTCAAAAAATGTTTTTTCACAAGATGAGAATAGCTCGGTTTATTTTAAAATTGAGGGAGATTCGGTTTACAAAAAAGAAATTGATTTAAAAGAGGTTGTTCTCTACAAACCTGTTAAATTTAAAACAGAGAAGGAAAGATTAGATTATTTTGTCTTAAAACGAAAAGTAACCAAAGTTTTCCCGTATGCCAAAATGGCATCTGAAAGACTTAGTAAGCTAAATACTAGGCTAGATAAAATTAAATCAAAGAGAAAACAAAAAAAATACATCAGGTTGCTTGAAAAATTTTTACAAGAAGAATTAACAGCTGAATTGAAAAGGTTGACTAGAACAGAGGGGCAAATTTTAGTAAAATTAATTTACAGGGAAACTGGTTCAACAGCATATTCACTGGTGCGAGAACTCAGAAATGGTTTTAGAGCTTTCACTTACAATACAATTGCAAAAGTTTTTAAAATTTCACTTAAGGAATCATATGATCCATTAAATGTTCGTGAAGACTTATTTATTGAGGATATTCTAAGAAATTTAAACCTCTAAAGTAGAGAAGTAAAACATCTGTAAATCAGATTGTTAATAAATCTGTGGGAAAAATTTAACTTATTTTATCAATAAATGTTTGGTAGTATATGAAAGGAATGTATATTTGCAAGCGCTTTTCTGTATAACAGAGAAGAATAACATGTTCATTGAAAGTATTGAAATTGACAGCGTATATTGATTATTTATAATCATATATTGAATTAGCAAAACCATTCCGAGACAGTTCCTTTATCAATTCAAGTTGTTAAATATTATTTAATTTTTTTTTACAACGAAGAGTTTGATCCTGGCTCAGGATGAACGCTAGCGGCAAGCCTAACACATGCAAGTCGAACGGTAACTTTTAGTGCTTGCACTAAAAGACGAGTGGCGGACGGGTGCGTAACGCGTATGCAATCTACCTTTTACTAGGGTATAGCCCAGAGAAATTTGGATTAATCCCCTATAATATCATGAAATCGCATGGTTTTATGATTAAAGCTTCGGTGGTAAAAGATGAGCATGCGTCCTATTAGTTTGTAGGTGAGGTAACGGCTCACCTAGACTACGATAGGTAGGGGCCCTGAGAGGGGGATCCCCCACACTGGTACTGAGACACGGACCAGACTCCTACGGGAGGCAGCAGTGAGGAATATTGGACAATGGACGAAAGTCTGATCCAGCTATGCCGCGTGCAGGATGACAGCCCTACGGGTTGTAAACTGCTTTTATACAGGAAGAAACACCCCGACGTGTCGGGGCTTGACGGTACTGTAAGAATAAGGATCGGCTAACTCCGTGCCAGCAGCCGCGGTAATACGGAGGATCCAAGCGTTATCCGGAATTATTGGGTTTAAAGGGTCCGCAGGCGGTTTTTTAAGTCAGAGGTGAAATCCTGCAGCTTAACTGTAGAATTGCCTTTGAAACTGAAAGACTTGAGTTATTGTGAAGTGGTTAGAATGTGTGGTGTAGCGGTGAAATGCATAGATATCACACAGAATACCAATTGCGAAGGCAGATCACTAACAATTAACTGACGCTCAGGGACGAAAGCGTGGGTAGCGAACAGGATTAGATACCCTGGTAGTCCACGCCGTAAACGATGGATACTAGCTGTATGTCTACCTCAGGTAGATGTGTGGCCAAGCGAAAGTGATAAGTATCCCACCTGGGGAGTACGATCGCAAGATTGAAACTCAAAGGAATTGACGGGGGCCCGCACAAGCGGTGGAGCATGTGGTTTAATTCGATGATACGCGAGGAACCTTACCAGGGCTTAAATGTAACGGGACAGGTCTAGAGATAGACCCTTCTTCGGACTCATTACAAGGTGCTGCATGGTTGTCGTCAGCTCGTGCCGTGAGGTGTCAGGTTAAGTCCTATAACGAGCGCAACCCCCATCGTTAGTTGCCAACGAGTAATGTCGGGAACTCTAACGAAACTGCCGGTGCAAACCGTGAGGAAGGTGGGGATGACGTCAAATCATCACGGCCCTTACGTCCTGGGCTACACACGTGCTACAATGGTCGGTACAGAGAGCAGCCACTTCGCGAGAAGGAGCAAATCTATAAAACCGATCTCAGTTCGGATCGGAGTCTGCAACTCGACTCCGTGAAGCTGGAATCGCTAGTAATCGGATATCAGCCATGATCCGGTGAATACGTTCCCGGGCCTTGTACACACCGCCCGTCAAGCCATGGAAGTTGGGAGTGCCTGAAGTCGGTAACCGCAAGGAGCCGCCTAGGGTAAAACTAATGACTGGGGCTAAGTCGTAACAAGGTAGCCGTACCGGAAGGTGCGGCTGGAACACCTCCTTTCTAGAGAAAGTATGACGACTGAATTTTAGAATTGTTGAGGTATGTGTTTTGCTAAATGCTGTCATTTTAATTATCATTGAGTCTCGTAGCTCAGCTGGTTAGAGCGCTACACTGATAATGTAGAGGTCGGCAGTTCGAGTCTGCCCGAGACTACAATACGATCTTGGGAATTTGGAGTTGGGAAAATTCATCCATACTGAATTCTTTTCAGAAACGGGGAATTAGCTCAGCTGGCTAGAGCACTTGATTTGCATTCAAGAGGTCGTGGGTTCGACTCCCACATTCTCCACTAAAACGTTCATTGACATATTGAAAATTTTTATATTACAAACATCTGTTATCCAATATGTGTTTGTAATTATAGATACACTACAAAGTATAAATTACATATACAATTATATGTGGATTTGTACGAGCAATATTATAATAAATACAATTTCAAAGAAAAGTAAAGTTACGATAGGCTAATTAAGAGCGTAAGGGGGATACCTTGGCTCTCAGAGGCGAAGAAGGACGTGATAAGCTGCGAAAAGTTACGGGGAGTGGCACATACATATTGATCCGTAAATATCCGAATGGGGAAACCCGATTATTTGAAGAATAATCATCCATATTTATATGGAAGCAAACCCGGAGAACTGAAACATCTAAGTACCCGGAGGAATAGAAAACAAAAGTGATTCCGCTAGTAGTGGCGAGCGAACGCGGAACAGCCCAAACCTAAATTGTTTAGGCAATTTAGGGGTTGTAGGACCACGATATTTATTGCTTGATGAATTAGAATCCGTTGGAAATCGGAACCATAGAGGGTGATAGTCCCGTACAAGTAAAGAGAGTTAATAATAGTGGTATCCTGAGTAATGCGGGGCACGGGAAACCTTGCATGAATTTGGCGGGACCATCCGTTAAGGCTAAATACTCCTGAGAGACCGATAGTGAACTAGTACCGTGAGGGAAAGGTTAAAAGAACCCTGAATAAGGGAGTGAAATAGATCTTGAAACCTTGCGCTTACAAGCGGTCGGAGCCCATTAGGGTGACGGCGTGCCTTTTGCATAATGAGCCTACGAGTTACTGTTATTGGCAAGGTTAAGTACTTCTGGTACGAAGCCGTAGCGAAAGCGAGTCTGAATAGGGCGAATCAGTCAGTAGTAGTAGACGCGAAACCGTGTGATCTATCCTTGGTCAGGGTGAAGCTGTGGTAACACATAGTGGAGGCCCGAACCCGTTGACGTTGAAAAGTCTTGGGATGAACTGAGGATAGGGGTGAAAGGCCAATCAAACTCGGAAATAGCTCGTACTCCCCGAAATGCATTTAGGTGCAGCGTTGTATTAGTTTCCATGAGGTAGAGCTACTGATTGGATGCGGGGGCTTCACCGCCTACCAATTCCTGACAAACTCCGAATGCTTGGAAATGATGTGCAGCAGTGAGGGCATGGGTGCTAAGG
>CACNQJ010000008.1:7500-45996 GCA_902622575.1 uncultured Bacteroidota bacterium
TTTTGCTTTTTTAATATTATTTAGAGATTTATCAGTTCCCACAACTTTAAAACCTATTTCGTCTAGATAAATCGAATGTCTTCCAATTCCACAAGCAAGATCCAGAATTTTAGAGCCTTTTTTTCAAATCAAGATATTCAACAATGTTATTTATGAAATTTCTAGCCTCACTATAATCTCGATGTTTATATAGTATGTGATAGTAATCTGAGTCAAACCAATCCATGTTTATTTTTTTACAATTGGAATTCGATAGGTTAGTGTGTAAGTTATCCCCGTTCCAAAATTATTGTCCTCAGTTACAATATTAAATCCAGGTATATATAAGTTTCCAAAGTTTTTGGGTGACTTCTGATTAATCATTCTGTTAAGCCTTAATGATGTCCCCATGAAAATGTTTTTTGAAATTTTTGCATTAAACCCAAGTATTAATTCTATCCAATTTGCACTTAGATTATTATACTCACTGTAATCTTCAATCCTACCATTTTCCCAATATTTATCTAAATCATAAACTAAATAATCGAAAACTTCACTTTTAAATGAGCTTGTAGCAAATCTAAAACCAAAATATATTTCATTCTCTAAACCCGGGGGATTGTTATAAAAGTTGTAATTAAAACCTGCTTTTAAATAGCTTCCTTTGAAGTTGGAGTCTATATTTTCATTATATATTTTTTTATCATCATTACCAACTTCAGCAACGATGAATAATCTTTCTTTAATTCTTAAATCTGCGTAAAGAGAAACACCATTGTAGTCCTCTGTTATCATTCTTACTTGTTTGCTTAAATCAATTCCAAATCGTATTCCATATTTTTCTTTGATTTTCAAAGTATCTGTTTTTGAGGGATTTTCTTGAGAAAATCCACCACTAAAAATTATAATAATAAAAAATTTAATGATATATCTTGACATGGTGTGATATTTCGTCATTTACATCTATTATTTCAATAATTGAGTCTTCAATCCAATTAGAATTATCATTTTCTATAATGATATTATCAATTTCATATTCCATTTTATATCCACATGATCTAGATATGTAGACATTATTTCTCTTATAGTTAAAATAAATCAAATCTTCATTTTGCTGATTTGTGTTAAACTCTTTAGTAAAAGAAAATGATGAATTATCATCATAATTATTCAATGGTATTGAAATTGAATCTACAGTCCCAAGGAAAAAATCTTCATTATTATTAATTCCCTTTATTTTCAAGTTGTTAACCGATTTAGTTTCACCTGTAAAATTATCAACAAATTTCAAAATCAGGTTAGGTGTGTCAGTGTTCGATTCTAGACATATGTCATCTGGTTCGCACGCTACTAAAAAAAACAAGATTAATATTGCTCTTGAATAAAGGTGAAAATTCATTTTTTCTAAATTACAATTTCATTTGCTTCTACACCATAATTTAATATATTTAATACAAATATTGAATCATGAAAAAATATTATTTACTACCACTATTTCTGCTTTTTTTAACTTTATCTTTTTCACAGAAAAAGAAGAACTCTGATGATGGAATAAAATCTTCTGATTTATCAGGTCTAAAGTTCAGATCTGTAGGTCCAGCTTTCATGTCTGGTCGTATTGCAGATATTGCAATAAATCCTCAAAATGAAAACGAATGGTATGTTGCAGTTGGATCTGGTGTTTTTGTAAGTGATAATGGAGGTAAAAATTGGAAATCTATGGGTTTAAAATCTTCAGAACACATATCTAAAATTATTGTTAGTCCAAAAGATCCAAATACAGTATTTGTAGCTTCACAGGGTCCTCTTTGGTCCTCTGGCGGAGAAAGAGGTTTGTTTAGAACTGACAATGGAGGAAAAACATGGAAAAACGTTCTAAGCGTTAATGAGTGGACAGGTGTTACTGACATAGCGATTGATCATCAGAATCCAGATATTTTATATGCTGCAACATGGCAAAGACATAGAAATGTGGCTTCATATATGGGTGGAGGACCAGGAACTTCCATATATAAGTCAACAGATCATGGGGTTACATGGACAGAAATTAAAAATGGCTTGCCAGGCTCTAATCTTGGAAAAATTGGTTTAGCAATATCTCCTTTTGATAGTACTATATTATATGCTGCTGTCGAAACTGACAGACGAAATGGGGCTGTTTATAAGACGACTAATTCTGGTGGAAGTTGGAAAAAAATGTCCAATACTGTTTCAGGAGCAACAGGACCGCATTATTATCAAGAGCTTGTTGCATCTCCTCATGTATTTGATAAAATATACTTGATGGATACAAAAGTTCAAGTATCTGAGAATGGGGGAAAAGATTTTTATATTATGAATGAAAGTGATAAACATGTAGACAATCATTCACTGACTTTCAAACTTAGTGATCCAAACTATTTGTTGATTGGAACCGACGGAGGTGTTTATGAGTCTTTTGATGACACTAAATCATGGAAATTTGTTGCAAACTTGCCACTTACGCAGTTTTATAAACTTGCCGTTGATGATGCATATCCATTTTACAATATTTTTGGTGGTACACAAGATAATAATACACAGGGAGGTCCAAGTAGAACATTTAAATCATCTGGTATTACAAATTCTGATTGGTTTGTACTACTTGGTGGTGATGGTCATCAACCTGCTACTGAGCCAGGAAATCCTAACATTGTTTATGCTCAGTCTCAAGAGGGAAATATTCATCGTATTGACAGAACTAACGGAGAAGCTACATTTATTAAACCACAAAATGATTTAGATGAAGATTATGAGAGATTTAATTGGGATTCACCAATTTTAGTTAGTTCGCATGACCCTAAAACAATATTTTTTGGATCTCAAAGAGTTTGGGTTTCAAACAACAGAGGAGATGATTGGAGGGCAATTTCTGGAGATTTAACTCTTAATCAAGAAAGATTCTCACTCCCTATAATGGGTAAAGTTCAAAGTTGGGATAATCCTTGGGATGTTTATGCTATGTCTACATACAATACAATAACATCATTATCTCAATCACCTGTAGATGAAAATATCATATACGCAGGGACTGATGATGGTATAATTCAGTATACTAAAGACTACGGTCAGACTTGGACTAAAGTTAACGTTGAAAAATTACCAGGTGTTCCAAAAGGATCCTTTGTAAATGATATTAAGGCAGATTTGTTTGATGCAAACACTGTTTATGTATTATTGGATAACCACAAGTTTGGTGATTACAAACCCTATGTATATAAATCTACTGATGGAGGTAAATCATGGAAAGATATTGGGGAAGGAATACCAAATGGTTTTTTATGTTGGAGGTTAGTTCAAGATCACGTCGACAAGAATTTAATGTTTTTGGGAACAGAATATGGAATTTATGTTTCTGTTAATGGTGGTAATAAATGGGTTAAGTTTTCATCGGGTTTACCCACAATTTCAATAAGAGATTTAGCTATACAAAAAAGAGAAAACGATTTGGTTGCTGCAACATTTGGTAGAGGCTTTTATGTTCTTGATGATTACTCCTCTTTAAGATTTTTATCATCAAATTCATTAAAAAGTAATTTAGTTTTTACACCTAGAAAAGCACTTCAATACACTCCAATAAGATCAGGATCATCTTCTCAAGGCAGTAACACTTATTATGCTAAAAATCCAGACTATGGCGCAATTCTTACCTATTATTTAAGTGATGAAGTATCAACAAAAAAACAAAAAAGAAAAAAAAGAGAAAAAGAACTTGAAAAATCCAATTCTGACATACCCTTTCCAGGTTGGGATGAGTTAGATGCTGAGTTGAATCAAGATTCACCTCAAATAGTTATTGAAATTTATAATAGTAATAATGAATTTATTGATAGATTTTCTAGACCTTACAAAAATGGATTTAATAGGGTTTCATGGGATTTAACTAAAAACTTAAATTCAAATGTTAACTCAGGATCATCAAGATTATATTCACCCAGCATTAGAGTTAATCCGGGGAGATATTCCTTTAATTTATATACAAGCTTTAATGGTGAGGTTAACAAAATAGGAAGTAAATTCTTCGAAGTTGAAAGAATTAGATCTGGGGTTTTAGATAACCCAAACTCCAATTCATTTGAAGACTATGTTGAAGAAATGGAAAATACCTATAAAGCTTTCTCTGTCGTTAACAGTAAATTCAACAAAATCAAAGACAATAGTAAATCCCTAATGTCTTTGATTTCTAGATCGGTAAATTACAGCAACAATGTTGATTTGTATAAACAAATAAATAATAGCATTAATGAAATTAATGTTTTTATTTCTGGAAACAAATCGAAAAAGGATGTTAGGGAAAAGGATATCGAAACAATCTCAAATAGACTAGGTGTAGCAGCTAGGGGATTAAATACATCATATGGACCAACTGGTATGCAGATTTCTAGTTTAAGTAAAGCCAAATCTTTAATTAAAAAATTTGAGGATATGGTGGATTCCCTAAGTATAGAATTTACAAAACTTAAAAATCAAGTTGAATCTGAGTTAGATTCATATATTTTAGATTGATAATTATTAATTAATAAGTCAACAACCAAACTGTATGTTTTTATACCTGCTTTTTGGTTGTTGATTTTTAAGAAAATATCATAATTTTTTTTGAAAAAATCTTCGTATCTATTTTGGTATTTTTTATAGTATTCGTTTTTCTGCTGTATGTTTTTAATTACACCAATATTTAAATCTCTGATGTAAATTTTATGTAATTCAGGATCTATCTTTCTAATTTCAGCAAGTAAATATTGGACAGCCATTAAATTTGCAGAATAACTTAAATAATTATTACTGCTTTTTGATAGAGTTTCTATAGCTATGTAATTTGCTTCATCTTCAAACGCATATCCCAATTGATGTGCGATTTCGTGAGAAATAGTTACTGGAACTGAAATATCAGGTATATTATAATTGATATTTGCCTCAAGTGTAAATGGATTAATATATCCAGAAAAACCCATGTATGAAAGTGGAGTTGAAAAGAGTGATTTTTTTACAGGAAAACTATTTATCTGCATATTTTTAAACATCCAATTACTTTTTTTTATTGACTTAATACATTCATTTCTAATTTGATAAAAACTAAGTTTTGATTCAACTTTTTGTTCCTTTGATTCTGAAAGTTCAATTTGTAAATCATTTGTTTTTTTAATGTAATATTCTATTGTTGAGTAGAGGTCCTTTGTTGAATATTTATTAGTTTTTAATGATTCAAATTCTGATTTTATATTGTAATTAAAACCCCATGACCAGTAAAAAAAACAATATATTATGATAGGAATTTTTATAATAAAATAAAACTTGTCCCTTCTTCTTTTAATTCTAAAAAAATAAAGGATAACAAATAATGGAAATATGATATAGATTATGTCCCCAATAGCAATACTCGGATATATTAATGCAAAAGATAAAAAACTAAACCATTGAGTGTAAATTATTGAGTAGACATTATCAATATTAATTAGTGAGGTTTCATTTATTGTTAATGTAAGTAAGAAAAAGGTTAAAAAAACAAGATATGATGTTTTTAAAAACCTATTCATTATTATTTTTGATCAACAATTTCAACTTCAAAAATTAAGTTAGATTTGGCTGGTATTCCTCTTGATTCTGTTTCACCATAAGCAAGGTAATATGGTAAAAATAAAGTTGCCTTATCTCCTATATTTAGTAGTTTTAGCCCCTCTTTAAAACCCTGTATCATCATATCTTTTGGACCAACTTTAGCTTCAATGGGGGAATATCCACCTGCTTGAGCTCTTCTTTGATCGATCATATTGTATTTTTGAGCAACTTTTTCTATTGATGTATCCAAAAGATTCCCATCCTCGAAATATACTGCGTAATGTGTTAAAATAACCTTATTTTCATCTACTTTTTCACCATTCCCCTTTTCATTAATATAGTATTTTAAACCAGTATTAGTTTCTTCAGCATCTTTTTTTAGCTTACTATGGATATTTGAAACATCCTCCTTTAGTTTAATCATTTGTTTTTCAACTTCTTTCTTTTTCTTTTCTTCATCTTTGAAATGATTACTAAAAACTTTAGAGGCATTAAATTTTTTAGCATTACTGCCTTCCCTTATAATTTCAACATTAATTATAGAATCCCCCTGTTCAATTTTGTCTACAATATCTTGTCCCTTTAAAACTTTTCCAAATACTGTATGTGCACCATCTAACCAAGGAGTTTCTTTGTGTGTAATAAAAAATTGGCTCCCATTAGTGCCTGGTCCTGCATTAGCCATTGAAAGTATTCCAGATGAGTCATGTCTTAGTTCATCTACAAATTCATCTTTAAAGTTATAGCCAGGAGAACCTGAACCAGTTCCTGTAGGATCACCTCCTTGAACCATAAAGTCAGGAATTACTCTGTGGAAAGTTAGCCCGTTATAGTATTTTTTTCCTTTATATTGATTGCTTACCTCCTTATTTTTTCCCTCAGCCAAGGAAATGAAATTTGCAACCGTTACTGGTGTTTGATTAAAAAATAATTCGGTTTTAATTATTCCTTTTGTAGTTTCAATTGATGCGTATATTACTCCATCGTCTTTTTTTTGTGACATATTACATGAGAAATTAATAGTTAATAATATTATTAGAAGATATTTTTTTGAATTCATAATTTAAAATTAAAGTCATTCACTGCTTTTTTAAATTTTTTAATAGCATTGTCTAGTTCTCCATCAAATTTACCACCTGCTGCATTTTTATGTCCACCACCATTAAAAAATTCTTTAGCAAACTTATCACATGGAAAGGTATTTTTTGATCTAAAAGATATTTTTATTTTGTTTGTCTCTTCAAAATCTTCAATAAAAATTGCAGTAAAATCAATATTTTTTAGGGATAAACCATAATTTACTAGTCCCTCAGTATCCCCTTTTTCATAACCGTTTTCAATTAATTCATTCCTTGTTAAAAACATAAAAGTTGTTTTACTTTCACTTAAGTATTTCAAATTACCCAAGGCACATCCAAGTAGCCTTAGTTTACTTAGATTATTGCTATTGTATATGTTATTGTAAATTTTTGAGTGATCAATTCCATTAGAAAGTAATGTTGATATTATTGAATGTGTTTCGTTATTGACTCCATTATATTGAAACGAACCAGTATCTGTCATTATTCCAAGATACAAACAGGTTGATATGTTTTTATCGGTTAAGTTCCTCTTACTAAGTTTGGTAATTATCTTGAACACCAGCTCACAAGTTGACGATATTTCAGGATATGAAAAAGAAATTTTTGCATAATCTGAGGGAGATTGATGGTGATCAATCATAACAACTTCATGTCTATATTTATCTATATTTTCACCAATTAATCCACATCTTTTTAAATCATTGAAATCAAGTGTGAATATTACATCAGCTTCTTGGATTAATTTTTCAGACTTTTCAATATTTTCATCAAATACAATTACATTATTACACCCAGGAACCCAGTTTAAGAAACTTGGATGTTTGTTTGGGGTAACAACACTAACTGTATAATTCAATTTTTTAAAAAAATGATACAGTGCGAGACTACTTCCGATAGCATCTCCATCTGGATTTGTATGTGTTGTGATTATTATTCTCTTATCTGTGGAAAGTAACTTTTCTAGTTCTTTTATTTTTCCTTCCATAATTTTTCCAAAGATAAGGATTACTTTAGGAATTTTTAAAGTATACTTGGAGTCATTTTTTGTAAATTTATTTTAAAATTTAAAATTGAGTTTAATAAATATTTTTAGAAGACCCAGAAATAAAAAGTTTAGGTATTCTCCCAGATATTCAAAATCAAATAAAACAAACTTATATGGTTTTGATTCTGCTTATGCTAAGCACAGAGAAACTAATAGTGTATTTGACAAGTCAAATGCTTGGAGTGATGCAAGACTAAGATCTAGAAATCGATCCAACTCCCTGTTTTCAAAAACAATTGTTTTTATTGTTTTACTTCTTTGTTTAGTCTTTTTGTATATAATTGATTTTGATTTATCGATATTTTTTTAATGAAAGCAACAATCAATAAATTATCAGTTGATTTAGTCAATAAAATTGCTGCTGGTGAGGTTATTCAAAGACCATCATCTGTTGTGAAAGAGTTAATTGAAAATTCAATTGATGCTGCATCTAAAAACATAAAACTACTAATAAAAGATCATGGTAAAACATTGATTGAAATTAGTGATGATGGTGTTGGTATGAATGAAAAAGATTTAAACCTTTGCTTCTTAAAACACACAACCTCAAAAATATCTAATTCTAAAGATCTTTTTTCATTGACCACAAATGGTTTCAGAGGTGAGGCTATATCTAGTATTTCATCTGTTGCTAAAATAAAAATATCATCATCTATTGATAATATTGGTATCAGAAAGGTTGTATTTGTTGAGAATGGAGAGATAACAAAATCCTTTGAGGAGAATGGATTAAGAGGAACAACTATTAGTGTCAGCAGTATATTTTACAATATACCTGCTAGGAGAAAATTTTTGAAGTCAGATAATGTAGAGCTTAGGCAAATAATCAATGAGTTTACTCGACAGTCACTTTGTAATCCAAGTTTGTCATTTTCTTTAAAACATAATAACAAAGATTTATTTATCCTTAATAAAGCAAATTTAAAGGAGAGAATTACAAGACTGTTTTCCAAAAACATTGATAAAAAACTTATTCCTGTAGATGAAAAAACCGATATTATCTCTCTTTCAGGATATGTATTTAAACCTGAATTCCTGAATAAAACAAACTCGTTACAGTTTTTTTTTGTTAACGGCAGGTTTATTAGAAATAGCTATTTAAGCCACTCAATAAGTACAGCTTACGAGGGATTAATCAGACCAGAATTCCGACCATCTTATATACTTTTTATTGACATTCCGCCTGATCAAGTTGATGTTAATGTTCATCCCAATAAAATTGAGGTGAAGTTTGAAAATGAAAGCTCATTATATTCGATAATGAGAGCTAGTGTAAGACACGCTTTGGGTAAATTTAATATTTCTCCTAATATTGACTTTAGCAATAATATAAATATATCAAGTCCTAAAATCAGTGTCAATAAAATTTCAAAACCTTCAATAGATTTTAATACTGATTTTAATCCATTTTTCACTAATGAAAAGAATAAGATTGATGAAAAGATAGATGAGAATATATACTCATTTTCTGAAAGTGTTCCCTCGTCAATGGATATTTTTAATGAGGATGAGTTAAAAAAATACTCGACTTACTCAAACTTTAATTTTTTAAATAAATTTATTGTTACTAAAACAAAATCAGAATTACTTATAGTTAATATAAAAAGAGCATATCAAAGAATATTATATGAAAGAATTTTGACTGAAATGAATAATAAAAAAAATGTTTCTCAAACACTCTTATTCCCTGTTAAATTCACCTTCAGTCGAAATAATTTTGATATTTTACATAAATTAAAAGACACCTTAATCCATCTTGGCTTTATTTTTGAAAAATTTTCAAATAAAGAAATTGAAGTGAAAGGAATACATCCAATTTTTAATCATAACAATTTGGAAGATTTTTTTCATGAATTAATTGAAAAAGAGGTTTTAAATTATAAAAACCACTCGTCAAGCATTAATGATTACTTAGCCAAATTAATATGCTTGTCAAAGTCTTTAAAAATTGATCATTTAGTTAATGAAAAAGAGCAGGTTTTACTTTTAAATCAGCTTTTTGCTTGCAAAGAGTCAAAATTTACGCCTGATAATAAGAAAGTATTTATATCAGTTGAGGAAAACTACATTAGAAATAAATTCAATTAATGGGAAATACACCAAAAATAATCATTCACTTATTAGTAATAAATGTTATTTGCTTTTTCGGAACACAGTTTTCAGGAACAATAAGTAATGATTTCTTAGCTCTTCATTACTATGAAAATGATAAGTTTTTAATATCTCAATTGTTTACTCACTTATTCATGCATGGAAATATACCCCATCTATTCTTTAACATGTTTGGTTTATGGATGTTTGGCTCTACATTAGCTAATATTTGGGGAAGTAACAAATTCTTGTTTTTCTATCTTTCATCTGGTTTAGGTGCAGCAATACTTCAAATGATAGTATATTATCTGAATATTGATGGTGTAACAACTATTTTGTTAGAGCATGGAGTTTCAAATGATTCAATTTTAGAAATGTTTAAAACTGGGGCTGCCAATCCAATGATTTTTGAATATGTTAGGCAGTCAGAACTTGCAAGTGCAGTTAGTGACTATAATGCAGTTATGGTTGGGGCCTCAGGAGCTATCTATGGTGTGTTGGTTGCATTTACCTTTATGTTCCCTAATTCAAAATTAATGTTATTGTTTCCGCCAATTCCAGTAAAAGCTAAATATCTAATTCCTTTCATCATTTTGGGAGACTTTTTCTTTGGTTTTACATCTGCTTCTATTGGCCCAATAGCACATTTTGCTCATATAGGTGGTGCATTGACGGGCTTTATTATGATGTGGTATTGGAAGAATAACCAATTCAATAAAAACAGATGGAATTAAAAAATAAAATCAATTTATACATATCAAACTTGAATATTATTGAGAAGATTATTCTTTTAAACATCGTTTTATTTCTGTTACCATTTGTATTAAAAACTATCCTTTATCTTTTCAATGTAAAGGACTTTAGCTTGCTTAACTGGTTTACAATAGATGCAAATTTTTCTGAATTTATTTTAAAACCGTGGTCGATAATTACATATGGATTTCTACATGGCAGTTTTAGTCATATTTTTTGGAACATGTTGATTTTATATTACTTTGGAAATATTTTACTTAACATCTTTGGGGAAAAACTAATTACAAACTTGTTTATCTCTGGTATCGTAGCTGGAGGTTTAACTTATTTAGTTAGCTATAATATTTTCCCTGTCTTCAGAGGAATTAATTCCGCAATGATTGGGGCATCTGCTGGTGTAATGAGTGTTTTAGTTTTTTTAGCTACTTACAGCCCTCAATATCGTATTAGAATATTATTTTTTGATGTAAAAATTATTTATATCGCTCTTTTTCTTTTCTTTTACGATATAATACAAATTCCATTGAATAATGCTGGAGGTCATATTGCTCACATCGGAGGAGCAGCTTGGGGGTTTTACTATTGCCAAAAATATAACAAAGGTGAAGATATAATGAATTCAATTACTTCTTATTTCAAGAAAACAAAAAAAAATAGATCATCGACAACAAATAGATCAACCAAATTTGATCAAAAAAGAATCGATTCAATTCTTGATAAGATTTCTGATTCTGGATACGACAGTTTAACAAAAAATGAAAAAGAGTATCTATTCAAAGTAGGAAAAGATACAAATAAATAATATAATTATATAATTTAAATATTTATAAGTAAAAACCTAATAATCAATTATTTAAATTTTTAAAAAAACTGAATGTTGTGTCTCCGTATTTTCGATATTGAACAAAATTTGATATAGTTGATAAGTCATTCTGTGATGAGTGTTCAATAACAATAATACCGTCGTTTTTTAAAATTTTGTTATCAAATATTTTAGTGATAAGGGCATTATACTTTATGATTTTAAAGTGATATGGTGGATCAGCAAAGATAATATCAAATTTTAAATTAATTATTTTGAGAGAATTATATGCATCTGATTTTATGGTTTCAATATTTAAAAATTGTTTTTGACTAAAATTATTTATAAAATTTATGCATTTTGTATTATTATCAATTGATATTACTTTTTTTGCACCTCTTGAAGAAAATTCATAACTAATGTTGCCTGTCCCAGCAAACAAATCCAATACCACAACTTTATTAAAATCAAATTCATTTTGTAAAATATTAAAAATAGACTCTTTACATCTATCAGTAGTAGGTCTTAACTTAAGGTTTTTTGGGGTATTGATCCTAATTCCCCCCTTATTTCCACCTATAATCCTCATCAGGAATGTAAATAATCAACTTCAAAATTTTCATTAAATATTTTATAATTATCTAGGAAATTCTTTGAAATGTCCTCTAGATCATCATAAATGTAATCAATAATATAGTTTACAACTGCTTTCTCAGGCTGGAGGTTATTTTCTTTCATAACAAGAAGAATAAAGTATATAATGTCTGTTGAATTTTCAACTTCGTATGAGTTAAAAAACCTTAGAGCTTCCTTGTCAAAAACAAGTATTTTAATTTTAGAATTATCGACATAGACAAAAAACTCTTGTTCATCTCTACTATTATATATTTTATTAATTAACTCAGTGTTAAAGTGGAAGTAATCAATATTATTGAAAAGTTCAACTAGCAAATTATTTATGTTAACGAATGGAATGTAAACATTTTTAATTTGTAAAGAATCTAGGTTATCAACAGCAATAAAATCATCTTCTATTGTTTGTGTAGTATATTTTAGATAAGCTTTTTTTTCATTATCACTATAAAGTTCATTTGGAACTAAAACATAGAAATCATTTTCTTGAAACAGCATGATCTTATTAATTTCAATATTATCAATATTATTGTCCAATATTTTTCTTAATTCATCATTGATATCTTTAATAGGAAGTGGTTTATTAAAATTTTTCTTAACAAACTTCACTGAATTACCTGAAATGTAGTCTTTTAAAGATAGGGATATGGAGTAATTTCCTACGGAAAGTACAAGAATTTTTTGACTGGATTTATTTTCTTTCAAAATCAAAGGTTGTAGGCCAATTTCCATTGGTACTAACGTCTGAAAGTGAGCCTAAAACTATGTCTGGACCATTCACGCCATCTACAGATACAGTTTGTTTTTCTTGAGTTATTAAATCTTTACTTTGATCGAAAAGAATTAGATCTTTTGAAACTCTGACTTCAAAAACAGGAACATTGTAGCCGTTTTTATCTATTATATCTGCCTTTAATTTAAATTGTTCATCGATTCCATCTACAGGGACAAATGCCATTTTTTGGTATGAGTCATTATTAGAAAATAAAGAATCTTTAACAGAAACGTAACCTAGTGTGTCAACAACTATAACTTCTCTAAGCATATCAATTCTGTAGACTCTATCATATTGCATGTAGCTTGAATCTCGTTTTTGAATAATTGTAAATTGAGCTGAGTCAACAAATTTTACTAATTCTTCAAAACTATTAGAATATATACCATTAACGCTTTTAAATGCAACCTGAGCATTGCGTATATCTTTCAGTCTATCAATTACTTTTAAATACCTTTCGTTTTTTACTTTGTTGAATTCAATTGGCGAATTAATTGATTGATATATTTGATATACTAATATGAGGGATAAAAAATAAAGAACATAGGTGATTTGTTTCCTGTATTTGTCCGTCAAATCTGATAGTTGAGAGAATATTTTTTTCATAGGTCAAAACAAAACTACAATTTTTTTTAATTTATGAAAACAATTTTGCTTAATCATATTTTATATGTTTTTATTATCTTTCATATATCAATAATGACAGTATCTGCTTTAATTCCTGCGCGCCTTCATTCCACTAGATTAGAAAAAAAACTAGTAAAAAATTTAAAAGGAATTCCTTTAATAGTTCGGACTTATCAGGCTGTGAATTCTTCGAAGCTTTTTGACGAAGTGAAGGTAGTTACAGACTCAGATGAAATAATTGATGTTTTGAAAAAAAACAATATAGCTTATTTTAAAAGTATTAAACCTCACAAAACTGGTACAGACAGAATAGCAGAATTTGCTGATGACATGAAATCAGATCTTATAATTAATATTCAGGGTGATGAACCATTTGTAAGAAAGGAAGATTTAAGTAAAATTATCGGCGTGTTTAAAAATGATAGAAGTAAAAAAATCAATGTCGCTTCCCTAATGATTAAATTAAAAAAAATGGAAGATATTACTAATATCAATAATGTTAAAGTAGTCGTGGATAGAAATAACGATTCTATATTGTTTTCCAGAAACCCAATACCATTCGTAAGGGGAGAATATGAGCCTAATTTTTATAAACATGTAGGTGTCTACGCATTTCGAAACACTTATTTAAAAGAGTTTTCAAAATATAAACAAACTCCACTAGAGAGGACCGAGATGATTGAGGCTTTGCGAATTATTGAAAATGGCAAAAAGATAAGGATGATTGAAATATTTAAGGAGCATGTTTCTATAGATACTATAGAAGACTTTAAAAGAGCTGAATCAATTTTAAGAAAAAAATGATCAAATTCATTTTTCACAAAATTTTAGGTTGGAAGATTGTTGGATATTATAAACTTCCTAGTAAATGTGTCGTAATTGCCGCTCCACATACACATTGGATAGATTTATTTTTAGGATTTGCAATTAGAAATTCAACAGGTGAGAATATAAGATTTATTGGAAAAAGTGAGCTTTTTTTCTTTCCACTTAATTTTTTTATGGAATATATGGGTGGAATTCCTGTCAACAGAAATAGTAAAACAAAAACTGTTGATCAAATTTCAAACTTAGTACAAAATAGTGAAGATTTTAAGCTTGCTATATCACCTGAGGGAACTAGAAAAAAAGTTTATAAATGGAAATCAGGTTTTTACTACATCGCAAAAAAATCAAAAATTCCAGTGGTATGCATTTCATTAAATTTTAAAAAAAGGATAGTCAAATTTATCAAACCCTATAAACTAACGGAGAATTATGACATAGACTTAAAAAAATTAAAAAATAACTTTAAAGACTCCGTTGGGAAAATTGCCGAGAACTCATAAATCTTTCACATTATGAGAGAGCTTTTGAACATCTTCGTCGTTTTCACAAATCTCTAAAAATTTATATACTTCATTTTTTTGCTCAATAGATAGTTCCTTAAAAGTAGTAGGTATCCTTTCAAAATCGGAACTAATAATTTCAATATCTCTTTTTTCCAGTTCACTTTGTATGGATCCAAAAGAAGCATAATTGCCATAAATACACAGAACCTCCTCTTCTCTATCAAACACAATCTCTTCTAAACCATAGTCGATTAGATCAAGTTCTAAATTATCAATATCCATATTATTTTTTTTTATTTTAAAAAGACAGTATCTATTAAACATAAATTCAACAGACCCATTTGTTCCAAGATTTCCATTAGCCTTATTAAAATAGCTTCTAATGTTACCTACAGTTCTGTTATTATTATCTGTTGTACAATCAATAATTACGGCAATTCCATGTGGTCCATAACCTTCAAGAGTTATTTCTTTATAATTTTCACTAGTTTTTTCTGAAGCATTCTTAATTGCACGAAGAATATTTTCCTTCGGCATATTAGCAGATTTAGCATTTTGAATTATTGCTCTAAGTCTGGAATTTGATTCTGGATTTGGTCCACCCTCCTTAACGGAAACTACAATGTCTTTACCAATTCTGGTAAAAGTTTTTGCCATTGTTGACCACCTTTTTAGTTTTCTAGCTTTTCTAAATTCAAAAGCTCTACCCATTTTTTAAAGGAAGTTTAACTATTTCTGCTGTAATAAGCTTATCTCTTATTTTTAAGTATATACTTTCGCCAACTGAAAATTTCTTGTTTATATAGCCAATTCCTATTCCAGTTTTATGAGTTGGAGAAAATGTCCCCGATGTTACGTTACCAATTACTTTTCCAGTAGAATCACATATTTCATATCCATTTCTTGGAATTCCCCTTTCAATCATTTTAAAATTAATCATTTTATTTAATGATTTATTCATAGAATTAATCACTCTATCCTTGCCGATAAAATCTTTGTTTAAATTCGTAGCCCACATCAAATTTGCTTCATAAGGGGTAGTATTGTCATTAATATCATTACCGTATAAACAGTAGCCCATTTCCATTCTTAATGTATCACGAGCTCCTAATCCAACTGGTTGTAATTCATACTTTTTACCTTTTATTAAAATATCATTCCAAATTTGTGAAATCACTTCTTTATTGATATAAATTTCAAAACCTTCACTGCCTGTATAACCAGTGTTAGAGATGATGATTTTGGAGTTGTAAAACAATATTTCTTGGAAATTAAATTTTTTGAGTGAACTGAAATCTTGCTTAAAAACGTCGTTAATCAAATAAATTGATTTTGGACCTTGAACAGAAATTAAGCCTATATTTTCTGACTCATTTGTAATTTCACATTGATAACCACCCAAATTTGTTTTTATCCAATTCCAATCCTTTTCAATATTTGAGGCATTAACAACCAACATGTATTCATGTTCATTGCATCTATATATAATTAAATCATCAACTATTCCTCCATTATTATTTGTAAAACAATTGTATTGAGCACCATTTATTTCAATTTTATCAATATCATTAGTGCACATGTAATTTAAAAAAGCCGATGAGTCTTTGCCAGAAACAAAAAATTCGCCCATGTGAGATACGTCAAATACCCCTACATTGTTTCGAACGCAATTATGCTCTATTGAGATTCCTTGATACTGGATTGGCATATTGAATCCTCCAAAATTTACCATTTTAGCGTTAAGTTCAACATGCTCTTTGTAAAGAGGAGTTTTTTTCATAAAATTTTATACAAATTAAGAGCAAATTTTATTACTTTACAACAATGAAATTCATTAAGTTATTATTAGTATTTGTTTTTGTAAACTCTTATTCTCAACATTCTTTTGATCAACAAATTAAAGGAAAAGTAGCAGGTTTAAATATTTATTCACAATCAAGTTTTCCCGGAACACCAAGTAGGATTTTCATTAGAGGACAAGGTTCATTTTTTGGAAGCAACTCCCCACTAATAGTGCTTGACGGAATACCCTATGAAAATATTCCTGTGGGGGCAAATGGTAGATTCCCCGGACTGGATATGCTTTCCTTTATTAACACTAGTGATATAGAATCTGTTAAGGTGCTTAAAAGTGCTAAGGATGTTGCTCCTTACGGAGTTAGAGGCACTAATGGAGTAATAGTTATAACCACAAAAAATGGCTCGAGCAATGAAAAAAGATTTAAAATTTTAAAATGATTAAAATTAAAAACATTATAGTCATAAGTTTTCTATTGATTCCTTTTTTAATTTTATCACAAAATTTCACAAGACAAGACACACTTAGAGGATCTATTACTGAACAAAGAGCGTGGTGGGATCTCACTTATTATCATTTAGATATTTTGGTAGATCCTGACAATAAATATATCAAAGGAAGTAATACAGTACAATACAAGGTTTTAAGTTCGAATACCAATGAAATGCAGATAGATCTACAAAAACCTTTAAAAATAACAAAAGTGACTCAAGATGGTCATTCATTGGATTATCGATCAGATGGGTATTCTCATTTTATTAAACTTAAAAAGAAGCAAAAAAAAGGTCAAATAAAAACTGTAAAAGTACATTATGAGGGAAATCCAAAAATTGCAGTTAATCCGCCATGGGATGGTGGTTTAACGTGGACTAGAGATTCTAATGGTAAGCATTTTGTTGCAAATAGCAATCAAGGTATAGGGGCAAGCATATGGTGGCCCAACAAAGATCATATGTACGATGAAGTTGATAGTATGCTTATAAGTGTAAATGTTCCTAAAGATTTAGTTAATGTCTCAAATGGAAGATTAAGGTCTATTGAAGATTTTGGTGATACCAAAACATATCATTGGTTTGTTTCCAATCCTATTAATAATTATGGTGTTAATATTAATATAGGTGATTATTTGATGTTTTCGGAAAAGTATGATGGAGAAAGGGGAGAGTTGGATATGGTTTATTATGTGTTAAGAGATAATATTTTAAGAGCCAAATCTCATTTTAAAGATGCGATTAAAATGATGGAAGCTTTTGAATATTGGTTCGGACCATATCCATTCTATGAAGATAGCTTTAAGATTGTTGAAGTACCTTACTTGGGTATGGAACATCAAAGTTCAATAACCTATGGAAATAGATACATGAAAGGTTACAAAGGGATGGATTTATCAAGAACAGGTTGGGGATTAAAGTTTGATTATATAATTATTCATGAAGCTGGTCATGAATGGTTTGCAAATAATATTACATACAAGGATATAGCTGATATGTGGGTTCATGAATCTTTCACGACATATTCAGAAAATCTATTTCTGGATTACCATTATGGGAAGGAGGCATCATCAGAGTATGTTATCGGAACCAGATCTTCTATAAGAAATAAATCTCCTATTATTGGACAATATGGAGTAAATCAAAGAGGAAGTGACTTGTATTCAAAAGGGGCAAATGTTCTTCATACTTTACGTCAAATTTGTAAAGATGATGAAAAATGGAGAAAAATATTAAGAGGACTAAATAAGGAGTTTTACCACAAGACAGTTACAACTCAAGAAATTGAAAACTATATCTCTGAAAATATGAATTATGATCTAACTAAATTCTTTGATCAATATCTTAGGGATTTTAGAGTTCCAACATTTGAATATTTCATTGAAGATGGTGTTTTAAACTATAGATGGATAAATGTAATTGATGATTTCAAAATGCCTATAGAGCTTTTAGTTAATGACAAACAAATTTACATCGAGGCTGAATCAAGTTATAAAAAGCTTAAGATTGACTCAGACATGATAAAAATTAGTAATGATTACTATGTTTTCTCTCAAAAAATTTAATATTTCAATTAATTTTTATACTTAGAGACTCTGAATCCTTGTTATGTGTTATTTCAATTTTATCACCCTTTTTTATTTCACTATTGACGATTTTTTTAGCTAGGGGATCCTCAAGATGTTTTTGTATCGCTCTTTTTATTGGTCTTGCACCAAATTCTTTATCATAACCTTTATTTGAGATAAATTTTAGAACTTTATTATCAATTTTTACGTGATAGTCTATTTCTTTCAGTCTAGAGATAAAAATATTAATTTCAATTTTTGCTATTTTTTCAATTTCATTAGTATGTAACTGATTGAAGACTACAATTTCATCAATTCTGTTTAGAAATTCTGGTGAAAATTTTTTGCTAAGACTCTTTTTTAGTACTTCTGATGATAGTTTATTTTCATCTTTCTTCTTGTAATCAGTGTCAAATCCTACACCAGTTCCAAACTCTTTAAGTTTTCTAGTACCAATATTTGAGGTCATTATGATAACAGTATTTTTAAAATCAATTTTTCTCCCAACACTATCAGTGAGATATCCATCATCTAAAACTTGTAATAACATATTAAAAACATCTGGATGAGCTTTCTCAATCTCGTCCAGTAAAACAACAGAGTATGGTTTTCTTCTTACTCTTTCACTGAGCTGACCTCCCTCTTCATATCCAACATAACCTGGGGGTGCCCCAATTAGTCTACTTACGGAAAACTTTTCCATATACTCACTCATGTCAATTCTTATCAATGAATCCTTATTATTAAATAATTCTTCACCTAGGGATTTAGCCAGTTGAGTCTTTCCGATTCCAGTTTGTCCAAGAAAAATAAATGACCCAATAGGTTTATTGGGATCTTTCAAACCTGTTTTATTTCTTTGTATAGCATTAACAACGGCATCAACAGCATCATCTTGACCTATTATTTTGTCTTTTAAACTTTTTTCTAGATTAAATTCCACAACATTTTCAGTTTGATCAATTTTTCTTAGTGGAACACCAGATATGAGGGAAACAACCTCAATAATATTATCCTCTGAGACAATTTCTCTTTTTTTCTTTAATTCATCATCCCACATGCTTTGTTGATCAAGCAATTCTTTTTCAATTTTTTTTTCATCATCTCTTAATCTCGCTGCTTCTTCATATTTCTGGTTTTTAACCACGGTATTTTTTTTGTTTCTTACAGATTCAAGTTTATTTTCAAGTTCAACTATTTCTTTAGGAACATCCATATTTGTAATGTGTACTCTCGAACCAGCTTCATCCATTGCATCAATTGCTTTATCTGGAAGATTCCTGTCATTTATATATCTGTCGGTTAGTTTAACACATGCCTCAATAGCTTCATCTGTGTATTTAACGTTGTGGTGATCTTCATACTTATGTTTGATGTCATTTAATATCTCAATTGTTTCGTTAACAGAGGTAGGTTCTACAATAATCTTTTGAAATCTTCTTTCAAGAGCACCATCTTTCTCAATATACTTTCTATATTCGTCAAGGGTTGTTGCACCAATACACTGTATTTCCCCTCTTGCTAATGCTGGTTTAAACATGTTTGAAGCATCAAGACTGCCCATGGCTCCACCAGCTCCAACAATTGTATGTATTTCATCAATAAATAAGATAATATCCTTATTCTTTTCTATTTCATTCATAACGGCCTTCATTCTTTCTTCAAATTGACCCCTATACTTTGTTCCGGCAACAACACTTGCCAAATCAAGAGATATTACACGTTTATTGTATAAAAGTCTAGAAACTTTTCTTTCTACTATCCTTAAAGCTAAACCCTCAGCTATGGCAGATTTACCTACACCAGGCTCACCAATTAACAATGGGTTGTTTTTCTTTCTTCTACTTAGTATCTGAGAAACTCGCTCTATCTCTTTGTGTCTTCCTATAATGGGATCAAGTTTGCCTTCACTAGCAAAGTGAGTTAGATCTCTTCCAAAATTATCTAATACAGGTGTTTTTGATTTTTTTGATTTATTCGATGATTTTACATTGAATGGATTTTCTTCTATAGGATTCTCATCCTGATCAGATTCATCATCGAAGGTTTGAGATGATTTGACTTCATCAATAACATCTTTAGATTCAGAAATTTGCTCTTTAAATTGATCCTTAACAACATCATAACTCAAGTTTAGTTTTTCTAATAATTTTGTTGTGGGATCGTTTTCATTTCTTAAAATACATAAAAGTAAATGAGCAGTATTAATTGAATTGCCCTGAAATAATTTTGCTTCAAGAAAAGTTGTTTTTAGAGCTCTTTCAGCTTGCCGAGTTAGGTGTAAGTTTTTTCTCAAATTTTCCTCATAATTCATTATTGGGTTAGGCGGGCTTAGAATTTCTATTTTTTTTCTTAGAAATTCAAGATCTATATCTAAAGAATTTAAAATTTTGATTGCCTTTCCGCCACCATCTCTCAGTATGCCAAGCAAAAGATGTTCAGTACCAATAAAGTCATGGCCTAACCTGATAGCTTCTTCCTTGCTGTAGGTTATAACATCCTTAACTCTTGATGAAAAATTATCGTCCATAAACGGTAAAAGTAATAATTAATAAAAATAAACTAAAATAATTGAAACTTATTCTTAAAAACATAGTAATAATGTTAATAAGTTTACAAAAATCATACCCTTTTAAATTTAATCTTTTACCTCATATGATTATCTTTAATAACTAGAAAAAAAAACTATGGCTGAAGGTGAAAAATTAATCCCAATAAATATTGAAGATGCTATGAAATCCGCATACATTGATTATTCGATGTCTGTAATTGTTTCAAGAGCTCTTCCCGATGTCAGAGATGGACTAAAGCCAGTGCATAGAAGAGTGCTTTTTGGTATGAGTGAACTAGGTTTAAGATCAAATAGTAAATACAAAAAATCTGCATTCATTGTTGGCGAAGTATTAGGTAAATATCATCCCCACGGTGATAGCTCTGTCTACGATACTATGGTAAGGATGGCTCAAGAATGGAGTCTTAGATATATGCTGGTTGATGGTCAAGGTAATTTTGGATCAATTGATGGTGATAGTCCAGCTGCTATGAGATACACAGAAGCAAGGCTCAAGAAGATTTCAGAAGAAATGGTTGAAGATTTGGATAAAGATACAGTTGATTTTCAGTTAAATTATGATGACTCTATCAAAGAACCTACTGTACTACCAACTAAAATTCCGAGTTTACTTGTCAACGGTGCCTCAGGGATTGCAGTTGGAATGGCCACAAATATGCCTCCTCACAACTTATCAGAGGTAATTGATGGCACAGTTGCTTATATCGATAATAATAATATTGAAATAGATGAACTAATAAAGTATGTCAAAGCACCAGACTTTCCAACAGGTGGTGTTATTTATGGTTATGATGGTGTGAAAAATGCCTTTGAGACTGGAAGAGGAAAAGTTGTTATGAGAGGAAAAGCATCTTTCGAAGAAGTCAATGGTCGTGAATGTATAATAGTTAGTGAAATTCCTTACCAGGTTAACAAAGCAGATATGATTCAAAGAACCGCTGAGCTTATTAATGATAAAAAAATTGAAGGTATTTCGAATATTAGAGATGAATCTGACAGGAAAGGTATGAGAATTGTTTATATTCTTAAAAGAGACGCTATTCCAAATATTGTATTAAATACACTATATAAATATACAGCTCTTCAGTCATCATTTAGTGTAAATAATATTGCTCTAGTGAATGGTAGGCCAATGCTTCTCAACCTTAAGGAGATGATTAAATACTTCGTTGAACATAGACATGATGTTGTGGTACGAAGAACAAAATATGATTTAAAAAAGGCAGAAGAAAGAGCACACATACTTGAAGGATTAATTGTAGCATCTGATAATATTGATAAAGTTATCGAAATAATAAAAAAATCTTCCAATGCTGACGATGCTAGAAAAAACTTAATAAAAGAATATGATTTATCAGAGGTTCAAGCGAAGGCAATTGTTGAAATGAGATTAAGACAATTGACTGGATTAGAACAAGATAAATTAAGAGATGAATTCGATGGATTGTTAGAGCTCATTAAAGATTTAAAAAACATTCTCGAAGATAAAGATAGAAGAATGTCGATTATTAAAGATGAGCTTATTGAAATTAAAGAAAAACATGGTGATGAAAGAAGATCAGTTATTGAGTTTTCGGGAGGAGAGCTAAGTATTGAAGATATGATTCCGGATGAGAAAGTTGTTCTAACAATCTCACATGCTGGATATATAAAAAGGACTCCTTTAGCAGAATACAAAACACAACACCGGGGTGGTGTCGGCCAAAAAGGATCAACAACGAGGAGTGAAGACTTCTTGGAATATTTATTTGTTGGAACAAATCATCAATATATGCTTTTCTTTACTCAAAAAGGTAAATGCTTTTGGATGAGGGTTTTTGAAATACCCGAAGGGAGCAAGCTTTCGAAAGGAAGAGCAATTCAAAACTTAATTAATATTGAACCTGACGATAAGGTAAAAGCATTTATTTGTACTCAAGATCTTAAAGACGAGGATTACATTAATAATCATTTTGTGATAATGTGTACCAAGAAAGGTCAAGTTAAAAAAACATCACTTGAACAATATTCAAGACCTAGATCTAATGGAATTAATGCTATTACTATAAAGGAAGGGGATGAGCTATTAGAAGCTAAATTAACAACAGGAAATTCACAAATTTTAATGTCTGTCAAATCTGGCAAATGTATTAGGTTTGAAGAAAGTAAAACAAGACCTATGGGAAGGAATGCATCAGGTGTAAGAGGTGTGAGACTAAAAGATGATAATGATGAGGTTGTAGGAATGTTATCTGTAAATGATATGGATAGTGATATTTTAGTTGTTTCAGAAAATGGATATGGTAAAAGATCAAAATTAGATGACTACAGGATCACAAATAGAGGTGGAAAAGGTGTTAAAACAATTTCTATAACTGAAAAAACTGGAAATCTAGTTTCTATCAAGAATGTTGCCGATGGTGATGATTTAATGATTATAAATAAATCAGGAATCGCTATTAGAATGGAAGTCAATTCTCTTCGTGTCATGGGCAGGGCGACACAAGGTGTAAAATTAATTAATTTAAAAGATAGTGACTCAATTGCCGCAGTAGCTAAAGTTGTACTTGATGATGAAGAAGTTCAGGATATTGATGATATTGAGGTTGTTGATGATAATCAAATAAATTAATACATTTAAAAATAAATTATGAGAAATATTGTTTGCATCGCATTAATTGCTTTATGTTTTAGCGTTCAGGCTCAAAAAAAAGAGTTAAGAAAGATTGATAAGTTAGTTCTAGAGTCTTTCTATGATGAAGCAAAAGACGAGCTTGAAAATGCTAAAAATTTAATACTTGCATCTGATGATAAGTACAAGGCACAGTATTATTTTTATGATAGTAAGGTTAGTAATGAATTGAAGGAGTTTGAGAATGCAATTAACTCTTTAAATAGTTTAAATAAAGTTAATCCAAATGAAAACCTACCTACAAAATATCAGCAAGAGTATTCCAATCTGAAAATTATTATTTCTAATTCAATTGTCAATTCCGCTGTTACTGATAATCAAAATGGAGATTTTTTAGATGCAGCTAAAAAATTGATAATGGCTTATGAAATGGATAAAGAAGAGTATATTAATTATCTATATTTTGCAGCTGGCAGTGCAGTAAATGGAAAAGATTACGAATCAGCATTAAAGCATTACCTGGCTCTAAAAAATAATGGGTACACTGGAATAGTTGATGAGTATTTTGTTACTAATAATGAGACAGGATTAGAGGAGAAGGTTTCTCAAACAGAATATGATTTACTGAAAAGCTCTAAGGATTATTCAAATCCAAGAATTGGACAAACTGAATCGAGATTCCCTGAAATTGTAAAAAACATTGCATTGATTTATGTACAACAAGGTAAAAATGAGTTAGCTGAATCTGCTATTAAAGAAGCAAGAGAAATTCAGCCTGATGATGTAAGTTTATTACTAAACGAAGCTGATTTATACATTAGAATCAGTAATAATTCCGTCAATGATGAGGATAGACTTTTATATAGAAATAAGTTTAAAACATTGATGGAAAAAGCTATACAAATTGACCCTGATAATGGTATTTTGTATTATAATCTTGGTGTTATATACGCCGAGCAAGGCGAGTTTGTTTTGGCTAAAGAAAAATATTTTCAAGCTATAAAGCTTGTCCCTGACTATGTAGATGCGTATTTAAATTTAGTATCTGTTATTCTTGAGGATGAGACAGCAATTGTCGAGGAGATGAACAATCTTGGAAATTCAAGAAAGGATGATTTAAGATATGAGGAGTTGAAAGAACAACGTGAAGATTTATACCGTGAATGCATTCCATTATTAGAGGACCTGATTACTGTTTCACCTTCAAACATTGATGCGTTAAACACCCTTAAAAATATTTATGGAGTTTTAGGAAATAATGAAGCTTTTATGAAGGTAAAGGCCAAGATTGATGAACTACAATAAATTTAGCTAACTCTTTTTACTTTTTGAAGAATATGAGTTATTCTTTTTTCTTGTTCGTTATAAATTCCCTTTGAGGTTAATTTATCTATTCTTACTGTTCCATATGCATGAATAATTTTTGATTTGTTAATTATTATTCCTACATGAGTTATTTTTTTAGGACTTTTTCCAAAAAATGCTAAGTCACCTAGTTTAAAATCCGAATTAATTTCCTTTCCATATTTATACTGATCGCAGGCGTCACGAGGTAATATAATATTAATTGTTTTAAATATAGATTGTACAAGTCCAGAACAATCGGTTCCAAATTTGGTTTTACCACCCCATAAGTAAGGGGAATTTAAAAAAGATTTTATGGTTTTTTTTATCGATTTAGATACATGAGTTTTTTTATAACTACAGTTAAGAAATTTAGCTGTACTAATTAAGCTTCCTGTTGGTACAGTAATTTTAAAATTAGAATTTACTATTACCATTTCATTTGTAGCAAATTCATTCTCATTTTCGGATAAAAGATTGTAATCCTCTTTAAGAATTTTTTGGTAGTGCAAATTTCTAATCCAACCTTTATAATCATCAAGATTACTTATTATTAAACTCCAATTATCTTTTACTTCTATTATGGAAATGATTTCACCAAAAAACAATTGATTTATCATTTCAGATTTTGCATTATTTTTCTTTCTAACAGGAACAATATTTAAACTTATTAGACCATATTCCATTATCCTCAAAATTAATTTAAAAAAAAATAAAAAACTTATTCAAGCATATTTTTTAAATTTAAGGTGTGATTGTTGAACAATTTTACACCTCCTGTTTATCTCAAGCTTCATACTACATTGAATGTTCAAGAGAGGTAGCTATTATTGATCCAAGCAGAGAAGTTGATCATTTTATTGAAAAAGCTAGTTCAACAAACTCTAAAATAAAATATATTTTTCAGACTCATTTTCATGCAGATTTTGTTAGTGGTCACCTTACACTTTCAAAGCTTACTGAAGCTCCCATTGTATATGGTCCAAATGCTGATCCATTATATGAATGTGTAATTTCTAAAGACGGTGATACTTTTAGACTAGGTGATTGCAATATAAAGGTGATTCACACTCCGGGACATACATTAGAAAGCACATCATATTTACTGATGGATAAAAACAATAAACAACATTCAATTTTTACAGGTGATACATTGTTTTTAGGTGATGTTGGTATTCCAGATGTTGCCCAGAGATATAAAGGAATGAGTAAAGAAGATTTAGCAGGAGTTTTATATGATTCTATAAATAATAAAATAAAACCTTTGAATAATGATATTACAGTCTATCCTGGACATGGAGCTGGATCTGCATGCGGAAAAAGTATGATGAAGGAAACTGTAGATTCATTATCAAATCAAAAAATAATTAACTATTCACTTAATGGGACTTTTACAAAAACTGAGTTTATAAAAGAGTTAACTAATGATCTTCCTGAACCACCAGCTTATTTTCCTGCAAATGTTAAATTAAATCAGGAAGGATATGATGATTTAAGTGTTGTAATGAACAATTCATTAAATCTTATCTCACCGAATGAATATAAACAGTTAATTAAAAGTGATGATATTAGTATTCTAGATACTAGAGATTCCATCGATTTTGTTAAATATCATTTGCCAAATTCAATTTTTATTGGTCTAAATGGACGCTTTGCTCCATGGGTAGGTGCGATTTTGAAAGATGTAAACACACAAATAATCTTTGTATGTAATAGTGGTAAAGAAAAAGAAGTTATTACGAGATTAGCTAGAATTGGTTTTGATAAGTGTATAGGATATATCAATATTGATAATGAGGATCAAATTTTATCATTCTCAGAACCTAATTCTCTTAAATGTGTTAATCCATCTGATTTTATAAAATCAGTTGAAAATTCTAATATTATAGATGTGAGAACCAAAAATGAATTTAAAAATGGCACTTATAAGACATCTCAAAACATACCATTAAGTACAATTGAGGAAGAAATAGATAATATTTCTGATAATTCATATGTTTTTTGTGCTGGTGGATACAGAAGTGTAATTGCTTGCTCTATTCTAATGAAGAATGGGAAAAAAAATTTAATTAATGTTCATGAGGGTTACCTTGGAATTAATAAACAAATTGAATCACAATAATGAGATTAGTTTATTTCATAATTATAATTTCACTTTCACTACATTCTCAAAATGAAATCAAATCAATAGATTTTGATGAGTACTCATCTTTATCCAAATCTAAAGACTTTTTAATTGTTGATGTTAGAACACCGGAGGAACATAAAATTAGTAGAATCAACAATTCTATTAATATTGATTTTTATGATGAAAAATTTATCAAAATGTTCAAAAAGATAGATTATGATAAACATGTACTAGTTTATTGTAGATCGGGCAGAAGAAGTCTTGAAGCAGTTAAAATATTGATTAACGAAGGATTTAGTAAGCTATATGATTTAAAGGGAGGTGTTTTGGCTTTAGATAAATCAAATATTGATTTTGGTTCCCTCGATGACTAAAGTTCCTTTCCAACTTCCAGAGCTACACAACTGATATTTTTTTACATTACTAAAACCAGATTCTATAAAAAGTTTTTCCCATTCATTTATTTTCATGAGATTCATTATGGAAACGCCAGTTTTTTCTTGCCAGTCGTGACAATCAGGATTTTCGTAATAAAAATCAATTCCCATCACAAATTTCCCATTTTTATCTAACCAATTATTAAAAATATTTCTAAGAACATTTATTGGATTTTCAAAATAATATAAAACCTCCATTGATATCACGGCATCTACTTTATTTACAGGTTTCCATTTCAATAAATCACCAAGAAAATATTGATTATTTGAATCCAGTTTTTTTGCTTTTTTAATCATCAAATCAGAACCATCTATCCCACAGGAACTTTTGCAATTTGGATGTTTTCCAATATACCTAACAGCCCATCCATTCCCACAACCAGCGTCAATAATCGAAAATTTTCCTTTTGAATTGACTATAATATCAAACATTTTTGAAACAGATTCAAAGTGATTCTTTTCCATACCATCATCCTTCCCATTCCTAACCCAATTAGAGAAGGTTTCTATAGGTGTCTTCATATCAGGCTTTCTTTCTTGTTGTAATAACGTAAGTAGTGTAAGTAAAAATAACGATTATAAACTCCCAATAAATAACATAATATGGCCATTCTCCAATAATAAGTGGATTATTAACATTAGGAGGGTAGGCTAAATACATGTAATTAGAATCAATTTGAAAATTCAATGGCATAACAACCATAAGCACAACATTTAAATATAAAACTACTCTAAGCCATGAAAACTTAGTTATTTCATAATTTAAATAATTGTACATGAATATTGGTAGTAAAATAATCCCAGCATGGCTAAAATGATATTCAATGTACTCATAATTAGATCCGTCAAAATTATTAATTTGTGGAGTTAAAAAAGCTTGAATTCCACCAATGATTCCAGCATAAAATAAGAATTCAAACAAAACTTTATTCTTTTTAGTAAATAGTATAAAACAAGCAACAAGATTTGAAATTCCACATAAGTGCAAGGGTAAATTCTCAGAAATATTCCAATATCCATTTGCAATATTTCTAGCATGACCAGTAACTGTGGTTATTATTAATAGAATTGCAATTGATTTAGCTAAAAAAAGTCTCTGTTTGTAGGATAATAGTCTTCCAATAAAGAGGATCAGTAAAATATATAGTAATGAAACTATAGTATTTCTTGTCCATTCATTGGAAAGAAAATCAATTACATAGTTTTCCGTGTTCACTCTATCTAAAGTAATTAATAATATTCAATAAAACTATTTCTGATACAGGATCATAATTTAAGTTTTCAACTAGTTTTAACGTAGATAAAACCATTTTCCCATTATTATATTTTACAATAGAAAGATCAGATCCAGACCAAACTTCACCTGAGCCAATATAATTCCTTTTTAGTATGTTTCCTTCTGGTATTCTGTCAAAAGCAATTGTTTGAACAATATTTTCACCTTTAAAATTTCTTAAACTGATGGTTGGAGCAATATTTTCATAGACACCACTCATATTAACATTAACAGGTAGATTTTCAAAAAATTTATGCTTTGAGTTAATGTGTAGGATACCATCCCATAAACCTTGTGATATATTTTTAATAGGTTTTTGTGGTAAATAATCAATACCATCTGGCACAAATGTTAAATTTGGTCCGATTCTTTTTCTAGTTTTTCCGGGTATTTTTAAAAAAATTGCATTACCACCACTAGCCACAAAAACATTAATATTGTCAATAAGCTTCTTAAAATTATTTTTAATGTCAGTGTTGCCTTTTTCAATTATATTTCCATCTTTAGAACTAAAAAATTCACTATCTGATTGATTAATGATTACTGTTGTGTTTTTATCAGTTTTTTCATTAAAAATCTCATAACTGATATTATATTTTTTTAAAAAATCAGTTAATTTTTTATCTTCTTTAATTAAAGCAACTTTCAGGTTTTTATTACTACTATCAATAAAAAAAACATCAAAATTTATTGTTGTTGAATAGTCAACATTTCCATTATTAATTAATGAAACTTTAATTTGATATTCTCCATCACCTAAACTATTTCCTAATTGAATTTTTTCAAGCTCTGTAATTCCGTTTTTTACATCAACTAAAAACTCATTGGTATATATCATTTTTTCTGTGTTATTTCCTGATATTTTGTCAACACTAAACTTGACTTTATTTGTTTCATTTTCATTTTCATTAATTATGATAGTCGAAAATTCAACATTTTCACCAGAGTAATAATTTCTTTTTCCTGTTCTAATGACAGCAATTTTAGACATGTTACCTTCCTTAGTTTTTTCATAAGCTAAACCCTTAGGATTTCTCCATAAGTCTAATAGTCCAGCACCAATAATCCAATCTCCAGCTGTTAAGGCATGAACACAGTAACCTATAACGTTACTATTTGATCTTATTGCTTCTAACATTCTCTTGTTAGCTATTCCATGTATTTCTTGCTGTTTTTTGTAAAAATTAGACGCAGATTTGAAAACTTTGATTAAACCTGTTTCCTTTAGCTTTTTCTTAATTTCTCTGTTAAATCTAAGGTGATATAAATATGGGTATGTAATTGGATTACCATCTTTTAAAAATCTCAATTCATTATCTTCCAAATCAGGAAGGCTTCCATAACCTATTTCTGAAACATATGAGGGTATGTTTGGAACAACATTCCTCCCAGGTGTTCTAGCCTTAAGACCAAGTTTTTTATTTTCCTCAGGTGTCTTGCCAATCGTTAAAAAACCATCAAATTTGTTATTATTTATGTTTGGTCCTGGATAATTATGAATATCGTTGAATTTAAATGCTTTAGTGCTGTAGGGGAGATATAAATTAGCTCCTTCAGCCCATCCACCAGATTCATCTAGTATTAGTCTTGTTGGATCAAGCTCTCGTGCTTTTAATGACATTGGTTTTAACATGTTTGCAAGTACAGGTCTTCTAATTTCATTAAATAACTCCCATTGTACAATTGAAGGATGGTTCCTGTCCCTAAGAATTGCTTCAGTAATTTCACTTTCAACTCTTTGAGGTAAATATGGTGTTTCAATAGGCATATCCATACATTCAATCGCCATACTTCCAACAGTTAATACACCAATTGAATCTGCCAAGTGTAACCATTCCTTTGGAGGAGGTTTTCTCCAAGGTCGAATCATATTAAATCCTGCCTTTTTTGCCAATAAAATTTCTTTTATCATCATTTCTTTTGAATCAGGATATGAAAGTTTCACTGGATATAATCCTTCAAAAAAAGCAGCTTTTAAATATAATGGCTTATCATTTAAATAAAATTTGTTGTTTTTTACTGTAAATTCTCTGAAACCAAATGTTTCTTTAACATTATCAAGTTCAGTAATAACTGTGTCTTTTTCACTAATGTTAACTTTTTCTAATTTGATATCAAATTCATACAAAAAAGGATTATCGGGTGACCAAGTTTTATGATTCTTAATTCTATTTTTTATTTTTTTAATTACATTCAGATTTGAGTTTTCAAGTTTCAAAAATTCTTCAAACTTGTGATTTTGGTCAACATTGTATGTCAATTTATATAACCCATCACCTAAACCATTAGTTATTTCATTTATAACCTCTATATCTCCATTCATAAAGTTTCCTGTAATAAAGACGTCTTTTATATGTGTTTGTGCTGTGTATGAGAGAAATACATCCTGCCAAATTCCACCTGTGTATGACCCTCTCCATTGTGGAGTCTCCATTTGTCCAATTCCATCAATAACTTTATCTTGAATTGTTATTGGTCCCATAACCTTTACAATTAATACATTTTCTGTATCGAAATCAATTATATGTTCAATATTGAAACTAAAAGGACTAAATCCTCCTTCATGAAAACCAACAGAATTATTATTTAAAAAAACTTCAGTTATATAGTTAGAAGCATTAAAATTTAAATGAATTTTACTGCCCATTTTATCTTTATTAACTTTAAAACTTGTTCTGTAGTAAACAACTCCTTCATAATCTTTTTTAAACCTCTCCCATACACTTGGAACAGCAATTTTTTCAATCTTTCCTTTTGAAAACCCCTCATTACTATTATAAGATTCTGATTTACCAATGTTGCTATAATCATATATTATTTCCCATTCTCCATTCAAATAGGTAATATCATCACGGATTTGTGAGTAGTTAATTAGAAATAAAAAAATAAAAATTACTGATGAAATCTTTTTCATTTATTTGATGTTTGAGAACCCCTCTGGGACCACAGGATAGGTCATTTCTTTTAAAAGATTCCTTAGTTCTTGTGTTTTTGGGTGAGTTTTGTTAAATATTAAATTATTCCATTCTTTGGGATCGTTGGAATTATTGTATAGTTCTTCTTCACCAGTATTGTATAATATGTATCTCCAATCTCTTGTTCTAACCGAATAGTGATGATTAGATGGTATATCAGCATTTTTGTCAGATGTATAGACTACACTTAAAGCTCCATCTGGGCCTTCCCATTCATTTAAATTGGGAGTTTTTAAAAATGGTTTTAAACTAAATCCATCTAGTGGTCTTCCTTGATCATTTTTGGTAGTTTCAAAGTCAAGCCCTGCTAAATCCAATAACGTTGGGTAAACATCTATTAATGATACTGGATGATATACTTTGGAATCAGCTTTAGATATTCCAGGAGCTCTAATGAGCATCGGAACTCTTGTGCTTTCTTCCCACAGAGAATTTTTATATACATGTTCTTTTTCACCCATTGTCCATCCATGATCACTTACAATAACAACTATAGTATTGTCTTTTAATTTGGAATTATCTACAGCATTAAGAACCTGTCCTATATTTTCATCTACTGCTGTTACACATGCCAAGTATGCCTGTGTGAATCTTTTTAAACCTTCCTTATCATCTGCGTATGATGCAACCAAGTTTTTATACATTTGAATTGATCGAACTCTTCTGCCAGGTGTTTCAAATTGACTGACAGTATGCAAATAAGTATCATCTTTGTCATTCTCTAAAATATTTGCAAGTTCAATATCCTCTAGAGGATACATATCAAAGTATTTTTGTGGTACGATCAAGGGTGTATGAGGTCTTAAAAAACCAACAGCGAGAAAAAAAGGTTTTTCATTATCGGAGTTTGCTAATTCTGATAATCTATTTTCTGCCCATTCGGCATTAATTTCATCTGGTGTAAGATCTCTATTATTTTCATCTATGTATTTAAATGTTTTGCCCTTTCTTGATGGACCATATGCCCATCTAACTTCCTTGCCATCAACTTTAACACCATCTAAATTTTTAAGAGGACCGTAAGAACCATCAATAGCACCTCCTGCCATATTAAAACCATCAAGATCTTTTACTGTTCTGTATGGTTTAGGAACATCTGGATGAGCAATCCCTTTTTTACCTCTTTTCCATTCACCTTGATATGCAATTGGACTGTAGTCAGCTTGATGTTCAAATTCAGTCCACAATTCATTTTTATTATGGTGTAATATCTTACCACTTCCTATAACATCATAATTATTTTCTTTAAATTTTTCCATTATGGTTTTTGTGTTCGACAAAACATTGTTTTGTAACCATGATCTTTGCCAAAAGTTAGAGGAGTTATGAGGATACACCCCAAGTAACATGCTTGATCTAGATGGACCACACATTGGATCGTTTGAATAAGCATTCTTAAATGATACAGCCGATTTAGCAAAATTTTTGATATTTGGAGTAACAACTTGTGGATGACCATTTAGATCTTCATTATAATCATTTAAATCATCAATCATTATTAAAAGAATATTTGGTGGTTTTTTTTCTTGATTATTGCAGCTATTAAATAAAAAAACGAAAGCAATAAAATTGATATGTGTTTTATCATAATATTTATTTTTATATTTATTATTCTCATATAAATATCATTATTACTAATCTATGAAAAAGAAAATTTTTTTACTAATAATATCTTTTTTTGTTATTGCATGTTCATCTGACTCTGGAGGTGATGGTGGAGGCTCAGATAACGGTGGAGGAAACAATAACGGTGGGGGTAATAATAACGGTGGAGGAAATAATTCGGGATCTGGAAACAGTACAGATCCAAATGATTACGATGCATCTACATCCCCTGGAGATACGACATATTACATAAGCTTCAATTCAGGTAACGATAACAATGACGGAAAGAGTGAAGATAAGCCATTTAAAAATTTAGGAAAAATTAATAGTATAACCTTTAAACCTGGTGATAAAATTAAATTTAAATCTGGTGAAACATGGAAGGGTTATTTTAAGCTTAGAGGATCTGGGTCTGAAAATAAACCAATTGTTATTGAAAACTATGCTAGCGGTAACAAACCTATTATTGATGGTGATGGATATCAAGCAGCTGTGTTCATTGAAAATAGAGAATATGTTACTGTTTCTGGCCTAGAATTAACAAATCAAGCGTCTCATAAAAACAGTAGTGGATCAGTTAAACTTATGGACCAATCAAGTAGATCAGGATTAAATGAAAGATATGGACTACTAGTTCTAAGAAGTGGGTCAAATAACATCAACAATATTAGCTTAAATGACTTAAAAATCAACAACATATATCCTTCTCCTACTAACTCTGATAACAATCACAAAGGTTATGGTATTAGATTTGAATCAGAAAATAATGACAATGTTTTAAATTTTTATGATGGTATAATAGTTGAAAATTTAGATATTTCGAACACTGGACATTATGGTTTGCACATAGTAAATAGAATGTCGGGTGCCCAAGCAGATTTTTATCATAGAAATATTATTATAAAAAACTCAAAGTTTACTGACACAGGTGGTTCGGGAATTGTTTTAGCCAGATGTAAGGATGTTGTAGTTGAAAATTCTGAATTTAAAGGATCTGGGTCAGGGAAAGACAACAGAATGTGGAATAGGGGAAGTAGCTTGTGGACGTACACTTGTAATGATACTGTAATTCAAAATAACTTATTTGAGGACGTGTATGGTCCTGCTGACTCATATGGTGCACATATAGATTGGGGATGTGAAAGAGTCGTAATTCAATATAATTTAAGCAAAAACAATTATGGTGGATTTGCTGAAATTTTAGGTGAAAATATTATGTGTGGATACAGGTACAACATTAGCATAGGAGATGGAGGAAGAACAAATTCTAATACTGGAAAGACATTTTGGGTTTCTGATTATGCCGGAAGTAATGAAAGACGAATTGGCTCATATGATAATTTTATTTATAATAATACTGTTTATATACCTAGTGAAAATGCATCAAATAATAATACTCCATTTGACCATTTAGAAATTTTTTTCAGACAGAATACTAAGGAAACATACATATACAATAATTTAATTTATATAGATGATAAAGCTAAATTAAAGATCAATACTAGAAATGATGGTACATTAAATGATTGGAAAAACAACTTGTTTTTTGGCAACTTAATTATCGATGGTTCCTCAGATTATGAGCATAATGGAACTGAAATTTTTTCAAATCCACTTTTAGCTAATCCGGGAGGTTCAACTGCCAATGATTATAAATTACAGTCCTCAAGTCCTGCAATTGGATCAGGTTATGTTATTAATGGAAGTAGCGATGTAAAAAACTATATTAAGAATAACGGGGGAAAAGATTACTTTGGAAATTCTGTGAGTTCTAATTCAAAACCTAATATTGGAGCATACAATGGAAATTAGATGAAAAATATATTTGTGCTTATATTATTTGTTTTTATATCATGTGATTGGATACAATATGGGGAGAAAAACAATATAGGTAATACATTTTATTTTAACTCTAATTCAGTAGATAATTCAAATTTAGGAACTAAAGAAAAACCATTCAAAAGTCTTGACTATCTTAAGAAAATTAAACTATCTAACGGTGATAAAATATTATTATCAAACGGATCTACTTTTACAAATACAATTGAATTAGTAAACAAAAATGGAATTGAAATCTCAAATTATAAGGCTGATAGTATTGATAAACTTCCAATTATTAACTCTAAAGGTAAAATAGCATCGATTTTTATTGAAAATTCATCGAAAATAAAAATTAATAATATTGAAATTACAGCTGACGGTGGTGGTTCTAATAAATTTTTACATAAAAAAATAAAATCTGATTTAAGATCTGGAATTTTATATTTAGTAACTGATAAAAAATTACATAATAATTTAGAAATAACTAATGTTTTAATTAAAGATATTTTTTATGAAAATAAAGGCTTTATTAGGGATCAAAAGGAGGTTAAAACACCCAATGGTACACAAAGTTATGGTTGGGGTATTAGAATTTTGAATCTATCAGAAAATGGAAATCTTGAAAATATTACTATTAAAGATTCAGATTTTATAAATATTTCACATACTGCTATTAGATTTATTGGCAAAAGAAACAATCAATTTAAGAATATAAATATTTTAAATAATAATGTGTTTAAAACAGGAGGACCAGGAATGGTTTTTAATAGTACCACAAATCTATTGGCTAAAAATAATGATATTAACTATACAGGATCTAATGATGATTCAAGAAAATGGGGAAGAGGAAGTGGTTTATGGACATGGGGAACTTCTTATGCTTTAATCACAAACAATAGTTTTCAAAATGCTAATGGACCAGCCGACTCAGCATGATGTCATATTGATTTTAATTGTAATGATATTATTGTTGAAAATAATCTAAGTAGAAATAACGCAGGTGGTTTTATTGAAATTCTTGGAAACAATTATAACTGTTCCTACAGAAATAATGTTAGCATCAATGATGGTCATAGGTTAAAAGGTGAAAAAGGTGCATTTCAGGAGGGAAAAACATTTTGGCTTAGTGGATATATAGGTAGAGGCAAAGATAGGAATGGACCATTTAATTCTTATATATACGGTAATTATATTTATGTTTCAAAAAATATTATTCCAAAGATTGCTGTAGATAAAAAAGCAAAAGGTGTATTTGTAGCAAATAATATATTTTATTTTGAAAATGATCCAGTTATGGTCCTAGGTGATCAATATAAACCTGATCTTGGAGGTAAATTAGAAATTGAAAATGTGTTTTTTGAAAATAATCTGTTTTTAAAAAATCATTGGCCAAAAAATGTATTAATTCAACCTACTAATAATATTTATTCAAATAGTTATTTTGAGGTATTTCTTGATGATGCAGGATTATTAGACGATAATGGGTTTAGTGTAAATCATACTTATGATTACCCTTATCCAAAGTTTTTCAGCTATATTAAAATTGATTATATAAATGGAGATTCAAATGGTCTCTGGAAAGGTTTTTAAAAAATGAAAATATCTAAAATAATTCCTTACGTTTTAAATGAGGATCTTGAAAAAGAGTTCTTCTTTTCCCAATGGGAATATAGTAATCGAAAAATTTGTATTGTAAAGATCATCTGTGATGATGGAATAGTTGGATGGGGTGAAGCTTATGGACCAGCTCCAGTTGTTAAAGAAAGTATTAATTATATCAAACAAAATATAATTGGTATGAATCCACTTGAGTCTGATGTTATTTGGTCAACTTTATTTAGAAGAGTTCATGATTATGGTAGATCAGGTGTTTTTGTTTCTGCAATAAGCGCCATAGACATTGCTTTGTGGGATATTAAAGGAAAATATCATAAACTACCTGTATCTACTTTATTAGGTGGTTCATATAGAGAAAAAATAAGACCATATGCAACTGGACTTTATTTTTCCGATTCAAAGACATTAACTGACGATTTATGTAATGAAGCTTTGGAATATGTAAATGAAGGCTTTAAGTCAATTAAAATGAAGGTTGGTTTAAATTTAAAGGATGATATTGCTAATGTTAAGGCAGTTAGAAATGCTATTGGTCCGGATATTGAATTAATGATAGACTCAAACCACGCATACTCATATGATGAGGCTTTAAAATTATCCAAGAAATTAGAAGATCAAGATATTAAATGGTTTGAAGAACCATTGTCGCCTGAGTTTTACGATCAATATTCAGAATTTAAATCAAAATCCTTAATCCCAGTTGCAGCTGGTGAGTGTGAGTATCTCAGATACGGTTTTCAAAAACTTTTGGACAAAAACTGTGTTGATTTTTTACAGATGGATATATGTTCATGTGGAGGTTTGACCGAGGCCAAAAGGATATCAGCATTATCCTTGACAAAAGGAGTTAAAGTTATTCCTCACACTTGGGGTTCAGGCATTGCCTTTTATACAGCAATTAATTTTATTTCCAATCTTGAACCAATACCAGGGAGATTATATCTGGAGGATGCATATATTGAATATGATAGAACAGAAAATAAAATTCGAGAAAATATTATAAAAGATAATATTATAATGAAAGATGGTTATATTTCTGTTAATGATAAACCTGGTATGGGTGTTGATGTTGATGAAACTTATTTAAATGAGATAAAGATTTAGTTATGAATTTTGGTAACCTTAAAATGTATATAAATGGAGAGTTAACCTCGTCACATAACACCATGACTAAGGATATTGTTAGCCCATTAAATGATGAAAAAATAGCAACTCTTGACTGGGGATCAAGCAATGACTCTAATAGGGCTCTTGAATCGGCAAAAGAGGGATTTAAAGTTTGGTCAAATACTCCTATTAAAAAAAGGAAAGAGTGGATGCTTCTCTTTAGAGAAAAAATATTAGAAAATGAAGAAATATTAAGAAAGTCTATCTCTTATGAAATGGGAAAACCATACTCAGCCACAGCTGAAGATATTGAATCAATAACAAACAGCTTAAAATATTATTCTGATATTATTGAAGACTATCAATCAGACAAAAAAATTATAGATAATGAAAACACTCATAAACACTATTTAGTTTCAAAACCTGTTGGTGTGGTGGTAGCATATTTAGCTTG
>CACNQJ010000009.1 GCA_902622575.1 uncultured Bacteroidota bacterium
GGCGAGATTACAATTGCTTCAACTAACACTACCTACAGTGTAGGAGATGGTGGATTAACCAAAAATAATTTTACTGATGCTTTGAAGACTAAGCTTGATAATTTAACCAATGTAACTTTAGCAGGATCTTATGATTATTTAACATTAAGTGGTCAGGAAATTACAATGGATCAAATTACAAATGATGATTTAGCAGGTTCAATAGCTGATTCAAAATTAAATCAAATCTCCACAGCAGAAAAGGTTGCATTATCATCATTAGATATTGATGGTGGAACTGATATCAGTGAAGCATTAGAAGATGCAGATTTATTTATTGTTGATAATGGAGCAGATGGTACTAACACAAAAGCTACAATGAGTAGATTAAAAACTTATGTACAATCAGGAGCAGTAACATCTTTGAATGATTTATCAGATGTTTTAGTAAAAACTGGTTCTTCAGGTGAAGTTTCATATTATTTTGGAAACATACCAGCTAACATAAATGGAGCAAACCACAATTATGCAATTGGTGACACTGCATTAGATGCATTAACAAGTGGTGATTATAACTTAGCAATTGGTTATAATGCATTAAATAATAATACGATTGGCACAGCAAATACTGCACTTGGTTATGAAGCATTATCTGCAAATATTGAAGGAGTAAGAAATGTAGCTGTAGGAGCAGAGACATTAGAAGGTAACACAACTGGGCAAGATAATACTGCAGTTGGCAATGTTGCTCTAACTCGAAATCAATCAGGGAGCTATAATACTGCAATTGGTTCAGATGCATTGAGGAAGGTAACTATTGGTGATTTTAATACTGCACTTGGAGTTGCAGCTGGGGATAATATCACAGACGGTGAAAATAATATTATGGTCGGATATAATGCTCGCCCACATTCTGAATCAGGAACCAATCAGATTATTATTGGACATGATGTAGATGGAATCGGTAATAACATTGCAGTCATTGGAGACTCTGCTATTGAAAAGCTATATGCTAATGAAGATGCAGGTGCAGTGGTCTATGCTGCTGGAATAAACCTTTCTGGAAAAACAATCGACAACTCTGGCGGAAGTAGTGGTGCAACAACAATTAATGCAACTGCAGGAAGAGTGAAAATTAATGCAGGTGATAATACAATTGAAATATCAAATAGTTTTGTTGATGCAAATTCTATTATAATTTGCACTGTTGCTCAAAATTCTGACGCTACACGATATGTTAAACAAGTGACAGCAGGAAGTGGAACATTTACAATAGATTTGAATGGTGACGCACCATCAGGTGATATGCATATTAATTTTTTAATTATAAATTAAAAAAACCCATATTTCTAAGAGCTTACAATAATAAATTACCATTTAAAAAGAAAATTAGGATCAGGAAAATATTCTTTAGCTTTTGACAGTAGCTCCTTGGAAATATACCCCCATTCTGAATATCCCTCGTTCATGGCTTTTTGGGTTATAATTTGTAAATGTAGATGACAAAACCACCCTCCACTATCACTTTCTTTCCCAATTAAAGCTAATTCTTGTCCTGCTAATATTTTTTCACCTAATTGTACTTTGTGAGGAGTTTTAAGATGTCCGTATAATGAATAAAATGTTTGATTATTAACTTGATGCTTCAGTACTAAATAACCACCATAATTTCCTTTTTGAGTTTCTTTGCCAAGTTTGTGGACGTAACCGTTTAAAGGGCAAAATACTACTGAGTTATAGGGAACTATAATGTCCAATCCAAGATGATAAATTCTTTTTTCATTAATTATGTTAATGGATCCTCTTAGGATATTTTTTCTTTCTTCTAAATATTCTCCAATCCCCCATTTCTTACCTGAATGTTTTAATTCATTAAAAATATCCTCATTGAATTCCTGAAAATTATCAAGATTATAATTAAGAGTTTTAGGGTTTTTTGATGAAAAATCAAAGACATATGGCTCACCTTTTAATAAGTCACCAAAAAGAGGATAAACATCAAATTTATCAAGTTTATAATTGAAATTCATTTTTAGAATATTTTAAAAATAAAAAAGCCCATATTAATATGAGCTTTTTTAAAATTAAATCTGAGTTATACTACTCTGTATATAATCCTCTTTTAGCAGATCCCCACCAAGAAAGTTTACCATCCACAATATAGTACCACTCTTCAAAAACCTCATCAGAAGCAGTTGTAAATCGAGCACTAACCCATTCACCATCATCGTTCCACTCATCATTTTCAGATTCAGTAACTTTAACAGCGAATGCGAAGTTCATAACCCAATCCCATTCATTTCCTTCAGCAACATTTTCATTATAATCACTTTCAATTGCTGCGATAAATTCTTCGCCTCCAGTAGAAACTCTACCATCGTCATGATGAAGCTTAGCATCATCAGCTACTAATGATTTTAATGTTTCATAATCTCTGGCTCTCCATGCATTATCAATGTTTTTCACAACTTCAACTGAAGCATCACTTCCGAGCATAATAGCTTGACCTGTTCTTTCGACAAAGCCATTGCTTTTTTCTTCACACTCACAAGGTGCTGTCTCACATCCTGTAAGAATGATGATTCCAAATAGTATGTAAATAAAATTTTTCATAATTATTCTTTCATAGTTTCACCTTTGGTTTGAACCCAGCTAATTAACTGATCACCATCAAATTGGTACCACTCAATAACTACTGAACCATCTGACCCTGTGAATTGAGCATTTACCCATTCACCTTTTTCATTCCAATTATCGTCTTCAGTTTTTGAAGGATAAACTGCAAAAGCATAATCTGTGTTCCATTCCCAAGCAACACCATTTGCTAGGTCTTCTTGATAGGATTGTTCAACTTTAGCAACAAACTCTTCTCCATTTGTAGCAACGGTTCCATCAAAAAATCTGTAATTACCATCATCAGCAATGTGAGCTTTCATCGTTTCGTAATCTCTTACGAGCCAAGCAGCATCGATTTTTTTAAACACATCTACAGTTGCTTCAGAGCCCATATTAACAGATTGTCCAGGAAAAACAAATCCATTTGAAGTATTTCCACATTCACATGGAGCAGTCGTCTCGCATGATGTAAATAGGAACATCCCCATTAGTATATATATAAAATTTTTCATAATAATTTTTTTTAATTGAACCGCTAAATGTACAGATAATTAAATTTTGATGAAAATTTTTCTCTTATATAATTGATAAACAATCATATAAATAATCAAAGTGTAGAAAATAGCCCAATCAAATGATACAAATTTTGCAGGCAGACCAAGTCCAATTCCAGTATCCATCCAGAACTTTTGAAAACCAACACCATTTATTACTGGAAATTGAAAAATTCTCCAAACAATACCGTGGAGAACATAAGCAACTATTGCGTTAGAGCCGAAAACTAGTCCAAATTTAATGTTAGAGGTATATTTTTTTACATCAATAATCCACATTGAGGACGCTAAAATTATCATTGCTAAGCCAGATGAGTATAATACATAGGAACTAGTCCAGATATGTTTATTGATTGGAAAAACGTAATCCCAAAAATAACCAACAACTAATAGTATGGTTCCCCAGAAAAATAGTTTGGTAATCTTTTCCGAATCTTCTCTAATAATTTTACCACACAACATCCCGGAAATTCCACTAGCTATAGCTGGGATAGTACTGAACAAACCTTCAGGATCCCATGTTTCTTGGTACATCCTTCCAGGGACAATGAAACTATCCACCCATGCTGCAAAATTTTTTCCTGGTTCAAGTGTGCCAGCAGGGTTTCCATCAAAGGGAACAAACATCATAAATACCCAATATGAAATCAATAAACCTATTCCTGTATAAAGTTGTGATTTGAAGCTTGTATTTAAAAACAGTATTGAACAACCAAGGTAAACAAGAGCAATCCTTTGTAAAACACCAGCCACCCTCAAATTTTCAAAATCAAAATTAGGGAATAGGGAAAGAAAAATTCCTAGTAAAAATATTATGGCAGTCCTTTTAAAAATTTTTAGATAAATAGTTGATGGTGGATTGGATTTTAATTTGCTTAATGAAAGGTTAATAGAGACACCAACTATAAAAAGAAAGAAAGGAAAAACCAAATCTGTTGGTGTAGCACCATGCCATTCCGCGTGTAACAAGGGAGCATAAACATGAGACCAACTTCCAGGATCATTAACTATAATCATTCCTGCTATGGTCAAACCTCGAAAGAAATCCAAAGAAATTAATCTTTTCATAATTTAATTGCCAATACCTAATAATTCATTTATATCATCACTTTCATCTTTTAGTTCCTTTGGTTTGATTTTAGAACAATCGATGATTATATCCATATTTTCAGGCTCTTCAAAATCTTCTTTGGAGACATTTAAAGTCTCACTTTCGTAACATTTTTTCATGAATAATCCCCAAATGGGAAGTGACATTGTAGCGCCTTGACCGTAAGCAATTTCTTCAAAATGTATTGACCTATCCTCTCCACCAACCCAGACACCCGTTACTAAATTTGGCACCATACCAATAAACCATCCATCACTTTGATTTTGAGTTGTACCAGTTTTGCCGGCTATTGCATTATTGAATTTGTAGGGATAACCAGTAACAACATTTTTATATACATAATTCCTTTCTTCTTCAGGTATATCGTGTCGTAGTCTGGCCCCAGAACCAAACCTGGTAACGCCTTCTAAAAGTTTCAACGTAACGTATGAAGATTCTTCACTCAAAACATCTTTTGTCTCGGGTTTTGACTGATAGATTAAGGTGCCATTTCTGTCTTCAATTCTAGTGACCATAACAGGCTTAACATATATTCCTTTATTTGCAAAAGCACCATATGCACCAACCATTTCATAAACACTTAAGTCAGGAGTTCCCAAAGCAATTGCTGGAACATTTGGGACATTTGAAGACACCCCTAGATTTCTAGCAAGATCAGCTACGGGTTTAGGTCCAACTTTATCAATTAATTGAGCACTAATTGTGTTTTTTGAATTAGCAAGAGCATTACTTAATGTTCTCACGCCACCGTACTTATCACTCGAGTTCGTTGGACACCATGGCTCAGGATTTCCATATTTATATGGCTCAATACAGTGTATCATATCGGGGAATGCGTCACATGGAGATAATTTTAATTGGTCTATTGCAGTTGCATATAAAAAAGGCTTAAAAGTTGATCCAATTTGCCTTTTACTTTGCATGACATGATCGTATTGAAAATTCTTATAATCAATTCCACCTACCCATGCCATTACGTGACCATTTTGAGGATTCATAGACATCATTCCAGCTTGTAAAAAATGTTTGTAATATCTAATGGAGTCAATGGGTTTCATTATGGTATCAATATCTCCCTCCCATGAAAAAATAGTCATGTTTGTAGGTACTTCAAATGTTTCTTCAATCTCTTCATTGGTTTTTCCTGCCAATTTTAATTTCCTCCATCTTTCAGATCTTCTCATAGATCGTTTCATAATCGCTTCTTCATCATCTTCTTCTAAATCCCTAAAAGGAGCAGTTGATAATGTGTCGTTTTGTATAAAAAATTCTTTTTGTAAATTTTTCATGTGTTCGGAAACCGATTCTTCAGCATACTTTTGCATCTCAGCATTTACAGTTGTATATATTTTTAGACCATCAACATATAGATTGTATTTTGAGCCATCTTTTTTTAAATTTTTTGAGGTCCAATCCTTCATAAAACCCCTCAGGTAAGACCTAAAATAAGTAGCTAGACCTCTTCTATGAGATTGAGGATTGTATTCTAATTCAATTGGCAGGGTTTTTAATGAGTCCTTTTCTTTTTCGGAAATATATCCGTTTTTTGCCATTTGATTAAAAACAAGATTTCTTCTATTCTTTGTAATTTCTGGCCTTCGAATAGGATCATACAATGAAGAGTTTTGAAGCATACCAACAAGCATTGCAGACTCTTCGATTTTTAATTCTTTAGGTTCTTTAGAAAAATAGATATTTGAGGCAGATTTTATTCCATCACCATAGTAACCAAAATCATAGATGTTTAAATACATTGTGATGATCTCCTCCTTTGTGTATTGCTTTTCCAATTCAACAGCAATAACCCATTCTTTTATTTTTTGAACAACAGCCTGAAATATATTTCTTGACCTAACACCAACAAAAAGTTGTCTGGCTAGCTGCTGTGAAATTGTACTAGCTCCACCGCGTGTATTTAAAAAGACAATTGCTCTAATTGTTGCCTTTAGGTCAATACCAGGGTGGCTGTAAAATCTTTCATCTTCTATTGCAATCAATGCATCAACAGTTTCAGGATTTAATTCGTTGTAGTCAATAGGAGTTCTATTGTCGTTGAAGTAATATTTCCCAAGGACTTTATTGTCAGACGAAATTATTTCTGATGCAAAATTAGTTTTTGGGTTTTCTAATTGTCTAAAGTCAGGCATTTCACCTAGCTTACCTATTGACGCCAAATAGAAAACACCATATAAACATGTCACAAAAACAGTAAATGAGAACCAAAAAATAAAAACTTGTAATTTATATTTTTTCATCGTACAGATTTTTCGACAATTAATCCAACATCTAAGATACCATCTAATTTTGTTTGTGCCACCACACTGTCCAAATATCTGATTGAATGCCTAACTTTAAAATTGAATTTACCATCAAATATTTTGAAATTCTTTTTCAATAAAATTTTACTGTTGTTTATACCAGAGCTTTGAAGATTGTACCACTTACTATTGTTGTTTTGAAAAGTATGATTTATTGTGTCCACTATGGTATTCTGATTGTTATCAATTGTCGTAATCAAATATATGTTTGAAAATGGATATGAAGAATCGCTTCTAATTAATAAGCTCAAGTCAACAGTAGTTTCATTTGAATCAAATGAAAATTCAATTTGATTTTTTTTATCCCAGGAACCGTCAATATTATTATAATTAACAAAAACAATATTTTCATTTAGACATGAATTAAAAATTAAAAAAGAGAGCAATAAAAAGTATTTAGTCTTTTCTATCATAATTAAAACACTTTGTGATTGAATCTACCTTTCTTAAATATTTTATGCCCACTTCTTTTCCCTTTTCTCAAATTTTTCCGGGTTTCGTTAGGTAACTCATAGTTTTCTTTGCAACCCACACTACAGCAACCATTGTATTTTTTTCTGCATTTCTTACACTGAAGAAAAAGTAGGTGACAAGCTTCGTTATTACAGTTTGTATGAGAATCGCATTTTTCATTGCATTGATGACAAAAAGAAATTATCTCATCTGAAATCTTTTCAGACATTCTGTTGTCAAATACAAAATTCTTTCCAACAAATTTATTTTCAATTTTGGAGCCCTTAATTTGTCGAGCATATTCAACTATACCTCCACTCAACTGAAAAACATTTTTATATCCTTTCTTTAAAAGATAAGCGCTAGCTTTCTCGCACCTTATACCTCCTGTACAATACATTAATATGTTTTTATTGTTTTTGTAATCACTATATTTTTTGTTAATCAAAGGGAGCGAATCTCTAAATGTATCAACATCAGGTAGGTTAGCTCCTTTAAAATGACCAATCTCACTTTCATAATGATTTCTCATATCAATTGTTATTGTGTCCTTACTTTCTAAAAGAGCGTTGAACTCTTCAGCATTAAGATGCTTACCACTCTTATTTAAGTCATACTCTGTATCATCTAGCCCATCAGCTACAATTTTATCTCTTATTTTTATTTTTAGTTTTAAAAATGATTTATTGTCATGCTCAATTGCTATGTTTAGTCGGACATCTTTTAAAAATGGAATATCATCTAAAATAATTTTAAGATTTTGAATGTTTGTAGACGGTATTGATAATTGAGCATTAATACCTTCACTTGCTACATATATTCTACCTAGGGCATCAATTTTTGTTAATTCAACAAACAAAAAGTTTCTAAAAATTTCCGGATTTTTTATTGAATGGTACTTATAAAAGGATAATGTAAATCTGTTTTCGCCTGCTTTTTCAATAAGTTCGATTCTCTGTTTTTTACTAAGCTTATTATAAAGTTCCATTAATAATCAATATCAGGTGTAAATTCTTTACAAATGTAGCTTTTTTAAATTATGATTTTTATTAAATAAAATGTACTTTTAGTGGGTTAAATTTAAAATTTCCTTTCATGGCATCAGACAAAGATTCAAAATTAAAAGCACTTCAATTAACACTAGATAGATTAGATAAGACATACGGAAAAGGGACTGTCATGAAAATGGGAGATTCAGTCCATGAAGCTGTTGAATCAATATCAACTGGATCAATTGGATTAGATTATGCACTTGGTGTTGGAGGTTACCCAAGAGGAAGAGTTGTTGAAATATATGGCCCAGAATCTTCTGGAAAAACGACACTAACCCTACATGCAATTGCTGAATGTCAAAAAGCCGGAGGTATAGCTGCCTTTATTGATGCAGAACATGCATTCGATAGGTTTTATGCACAAAACTTAGGAGTTAATATAGATGACTTAATCATATCACAACCCGATCACGGAGAACAAGCGCTTGAAATAGCAGACAACCTAATTAGATCAGGAGCAATTGATGTAATAGTTATTGATTCTGTTGCGGCACTAACTCCTAAAAGTGAAATTGAAGGTGAAATGGGGGACTCAAAAATGGGACTTCATGCTAGACTTATGTCACAGGCCCTTAGAAAGTTAACATCAACAATAAGTAAAACTAATTGTACAGTCTTTTTTATAAATCAATTAAGAGAAAAAATTGGAGTTATGTTTGGCAATCCAGAAACAACGACTGGAGGAAATGCTCTTAAATTCTATGCGTCTGTGAGGCTAGATATTAGAAGATCTACTCAGTTGAAAGATTCATCTGGGAATGCTCAAGGTAACAAAACAAGGGTTAAAGTTGTAAAGAATAAAGTTGCCCCACCTTTTAGAGTATGTGAATTTGATATCATGTACGGTGAAGGAATTTCTAAATTAGGAGAAATCATAGATATCGGAACAGAAGCAGGTATAATTGATAAAAGTGGTTCATGGTTTAGCTATGGTGAAACAAAGCTTGGTCAAGGTAGAGATTCTGTAAAAAAATTGTTGAAGGATAATCCAGAGTTATGTGATGAGTTAGAAAAGAAGATTTTCGAATTGCTTAATTCTGATAAATAACCTTTTCTAAATCATTTTTCAATAAATTAAAAACCCTTTTCTTTAGTTTGGGGATATCCCCTTGTTTTAATCCTTTTGTTTCAATAAAATCATGAACATTAGCCCTAAGCTTTCCGGGGCTACCTACAAAATAGTTGTATGCAAAGAAATAGGGAAATTTTCTTTCACAGTCATAAAAACTCATGGGAACAATTGGTATTTGGAATTGAATTGCTAAACTGAAGGCACCATCTTTAAAGTCTTGTAATGTGACACCTGGCTCTGGAATTCCTCCTTCAGGAAAAATACAAATTGAGAGACCATTGCTTAATCTTTTTGCTGATTTTGCATATACGTCTTTTCTACTTTGTGCATTACCTCGGTCTACCAATATGCAGACTTTACTGTAGAAATATCCAAATATTGGTATACGATCCAATTCTTTTTTCCCGACAAAAACAACAGGGTGATCACAAGCAGAAAGCATCAACATAACATCAATCATACTTTTGTGATTTGAAACAAGCATATAACTTTTGCCTTTTTCAAACCTCTCTTTCCATTTGATGGATGGATAAAAACCCATTCCATACATAACAGTGTTTGACCAAATATTTTTTGCCACCCAAAAAAAATAAGGGTACCAACTTTCTTTCAATGAGAAAATAATTAGGAAGGGGAATGAAATAACAATACCTATGAAAGCAAGAACATAGAACCATACGTTCCAGATTCCCAATACACAGATTTTTATAATCTTAAACACTGATCAAAAGTAGTTAATTGTTATTAATGTCTCTAAAACTATTACTTTTGTTGAGTATGTCAAGAATATTAACTGGTATTCAAAGTACAGGAACTCCTCACCTTGGAAATATTTTGGGTGCAATCATTCCTGCGATTGAGGAATCAAAAAAAAATAAAGAATCATATTTATTTATTGCAGACCTACACTCTTTGACTCAAATTAAAGATTCAGATCAACTAAAAGAAAATACATACTCAACTGCAGCTGCTTGGTTAGCTTTTGGACTTGACACATCTAATACAATTTTCTACAAACAATCAGATGTCCCAACGACAACTGAACTTTCATGGGTTTTATCATCATTATTTCCATATCAAAGGTTGACACTGGCACACTCATTTAAAGATAAATCAAGTCAGTTAAAGGATGTAAATGTTGGTTTATTCACATATCCCATGTTGATGGCAGCTGACATATTACTTTATGATGCTAATGTAGTTCCAGTTGGTAAAGACCAACTACAGCATCTAGAAATTACAAGAGATGTTGCGATTAAGTTTAACAATAGATTTGGAGAAACACTAGTAATACCTGAAGCATTAACAAATGAAGAAACAAAATATGTTATTGGTACAAATGGTGAAAAAATGAGCAAGTCTAAAAATAATATTATTGATATTTTTCTTGATGATAACATGTTAAAAAAGCAAATAATGTCAATTGAAACCGATAGCACCCCACTTGAATCACCAAAACTTGCTGAAAAATGTAATGTTTTTAAAATATATAGCCTAATAGGATCATCAGATCAAGTAAAAAACTTAAAAGCGAAATATGAAAATGGAGGATTCGGATATGGACATGCTAAACAAGAATTATTTGAATTAGTATTAACAAGATTTCATGATGAAAGAAAAAAATATAATTACTTGATGTCTAATAAAAAAGAGATTGATTCAATCCTAACCGAAGGCGCTAAAAAAGCATCTATAACAGCAAATAAAGTAATGAACAGAGTTAGAAAAAAACTTGGCTATTAATTCATTCTTTTTTAAGAAAAATAGTTTAAATTTAATTTATGCAATTAACCCAAGCTATCAATGTTTTGTTATACTCAAATGATTGTGTAACATTACCTGAATTTGGCAGCTTTATTGTAAATAAATTCTCTTCAATTTATGATGAAAGTAAAGGTAAGTTTTACCCACCATCAAGACGAATATCATTCAATTCTAAAATAAAAAACAATGATGGTTTAATTGCTAAATTTATTTCTACTGAATTAGGAATAAGCTATGAGGATGCTGTTAAGAAGGTTCATACTCAAGTAGTCAGTTGGAAGAAAAAACTGAACGATGAATCAATTGTTTTAAAAAATATTGGAGAGTTAAGTTATAACGCAGACGAAAATATAGTTTTTGTTCCTGATTTAGATTCTAATCATTTTTTGGGTTCATATGGCCTACCAACTTTATATCATAAAAAGAAATCACAGCAGGTTTATACATACAATAAGTCTACACTAAAAAAGTATGAGAATATAAAATCAAATAATTCCGATAGTAAGGTTCCAGAACTCATAAAGTATGCTGCTGCTCTGGTTATAATTATATCAGCTACATTTTTTATAAATAGCGAGTATGAAAAGTATTCATTTCAACAACAGCTAATTGTTGAAGAGCAAAATAGACAAAACAAAATAAAAAGAGTAGAAAGCGCAATTTTTGATTTTGGATCTATTCCAGCTATTGAAATTAAGGTGAATCTCCAGTCAAATAAATATCATATCATTGCCGGTGCTTTTGGCGTAAAATCTAATGCTGACAATTTATATAACGCACTTTTAAGCAAGGGCCACAATCCAACAAAACTACCTTTAAATGACAAAGGCCTTATACCGATTTCTTTTGATAATTTTTCGAACAGAAAAGATGCCGTAATAGCTCTTCGTCAGTTGCAAAAATCTGAAAATAAAGATGCTTGGATTTTTATTTTAGAGTAAAATAATTCTTATGAATTCAAAATTTCCAGAGCAGTCTAAAACTATTCAAACAGATATAGTTTTACCAGGTGATACAAATAGTTTGAATAATCTCTTTGGTGGTGAGCTTTTAGCTCGAATGGATAAGGTTGCAAGTATTGCAGCAATAAAGCATTCTGAACAAATTGTTGTCACTGCGTCTATTAATAATGTTGCATTTGGAGAGCCAGTCCCAAATGGGAGTATTTTAACTATAGAGGCAAAAGTTTCAAGATCATTTAATTCCTCAATGGAGGTTTTTATAGACGTTTGGAAACAAAGCAAAACTAGTAAGAAGAAGTTAAAAGTTAACGAAGCTATCTACACATTTGTAGCTGTTAATAGCAAAGGCAAACCAATAAAAGTTCCTGCACTAATTCCACAATCGGATTTAGAAAAGAAACGTTTTGAAGCAGCATTAAGAAGAAGACAATTGAGCCTAGTTTTGGCAGGTAAGATGAAGCCTAGCGAAGCTACTGAACTAAAAGCAATTTTTGACTGATTTGAATTATCGAAATTTTCTGACATTATTCATTTTTTTTCTACCACTATTTGCCTTTAATCAAATTAATTCTTCTTATAGTTTAAAAATTTTAGGAGTTGTTCAAGACGGTGGTTTCCCACATTTAGGAAATAACAAAACATGCTGTGACAATATTGATCAAAATAGGTATGTAACCTCGATTTTGTTAACTAATAACTCGAATAATGAGTCGTACCTTTTTGATGCTTCACCTGACATTAATGAGCAACTTAATTTTATGGGTGATAGAATAAAAAAAGATTTAAAAGGTATTTTTTTAACGCATGCTCATATTGGACACTATACAGGTTTGATGTATTTCGGGAGAGAGGCTTTAAATTCTAGATTGATTAATGTTTACGCCATGCCGAGGATGAAAAAATTTTTGGAAAAAAATGGGCCTTGGAGTCAACTAGTCGAACTACAAAATATTTCAATCAAACAGATTAGTAATAATTCTAAGATTTCTATTGACCCAAATGTTATTGTTCAACCAATTGAAGTCCCGCACAGAGGAGAATTTTCTGAAACTGTTGGATACAAAATTTACGGACCAAATAAAACACTTCTTTTTATTCCAGATATTGACAAATGGTATTTATGGGAAAAATCAATTATTGATGAAATAAAAAAAGTTGATTACGCATTAATTGACGCAACTTTCTATGACTCTAAAGAGGTAAATTATAGAGACGTTTCCGAAATTCCACACCCATTTGTAGTTGAAAGCTTGGAGCTTTTTGATCCAATAAAACAAAAAGAAAAAAATAAAATATTTTTTATTCATCTAAATCACACAAATCCGTTACTCAATGATAACAGCGAAGAATATCAATATATTATTAACAAAGGTTATAATGTTGCTAAGGAGGGAATGGTTTTAGACCTTTAGACTGCGCAAGTCATATCCTCTCCACAACATAACGGAGATTTAATTTTACCTAAACAGCTCGGGCATTTAGAAATTTGAACAACTGTACCATCATCTAAGGTCAGGTGATCATTTTCTAATGGCGTGTCACATTTACCACAGCTGGCATTTACTGACATCCCACACTGATTACATTCATATGTATACATATTTTTCGGCATTAAGTTTGGTCTAAATTAATAAAAACATGAACAAGATTATTTTAATTTCTCTTTTATTTTTTACAACTACAATATACTCCCAAAACATTTACAGCACTGAATATGCTTCACAATCAGAAATAAAAATATACGTTGTTAAATATGAATCTCAAGCTGACTTAAAAGTCTACAAGGTAAATTATAAGTCTCAGGCTGTTGGTAATGAGGGGCTTTGGTATTTTGTAAAATATAAATCCGAATCTGATAAAAAAATATATTTTGTTGATTATGAATCACAAAGTGATCTTAAAATTTATTTTGTAAAATATAAATCTCAAGCAGGTTGGAAAAATAAAAGTAAAAAAGCTTTACTTTATTAATTAAAATCTTTTTCCTATCGAAAACCCACCTCTTAAGAGTGCTTCGGGTCTACTAGATTCAACTGCTCTACCAATCTCTTCATTATTCTCATCTTTATTTAGAAGAAATCTACCTACACCACCAGTGATTTCGAATGTCCATCCTTTTTTATTTACCCATTTTTGTCCGATGGCAGCACCAGGTGCAATATCAAAAAAATTCTCTTCTACGTTTTCCCAATAATCTATACCAGGGTTATTTGGATCAGGGCTATAGTTATAATAATCTACATCATGTTTACCAGATGAAAATTTAGTAAAAATTTCAGCAAAAAATCCAGCACCACCATAATCTTTTTTATTAAAAAAATAAAAACGATAGAAAGGAGTCAAGGAGAACTTATCAGTCCAATTTCTAGATGCCGAAGCGTTGGCACGTGTATTTATAAACATGCTTACTCCAAATGAGGAGTAAGGGTCCTTAATTCTTTCATATGTAATATCAAAAGCTGGTATACTTAGAATATCAATCAAATCTAATTTTAATTCATTTTGGCCAAGCTCCTCAAACAGATCAGATATTTGATTGTCGTTTTTTAAGACTTCAACTTGTTGAACTTTTTGTGCAGTTATGGATATGCTAAAAAGTAAAATTAACAGGTAAGTATATTTCATAGTTTATTATTCATTACAATATTCCTCTCCAATTACAAAAGAGTTGTAGGTATCTCTTGTTACTTCTACTTGACCACCTCCTCCAGGGTTCTCGGAATCGTTGGTGCCCGAAGTTGATGTTAATGTAAAAAAATATACCCCATTCATTTCATATTTATCGACTATTGTCCCACAGCTGTATGGGTCACAAGATGCAAAAACAAAGAAAATAATGAAGAGAGTTTTTTTCAATTTGAGAAATAATATATTCTGTAAATTTAGCTATATTTTTTTATGCTATTAAATATTAACATCAAACTTTTTATACTAATTATTTTTTAGCAAACTAATTTCTCAATTATAATTATTGTAAATTAATGAACATAATTTTAACTCATGGAAAATAAGCTAAATAGATTCATTAAATACCCAGTATTAATTATTTCAGTCGTTATATGTATCTCTGGGATAAGGTGGTTAATTAGCCCAGAGCCCTGGATTTTAGATCAGGTTGCAAATGAAGAACGCTTAGCAATGACTTTTAATGAATTATTTTTAATCGAAGGAAATGATACTCTAGGAGCATATCTTAAGCAGATATATCGATTTTTAGGATTATATGTTCTTGGCACTGGACTAATACTATTAGTATTTGCTTCAAATAAGTTTTTCAAAAACAAAAGTTTCAGAAATAAATACCTTTCAGTTCTCGGTATATTATTGTTCTCAAATATTCTATTAGCTTATTTTTGGATTCCTTCATCACATTTTATTTACATTATGTGGGGAGCAATATTATTATATTTAGGGAGCCTTTACAATCATACTAAGTTGTAATAAAAAATTTCTAAAAGAGGTTATTTTTTTGCAATGTAAATTGTTGATGCGCCAAAAAGTTTAATTTCTGATTGGATATTTATAAAATTCATATCCCTAAGTATTTTTATAAAATCTTCACCATATGGAAATGTTTTGGCAGACGACTCTAAATAACCGTATGCATTTGAATTATTAGAAAAAATCATCCCAATAATTCTGACATATAATTTGGTGTGAATGTTATAAAAAACCCTAACTAAAGGGTTAGATGGCAATGATGTTTCTAGAATAATTAATAAGCCATCTTTTTTTAAAACTCTATAAATTTCTTTTAATGAATTTTTAAGATTTGTAAAATTTCTAACTCCGTAACCTATTGTTACTACATCAAACACCCCATCATCATACTTTAAATTTTCAGCATTCCCTTTTTCAAGCAATATCTTATCATTTAAATTTTGATTATCAATTTTACTTTGCCCAACTTCAAGCATTTTTGAAGATGGATCCATACCAATAATTTTACAGTCTTTTATTGATGAAAGTTCTATAGCTATATCAGACGTACCTGTTGCTAAATCTAAAATTTTCTTTGGATTTATTTTTTTACAAATGTTAACTATTTGCTTTTTCCACTTTTTGTGAGCACCAAAAGTTATAAGATTATTAATAAAATCATATTCTTTGGATATCGAATCGAACATTTCTCTATTTTGATTGTTTTCTTTAAGCATTATTAAAAATTACCTTTTTACAAAGTGTGAAAACAGAAAGTTTTGAGTGGTGTTAAAAGGGGTTATATGATCAAAATGAAATGAATCAATCAATTTAAAAGTCTTAATAAATAATTTTTCAATTACTTTTTTTGAGTATCTGCTTACATCTAGTCCACTACATTTTAAAGGTCCATTTTCTGAAAAAGCCCCAATTATTAAATGCCCGCCATCGGAAATATTTTTTTCAACTATATCTACATATTTTTTAATATGATTTTCTTCTTTTAAAAAATGAAAAACGGCTCTATCATGCCAAATATCAAATCTTTCATCAGTTTTAAAATTCAAAATATCTTCATTAATCCATCTAACCTTGTTTGATTGTCCACCTAAAAATTTTTTTGATTTTTCTAGTGCAGATTTGGATATGTCTAAATATGTTAAACGATTGTAACCAATTTCAATCAAATTCTTTAATAATTTACTTCTGCCGCCTCCAACATCAATAATTTTTGGATTTTCAATTTCTGTACTTTGAATCATCTTTATTGATTCGTTAGTTTCTTTTTGAAACCAACTTACTTCATCTTCATTTTTTTCATCATAAATTTTCTCCCAATGCAATTTTAAATTGTAGTTCATTATTTAGTATTGTAATTTAGCTAAAACTTATGAGTTTGTTCGATAAATATTTTTTTGGCTATTTGCCTGAAAAAGTAAAAACTTTTGTTCGTTTCTTTTGTATTGTATTTCTTTTATTCTTAATAATCGAAATTGCAATCACTTTTATCTTTGTAGTATTCATTATTGCGGTAATATCAAAGCTTTTGATGCGGTTCTTTAATTAATTCGCTCTAGCTTTTTTTATTAAAAAATCTGTTTCTTTTTGCATCAAGGGAATTTGTAAGTGAAAAAAAGTGTGATATTTTGGATGCAGAACCAATAAATTCATTGAGCTGATTTTTTTTCCATAATTCTCTTCTAAAATATATTTATATAGATTCAGTTGTAAACAATATTTGTTATAACTATTATTTGACATATTGTTAAGCTCATCAAATCCATATTCAAAATCACTTTTAATAACTGCTCCAATATCATTAACAATCTTAGTTGATCTTTTCCAGTCGAAAATAAATAACTCACCAGAGGGTTTTTCATAAACCATATCTATTGTTCCAGCAATTGATGCTTCTGAGTCAAACACTCTCCACTCTGTTCTATATGGCTTTATTGATGGATACTTTTTAATAAATTCTTCAAAAAACTTAAACTCTGGTGGAAATTCTTCAATATCCATATTGTTGTAATATTTTTCAATTACATCGTGTAGAATGGATCCTTTTTTAGCAGCTTCTTCTCTTTTTATATCCCAGTCATCTAATATTTTTTTTTGCAATTCATCAAGCTGCTTCTTACTATATTTTTTCCCCAAAAAATCTAACCGTTCTTTAGCCTTCATTCTAGACCAATATTCTGAATCAAATTCTGGAAAAAAAGTGTCAATGAGTTGGGATACAGAATGTTTAATTCTGTTACCATCTACCATGTAATGATGCTCCTTAGAATTAAAGCTTATCCTTTTATCGTTGGGGTGTATATTAATTTTTAAATTACTCAATATTTAAATATACTATTTTATCATTTTTTTATATTATTGTTTGAATAAAACAATAATTATGAAAAATCTCATTATACTATTAAGTTTAATTTTCGCTTTAAACTTAAATGCTAATCTAGATCCAAATGACTTTGAAACGTTAAAACAACTTGAAGGAAAATGGGTTGGAACATTAGAAAGAACAAATGAAACTACTGATAGCTTCATATTAGAGTTTAGTATCGCTTCAAATGGAAGTGCCATTTTAGAGGAAAGTAATACAGGTGGAATTGAAATGCTAACAATATTTAATTATCAAAATGATGAATTGCTTTTGACCCATTATTGCGGTTTAATGAACAAACCTGTATCAAAGCTTACATCAAATAAAAATGGAAAGTTGATTTTTAAAACTGATGATGAGATGAGTGGATTAAGCTTGAAAAAAGATACTTATGTTACATCTTGGGAAATTGATTTATTGCCCGATAACGAAAATAAAATTCTTTATAAATATACTGTTAGTGGTCCTGACGGAGTACAGTTTGTTGCATCCGCAGAAATGAATAAAATTTAAGTTTTGAAAGAAAAAGAGCCCTCTTTCGGGGCTCTTTTTTTATCCTAATTTACTTGTACTCTTTAATGAGCACTCTTGTAAAAGATTGTGCAAACTCAGCGAACTCAGCCGTCGCTTGAAAAAATTCTGCGAAAGCCATAGTTTCTTTGTCATTTTTAGGTCCAAATGTAAAAGCACCGTTTAAATCATCATAAGTAGCATATATAAAATGACTTTCACCATTACTTACTCCATGATTGATTTGACCTGTACCAGAGAATCCAGAGAAATCAAATACTTCCATAACTTTAGTGTATTCTTCATAAAATGCTGGAGCATCTTTGCTTTTTACTTTAAATAACCATGCTTGACCAATTGGATCAACATCCTCTTGATTATAAGCTTTGGTAACTACACCAGCAGAACGTCTAACACTATCAACAAGCGGTCTGACTTTATTTACATAGCTGTCCCATTTTGCTCCACTTAAAGTTGATAGAAAACCTGCTAATGATTCAGATGAAGGGCTTAAAAAGCTTAAAATATGAGTTTCTTCAAAACCTTGTCCAGAAAGTTGAATTCTTGAGAAAGATAGTGTTACATCACCTGGAAAATCATGCGATGAATAAAAACTATCTACTGTTTTTTCAAATTCATTAACGTTTTCACCTTCAACCTCAAGAAGAACATCATACCAGTATCCATCTTGTGCCGATAATGAAAATGAAAATAGAATTGTTAAAATGTATATATATTTTTTCATTATTATTTTTTTAGATTAACAATAATAATTTTTTTTTATAACATTTAAGGAAAAAATATCTAATAATAATATTAACTCAACTTTAAAATCTCATTGTAATGATAAATTTTGAATCCAGATTCATAATTTTTGGACTCATTTACCATAGCTTTTGCAACATTTAATGCTTTGATAGGCTTGTAATTATCAGGAAAAAGAAATGATATAAGTGGTATTATAATTTGTGCTATTTTTTCACCAAACCTATTTTCTTTTCTATCACCTAAAAGTAATGAAGGCCTATAAACCGTTGATGAGTTTAATTGTTGTGATTGGACCTCTTTCTCAATTTCGCCTTTTAATTTTAAATAAAAACTAATGTGATTTATATCGGCACCAGCAGATGATACAAATGAAAAGTGTTTTACATTTTTTTCTTTACAAGCCTTAATAGCATTTGAAATTATACCAAAATCAATTTCACGATATTTCTTTTTGTTAAAACGAACCTTTGATTGTGTTGTGCCAATGGACGCCAAAACAACATCACTTCCATCAACTGCTTTTAAGTATGCTTTGTAATCTGAGAAGTCAATAATATTTAGTTTAGATTTTTTTGAATTCAGATCAATATGTTTTCTAGAAACAACATTAATATTTTCAAAATAATTATCATTTTCTAATAATTTGAGAATCTCATTTCCAATTAAACCAGTGGATCCAAATAAAGTGATTTTTATCATTTGATATATATTTAATATAAATTTAAAAAAGACTTCATGAATAATACAAAAATTAAAACTTATGCTTTAGCTCTTATTGGACTTATCTTGTTTTCTAGTGGATTATGCTTATTTGGTGAGTCAGTGATTTATAAATATGAAAATCAAGATTGGTTTTTATATGGTACAGCATCGCTTATTTTCATAAATTTAGGATTGGGACTTATGATTAAAAATAATTGGGGTTCCTTTTAAATAATCCACTATATTTAAACATAACTTATTTGCTATGAAAAAATTTTTTTATTTAACAATCTCATTACTTATGTTTTCATGTGGAAATGTTAATCAAAACAAAGTAGAAAATTTACCTGTCAAAAACTCAGAATCTGATGATATAGCTTTTATAATTGATTTAAAGGTGAACTCTGATTCAAGCGAGGATTTAAATTCATTTGTAAAAGAAATTACAGAAAATGTAATCAATACTGAAGATTTTTGTCTTGAATATGCATATTATGTTTCAGATGATAAAAACTCTGTTACATTATATGAGAAATATATTGATAGTAAATCAGCAGTTCAGCATGGTCAAAACTTTATTTCAGGACCTTTTTTTGAGAGGTTTTTCAATTTATTTACCCTAGAAAAATTTGTGCTTACAGGCCCTGCAACCCTTGAATTTAAAAACTTTGCTCAAGAAAATGGTTTTGTTATTGATTATAGAGATTCAATTGATGGATTTTTAAGATAGAATCGAAGAATTTTCCCTAATTAATCTCTTTAATTTTATTTGAGTCTTTATTAGCTTGTTTGATTATTTTTAAATAATCACTGTATTGATATCTTTTCCCTCTGAAATATACAGATTGGATAGCAGCGGGGATGCTAATTTTAGTTAGAGCCATGTCTCTTTTTGTTAGTCTCATAATTTTTTTGGGAAAATTCAATATACGATATTTTTGCATATATTTAAATTAGCACCCAATAAAATTATATAAATAATTGAAAATAAGGATTGTACTTTTTGCACTAACTTCAGCTTCGTTAATCTTTTTTTATGGTTATGATAATTCTGAATCAGGCTTTGATTGGATTTATAATTATGCTGACAGAACTGTAGCAATAATATACTTTGTATTGTTATTTTTCTTACAACATGTTTTATATTACCTGATCAAGTTTATATATCTTGCTTTGAGTAGATATTTTAGTAAATAAAGCTTTTATTTAAAAGGGGACTCTGTTGTTAGGTTATTTTCTATATCAACTCTTTTAATTTCCCATTCTTTAAAATTTATTGAGGACCATATTAGGTCTGCATAATATCCATCTACTAATATTTGATTATTAAATACAGCTTCTTCACTAAAGCCTAATCTCTTATGAAATTTCCTTCCTCTCGAATTCGTAGCTAATGTATTATTATAAACTTTATTCAATTTTAACTTAAAAAAAGCGTAGTCAATGATGAAAAATGCAGATTCAAGGGTATAATTTATTTTACGATATTTTTCATCAGAAATATATATTCCCCAGCATGCATTACGATTATTAATATCTATGTTTTCCAAAAGCGTTATGCCAATTATATTATTGCTTTCATTTTCGATAATTGATAGGTAAAGACCTTTGTCATCATCAATTCTTGACTTTATCCATGATGGATTCTTAATGTCATAAAGGAAGTTCGTGTTTGGGAAATAATTAAAATTATTTTCATCATCCTCCCAATTTTTTATTGAGTCATAATCACCCATAGATAAAGCTCTTACACTCACAAAATTGCCACCACATAATACGCTATTGTTTATCAAAACTATTTATTTATTAAAACACCATCTGCTAAAAATGATATTGTAATTTCAGGATTAACTATTGCCATGACTTCGTCTCTAGGTTTGCCTGCATCTTCAGCATAATGTCTTAATTGAGCAACACTGAGTGTGTCGACAGAAATATTACCATTAACTATAGCCGATTTACCTTCAGCTCCACTCTTAGGCACAAAAAAACCATAATTTTTAAACCTTACAAGAATCGTATCTTGCTCCACAGACATTCTCATCCAACAACCTTTCATTGGACATGTGGATAAAATCTCTCCTTTCAATCTAACTTTATCTTGTGGATTCTTTAAAAGTATTTCTTTTTCATCCACATAGTTATTGACTTGTGATGAATCAAATAATTCACCAAACGATTCAAAAGTTGTTGCTGACTGTGCTTTAATAAAAGAGGACACAGAAAATGTTAATATTGTTAAAATGTAAAATTTTGTTTTCATAATTATTAATTATTCCATTCAGTTTTGTTTTCAATTGAGATTCTATCTTTTGGTTCAATTTTAGAATGATCAAAACTCCCTAAATAAAAGAATCCAAGGCTTCTTTCTCCTACTTTAAGTTTAAAGAAATCATTCATTAAACTAGTGTATTTAGGAGTACTCCAGTAACAGCCAACGTCATTAGCAGCACAAGTTAGCCACATGTTTTGTACTGCCATTGCTGTAGCTGCAATTTCTTCCCACTCGGGTACTGATCCACTTGGATCATCCTTCATGAAAATACATATAATACAGCTTGATTGCTTACACTTCTCAAGAATTTTTTTCTTTTTTATATCAATAAATTTTGAGCCTTTTGAATAATTTTCATAAGAATTAGCCATTTCATTTGCTAGATTGTCTTTTGATTCCCCTCTGTATACTTTAAAAAACCATGGTTGTGTAAGTCTATGGCTAGGCGCAGTATTAGCGTTATTAAGTAAAATTTTTATGAAGGATTCTTTTACTTTTTCTCCAGCATATTGATTGGGATAGACAGCTCTTCTTTTTTGAATAATTTTGGTAATATTCATATTCGAAAATTAATTTTTTTTAATAATAACTTAGGACCAAAAAATAACAAAAAAAGAGCCAAATAATATCTTATTTATTCATATTATCTTAAATTTATGTAAAACAACAACCCCTAATTCTGAATCAATCCAGAATGGGATATAAAAAATTTAATATGAAACTAGTTTTAAAATTATTGATTTTAGTGGTTGCTTTAACTGTACTTAGTGCATGGACATTTAGACTTGAAATGGATACTATATACAGAGGAGCTGATGCATCCAATATGATCGAGGAATTTCAAGCTTATGGACTTAATCAAACTACCATGATTGTTGTTGGTATTTTTAAGGTTATGTGCGCTATTTTCTTACTCCTTGGCTTAAAGTTTGAAAAGTTCGTAACACCTGCAGCATTTATCATGGGAACATTCATGCTTGCTGCTATTTATTTTCACATAAGTATTAGCGATCCAATTATACCTACAGCCCCTTCAGCTATGATGTTTTTGTCGTGTGCCGTAATAATATATTTGGATAAAAAACTTTCAAAATCTATATAAAATAATTCTTCGTCAATTAGAAGCATTTTTATGATTAAAGAAAAATTTAATTTAAGCGGTAAGGTAGCTGTAATAACTGGCGCGTCCAAGGGGATTGGTAAGTCTATAGCCCGCGGTTTTGCAGAATTTGGAGCTCATGTAGTTGTAAGTAGTAGAGATAAGGATGCTGTTAAAAAAGTTGAAAATGAATTGAAATCTGAAGGTTTCTCCGCATCATCATTAAAATGCCACGTTGGCAATATTGAAGACAGAGATAATCTAATTAATAGTACATTAAAATCTTATGATAAGATTGATATTTTGGTAAATAATGCAGGTACCAATCCATATTTTGGCCCAATTCATAAGATGCCAAAGGAGCTCTATCAGAAGACAATGGATGTAAATTTAAATTCAGCCATAGAATTAAGCAACCTAGTTTATCCAATAATGAAGAGTCAAAATTCTGGTAATATTATCCATATAAGTTCCATAGAGGGTATACACCCATCAAAATTTATGTCTGCATACAATATCAGCAAAGCAGCTTTAATAATGCTTACAAAAAATCAATCAATAGAGTGGGGGAAATATAACATCAGGGTAAACGCAATTTGTCCTGGATATGTTAGAACTAAACTGAGTTCTGGTTTACTTGAATTCGAAGGTGCTGAAGAACGTTTAGTTAATAATGTTTCACTGAAAAGAGCATCTGATCCAGAGGAAATGGCAGGACTCGCAGTTTTCTTAGCTTCAGATGCAAGTTCTTACATAACAGGAACTTCAATTGTAAATGATGGAGGCCTTTTAAATTCTCCAATTTTTTAATAATGGGTTTCAAATTTTCCGAAAAATCACTAAAAATACAAAAAGAACTTTCTGATTTCATGATCAAAAATATTTATCCTGAGGAGGAAAATGTTTTGAACTTTCAGAAAAGTAATCTTTGGTCTAATTATCCAAAAATTGAAACATTAAAATTAAAAGCAAAAGAGAAGGGGTTATGGAACTTATTCCTTCCAAAAGATTATAATGAATTTAGTCCTGGATTATCTAATTTAGATTACGCCCCACTGGCTGAAATTATGGGTAGGGTTCCTTTTTCATCCGAAGTTTTCAATTGCTCTGCACCAGATACAGGAAATATGGAAGTGCTGGCAAAATATGGGTCTAAGGATCAAAAGAAAACTTGGTTAAAGCCTTTATTAGATGGAGAAATGAGGTCAGCATTTTTAATGACTGAACCAGATGTTGCTTCATCTGATGCAACCAATATCCAAACATCGATTGAAAAAAAAGGAGATTATTATTTAATAAATGGTAAAAAATGGTGGTCATCAGGTGCTATGAATCCAAGATGTAAATTTTTTATTGTGATGGGTAAGTCCGATAAGAGTGCAGAAAGACATAAACAACAAAGCATGATTATAGTTCCTGCTAATAATCCTGGTGTTAAAATTTTGAGACCTTTAAGTGTTTTTGGATATATGGACTCTCCGCATGGTCATGCAGAAATTGAATTAAAGAATGTTAAAGTGCCTGATCAAAATCTTATTCTAGGTCAAGGAAGAGGCTTTGAAATTGCTCAAGGAAGATTAGGCCCAGGAAGAATACACCATTGCATGAGATTAATTGGAGCAGCTCAGAGGACTTTAGAGATGATGTGCAAAAGAGTAAGTGAAAGAGAAGCATTTGGAAAAAAACTTAAAGACTATAGTAGTATTCGACAAGATATTGCCAAGTCAGCTTCTGAAATTGAACAAGCAAGATTATTAACTTTTTCAGCTGCAGATAATATAGATAAGAATGGAATCAAAGGAGCCAAAGAACTCATAGCAATGATTAAAATTATCATTCCAAAGATGACATGTGATATTATAGACAGGGCCATTCAAGCTCATGGTGGGAAGGGATTATCCGGCGATACTCCACTTGCTCAATTTTATATGTACGCTAGAACAATAAGGCTCGCTGATGGACCAGATGAAGTGCACATGTACCAATTAGGTAGAAACATTATAAAAAAGTATTTATGAATGTCGTTTAAGGACAAAATTGTATTAATTACAGGTGGAGCATCAGGAATTGGCAAGGCTTCAGTTTTAGAATTTGCCAAAGAGGGCGCTAAGGTTGTCTTTGCAGATATTGAAAAAGAAAAAGCACTAAAAATCCAAGAAGATCTAGTCAAAAGAAACTATAATGTAGATTTCTTTCATATTGATATTTCGGAAACAAAATCTGTAGATTCACTAATGAGTTACATTATAGATGAATATGGTTCGCTAGATATAGCTTTTAATAATGCTGGTGTGCAGGGGCAAATGATTCCAACTATCCAAACAACAATTGAAAATTGGGACAAAGTTTTATCAGTAAATGCTAGAAGTGTTTTTTATTGCATGAAAAAAGAGTTGGAAATAATGTATAATCAAAAACAAGGAGTGATATTAAATAACGCATCAGCAGCCGGTCTAAGAGGGTTGCCAAACGGAGTTGCATATTCAGCTAGTAAACATGCTGTTGTAGGAATGACTAAAACAGCAGCTATGGAGTATGCTAAATATGGTATTAGAATAAATGCTCTCTGCCCATCATTCACTGAAACAGAAATGTTTAGTCCAGAGTTATTTGATAAAATTTCTGATGGTATTTCTGAAAAATTAAGAAAAAAAATACCAATGAAAAGATTTGCAAAAGTAGAAGAACAGGTAGGTGCCATTATGTGGCTTTGTTCAGAAAAAGCTAGTTATGTAACTGGACAAGCCTTTGCTATTGATGGAGGGTTAACATCATAGTATCATGCTGCAAGAAGTTAGAAAAGGTGAAGAATTAGATAAAAATAAGATTTCAAAATTTTGTTTAGAAAATAATTTAATTTCAAATAAAATTGAACCAAGGATCTTACAGTTTTCAAATGGTTATTCCAACCTAACCTACTTAATAAGTTTCGGTAAAACTAATTTCGTATTAAGATGTCCACCAAAAGGTGCAGTGAAGAAAGGTCATGATATGTACCGAGAATATAAGGTATTAAGTAAACTAAACAACTCATTTGCTAAAGCTCCAAAAACCTATATATATAATGATGATTTAAGTATTTTAGATCGCCCCTTTTATTTGATGGAAAAGATTGATGGCATTGTTTTAACTGCAAAGGAGGTGGGGAATAGAAAAATAACAGCTGTAGAATTTGAACAAATTTCCAAAGAATGGCTGAGTACATTTATTGAGCTTCATTCAATAGATTATAAAAGTGTTGGTCTTGGTGATCTTGGTAAACCTATTGGATACGTTGATAGACAAATTGAAATATGGTCTAAACAGTACAAAGCTGCAAAGACAAGTGAAATTGAATCTGCTGATAAGGTAATAAAGTGGATTAATGAAAATAAACCAGCTTCAAAACAAATATCTTTGATTCACAATGATTACAAATATGATAATGTTGTTTACAGAAATGACAAATGGAATGAAATAAATTCAATTTTGGATTGGGAAATGTGTACAATAGGAGATCCTTTAATGGATTTAGGAACTTCTATAGCATATTGGACAATGTCGAACGATCATCCTGTAATTTTAAATGGATTAAAATCCCCAACCGTTTTACCAGGTAATCCAAGTAGGTCTAAAATAGTTGAATTGTATTGCGAACAAACTCAAACAAAACTTGATGATTTTGTTTTTTATTATGTGTATGGTTTATTTAAAATTGCCGTGATTGTTCAGCAGATTTACTTTAGATACAAAAAAGGATTAACAGGTGATAAAAGATTCAGTAAACTTGATAAGTATGCTAAAGTACTATCAGACACTGCATGGCAATCTATTCAAAAAATGCAAATTGAAAATCTGTTTTAAATTTGTACATGTATGAGACATATACTTTTCATTACATTTTTATTTTTCTTCATATTATCATCATGTACAGAAAAAAAGAGGAATTATGTTATAGATAAAAAAGACTACAAAAACAAGCTAGAGGGTTTCTGGCTTGGTCAATCAATTGCTAATTGGACAGGTATAGTAACTGAAATGGATAAAATTGGAATCCCCATCAACAATAAAGGAGAAGGATTTTATACATCTGAGGACTGGGGAAAAAGGGACAAACCAAACATATGGTCAGATTCTTCAAATTATCAAATAATTGATTTCAACCTTGCGACATCCGATAGTTTGTGGGGTTCTGATGATGACACTGACATAGAGTATATGTATCAAGAGCTAATATTGGAAAATAATAGATTAAAATTAAGACCTAATGAGATTAGTGAAGGATGGTTAAAACACATAAGAGAGGAGGAGGAAAATTTTTTATGGGTTTCCAATCAACGAGCTTATGACTTAATGAGAAAAGGTATTTTACCGCCTGAAACTAGCAATCCTGAAAATAACAAATATTATGAGATGATTGATGCTCAATTGACTACAGAAATTTTTGGTCTTTATTCACCCTTTTACCCAGACGTTGGACTTTCCATGGCATATTTGCCAATAAGAACAGTGGCGAGAGAGAATGCAGCTTGGATCTCGGAGTTTTATATTATTATGCATTCAATAGCACCCGTTGAAACAGATCATGAAAATATAAAAGATAAAATTTTTTGGATGTCAGATCAAGCTAGAAAAATTTTACCCAATACATCATATTCTGCAAAGATGTATGATTATGTCAAAACTAAATACAAATCTGGTTTAAGTTGGGAAGCAACAAGAGACAGCTTAAATTATAAATTTCAAATAAATAACGATCATGGTTATAATTGGTCGAAAATTGATGAAACTTGTAATGGTTGTTTTGCTGCAGGAATAAATTTCGGAGCCAGTATTATAAGTCTTTTTTATGGCGAAGGGGATTTTAAAGAGACTGTTAAAATTGCGACATTATGCGGCTGGGATTCTGATAATCCAGCTTCAACTTGGGGAGGTTTGCTAGGATTTATGTATGGAAAAAAAGAAATTGAAAAAATGTTTGATGTAAGATTATCTTCTCGATATAATATTCACAGAACCCGAACTGGTTTTCAAAGTCCAATAGATGATTTTGAATCTATGGCTGAAAAAGGAATTTTAATTATTGATAAGGTTGTAGAACAAATGTATTTAGGCGAGGTAAGAAAAAATAAATGGGTATTTAAAAAAACCCCTACAAGATTTACTCGCGATTATGTAGATGACCTACCAGATGTTGATTTATCAAAACTTGATGAGTAAAGTCTTACCATTCAGGTACAGAGGGTGCTTCGGTGACCCATTCTTATTAAACCCAAAACAATAAGGGTGCTTAACAATTTTACTGATCCAAATTGGTGTTGATTCCAAAGAATTCCCCCATGCATAAACAACCTTAGAACTTTTATTTATCATTGACTCAATATGCATTGTATTTTTCTTAATGTCATGTGAGGTGTCTTTATATAGCTCTCTAACGTAAGGCGTAATTTTAGGGAATATATTTCCAACAAAGAAACCGCCATAACCAAATTTTTTTGAAAAAAAAATTAATCTTTTTACAGTCCTGTCATCAACTTGGTCATTTGCTTTTGATGGATTTAGCATAATGTACGTAAGCATTGGCATTTCAGACCATTTCCTAGTAAGCTCATAACGGAACTTTTTATCTTTTGAGATTATTGCTGATCGATACAAAATTATTACTTATTGTAGCTTAATTTAATTAACAGTTTTTACTGGGAAATAGTATTTAATTGTTTTGATTTTCTAGGAAAACAGATGTTGTAGGGTATGCGAAATCACTACCATGTTTTTTTACAATCTCAATGATTTTAAAATTTATTTCTTGCTGAGTGTCTACTAAGTTATCCCACTCATTACTTCTTACAAAATAAAGGACCATTACATCCAATGAGCTATCTCCAAAATTTAAGAATCTGACTTTGCCATCTTGATTTGTTTGTTTGTGATCATCAACTAGCTTTTGAATATCATTGACGATATTTTTAATTTGGTCAACAGTGGTTGAATATGTTAATCCAATATTTATTTTAACACGTCTTACAGGTCGCACTCCTAGATTATCCAGTTCAGCATTTACTAGGTTTTTATTAGGAACAGTTACTACACTTTTGTCAAATGTTCTAACTCTTGTGCTCCTAAATCCTACCTTTTCTACCATTCCAGTAATAGCTCCTATTGTGATCACATCTCCAACTTGAAATGGTTTATCAAGAAATATTGTAAAAGATCCCAGTAAATTTTCTAAACTTTCTTTAGAGGCTAATGCAACAGCAACACCACCAACACCTAGTCCAGCAGCTAAGGCAGTTACATTTTGATCAAAGACATTTGCAAGAATAACTACAACTGCAAAAATGAATACTAAAACTTTACCTATTTCAATTGCAAAAGGTATTAACTGGTCATCTACTTTACTTTCAGTTTGTTCAGCTCTAAATTTAAGTCTAACCCCTAAGTATTCAACAGACTGAAGGATTGTCCAGAAAATTGTAATTATAAGAAAGAAAGAAAAACCTTTTGATAAAATCATTTTTATTCCAAGTTCAGATGAATCGACTAGGCCCCATGATTCAGGAAAACTTAATGAGTTGAATGCAAAATAAAATATGATAAGTAGTAAAAAATAATAAAGCGGTTTTTTGAGAAGAGTATCAAATTCATCTTTTCCACCAACATGATTTTTATTTCCAACAATTCTAAAAATTATTTTCCTTAAATATGAACTAATTGGCGATATCAATATGTATCCAAAAAGAAGAATGAGAATAAAAACTAAATAATCTTTTACCTCATTTTCTAAAAAAACAATATTTAAAAAATCTAATTTGTCCATATTCTAAACGCAAAAATAGGTATTTCTACTAATTACCACACAAATCGGTTGTCTCAACACCATAATCTGTATATTTTTTATGAATTGTTTCCAATAGTGAATATTGGCCAAATGAGTCTTGTCCAAGCTCCCAAATCATAATTCCGCTCAGGTTTTCTGCTGCTAATTTCACTTTACTTCTTATTGTAGGCCTTCCATTGTAATATTTATTTCCAACATTATCCCTGTCTGCATTTGAAACATTAGAAGCTACCATTGATCCATAAGTAAATGATTTGACAGTAGTTGAATTTTGAAAATCATAACCATAAAATGGTACCCCGAGGGTTAATTTTTCACCAGCAACACCGATTGTGTTTTTCCAGTAATTTAGACCTCTTTGAGCATGATTAAGTGAGCTGTGCTGACCTGGGGCTGAGGGATTCCATGAGCCTGTGTAGTCATAAGCCATGATATTTATAAAATCAAATGCATTAAGTGCATCAGGTGTTATTAATGAATATTTTGTCTCTGATGGAAATGCTGCAGTCATTCCTAATGAATTTGATGATAATTTTTGTTTTAGTTCCAAAACAAAATCGCTGTATCCAGTAGTAACATGACTCCACTCAAGGTCGACATCAACTCCATCAAGATTATTCTCTTTGGTGAATTGAACTATCTTATCAATTAATTTAGGCCTATTCTGACTATTTGCAAGAAAGTTTTTCCAGATATCTGCTGTTGTTGACGATAAGGCTCCTCCGGCTAGAGAGATATATATTTTTATATTGCTGTTTTGTGACCGGGCTCTATTAACTACATCAGCAAGTTTTGTATTGTCAGTGGAAGGCAAAACAATGGTTCCATCAGCTAATGGGTTAGCAAATGCAATATTTAAATGAGTCACTTTGCAATATTCGATTTGATCGTTAAGAGAAAAACGGTAGTAAGGAAAATAACCTACAACTCTTGCTTTATTGCTAAATAAGTTTAATATCTCATCATTATCATCCACACTATCCATTATATCATCATCTCCACTGCTACATGAGATTAATAATAATGAAGCAAGAATTATGAATAGATCTTTTTTCATTTATTTTTAATTTATTCCAGGTTGTTTAATTTTATATCCAGCTTCTTTTTTAGCTAGATCAACCATCGCTTTGACCTCTTTCAATAGTTTCTTGGCGTCATAAACAATACCATCCTTTATTGTGTATTTGACTCCACCAACCCTAGTTACATTATTATTTGTATCAAGTTTAATTGCACCAGTTCCATATAGAACCTTTAAATTTTCAAGTGGATTTTCTTCAATAACAATTAAGTCGGCCAGCTTGCCCAGCTCAATTGATCCAATTAAGTGGTCCAAACCTAATACTTCTGCTCCATTCAAAGTTGCAGACTGTATTATTTCTAAAGGATGAAATCCGGCCTCTCTCAAAAGCTCAAGTTCTCTCACAAAGGCAAAGCCATAAAGTTGATATATGTAGCCAGAGTCTGATCCAGTAGTAACCCTACCCCCTCTATTTTTGAACTCGTTCAGAAAGGTCATCCAAAGTCTGTAATTTTCTTTCCATGCTATTTCCTGCTCTGTGCCCCAATAATGCCAATATGATCCGTGTGAAATTCTGCTAGGAGCATAAAAACCCCACAAACTTGGAAGAGTATAATCGTCATGCCATTCAGCTCTTCTAGCTCTGTGTAAATCTCTACTAGCTTCATAGATATTTAAAGTTGGCGAAATGGTAAAGTCTAGTGAAATCAATTCATTCATTACATTGTTCCAATGCTCAGAGTAAGGTTTCGCTGCTTGTTTCCAAAGTTTTCCAGCTTCCTCAAATCTATGTTGTTCGTTTTGATAGTTGTAATTAGCAGGATAATTTTGAATAATTCTGTCACTAAATAACGCCTCAGGCAGACCGTACCAATGTTCCATTGAATTTAATCCTGCTCGAGCTGAATTTAAAACATTCCACTTGACAACATTAAGTTGCGCATGATGGGCTGTAGATCTTAATCCTAGTTTTTTATTTTCCTCAATTGCAGCTTGCATTACATCAGGGGGAGCACCAAAAAACTTTATTCCATCCGAACCCTTTTTTGCGTTATCTTTTACCCAATCTCTGGCTTCATCGGGGGATTTAATTCTTGAACTGAAAGTTGAGAATGCAATTATTCTTGGTGCAACTATTGTGTTTTTTTCACTACTATTTTTCAATTCTAGTTTCAGATCATGACTCAGGGAACCGCCTGGCTCTCTTATTGTTGTAATACCATGTGACATCCATAGTTTAAAAACGTATTCTGGATTAGCACCTTGAGATCTCCCACCGATATGTCCATGAGTATCTATAAATCCAGGTAGGATGTAACTTCCCTCACAATTTATTTCAACACCGTTTTTTGATAGTTTAGGTCTTCTGTTTTCATTAATTGGAACACCTGGATAGCCAACGTTCTGAATTTTAGTGATGATATTTTTCTCAATAACAATATCAACAGGTCCAAGTGGCGGAGCACCTGTACTATTAATTATTGTAGCTCCCCTTAGAATTAGTTGCTCGTGTTGTTTCCCATTGATTTGTGAAAAACAAAATATAGGAACAAAGGCTAGTAAATAGATTAATTTTCTCATGAACTATATTTATGAAACACGCTATCCATGAATGAGGACAGCTCAAAATCCTTTTGAGTTATACCACCTGAATCATGAGTGTATAGTTCAATATCCAATTGATTATAGACATTTGTCCATTTTGGATGGTGATTCATTTCTTCACATTTAATTGCAACTTCTTTCATAAAAGAAAAAGCACTTTCAAAATTATCAAAAGTATATTTACATCTTAAATACAGACCATCAATAGACCAATTTGCAGATAATAGATTTAATTTTTCTTTCAATTGGCTATCACTTAGTATTTTAGACATTTTAGTTTATTTTTTTGAGTTTATATTTGAGTTTTTCTAGTTTCATTTTTCTCCACCATACTTTATTATTTTCGTTTTGTTCCTCTGCACGATGAATTTTTTTGTTGAGTTTATTTATTTTTTTTGACAAGTAACTTTTGGAAATTTCTTTCATGTATATTAAATATAACTATTTAAACTTATTTTTAATTTAAATCCAATCATCATTTGGTGCAGTCAGTTCATTGTTTAATCTACCTGTATTTTTTACACCTCTAGGTTCAATAATCATGATTTTTGCCTCATTTTTTGCAAAAGGTCTGTGATTCATCCCCTTTGGAACAATTATCATTTCTCCTTTGTTGATTTCTTCTGTTCGGTTTTCAAATTCAATAAAAATTTTCCCCTCAATTACAATAAAGGCCTCATCTGTATGCTCATGATTGTGCCAAACAAAATCGTCTTTAATTTTAACTAGTTTAAATTGATAGTCGTTAAGTTCAGCAATTACTTTTGGAGACCAATGTTCAGAAAATTTCTCAAACTTTTTTCTAAAGTTGATTTTTTTCATAATAATCTTATTTGAGCCTGAATGAAATAGGTAGTCCGTAAAGCACATTTACCTTTTTTCCAAGATACTCACCTGGCTTTACAGCAGGAAGTTTTGACATAATTCTATAAGCCTCATCTTCAAGTATTTTATCAGGTCCAACTGTATAAAAATTTATAAAGTACCCATCTCTGGTAATTTCAAATTGTATAAACACATCTCCTTCAATATTATTTTTGAGGGCCCTTTTCGGATACTTTAAATTTTTATTTATGTGATTATTTATAAATTTCTCAAAGCACTCTTTTGATTTTTCAACTTCTATATTTTCGCATCCTGGAAAAGTTGGAGCTTTATCTATTTCATCATAATCAAGTTGATTTGGTATCTTATACTCAACTGTAACTTGGAATGTTTTATCGAACGCCTCTCCCCCTTTTTTTGCAGGAATCATTTTGGGAAGAGTTCTTAAGATATTAGCGGCAGCAACCTCAAACATGCTTTCAGCAGCCTTCAAAGCTTCTTTTTCTATGAAACTAATACCAACTACAGCAGCATTTGCTTTAATATTGTCAACTTCTCCATTTTGATTTATGTTAAATCTAATTCTAACCTGCGACTCTAAGTTCAAATCCCAAGCAGTTTTTGGATATTTAAAGTTTTTTTCAATGTGCTCAAACATGCTTTCATCAAAACATTGATTTTGTTTGTTATCAGGCAGTAGCTTGCACACTGGGAAAATTGGATAAACTTCATCTAAATTGCTTTCAATTTGGGCATGATTATTGAAAGATATGATAAGGAGCAAAACAATTATTCGTTGCATATAAATAAATTTAATACAAATTTAGTTTAAAATGGCTAGACATCTTTCCTTTAGATCAGGAAATCCTGCATTAAATAGAAATACCTTTAAAGGCTTGCGCGCAGAAAGATCGTCAGGCCCAATTATTAATGATAATGTAATGACAATTGAGGGCACTGTTAATAAAACTGCCCTATCATTATTATTATTAATGTCCTCTGGTTATTATGCTTACTCTTCATTTATGGGCTCATACGTATGGCTTGGTTTTGGTCTTGGAATTGTAGCCTTTTTTATTACCTTTTTCAAAAAAGAACTTGCACCCATAACAACACCAATTTACTCTTTATGTCAAGGTCTTGTTTTAGGTGGTATTTCGTACATGTATGCTCAACAGTTTGAAGGAATCGTTTTTAATGCAGTATGTTTAACAGCATTTATTCTTTTGTCTCTACTTTTTGCTTACAAATCTAGAATAATAAGAGCTACTGATAATTTAAAGCTTGGAATTTTTGCTGCAACGGGTGGAATTGGATTATTTTACATTATTGGTATTATTGGACTTTTTCTTGGATTTGAAGTACCCTTCTTAAGCCCGACTGATGGATCAATAACTAGTATTTTAATTACTCTATTTATAGTTGTAATTGCATCTCTAAATTTAGTTTTAGATTTTGATTTTATCGAAGAAGGATCAGAAAATGGCGCTCCAAAATATATGGAATGGTACGCGGCTTTTGGTTTAATGGTAACCTTGGTATGGCTTTATTTAGAAATACTTAGGCTATTAGCTAAAATAAACTCTAGAGATTAGTTTCAATTACCATATCAATTAATTTTTTTCTTATATCTAAGTCGTATAAATTTTCATAATTCCTAGACGGATAAACACGGTTTGTTAATAATACTATGATTGTCTCCTTGTTAGGATCTATCCAAAAAAAAGTTCCGGTAAAACCGGTGTGGCCAAAACTGGAATTTGATAAATTTGAATTTGGATATTTATTTCCACCACTTGTTATTCGAGGCTTATCAAATCCAAGCCCTCTAACATCCGATTCATTTTTATAATTTCCTGGATTTGAAAAATACCTAACTGTATTTTTTTTAAGTATTTCTTCACCGTTGTATTTGCCTTCATTTAACAATAATTCGGATATTTTACCAACATCATTTGCACTACCAAACAATCCAGCATTTCCAGAAACACCACCCATTATAGCTGCAGTTTCATCGTGTACATAACCTTGAACTAGTTGCTTTCTAAAAATTTTGTCAAACTCAGTTGGAACAATTTTATCTAATGGAAATTTTTTAACAGGGTTAAACAATAAGTCAACACCAATTTTTGAATAAAATTCATCAATTAAAAAACTTTCAAATGACTTTTTTGATATAATTTCTACAATCTCTGGAATCAAGCAAAAAAATAACCCAGAGTAAACATAATCACCTTGTTTTTTAACTTTTGACCTTTTAATTTTTCTAAAAATCTTATTGTAATATTTCTTTTTAATAAAAAGATTTTTTGCAACCTCAACTTTTTCATCACCGTACTTATTATTTATGAATCTTGATTTAAGTTTTTTATTTTTTTTAATCAATGAAAATTGATGATTTATATATGGTTTCCATCCAGACTTATGAATTAAAAGTTCATGAAAACTTGTATTTTTTTTATTTGAACCCTTAAGTTTTTTTAGGTACTTGGATATAATATCGTCCAATTTCAGTTTGTTTTGATCATAAAGCTTCATCACTGCTAAAGTTGCAGCCAAGGTTTTTGTTATGGAAGCTAAATCATATAAGTGATCTTCCTCAACTTTTATTAATGAATCATAAGTGTGAAACCCGTATGATTTTGAATAGGTATAATCAGGGCTTTTTAAGTAAAGTTGAGCACCAGGGAAAGCTTTAAGTTCTATACTGTTCTCTACTAGACTGTCAATTTTTTTAAAATTTTGTGAATAAATTGGATTTAAATTAAATAGAAGTATGAAGATTATAATTCGTATCATGATATTTGTGGAATCTCAAGCTCAAGGTCTTCAGTTTTATTTTTTTCAATAATTAGCTGTTTGTGTAGCTCGTCTATAATTTTTTTGTAATCTGGATTGTCGATACTATTAAAATTTTCACTTGGATCATTTATCAAATCGTAGAATTCCCAATTTGGTTCAGTTTTTATTTTGTTTGTTCCAGATTTACCAAGTCCATCTCCGTAATTGTAAATCAATTTATAGTTTTTTGATCTTATTCCTAAATGAGCAGGTCTTTTTATATCATGTTGCCAATATCTATAGTAAATATATTTTCTTGATTTTAATTCATTTGAAATTAAGTTTTCTTTAAAACTAAATCCCTGAAAACTTTTGGGTTGTTCGATATCTGCAAAATCTAAAAATAATGATGGAATATCAATGTTTAGTAGTAAATCATCGATTCTTTTGCCCTTGGGAAGCTCTTTTGGGTATGAAATAACAAAAGGCATTCTGGCAGATTCTTCATAAAACCATCTTTTATCCATATACCCATGTTCTCCCAAGAAATAACCTTGGTCAGAAGTGTAAATAATTACAGTGTTATCAATTAATCCTGAACTCTCTAAATAGTCAAGTATTTTGACAATATTATCATCAATAGCAGCTCCGCTTTTAAGAAAATCACCAATAAATTTTTGATATGTTTTAGACCTAGTCTCTTTTCTATCAAGGTTATCTACAGAAAATGGCATACCGGGATATCTTGCTGTATTATTTATAGTAGCGCTTACCCATCTATCAGTTAAATTTTCGACAACTTGACCAATGTGCTTTCTGCCAGATTCCTCTGGATCAAATTCATAAAGTGATGATGGCTCGGGGAAAAAAACCCCTTTATTTAAATTCTTATTTCTTTCTGGATAGTCAAAAGGTTCATGTGTTGCCTTGAAATGGGTCATAAGAAAAAATGGTTTATCGTTATCAATTTTTTTTAACCACTCAATAGAACTATTACCTATAATATCTGCTGAAAAGCCGTTCTCTTGTTTGCCTCCTCTGTAACCATCTTCCCAGTTGTTTTTTGTTTTGAAAAAGGGGTTATTGTATAGTCCCTGGCCTGGAAGAACCTTATAATAATCAAACCCTGAAGGCTCTTTTTTTAAATGCCACTTACCAATGATAGATGTTTGATACCCATTAATTTTTAAAATTTTAGCAACGTTTAATGAATCAGGGTGAAGAGCATCTGGCAAATTATATACCCCATTTTTGTGACTGTATTGTCCAGTTAATATTGATGCTCTGCTAGGAACGCATATTGAGTTAGTACAAAATAAATTTTCAAGAACAACACCTGATTTTTCAAGTCTCTTTATGCCATCATTTTTAACATAATCTTGCAAAATTCCCCCATATATTCCCCAAGACTGTGAAGTATGGTCATCAGACATTATAAAGAGAATATTTGGTTTTTGTTTTGTAATGTTGCCACAACTTAGAAGAAAAAAAATTATTAGTAATGAGACTTTTTTCATAATTTATAAGTTGTATTTATATTAATACAATTAAAAGGTAAATTAGGAATTAATTTTCAAATCATTAATTTAATTGATGACATTAAAAAAAATATTTTTTTTAGCTATTATATTATTGATTTCATTTCCAAATATTGGACAAGAAAGGATGAACAAACTTATTAATGAAAAAAGCTTATACCTTAAACAGCATTCCTCGAATCCAGTAGACTGGGTGCCGTGGGGAACTGAAGCTTTGACTCTAGCTAAAAATCAAAAAAAATTAATAATTATAAGTGTAGGTTATTCGTCCTGTCACTGGTGTCATGTAATGGAAGAGGAAACATTTAGTGACGACCAGGCAGCAAAAATTATGAACAAGAATTTTATAAATATTAAAGTGGACAGAGAAGAAAGGCCTGATATTGATGAAATATATATGAAATCACTTGTTTTAATGACAGGAAGCGGGGGATGGCCAATGAATATTATTGCTTTACCTGACGGATCGCCGATATGGGGAGGTACATATTTGCCAAAGGAAAACTGGATCGGTGTATTAAATCAAATCAATGAGCTTTATAATGATAGATATGATGATGTTCTTGATTATTCAAGTAAACTTAAAGCAGGAATGAGTCCAAAAGTGATTGTGGAAAATAAATTAGAATCATCAGAACTTCTCTTGAAATTAAAAAAAGCAAGTCTCGTTGCTTTCCAGTCAGCAGATATTCTTAATGGAGGATTAAAAGCATCTCAAAAATTTCATTTACCATCAATGATTAATTATTTTCTTAGGGCTGGAAATCAATTCAATGATAATAAATATTCTGAGTTTGTTGACACAACTCTTAAAAATATTTCATACGGCGGAATTAATGATCATATTGAGGGGGGGCTACATAGATATACTGTTGATTCAATATGGCACGTTCCTCACTTTGAAAAAATGCTCTATGATAATGCTCAAATGCTTTCAGTATATGCCAAGGCATATAAGTCAAAAAATAAAGCTTTATATAAAAATCAAATTGATAATATTTTCTCTTTTATTGACAATAGTTTAAATGATGAAAATGGTTTACTTTATTCCAGTATCTCTGCTGTAACTGAAGTTGGTGATGAAAAGATTGAAGGGGATTATTATGTATGGAAGAAAAATAATTTGAAGGAGATATTGGGGGAAAATTATGAATTATTTGAGGATTACTATAATGTAAATAAGGTTGGTTTTTGGGAAAAAGATAAATATGTTCTAAAGAGAGACCGTGATGACAATTTTTTTATTGAAAAGTATAATATTTCTAAAAACCAATTGGAATCAAAGATTAAAGAGTCAATCAAAATTTTAAAAAAATCTAGAGAGAACCGACTCAAGCCAATTGTTGACAATAAATTCGTAACATCTTGGAATGCATTGAGTGTCATTGGACTTTCAGATGCTTTTCAATCAACGGGAGATAACAAATTCTTAGATAAAGCACTAGAAATTATATCTGCAGTCGAAAAAAATCTCGTAAAGAAAAACTTAACTGTAGACAGATCACTTTCAGTTTCAAATGAAAGGATATTGTTCTTAGAAGATTACAGTTTTTTAATTTCAGCTTATTTAAGCTTATATCAATCTACATTCAATCATGATTTTATTGACAGGGCTGATGAATTAGCCAAAAAAACTCTAAGTCTTTTTAGCCATGAGGAATCACCCTTTCTAAGATTTAGTACAGACCAGTCCTTATTCTTTTCCAATGATTTATTTGTTAATCAAGATGGTGTCATGCCATCACCTAATTCAGTGATGTGTGAAAACCTATTTTTACTTTCACATCACACAGGGAACCGAAAGTATTATCAAACAGGAAAATTAATGATAGATGCAATGGCTAATGACATAATTGATAATACATTAGATCATATGAATTGGTTAAATGTATCATTGAATTATAACGATAAATTTTTCGAGGTTGTTATCTCAGGTAAAAAATCACATAAAATGGCAAATGAAATCAGTTCTAAGTATTTTCCCAATATTTTAATCGCAGCATCAAAAAAGGACAGTGATAAATATTTGCTTAAAAACAGATATAACAGAGGGGAAACTTTGATTTATGTATGTGTAAATAATACTTGTAAATTCCCTGTAAATAATGTCAACGAAGCATTAAAACTAATAACAAAAAAAGATGAAAAAATATAACTTTAAACACCTCATTTTAATAATTACAGTTTTTGTTTTTGGATGTGACAAAAGCACTGAAACACCACCCAATATTGTTTTTATTTTAACCGATGATTTGGCTTATGCCGATTTGAGCTCATATGGTTCTAAGTTTATTAAAACTCCTAACCTTGATAAAATGGCCCAAGATGGAGTAAAATTAACGTCATATTATGCTGCTCAAGCTGTTTGTTCAGCATCTAGAGCAGCTATATTAACTGGTTGCTATCCAAACAGGTTAGGAATCAGCGGTGCATTTGGACCAAAATCTAAAAGAGGAATTAATCCTGATGAATTATTATTGTCAGAAATGCTTAAAAATAATAATTATAAAACAGGAATTTTCGGAAAGTGGCATTTGGGAGATGCAGAAAAGTTTATGCCTACTAATCACGGATTTGATGAGTTTTATGGGATACTGTTCTCAAATGATATGTGGCCTTTTCACCCTGAATTTCCAAATGCATTTCCAGAGGATCTATTATTGTATAGAAATACTGAACCTATCGAAACTTTAATAGACCAATCTGATTTAACCAAAAATATAACTGATGAAAGTATTCGTTTTATAGAGGAAAATAAAGACAATCAATTTTTCTTATATATCGCTCATCCCCAACCTCACGTTCCATTATTTGCATCAAAGGAATTTGATGGGTCTACCGGTGAAGGGTTATTCGCAGATGTTATTACTGAAATTGATTTTTCAGTTGGCAGGGTTATAAATGCATTAGAAAAGCATAATCTTTCTGAAAACACAATAGTTGTGTTTACATCGGATAATGGACCTTGGCTTTCTTATGGTGATCACGCAGGTTCCTCTGGAATATTTAGAGAAGGAAAAGGAACTGCATGGGAAGGTGGGCAAAGAGTTCCATGTATAATTAAGTATCCCAATCAAATCAAGGCTGGAACAATCATTGATGAACCAGTAATGGGTATTGATTGGATGCCTACCTTTTCAAACTTAACTGGCTCCGAACTTTCAGAAAATAAAATAGATGGCAAAAACATATGGCCACTTATCACTCAAAAAGAGAAAAATTCTCCACACGATGAGTTATATTTTTACTACAGACAAAATGAACTCCATGCAGTAAGATCAGGGGATTGGAAGTTATATTTTCCAAGGTCCTACAGGTCATTAAATGGAAAGCCTGGCGGAACTAACGGAATTCCTGTTAAATATGAGATGAACAAAGTAACTAGTAACGAACTTTATGACTTAAAAAATGATCCTAGTGAACAAAGAGATGTTTACAAACAAAACATTGAAATAGCAAAAAAACTAGAGAAAATAGGTGAAAGAGCAAGAAATGAACTCGGAGACAAATTAACAAATACAATTGGTAAAGGTGTTAGAGAAATTGGTATGATAGATTAAAAAATTATTGTGTGAGTAGAAGAAGATTTATAAAAAATACAATTTTAGGTTCAATGGCCTCTGGGGTTTTAGGTCAATCATTTAAAAAACCTAGCTTCCAAAATTTTTCTGGTCCAAGAATTATTTCAACTTGGAATCATGGATTTGAGGCAAACAAAGTTGCTTGGAAAAATTTAAGCTCTGGAAATGGAGGATTAACTGCTGTGGAGTTGGGTGTTAGAGTCTCTGAAGATGATCCTAATGAGACGTCTGTTGGACTAGGAGGACTTCCAGATAGAACAGGGAAAGTTACCCTTGACGCATGTATTATGGACAAAAATAATGATTGTGGTTCGGTAAGTTTCTTACAAAATATCAAAAATCCAATTTCTGTTGCTCGGATGGTCATGGAAAAGACCCCACACATTATGTTATCTGGAAAAGGGGCATATGATTTTGCTATTGAACAAGGATTTAAAAGTCAGAATTTATTAACCAAAAAATCAAAAGAAGCCTGGGAGAAATGGAAAAAAAGTTCTGATTATAAACCAGTAATTAATATTGAAAATCATGACACAATCAGTATGCTATTAATTGATGAAAATCAAGATTTATTTGGTGCATGTACAACTAGCGGAGCTGCCTGGAAAATTCATGGAAGAGTTGGAGATTCTCCTATAATTGGCGCAGGACTTTTTTTAGATAATGATATTGGAGCAGCAGCAGCTACTGGACTTGGTGAAGCAGTAATAAGAACTTCTGGTAGCGCAATGGTTGTAGAGGTCATGAGACAAGGAGCATCACCATTAGAAGCTTGTAAGGAAATTGTCAACAGAATCTCAAAAATACATAAAAATCGACCCGAATGGGAATATCTTCAGGTTGGTTTTATTGCTGTAAATAAGCAGGGTGAACATGCTGGTTACAGCTTGAAAAAAGGATTTAATTATGCGTTGCATGACACAAAAAATCAAAAGATGATTGACGCTAAATACGAAATAGAGTAATGGAAGAGATAGTTAAATATTTAGGAAATTTTCATCCTGTTGTTTTGCATTTGCCGATAGGAGCTTTTTTATTTACACTATTGCTTTTTGCCTACGAAAAATTTTCAAAAATTAAATTAACTATACCAATAAGATTAGGTTTAATATTCTCTTTTATCTCAGCTGTAATTTCTTCAATTTTAGGTTTTATTCTTCAATACTATGGTGACTATGATGACTTATTAGTAAATTTTCATATGTGGCTAGCAATCATAACTACTTTATTAATAGGACTCATATACTTATTGCATAAAAAAAACGAAAACAATAGGTACATAGCACACTCATTTATAAGTGCTGTTATTTTTATGACTGTTACAGGTCATTACGGTGGATCAATAACACATGGCAAAGATTATTTAAAATTACCGGAGTTTGATACCACAGTAAGATTTGTAAGTTACGATAGCATTCATGTATATGATGATGTTGTATCATCTATAATAGACGCAAAATGTGTAAAGTGTCACAACATGTCTAAAAGCAAAGGAGGGTTGATGCTTACCAATAAAAATGAAATTACGAAAGGTGGTGAAAATGGAAAAATATTTTTAGCTAACAACTCTTCTGAAAGCAAGCTTTATACA
>CACNQJ010000010.1 GCA_902622575.1 uncultured Bacteroidota bacterium
CAAATGTTGATGCTTTAGGTAAATTTTTAGGATTTAATCCACCAAAAATTTCTTTGACATAAGCTTTAGCAACCCTTAACGGGGTTCCTTTAAGGCTATCATCATTCATATCCATGCCAAGTGTTTGTAAAATTTCTTTGACATTATTTTGAATGATAGATATTTTTTCATCATCAGAAATTTCAAATGCATCATCTCGTAGTGGTGTTTCTATTGAGAACTTTTTGTGATCTGAGTCGATTTGTTCAAGTTCTTCAAGAAATTTATTGTATTTCATATTATTTATAAGTTTTGCAAATATAAAAGAATTACCTTTTAAAATATTATATTATAAGACATTATTAATTTAAGTACTTTATTGTTGATACGTGAAGATTCAGTCAAACCTGTATCAAACAATTGATAATTGTAATTGTATGTAGAATTTAAAATAGCAAAATCAAGTGTTGCTGAATCAAAATTATATCCAACACCAAAAGATTGGGATATTAAATATTTGTTTTCTCCATTATTGTAAGGATTATTAAAAGCTTTATATCCAGCTCTAAGGCTTAATTGATTTATTTTTAATTCTGTTCCAAAACGATAATCTAAAACATTTGTTAAGTTTTTTGTAATAGCATCATTCAAATCATTGTAAACACCTTCATTTCTATGTTTAAACTTTGATTGGGAATAATTCTTTGAAATAACATCCAAACTCAGAATAAGCATATTATTAATAATAGCTGCTCCACTGAAAGTTAATTTTGATGGCGATTTAAAGTCATAAAAATAAATATTAGTTACCTGAGGATCAACTATATCATTGTATCTAACTCCATCGGTATCAATTGAATTTGTTTCTATATATTGTTCAAGATTATCTTCAAACTGATAATGTGTGGGTGATAAATAAGAAAGTCCTAATCGAAAGGTTCCAGCTTTGTATATCAATCCCCCATGAATAGAAACACCATTTCCATTTGTAGTAAGATAATTTCTAAAATCTATGTTTGTAATTGGAGAATCATTATCAAAATCATTTTCGAAATGTCTAATTTCTTTTTCTACAAAAACATCATTAAAATTCAGGTTAATACCCATGTATAGGTTTTTTCTAAATTGAATTGAAATATTTAACGATGAGTGATTATTAAAACCAGATGAGAATATTGAATGCTCATGTGTAACACCATCGTCATATTTAGCCAAAGAAAAATATGAGCTAGAATCATTATCATAGTCTAATAAATATGATTGGTAACCTAAAAAAGCTTGTTGAGCATAATAACCAATGTTATCACCAAGCCACCTGTAAACACCTTGAGTGGTTTCATTGGGGCCAACACTAATTCGATTTATATTAACTCCAAATGCGTTATTAAGAAAGAAATTATCTATTGAATTTGAACTTCTACCATAAATTTTAAATTCTTCATTAAAATTATTTTTTGATTGGAAATTAAAGCCAATTGAGAATTTATTCAGGTTCCCATCTCCATAATTTTTTAACACATAAATCAACCCAGCCTGGTAGTTTGAGTTTCTTGATTTTAATGTTTTTTCATTATTATAGTATTGTGACTTTATTGAGTTATCATTTACGATTAGAGAACCTCCTAGTCTTGAAAGTTCAAATACAGCTCCTGATGCAGGATTGTTGGAAATAGCTGATAGATTACCACCAAGGGCTCCAAAGGCACCACCCATAGATTCGTATCTGGAATTTCCACTTTCATTTTCAAAACTCCAATTGATGGCATCATAGATACTTTGTGAATGAATAAAGATCGGAATAATTACCGAAAGCAAATAAAATTTAAACTTCATTAGATATTATCTCGATCCACGACCAACAGAGCCAACAGACGATGATCGTCCTCCAGATGATGAGCTATTAACACTGCTTGATGATGGGGCTGGAGACGGCCTTGAAAAACTTCCACTTGAAAAACTTGACCTTGAACTTGGACTTGAACTGGATGAACTTCCAGGATTTCCATAAGATCTGACTTGACCAGCACTACTATTCGATGATTTGTTTCGTCCACCTAATCCCCAATTATACTGTACAGAATTACTAGGTCTAGGGTTACTGTAATTACTAGGGTTATTGTAATATCTTCTTTTTTCTACTTTATTTGGGGTTCCTGGATTCGATCCTGATCCTGATATACCAACACCCATCTCAGGTCTATCATAGACTCTTCCTCTTGTAACTGAACTTGAGGAATTATTTTTTATAAAATCCTTGTAACTCCTAAAATTGGCGTTGTTAGTACTTCCTTGAATGATTTCGTCACCCTGCTTAGTGTTCATTCTACCTGCATTATAGTTTTTGATTTCTCTTACTACATTGCCATTGGCTTTTGGACCAACTTTTCCATCACCATAAATAACAACGTTTGATGAACTCCCCCTTCTGCCATCATTGTAAGATACATTATTTATTTCTCTGTTGTAGGCAGGATTGCTGTAAGGATTCATGTATGAAAGTCTATTTTTGTTTCCGTAATATACATTTCTATTCCAATAACCAAATGGGTAGAAATCATAAAAGAAGGGAAAATAACCAAATCTCCAACCATACCTGTACCAGTTTCTCATTGGATTATAATAATATGAATAACCTGGGTATCCATAACCAAAGCCATAGTAAGGGAACATGTAATCATAATATCCATAACCATATCCATAGCCAAAGTACCTGTTATTGAAAGAGTAGTAGTCAACTATATAATCTTTTGAGTCTGGAATTTGACCCCATGCCGCTTTGTTGGTTGAATAAGAAATACCATCAGAAGTTATAAAATCAGAATCTAAATTTATTGAATCAGAAAAAACAAAATCATTATTCATTTCGAGAGCTTTCTCCTTGAAATAATTTTCATAATACTTCGAATTATTTTCCTTAGTTTCACTTTCATTGTTATTCTTGTAAATCCCATCAGAGTTAACAAGACTTGAAGAACTAAAGGAACCACAACCTACTAATGCTAGTAAGAATAAAACGAAGATTGTACTATTAAGATTGCTTTTTAATTTGGTAGATGGCATTATTAACATATTTTTGCTACTATAAATATAAAAACAAAATTTATGCCAAATAAATTATGTCAAAAAAATTAACATCTAGACAAGAAAATTATTCAAAATGGTATAATGAATTGGTAGTAATGGCTGATTTGGCGGAAAACTCATCAGTTCGTGGATGTATGGTTATAAAACCATATGGTTATGCAATTTGGGAAAAAATTCAACAAGAATTAGACTCAAAATTCAAAGAAACAGGCCACTACAATGCATATTTTCCTTTATTTGTTCCCAAAAGTTTATTTGAAGCTGAAGAAAAAAATGCAGAGGGATTTGCAAAAGAGTGTGCAGTTGTAACACATTACAGATTAAAAAATGATAAAGAAAACCCAGGGAAATTAGTAGTTGATGAAAACTCCAAGCTCGAGGAAGAGTTAATTGTTAGACCAACCAGTGAGGCTATAATTTGGAGAACATATAAAAACTGGATTCAATCATACAGAGATTTACCAATATTATTAAACCAGTGGGCAAATGTCGTAAGATGGGAAATGAGGACAAGACTTTTTTTGAGAACAGCCGAATTTTTATGGCAAGAAGGTCACACTGCCCATGCGACTAAAAAAGAAGCTCTAGCTGAAACTAAATTAATTATTGATTTATATGCAAAGTTTGTAGAAAATTTTATGGGAATTTCAGTTCTTTCAGGTTTGAAATCTGATTCAGAAAGATTTGCTGGTGCTGAAGAAACCTATTGCATTGAGTCTTTGATGCAAGATGGAAAAGCATTACAAGCAGGAACTTCGCATTTTCTTGGTCAAAATTTTGCAAAAGCATTTGATGTAAAATTTGCAGATAAGGATGGTAAATTGGATCATGTTTGGGCAACCTCTTGGGGTGTTTCAACAAGGTTGATGGGTGCACTCATAATGAGTCATGGTGATGATCATGGCTTAGTGCTTCCGCCTAAACTAGCACCTTATCAAGTTGTTATAGTTCCAATCTTTAAATCTGATAAGGAGTTAACTGAAATTTCTGAATATGTTAATCCATTGATCGAGCAAATCAGAAAAAATGGTTACACAGTAAAGTATGATAACAGATCAAATCATAAACCCGGCTATAAGTTTAATGAGTACGAGATTAAGGGTGTTCCAATCAGGATTGCAGTAGGCCCTCGTGATTTACAAAACAAAACTCTTGAGGTTTTTAGACGAGACAAAATGCATAAAAAAGTTTTGAAGTTTGGTGAGGTATTTGAAGAGGTATCATTTCTAATTGATGATATTCAGAATGAACTTTTACGTGCATCTAAAAGACATATGGATGACAATACAAAAGTAGCTAGCTCATATGCAGAATTTAAACAAATGATTGAAGACGGTGGTTTTGTTTTGGCCCATTGGGATGGAACAAGTGAAACTGAAGAAAAAATAAAAAAAGACACTAAAGCTACCATTAGATGCATACCCATTAATAAAAAAGAGCCAGGCAAATGTATGGTTACCGGTGCCAGCTCAGAGTGCAAGGTGTTTTTTGCAAGGTCTTATTAATTTTACATTTAATATTTTGCATGTTTATTTCCTTTATATAAATTTGCACGACTAATTTCTTGGCCCGTTCGTCTATCGGCTAGGACGCCAGGTTTTCATCCTGGTAAGAGGGGTTCGATTCCCCTACGGGCTACAAAGTTTATGGTTGGGTATCAAGTTTTATGATATTCAATAAATTAAACATTAAAATTGTTTACAGATATAAAAAACTATTATATTTGCTGAGCTAAAATTTAAATACAATATGGCAAATCATAAATCAGCTCTCAAAAGAATACGACAAACTAAAACTCGTAATACTAAAAATCGATTACAGCATAAAACAACTAGAAATGCAATAAAGGTTTTAAAAGAAACGACAAATAAAAAAGAGGCTGATAAGTTATTTACTGATGTAACATCACTGCTTGATAAACTCGCAAAAAATAATATTATTCACAAAAATAAGTCAGCAAACTTAAAGTCAAAACTTTCTAAGCACGTAAATAGTTTGAAAGTAGTAAAAAAGGCTGCTAAACCAAAAACTAAGAGTTCATCGAAATAAGAAACTCCTCGTTATTCAAAGTCTTTTTAATTTTATCCTCCACAAATTCCATAGCCTCGACTGGGTTCATGTCGGCTAAATATTTTCTCATGATCCACATTCTTTGAATTGTGTTTTCATCAAGAATCAAATCGTCACGTCTTGTGCTTGAAGATACTAAATCAATAGCTGGAAAAATTCTTCTATTGGATATTTTTCTATCAAGTTGTAACTCCATATTACCAGTTCCCTTAAATTCTTCAAAAATTACTTCGTCCATTTTTGATCCGGTTTCGGTTAAAGCAGTTGCAATAATTGACAAGGAACCACCACCTTCAATATTTCTTGCTGCTCCAAAGAATCTTTTGGGTTTATGAAGAGCATTAGCATCAACACCACCACTAAGAATTTTTCCTGATGCTGGTTGAACTGTATTGTAAGCACGTGCTAACCTCGTGATTGAATCTAAAAGTATGACCACATCATGGCCACATTCAACAAGTCTCTTCGCTTTGGAGAGAACAATATTGGCAACTCTTACGTGTCTATCAGCGGGTTCATCAAATGTTGATGCAACTACCTCGCCTTTAACATTTCTTTGCATGTCCGTAACTTCTTCAGGTCTTTCATCTATCAATAGAATTATTTGGTATACCTCAGGGTGATTAGCAGCAATTGCATTTGCAACATCCTTTAATAACATGGTTTTTCCTGTCTTTGGTTGAGATACAATCATTCCTCTCTGTCCTTTACCAATTGGTGTAAAAAGATCCATAATTCTTGTAGAAATACTACTCTCCTTATCAGCGATGTTGAACTTCTCATCAGGGAAAAGAGGAGTCAAGTGTTCAAAAGAGACTCTATCTCTGACTACATCTGGACTAAGACCATTGATTTTATTTACTTTAATTAGTGGAAAATACTTTTCTCCTTCTTTAGGTGGTCTTACTTGACCCAATACGGTATCACCAGTTTTAAGACCAAACAATCTTACTTGAGATTGAGAAACATAGATATCATCTGGTGAGCTTAGATAATTGTAATCTGATGATCTTAAAAATCCATATCCTTCTTGCATTATATCCAATACACCCTCAGACTCAATAATTCCATCGAATTCAAAGTCAGGTTCTTTGTACCTGTTGCGATTGTCTTTGTTATGACTCTTTTCTCTTGATTTTTCTTTAGGAATATTGTTTTTTACAGGTTCTTTTTTTTCCTTTCTTAGGTGAAAGTCTACTATTTTTTGAATCAATTCATCTTTTTTGCCTGAGGAATCAATACCTAATTCAACTGCTAATTCAACCAGCTCTGAAATCTTTTTCTTATTTAAATCTATAATTTGTGACATAATCTTAGTTCGTGATGTTTTGCTATCTGGAAAGTTATTTGAGGATAACCATACAAATATACAATATTTTTATTTATAGATTAAAAACAATATTTTTATCTGTAATATTAGTTAAAATGCTTCAAAGAATTCAATCTTTATACATGTTATCAATCCTTGCAATAAATTTTCTTTTAATTATTTGGATTGATACTGATCCAACTATGTCTATAACAGAAAATTACTTTGGATATTTTAGACCATATTTAAATGACTATTTTTTTTCTGAAATAATTGCTTCCGTAGTATTTATAAATATTTTTATGTTTAGATATCAAAAAATGCAACTTACGATATTAAAAATTATTGGACTATTATTGATATTTGGGTTATTTAACTTTTTTGATGAGAGATCAATAATTCAATCACTAACAGATTTAGGTATTATCTATTTTATTATTTCTTTTATTTTGCTTTATTTATCACATAAGGCAATTAGTAAGGATAAGTCAATTATTGATTCATCCAACAGGTTAAGATAAGCTTGACCTGTTACCAAGCTCAATAATTTCCATTTTTTCAATTTTCTTTTCATTTAAATTAAATCTTATCATAGTTCTTTTTTTATGAAAACCGTGTTTACCAGCTGCCCCAGGGTTAATGCAAATTATATCATTTTTTTTATCATTTTCTACTTTTAAAATATGAGAATGACCATAAATTAAAATATCTGGAGATTCATTGTTAATTATTTTTCTCAATCTATTATTGTAGTTTGGTTGTTTTCCTGCGATATGTGTAATGAGTATTTTAAATCCTTCAATATTTATCAACTCATTTTCATTAATACAAGATCTAATTTCAGCATTATCGATATTACCAAATACAGCTTTTAAATTTGAAACTTTTGATAATTTATCAACAACATCAATATCACCAACGTCACCCGCATGAATAACCAAATCAGCATTTTTAGCATATTTTAAAATTACATTATCCATGTAACCATGTGTGTCTGATATCAAAAGAATTTTTTTCAATTGTTTTTACTGTTATTACTTATCTTTGAATTTAACAAATTTAACCTGTAATTGAGATATTTTATAGAAATTTCATACCTCGGAACTAATTGCCATGGCTGGCAATCACAACCTAATGCAATTACAATACAAGAAATTTCAGAAAATTGTTTGTCTAAAATTTTAGATACTCCAATTAAATTAGTGGCTGCAGGTCGTACTGACAAAGGAGTTCATGCAAATCAAATGTTTGCTCACTTCGATATTAGAACAAAAATTTCAGAAAAAGACACATTTATTCATAATGCTAATTCATTTTTGCCAAATGAAATAGTTGTAAAAAATTTGCTGCTTGTCAATGATAATTCTCATGCTAGATTTGATGCGATCTCAAGAAAATATGAATATCTTATATCATTAGAAAAAAATCCATTTGAAATAAATAAGGTATTTTACTTTAAAAGAAATCTTGATTTAGAAAGTATGAACAAATGTTGCGAGATTTTAATGCAGTATACAGATTTTAAGTCTTTTTCAAAATCTAAATCCGATGTTAAAACTTATGAATGTAATATTTTCATGGCTAAATGGTCTTTTGATAAAAATCGTATGGTATTTACAATTAAAGCCGATAGGTTTTTGCGAAATATGGTAAGAGCAATCGTTGGTACACTAATTGAGAATGGTTTGGGTAAGATTTCAGCTAAGGATTTTAAATCAATTATTGAAAAAAGAGATAGACAATTGGCAGGTTTTTCAGTACCAGCACATGGTCTTTATTTAAAAAAAATTGAGTATAACTGGGATAATATCTTAATTCATGAACAAAAGAAAGTTTAATTTTAAATTGTTTGCGCGGCTGGTTAGATATGTCAGCCCTTATAAGTTTAATTTTATTTTCGTATCAATATCAGCAATTTTAATTTCATTTTTTTCTATACTCAACCAATACTTGTTGAAAATAGCTGTTGATGATTTTATTACTCTTCGAAATTACGATGGCTTGTTTGCCATAACATCAATTATGATAGGTGTTCTAATCCTGCAAGTTATATTTCAGTTCTTATTTGTATTTTTTACTAACCTCCTTGGTCAAAAAGTTGTATTTGATATTAGAAAGAAATTATTTTCAAAAATAATTTCCTTTAAAATGTCATATTATAATAAATCTTCTGTGGGCAGACTGGTAACTCGTACAGTCAATGATATGGAAACAATTGCAAGCATTTTTAGCCAGGGTTTATTCATGATTGTTGCTGATTTAATCCTGATGTTTTCAGTTTTGATAGTTATGATATTATTAAGCTTAAAACTATCTTTTATTATTTTTCTTGTTTTGCCATTTATTCTTATCGCAACCAGATTATTTCAAATGGCAATGAAAGTTGCATTTAATCAAGTAAGAAATGAAGTTGCTAACTTAAATTCCTTTGTGCAGGAACGTCTTTCAGGCATGAAGGAAATACAGATTTTTAACAGACAGAGTATTGAATACAAAAATTTTAGAGAAATTAACGAAAGACACAAACAGGCTTGGTTAAAAACTGTTTGGTATAACTCAATCTTTTTTCCTCTCTCTGAAATCTCAACATCAATTACCATAGGATTGATTGTATGGTACGCTGGATTTAATAATGTGGCAGTTGAAAATTCCATAAGTCTTGGTACAATATTTTTATTTATACAATTATCACAAATGCTATTCAGACCCTTGAGACAAATAGCAGATAAATTTAACACACTTCAAATGGGAATGGTTGCCGCCAACAGAGTTTTTAAAATTTTGGATACTAGAGAGAATTTGAATGATTCTGGTAAAATACGAGAGGAAATTATAAAAGGTAAAATTTCATTTGAAAATGTAAATTTTGAGTATGAAAAAAATACGCCTGTGCTAAGAAACATATCCTTGAGTATTAAAAAAGGGGAGATGATAGCAATTGTTGGGCCAACAGGATCAGGAAAATCTACAATCATTAAATTAATTTTGAGATTTTTTGAATTGGAAAATGGAAAAATTAGTATTGATAATATAAATATCAAGGACTATTCAATCAAAAATCTTAGATCTCAGATAGCACTGGTATCTCAAGATATTTTCCTTTTTGCAGACTCCATTTACAATAACATCTCTCTCTTTAATAAAAAAATAACCAAGCAAGAAGTTGAAAGAGCTGCAAAAGATATTGGGATTCTCGAATTCATAAATAGTCTACCAGGTGGATTTAATTATAATGTTAAAGAAAGAGGAGTCATGTTATCAGAGGGTCAACGACAATTAATTTCATTTTTAAGAGCATATGTCTCTAATCCTAAGATTTTAATTTTAGATGAAGCAACTTCATCAATTGATTCCAGAACTGAGCAACTAATTCAGTATGCAACAAATAAAATTATAGACGAAAAGACGTCTATAATAATCGCACATAGATTGTCAACAATTCTAAATGCAGACAAGATATTATTTATAGATAATGGTGAGATCAGAGAGTATGGCGCTCACAAAGAATTGATAAAAATTGAAAATGGATTTTACAAAAAATTGTTTGATTGTCAATTTAAAGATACTGAACTACTCAACCAAATCAGTTGATAGTAAATTTCTTAATTCCTCATCATTTTTACAATTAATTATTTTACCATCTTTAATGTATGATAATTTTCCAGTCTCTTCAGAAATAACAACCGATACAGCATCTGATTCCTCAGTAACTCCAATCCCAGCTTTATGTCTCAGTCCCAATGACTTATTAATTTTTTTATTTTTTGATACGGGTAATGTAACTCTTGATGCAACGATAACATTTCCAACAACTATGACAGCACCATCATGTAATGGACTATTTTTGTAGAAAATGCTTTCAATAATAGGAAGAGAAAGCTCTGCATTAATTGAATCTCCATCATCTTTAACAAAATCAAGATTATTATTTCTTTCAAAAACAAAAATTGCACCGGTTTTATCTTTTTTTAGTTTATTACACGCTAACATAAACTCATCGACATTTAGCTTTGTTTGTTCTTTGCTTATTTTGAAAAAAAGACTGAAACGTTTCCATATTGATTTGTTATTGGTTATCCTTGATGATCCTAACAGGAGCAAAAACTTTCTTATTTCTTGTTGAAAAACAATAATTACAGCAAATACACCGACACCGATGAAACCACCCAGAATACTGCTAAGAATATTCATGTTTAGTAAGTCTGTAATCCACCAAACTACATAAATTATAACAAAACCTCTGAAAACAACTATAGCTGCTGTTCCTCTAACTAGCTTATATGCATAATAAAGCAATACTGCAACAAGTATAACATCAATAATTGGTAAAATTGTGGATTTTATTAAATCAAGGATTTCCAAAGCATTACAAAATTAGTCAAATTAGACTATTTATTGTTTTTTCATATAAAATAATACATTCTTTAGCTTCTTTAACATCATGAACTCTAAGTATTTTTGCCCCTTTTGTTAAAGCTATTGTGTTTAAACAAGATGTTCCATTTAGAGCATTTTCAGAATTTGTTTTTAATGTATTGTAGATCATAGATTTTCTGGAAAAACCTGTAAGTATAGGTAAGTCTAAAATTAAAAATTTTTCAAGATTATTTAGGATTTCGAAATTATGTTCTGTGGTTTTTCCAAACCCAAATCCTGGATCAGCTATTAAATCAGTAATTCCAAACTCATGAGCAACTTTAATTCTTTCTGCAAGAAATTGAATTATCTCAATTACTACATCTTTGTAGCTGGGTGATTGCTGCATGGTTTTAGGATTTCCTTTCATATGCATCAAAATATATGGACAATTGTATTTTGAAATAGTTTCTAACATTTTATTATCCATGTTTCCTGAACTTATATCATTTATAATATCTGCACCCTCGTTGAGTGAAACTCTAGCAACTTCAGATCTAAATGTATCAATAGAAATTATTAATTCAGGGAATTTTTTTCTTATAAATTGAAGAGTTTTAATAATCCTAGATATTTCATCATTCTCACTAATTTCTTTAGCCCCTGGTCGTGAACTATATCCTCCAATATCTAGAAAATCCATTCCATTTTTAATCATTTCGGAAACATGTGATTCTATCTTTCCTAAATCAAAGAACTTACCACCATCATAGAAAGAGTCTGGTGTCAAATTTAGAATTCCCATTACTTTGGGTTTAGATAAATCGATAAGATTTCCACGAATATTAATATTCATTTAACGAATTAGTTTATTAGGTAATTTTAATCGAAATTTACATAAAATAAGTATTTGTGACAACAGAAAACCAATTTGACACAGTAATTGAAAATTGTTTAGATATTTTTTCAAAGAAAATGAAAGATTATGGTAGTGCTTGGAGAATACTAAGACTTCCATCTCTTACAGATCAGATTTACATAAAAGCTCAGAGAATAAGAGGTATTCAAACTAATAGAACAAAAAAAATAGATGAGGGCCAAGTATCTGAGTTTATTGGAATAGTGAATTACTCAGTGATGTCTCTAATCCAAATTGATTTGGGTGTTGTAGATGAACCTGACTTGAATATGAATCAAGCGTTAAACAATTACAAAAAACAAATTGATATTGTAAAAAACCTCATGAAAGATAAAAATCATGATTACGGAGAGGCTTGGAGAGAAATGAGAATAAGCTCTTTAACTGATTTGATAATTCAAAAATTACTCAGAGTAAAGCAAATTGAAGACAATGACGGTGAAACACTGATTAGCGAAGGCATTGATGCTAATTATCAAGATATTATAAACTACTCGGTTTTTGCTCTTATTTTACTAAATCATTAATTTTTTATGAAGTTATTAAACATCTTATTTACTCTATTTGGTGTTGTAACAGTAATTTTTTTTCTTTTTCAAATATTACCTGGAGATCCTGCCAGAATGATGATGGATCAAAATGAAAATGCAGAGCAGTTAAGCATAATAAAAAAGAAATATGGTTTTGATGAGCCAGTATTCAAACAATATTTATATTATTTGAATGATTTGTCATTAATTTCAATTCATTCCAAGAATCCGGAAAAAATTAATTTTTTAAAAAATGACAAATATTCTTTTATTAAGGTTGCTGATTTTAAAAACTCCTCATTGGTTGTCAAATACCCATACTTGAGGGAATCTTACCAGCGTAGAGGTGTTAAGGTGTCTACAATTATTTTAAATACTTTTCCAAACACAGTTATTTTAGCATTATCATCTATAATTTTTGCTACAATATTTGGTTTGTTTTTGGGTATTTTATCAGCTGTCTACAAGGGAACATTTTTTGACAACAGTATTCAACTATTTAGCACATTTGGAATGAGTATGCCTTCATTTCTAAGTTCCATAATTTTTGCTTGGATTTTTGGTTTTGTTTTGGCTGATTTAACAGGGCTAAATATGACTGGGAGTTTGTATGAGCTGGATGATTTTGGAAATGAATATAAATTACAGTTAAAAAATTTAATACTACCAGCTGTTGTTTTGGGTATTAGACCGATAGCAGTTATAAGTATGATGATGCGAAATTCACTTATAGAAACATTAAAAAAGAATTATGTGATAACTGCATATGCTAAAGGATTGTCAAAATCAAAAGTAATACTTAATCATTGTATTAAGAATTCTCTGAACCCAGTTGTTACAGCTCTTTCTGGTTGGTTTGCAAGCTTACTGGCAGGCTCAGTGTTTGTTGAATATATATTTGGATGGAATGGTTTGGGTAGAGAAATAGTCAATTCTTTAAACTTATTAGATGTCCCTGTAATAATTGGTGCAGTCATAGTTGTAAGCTTTTCTTTTATAATCATTAATATATTTGTAGATTATATTTATAAAGTTTTAGATCCAAGAATAAACTAAATATGAGAAGAAAAATTGTCGCGGGAAATTGGAAAATGAATAACAATTTTAATCAATCAATGGAATTGATTGATTTAATAATTAAAAATTCTAAAAAAGAAAGTAAATGTGAGATTTACGTTTCACCTGCCTACCCTTTTCTAAAAGATGTTCGAATTAGGTGTAGCTCATCAGATATTAAAGTTATGGCTCAAAATGTGTCTCACACTAATCATGGTGCATTTACGGGCGATGTTTCATGCAATATGCTTCAAAGTATTGGTGTAAATAGTGTTATTATTGGACACTCAGAAAGAAGGACCTTTTTTAAAGAAACAGATGAACTACTGCTAAATAAATTGGAATTATGTGTTGAAAATGATTTTGAAATTTTTTATTGTATTGGAGAGAATCTAGAAGCCAGAAAATCTAACAGGGCCTACCAAGTCATCGAAACCCAATTAAATAATACTATTTTTAATATTTCTAATATTAATCCAAAAAAATTAGTTATGGCATATGAACCAGTTTGGGCTATTGGAACAGGTTTAACTGCAAAACCCATAGAGGCTCAAGAGATGCACCATTTTATAAGAGAGAAATTTAAAAATAATTATAATAATGATGTGTCTTCTAATTTGACAATAATTTATGGTGGCAGTGTCAAGCCTGATTCTGCAAAAGATATTTTTCTACAACCTGATGTTGATGGAGGATTGATTGGAGGAGCATCATTAAACTCAAATGATTTTTCAGATATTATCAATTCAATTTAACTTAATATAAAAATCGTAAATTAGCACCTAACTAACTGGTTATGAGTGTTAAAGAGAAAGAAAAAAAAGATTACTCTGTTGATGAACTGAAAGGTGATGAGCACCAAATTATTCTTTACAATGATGATTTTAATACTTTTGACCACGTCATTGAATCATTAATCAATATATGCGATCACAGCCCTGTACAAGCAGAGCAGTGCACACTCATAGTTCATTACAAAGGTAAATGTTCAGTAAAGTCTGGTACACTTATTGATTTAAAACCAAGGTTAAAGCGGCTGATTGAAGCAAACCTCTCAGCCGAAATAATTTAATTAGTGTTTTATGAAATTAATTTTTAGTTTATCAATGATTCTTTTTTTTAATTGTATCTTTTCGCAAACTAACAATGTTGTGCCAAAATCAATACATAGTTTTGATGTTACAGATATATATGGTAATAAATTCGACTTTAAAAGTCTTAAGGGTAAGAAGGTGATGGTTGTTAATACAGCATCTAAATGCGGACTTACTTATCAGTACAAAAACCTTGAAAAGTTATACAAGGACTACAAAGATGACAATTTTATAATTATAGGCTTTCCTGCAAATAATTTTTTATGGCAAGAACCTGGATCAAATGAAAAAATTGCATCTTTTTGTAAGGAGAATTATGGAGTAAGCTTTCCCATGATGAGTAAAATTTCTGTTAAAGGATCAACTATCCATCCGATCTATAAGTTTTTGACAAAAAAAAGTGAGAATGGAGTATTAGATTCTTCTGTTTCTTGGAATTTTCAAAAATATTTGATTGATGAAAATGGTTATATTGTTAGAGTTGTTTCACCTAGAACTAAACCAGATGATCAGTCAATTATTGATTGGATTTCCAGTTAAACTATGTCAAAAAAATTAAGCACTAAATGTATTCACTCAGGCGGTATTGTTGATGATAATTTTCATGGTAACATAACTCCAATATATCCTTCCATCACTTATGATTATTTAAAGAGTGATGCCTACCCAAGGTATTTCAATACTCCTAACCAATTATCGGCAGCAAAAAAAATTGCAGAACTAGAAGGTGCTGAAGATGCTGTTCTTTTTGGTTCTGGACTTGCATCAGTTGCAACTTCGATGTTTTCTTTATTGAGCTCTGGTGATCATGTTATATTACAGAAATCTCTTTACGGTGGAACAATCAACTTGGTAAATACAGAATTTAAAAAATTCAAGATTGAATTTGATTATGTTGATGTAAGTAATAATAATGAGTTAGAAAATGCTCTTAATTCTAAAACAAAAATCATTTACATTGAATCACCTAGTAATCCTTTATTGAGTATTACAGATATAAAGTCTATTGCTTCCTTTGCTAAAAAAAATAATTTAATTTCCATAATTGATAATACATTTGCCAGCCCAGTTAATCAAAATCCAATATCACTAGGTATAGATTTGGTTATACACAGTGCTACAAAATATTTAGGTGGACACAGTGATATACTTGCAGGTGTCGTTTGTGGTTCAAATGATTTAATATCTGTTATTAAAAAATCTGGTTTGAACTTTGGTTCAAATATTAGTGAATATATATCATGGCTTTTGGAAAGAAGTATTAAAACTCTGTCAGTAAGAGTTCTACAACAAAATTACAATGCTTTAAAAATTGCAAATTTTTTATCCAGACATAAAAAAATTAATAAAGTTTATTATCCGGGACTAGAAAAGCACCCAAAACATGATGTTGCTAAACTACAAATGACAGCTGGATTTGGCGGTATGGTCTCATTTGAGCTTAATGATTCTATTGACTCTGATAAATTTGTTAAAACTCTAAAAATTATTCAACCAACAATGAGTTTAGCTGGTGTTGAATCCACGATTACTTCTCCAGCAAAAACCTCTCACAAAAAAATGGATCCTGAAGACAGAGATAAAATGGGTATAACTAAAAATCTTCTTAGATTTTCTGTTGGAATTGAGGATGCAGATGATTTGATAAATGATCTTTTAAATGCTTTAGAAATTAATGAATAATAACTTAGATATACTTGCTTTTGGAGCTCATCCAGATGATATTGAGTTGGGATGTGGTGGAACTATAATCAAAGAAGTTCACTCTGGTAAATCTGTTGGTATAATTGATTTGACTAGGGGCGAACTTGGTACTCGTGGTACACCTGAATTAAGAGACAAGGAAAGTGCTAGTGCTGCAAAAGTTATGGGGGTTAAAATCCGAGAAAATTTAGGATTTAAAGATGGATTTTTTCAAAATGATGAAAAGCATCAACTTGAAGTAATAAAAATAATTAGAAAATATAAACCTAAGATTGTTTTATGCAATGCAATGGATGATAGACATATAGATCATCCAAAAGGAGCTGATCTAGTTTCTCATGCTTGTTTTTTAAGCGGATTAGAAAAAATAAAAACAATTTTAGATGGTAAAAAACAACAATCTTGGAGACCATTAAATGTTTATCACTACATACAATGGAAGAATATTAGTCCAGATTTTCTTGTTGATATTAGTGGATATGAGGAACTAAAAATGGATGCAATTAAATGTTATTCATCGCAGTTCTATGATCCAAAAAGTAAAGAAACAGAGACTTTAATTAGTAAAAAAAATTTTTTGGATACAATCTACAATAGGTCACTAGATTTAGGTAGACTTATTGGTGTTGATCATGCAGAGGGTTTTACGTCAAATAAAATAGTGGGTGTTGAATCTATTAATGATTTAATTTAATACTATTATTTTATAATCAGATATATTATATTAGCGAACTCAAAAATGGTGGTTGTAGTTCAGTTGGTTAGAACGCCTGATTGTGGTTCAGGAGGTCGCCGGTTCGAGTCCGGTCTTCCACCCAAACTTTTTCATGATTGATTTTTCATTTACATGCCCTTATTGTTGGGAATTACAAAATAAGCTTGTAGATCCATCAGTATTTGACCAGTCCTTTATTGAGGACTGTGAAGTATGTTGTAATCCTATATCTTTTAATCTAAAAATTAGTGATAACATGGTTGTACAATCAGACGTATTCTCAATTGAACAATAAAAACTTATATATTTATTGTCTATGAAAATCTTTCAATTAATAGCACTTCTTTTTTTTACTAAATTTTTTTCACAAGATTTAGAGTTTCGGGCTGTTTGGGTAGCCTCCGTTGCAAATATTAATTGGCCAAGTGAACCGGGATTATCTACTGAACAACAAAAAAATGAGGCAATAAAAATAATCGAAGCAGTAAGAGATGCGAACATGAATACTATCATTCTTCAGGTTAGACCTCAGTGTGATGCATTGTATCAAAGTAAAATTGAGCCATGGTCATATTTTTTAACTGGTGAGACGGGCTTACCACCGACCCCTTATTATGATCCACTTGAATTTTGGATTAATGAAAGCCATAGAAGAGGAATAAAAATTCATGCGTGGTTAAATCCTTACAGGGCTAATCATCCTAGCAATAAATCTATAAATAAAAACAACATAATTGAGACCAAGAAAGAATTAGTATTAGAATTAAAAAATGGATATTGGTGGCTTAATCCCACTAATAAAAATGCTATGAATCATTCACTCAGTGTAGTTTATGATATAGTCAAAAGGTATAATGTGGATGGAATTCACTTTGATGATTATTTTTATCCCTATCCATCATATAATGATGGCGAAGACTTCCCAGATAATGAGGATTGGGAAAAATCTAAAAAAAATTTTTTTATAGTCAATAAAAATGATTGGAGACGAAGAAGCGTAAATAAGTTTATAAAAAAAGTCCATCGTGGAATCAATAAAATTAAACCAAATGTGCTTTTCGGTATTAGTCCATTTGGAATATGGAGACCTAAACACCCAGCAATAGCTGATACTAGTTTTGATCAATTTGATATGATTTTTGCAGATCCAAAAAAATGGATTAGAAGAGGATGGGCAGATTATTTTTCACCACAACTATACTGGACTATTGACAATCCAAAATACAGTTATCCTGTTTTATTGGACTGGTGGAACTCTCAAAATAAAAAAGATAAATCAATATGGCCTGGAATAAGATTGAGTAACTATTCAGGAAATGATCAAGTAAATGAGGTTTTAAGTCAAATAAAAATTAATAAGGACAAAAAAAACAACGGCATTGTTTTTTGGAGCTTTAATGAACTTAAAAATAACCCTGATTTATCTAAAAAATTAATAGAGACCCATTTTAAATAAATTACTCTTTAATCATTTTAATTTGATAAGGCCCTTGCTTAAACTGCATACTATTATTTTCTGTATCAAAAGTTAATTCAAGACCGGCTGCTTCACTACCAAACTTATTCTCAGAGATTGGATCAAGTTGAAGAGCTTGTTCCATTACTTCTATGAATAAGTTGTCATCTCTTACAAACACGCCAATTTTTAAAGGAATACCTTCCGCACCGTATGTTCCGGAATATGTTTCTAGTTTTTCAACATCAACCTCAAATGTTTCAGTTTCAGGTTTTGGGTCTAGTACAATTCTTTGATCTCTGTTTGCTATATTCCAAGCAGTGTAGAAAACTAACCTGCTTCTTACTTCAAGTAGATCATATTCAATCTTATCGGGTGTATCTGACGGCATATGATAATCAGGGTGAGTACCCGAAAAGTAAAAAATTATTGGTATACCGTTTTTCGCAAAGTTGTAATGGTCGCTTCTATAATAAAATCTTTGAGGATCATCCTTAGCATTAAACCTATAGTCTAATTCTATATTGACAGTCTCTGAATTAGTTTGTTCTGAAATATTATGAAGATCCTGACTATCATGATCGGAACCTATTATGTAAATATATTCTCTGTTTTTCCCCTCTCTAGTTGGGTCTGTCCTACCAATCATATCAAGATTCAAATTCGTAACGGTGTCCTCAAGTGGGTATATCGGATTATCAGTATAATAAGCTGAGCCTAGAAGACCTTTTTCTTCACCGGTAACATGCAAAAAAACAATACTTCTTTTTGGCCCTTTACCTTTCTTACTTGCTTCTTTAAAAGCTTGGGCAATTTCAAGGACAGCGACAGTTCCAGAACCATCATCATCAGCTCCATTATGTATTTTATTTACATTACGACCAGCTCGCGAACCAGTTCTACCATATCCAACATGATCTAAATGTGCAGTTAATACAACATATTCATCTGGTATCTCTGTTCCTCTTATTATTGCTATTACGTTTTCTGTATCTACTTCCCCCTCATTTCCTCTGCTTATATTTAAAGTCATTTTTTGGAAATAATCTTTGTCTGGATCTCCTGCCTCAATTTCATTTTTTATGTAAAAATTTCTTAGATACTCAACAGCTTTTTTCTGACCAGCTTCGCCAGTGTTTCTACCCTCAAATTCATCAGATGCATACACATATAAATATTCTTTTAAATCTTCGGCTGTGATTGTTTTTGCAAATTTTTTAGCTTTTTCTAGTTGAGCATAAGAATTAATCGAAAACAGAATTGAAACAATTAATAAAAATATATTTTTCATAAAAAAGGTTTTTTTGGGGACGCTAATATAGCTATAATTTACATTGCTTTTTTTTATATTTAAAATTGATGAAAAAAATATTATTAGTTACTCTATTATTTTTTATGTTTTATGGTTGTAAAAAAAATGTAAAAAATGAATATAATTTTATAATAGTATTTGTTGATGATATGGGTTATGGAGATATAGGATCTTATGGTCATCCGACTATTAAAACCCCCAATCTTGATAAAATGTCCCATGAGGGGCAAAAATGGACTCAATTTTATTCAGCATCTAGTGTTTGTACCCCTAGCAGAGCTGCATTAATGACTGGCAGGCTTCCAATTAGAAATGGAATGATTGGAAATAATCATAGGGTTCTTTCTCCAAACTCTGATTTTGGACTGCCTCAATCAGAAATTACAATTGCAGAAAAACTTAAAGAAAATGGGTATAAAACTATCGCTATTGGCAAGTGGCACCTTGGTCATAAAAAAGAATATCTTCCTCTTCAAAATGGTTTTGATTATTACTATGGAATACCCTATTCCAATGATATGAATGCTGTAAATGGTGTTACTTGTTGTCCTGGAAATAATTATTGGCCACAATATGATGAAAAACCAATCAACTCAAATAACTATAATGTTCCTTTAATGGAAAATAACGAAATAATTGAAAGACCAGCTGATCAAACAACTATAACTAAGAGATTTACTCAAAAAGCTATTGAATATATTAACAAGCATAAAGACGATAAATTTTTTATTTATTTAGCACATAATTTACCCCATATCCCACTATATGCCTCAGATGATTTTTTAGGAAGAAGTAAAAATGGTTTGTATGGTGATGTGATTGAAGAAATTGATCACGGTATGGGTACTATCATTAGTGAGTTAAAAAAATATAATCTTGATAAAAATACAATTGTTGTTTTTAGTTCCGACAATGGCCCGTGGCTTCCTTTTGAAACCCATGGTGGATCCTCTGGACCTTTGAGAGAAGGAAAAGGGATGACTTGGGAGGGAGGGCATCGTGTTCCAGGTATTTTTTGGGGAGCTGATATCAAACAAGGTGTTATTAATGAAATTGGATCAACTATGGATCTTTTTCCAACATTAGTAGGTTTATCTGATTCTGATAAAGTTTTAGACAGAGTTATTGATGGTGTAAATATTCAGGAGACGTTATTAAATCACTCACCAATTAAACGAGATAAAATATTTTTTTATCGTGAAAGAGAAATTTATGCAGTGAGATATGGAAAATATAAAGCTCACTTCATAATTAAAGGTGCTTATAATTATCCAAAGGGAAGTAATAAAAAAATTGTTCTTAAAGAACCCCTTCTTTTTAATTTAGATACAGATCCCTCAGAGAAATATAATATTGCTGAGAAATTTCCCGATATAGTAATGGAAATAAAAAAAATAGCAGATGATCATCTGAAAAGTTTTCAGCCACCTAAAAGTCTTTTAGAGTCGAGAACAAGTGAAAGTTTCTAGATTTGATTGTAGATGAAATCCCAAAGTTTAATTCTTTGTTTCAATGCACTAATTGAATATTTGGTTGCATCAGACCATTTAGTTTGATCATTACCACATAAACCAGAAATCATTTTCAATGCCATTGGACCATGTTCGTCTCCGTCCATTTCAATATGTCTTTCTAAGTAGTATAAAAGTTCTTGAGTTTTGCTTCCAGGCTTACTATTTAAAGACTTTACAATATTGATAAACATATCTGGTATTAAGTCCTCTCTTCCAAACGTAAAAACACTTGCAATTACGTGTGTTTTTCTAGTTTTGATTACATCAAATGTAAAATCCATGAAATCTTTAGCAGCTTTGGGAACTTTTGAAGTCTCTGCTGCCTCATAGTAATTATTCGCAATATTAACATTTGAAATAAAATTGTTTATGTTTTTAGTATTTGCACCAATTGTCTTCATTGCCTCAATGTATAATTCGAAGTGACTAATTGGATTGTCATTTTGATCAATATCACTCTCCTCACCAAGAACAATTTCATTTATTAACCTTCTTGATATATTATCTTTGGTTGGAGTCCAAGGGATTGCCACACTTGTCAAATTAATTTGAAGAGCTTTTACAAGGGACATGAAATCCCACACTGCAAATACATGGGTTTCCATGAATTTAGCAATGGATTCCTCAGTTTTTAAGCTTGAGTAGAGTGGATGACTAAGTAGCGTATCTCTTGTCTCAGAAATATCCTTTAATAATTTATCAATATTTTTCATATCAGGCCTGTAAAATTATATAATATTATAAATAATTCATAGATTAAATAAAGATTTATGGATGTAGAAATTCTATTAGTTTTTTTGTTGTCGACCTCTCTGTTAACTATTAGTCCTGGTCCTGATATTTTATATGTATTTTATAAAAGTATTAGTGATGGAAAAAATCCTGCTATTAAAACTGTTTTTGGTTTAACCACTGGACTTTTTTTTCATACATTTTTATTGGTTATTGGTTTTTCTATTTTAATAAAAAACAATCAGACAATATTTTTTCTAATTAAAATTTTTGGTTTTTTATATTTTCTTTTTTTGGCATTGAATATTCTTTTTAAAAATAAAAAATCCAATTCTAATAAGTTGATAAAAACAAATAATGATTTTTTTGTTGGTTTGATGATGAATTTGTTAAATCCAAAAGTTAGTTTATTTTTTATTGCTTTTTTTCCTGGATTTATATTTAGTGATTCGATTATTATTGAAATCCAGTTTTTAGTTTTGGGAGTTATTTTCTGGTTTGTTGCAACTTCAATTTTTTTAGTAGTTGTTTTTATTTCATCAACTTTTAAAAATCAGATTCAAGATTTATTGGATAATAAAAATTTAAAGTATGTCCAGGCTTTAGTTTTTTTATTGGTTGGAATCTGGATAATTAAATAATATTAATTAAACTTTTTTGATATTAGCACGTGAGCTTTCTTTATGCAATCACTAACTGAAACACCTCCAAAGTAATTTCCAATTAAAAAAAACCCCTTATTTCTTGAATGAAATTGATTTACAGATTCTTCTATTACATCTTGAAAAAGATTGTATTGTGGAATTCCATTTTCCCATAAGTAAAAATTGGACTCTTGTAAATTACCTTGGCATTTAATTAGTTTTCTTAAATCATTTAAAACTAATTTTTCAATTTCACCTTTATTTTTCTTAAGAATTTGTTTTTGTTTTTCACCACCTACCATTACAGTGTAAACTTCATGTCTTTTGGAACAGATATGAGGAAAAATTTTACTGCTGAAAATTACCCCTAAAAAATTCTTATTATCCGAAGGTTTGGCTAAAATACCAAAACCACTCAAATCATTCTCTATATCTGACTTTAAAAAAGCAAAATGAAAAACACCAACTGCATTATATTCAATTTTTGATAGCGTGTCTTTTATTTCATCTTTAAAAATTATCTTTTCTAGCTCATATGATGGAACTGAACTGATTATATTTTCACATCTGTATGTCCTATTCGAATCTGTTTCAACCTCATACTTATCTTTAAGTTTTTTAATTTTTGTTACTCTTGTATTTGTAATTATTTTTTTACTTAAACTTTTAGCGATTGTTTCAGTTATATTATTAATTCCATTTGAAAAATTAAAAGATTCTATTCTTTGTTTTTTAGATTTAAACAACCCTTTAAGAATACTGCCAAAATTTTGTTCTAACTGCCATATCTTTTTTATTGCATGTTTAGCACTCATTTTACTTGTATCACCAGCATAAACACCCGTTAAGAAAGGTTCAATCAATTTATCATGAAATTCTTTTCCAAATCTATTTGAAATAAAATTCAAAACAGATGTATTTTTTTTGTGAGGAGGCTTAAAAAACTCTTTGAAAATACTAATTTTTGAATTTAACGAAAGAATCGGAGTCCTCAAAAACCTAATGAAACTACTTGGAACTGCTTTTGGTTTTCCTTTGTGAAAAACATAACGGTTTGAACTGATGTTTTTGTTGGGTACAATTATTTCATCAAACAGTTTAAAATCTTTAAGTATTTGGTTTATTGATGTATTATTATTTAAAATGGTATTTGGACCATTTTCGTAAATAATTCCATTTTTTTTTATTGTTTGGATTACTCCACCTGTTTTTTTTTGGGATTCAATTAAAACAAAATCAATACCTTTTTTTTTAAGAAAGTGACCAGCACTTAATCCACTAATACCACCTCCAATGATAACTGTGTTAATTGCATTCATTTAGACTGCCACCTTTTTACTCCATTTGGCAAGAAGTTTTGCCCAATCATCATCATCGTTTAAACAAGGAACGTAATGATAATTTTCTCCACCTGCCTCCAAAAACTCTTCTTTTCCTTCCATTGCGATTTCCTCTAAAGTTTCCAGACAATCAGTCACAAAAGCAGGAGTTACAATAACTAAATTCTTCTTACCTTCTTTGGCTAAACGAACAAGTTCGTCATCGGTGTAAGGCTTAAGCCAAGCTTCGTTTGGTAACCTGGACTGAAATGCATTACTGTATTTGTCTTTATCAATTTTTAACTTTTTAACTACTGCTTCTGTAGTTTCTAATACTTGGTGTCTGTAGCAGTATTTATGAGCATCAGATTTTGTGCTACAACAGTTATTTACTTTGTAGCAATGACTGTTAGTTGGATCAGAAATTTTTAAATGACTTACTGGAATACCGTGATATGAAAACAAAATATGGTCATATTTAATTTTATTTATAGTTTCTTTAATCTTGCTACTTAAAAGATTTATATAATTTCTTTCTTTGTAGAATGGAGAAACTATTTTCAAATTAACCCCAGGAAAATTATTCTTAACTTCATCTTTAACTTTTTCTACTACTGTTTCATATGAGGACATTGCATAGTGAGGGTATAGTGGAAGAACAACAATTTCATTAACGCCAGATTCGTAAAGCTCTTTTATTCCTTTATTAATGCTTATAGAACCATACCTCATTGCTAGAGCTACAGGAATATTTATGAACTTCTTTACTTTTTCAAATAGGCGTTGAGACAAAACTATGAGTGGAGATCCTTCTTTCCACCAAATTTTTTTATAAGCTTTGGCAGATTTTTTTGGTCGAGTATTTAATATTATAACTTTTACTAGAAACCACCTAAACCAGTAGCTTTTACCGATCACTCTTTCATCCATCAGAAATTCATCAAGATACCTTTTAACATCTTTTACATCAGTGCTATCAGGTGAGCCTAAATTTATCATTAATAGTCCTTTCATTTAGATTGTGTTTGAGTATGTACCAACTTTTTGATTAATTAGAGGGTCAAACCTCATGGCTATATTTCTTGTGAATAATCTACCTTTTTCAAAAACGATTAATTTTGAATCTTGAATCTTAATTAAATTGTCGCTAATAAAATCCTCGAATTTAGAGGCATTAAAATCTAATACGTTAACGACTTTTTCTACTGAACAATTATTTTTCTTAGCGATTTCAAATAGATCTAAATAATAATTGCACATTATTGTATTTATAGCATCTCTTACAATTTTTTGTTCATCATTTACAGAATAACCTCTTAAAACAGCTAAATTATTTTTTTCAATTGAGTTAATGTACTGTGCTGCATTTTTGATATTTTGACTATATGCAGAATCCAATTGGGATATTGAGGATGCTCCAAATGCATAAACTTGTCCTGTAGTTTCTCTTGTGCAATAACCTTGGAAATTTCTATGAAGCTGTTTGTTTTTTAATGCTATATCAAATTCATCTCCAGGTTTTGAGAAGTGATCCATTCCAATTGCAACATAACCTGCTTTCATGAACAAATCATAAGAATTTTCATACATCATAGCTTTTTCTTTTGAGCTAGGAAATCCAATTTTTTCTAAAATTTTTTGTCTTGGTAAAATTGAAGGCACATGCGCATAAGAAAATGTAACTATGCGTTCAGTATCTAATTCAATCGCTTTTTCAACAGTTTTTTTAAAACTTTCAACGGTTTGTAAGGGAAGTCCATAGACTAAATCTATGTTAGTTCCAGTGAAGCCTTCAGATTTAATTTTTTTTACGATTTCATTTATTGGATGCTTAGATGGCTTTCTATTAATTGCATCTAAAACATCATTCCTAAAATCCTGAATTCCTAGAGAAATTCTATTGAAACCAAATTTTTTAAGCAATTCAATATGTTTAAATTCTAAATGAGCTGGATTACATTCAATCGCCATTTCGTAATTTTCAGAAAAATTAAACTCCTCATACAACTTATTTGTTATTTTCTCAATATACTTAAGAGATATTGCATTAGGTGTTCCACCTCCCCAATGAACTTGAGTTAGTTTCCTGCTTTTATTAATCAGTTTACCTACATAATCAATTTCTTTAACCACTGCATCAACATATCTTTCTAAGAAAGGTTTAGTAAAGCCAGATTCAGTGGTACAGCCACAAAAATGACATATTTGAGGACAAAATGGAATATGAATATATGCAGAAATATTCTGTGGATTTTCAGTATTTGAATTTATAATTTTTTCTTTGAAATCTTCATTTGAAAAATTATTATCAAAAAAAGTAGCAGGCGGGTAGGAAGTATACCTTGGACCTGTTTTACTATATTTTTTTATTAATCTTTCCTCTACTTTCATTTTTATCTATTCCAGTTTTTTTCCTTTATCCACTTAACTGTATTTTGAACTTTCTTATAGTTAATATCAGGCAGAAATCCATGACCCAAGTTGAATATCCAGTCATGATTATTTTTTCCAAAATCCGTTAATGATTCTAGATATGATTCAATTTTATGATCATCATAATAAAAAATTCTGGGATCCATATTGCCCTGAATTCCAACATTATCATCTACTAACTTTCTTGCATTTTCTAATGACATATGCCAATCAATGCTAACAAAATCGCAAATTTCTTTATTTATTACCTTTAAGCCAAGTGAGTAATCTTTAGGAAAAAAAATCGTTGGACAATTCATTTCACTGGCTGCATTGAGTATTTTTTTTGAATGTGGTAAAATTAATTCCGTATATAAATCATGAGGTATACTACCACAGTAGGTTTCAAAAAGCTGGAAACACTCAATACCGCTTTTAACTTGATTTTTTACATAATCAATGGAGGCTTCTGTTATTTGCTCTATAATTTTGATGCTTTCAGGCCTATTATTGTAAAAATATTTTATAGCATCTTTAAAGCCTTTTTTGGATTCATCCCCTCTGAACATAAATAAAAAAGTTGTCAAAGGTCCACCGCAGAATCCTATCAGAGGAGTATTGTTCTTATTTTTAACTGTATTGGCTATATTATTGTAGATGTAATTAAGTTTTTCAGGTTTATAATTCAACACAACATTATTTTTCTCGTTTAAAGCATTAGCAAATTTTGGGCCATTCTTTGTAAAAATTAATTCGAGACCAAGGGCATCAGGGATCACTAAAATATCAGAAAATAATATAGCACTGTCAACACCCAAGTCGTGTATCGGCAGTAGTGTAACCTCAGTTGCTAAATTTACGTCCTTCATCATATCGTAAAAATTATGACTTTCCTTAAGTTTTCGATATGATGGGAGTATACGACCCGCCTGTCTCATAAACCAAACTGGTGGGCGATGATTTTTCTTACCTTTTAATGTACTTAAGAAAATGCTATCCATCTTTTAGTTTTTCTAGTGCTTTTTTGTTGCCAAGTATTAGTTTTTTTATGTCATTTTCTGAAATTACAGAGGACAAGAAAAGACATTCATATTGAGAGGGAGGTAGATAAATACCTTCTTTCAACATTAGATTAAAGTATTTTGCATACTTATCAGTATCAAGCTCTAAAGCATCTTTATAATTTATTATTTGGTCCTTTTTGGTAAAGAATAAAGTCATCATGGAGCCAACTCTAGAAATATGAGCATCGGTTTTGGTATCAATAATATTTTTGTTCCAACCATCTTCAATTTTCTTAGATATACTTTCCAATTTTTGATATACCTCTTTATCAAGCATTTTTAATAAAGTTAGACCCGCAGTCATTGCAAGAGGATTTCCAGAAAGTGTACCAGCTTGATATACTGGGCCTTCAGGCGCCAACATTCTCATAATATCAACTTTTCCACCGTATGCCCCTACAGGTAATCCACCCCCTATGATTTTTCCAAGCGTGGTTATGTCAGGCAACACATTATATAATTCTTGAGCTCCACCTGGTGCAACCCTAAAGCCAGTCATTACCTCATCAAATATTAATAAGCAATTATTATAATCACAAATTTTTCTCAGTCCAGATAAGAAATTTTTTTTGGGCTTGACAAGACCCATATTTCCAGCAATAGGTTCAACAATTAGTGCTGCAATTTCATTTTTATTTTCATAAAATAATTCTTTTACAGAGTCTAAATCGTTGAATTCTGCAATCAAAGTGTCTCGAGCTATATTTTTTGTTACACCTGGGCTATCTGGAAGACCCAAAGTGACAGCACCAGAACCTGCTTTAATCAGAAAACTATCTCCATGTCCGTGATAATTTCCAGCAAATTTGATTATTTTTTCTTTGCCTGTATACCCTCTGGCCAATCTTATTGCACTCATTGTTGCTTCAGTACCAGAATTTACCATCCTTACCATTTCAACAGATGGAACCATTTCAACAATTTTTTTTGCAACTGCAGTCTCAATTTCAGTTGAAGCACCATATGTTGTGCCTTTTGAACTTGCTTCATTGACTTTGCTTATTATCCTTTTATTAGCATGACCAAAAATTAAAGGTCCCCAAGATGATACACAATCTATGTACTCATTTCCATCAATATCAAACATCTTACTTCCATTACCTTTATTAAAAAAAATAGGATTCGAGCCAACACTTTTAAATGCTCTAACAGGTGAATTCACTCCACCAGGAATATATTTTTTTGCTTCAGAATATGCTTTTTTACTATTCTTAAACATCAGTTTTATTTAAATATTTTACTACTTCAATAGAGTGATAGCTTATAATTGCGTCTGCACCGGCTCGTTTCATTGATGAGATAATTTCTAAAATTATTTCAAGCTCATCAATATATTGTTTTTGAGCAGCCGCTTTAACCATGGAATATTCACCACTAACATTATATGCAATGATTGGGACATTGAATTTAACTTTAACCTCTCTAATTATATCTAAGTAGGCTAGTGCTGGTTTAATTATTACAGCATCTGCACCTTCATTAAGGTCTTGCTCTATTTCTCTTATAAATTCTTTAGAATTCTTGAAATTCATTTGATAGCTTTTTCGATTTCCTTTTTTTGGGATATTATCAACTGCATTTCTGAATGGTCCATAAAAAGATGAAGCATATTTTACAGAATAAGGGAATATTGGTATTTTTTCAAAACCTTTTTTGTCAAGCTCATTTCTAATCAGCTGAACACGACCATCCATCATATCAGAAGGTGCAATCACATCAGCTCCAGCTTCCGCTAAAGTTATTGACTGTTTGGCTAATGTTTGAATTGTTAGATCATTATCGACTTCATCATTTGTGATTGTTCCGCAATGTCCATGATTTGTATAACTGCAGTTGCAAACATCAGCTATCACTAAAAGCTTATCTCCAAATTTTTCTTTGATTTTTTTAATGGCTTTGGGTATAATACTGTTGTGTGAGCAAGCAATATCACCATTCTCATCTTTTTGTTCTGAGACCCCAAAAAGTATAATATTTTTTAAACCAAGTTCTAACAGCTCAGAACAAAAATTTAGACAATTATCAATTGATAATTGAAACTGTTTATCTAAGCCTTTAATTTCATTTTTAACGTTATGTCCGTCTGTAATAAATATAGGTTGTATTAAATCAGACTTATTAATTGAAACATCTTCAAACATTTCTCTGATATTTAAATTATATCTTAACCTTCTTAATCTTGTCTTAGGATAATTCATAACTGGTTGTTTTTTTTAAAAATTTAATTAAACTATCACTAATGCCTTCAAATGTCTGCATTTTTGAAGTTAAAACGGTTGAGTATCCAGCACTTTCAATGTATGAAGTTGTAGTCTTCCCAATGCTTACTATTTTAGCAAGTGAAGGGTTATAAAAATTCACAAAAGATTTAAAAGAAGATGGGCTCGAAAAAATAACATAAGGTGACTTATTTTTGATAAGCTCCTCAAGATTTTTGTACTTTTTGTCTACTAGTTTTGTTTGATAAACAATGATTTTTTTAGTTTTTGAAAATTTATTTAAAGATTTATACAATCCATCATTAGAAAGAGATCCTTGAACTAATAGTGCATTTTTTGAATTAATTATTTTAGTTTTTTCTATTTCGGAACTCATTGAATCAGAATAATTTCTTTTGCAAACATAATCAGCTTTAAAGCCAAAATTTTCTAATTCATGAGCCGTTTTTTTTCCAATGCATATAAAAGACTTTGTGCTAAGGTCAATTTTTATTGAACCCGAATTGTTAAAAAAATATTTTACGCCATTTTTTGAAGTAAAAATTATTGAATCAGTTGAGTTTAAATTAATACTCTCATTGATGTCTGATTTTAATGTTTTAATCATGGGAAAATGAAAAAACTTGACTCCTGATTTCTTGAGCTTTAAAAACCCTAATTCATTAATCTCGTTGGTGATTACAACATTAATTTTTTCATTTAATTTCATCATCAATTTTTTTTAATAATTCAATAACATGATCTTTTTTAAATTTTTGGGATAATTCAATCGAAAGATCTTTTCTTAAATTCTTTGATGAAACTTTATGCCGAATCGACTTTTTACCGTCAAGTGATAGCACTATTCCATCCAAAAAAAGTGTATTGTCTTTTATGTAGGAATATGCTCCAATGGGATAATTACATCCACCCCCCATCTTTTTCATAAAATTCCTTTCATTTGTTGTACAAATCATAGTTTGTTCGTGATTTATTTTGGAAACAAATGCTGTAGCTTCAAGGTTATCAATATTTGTTTCAACTGCAATTGCGCCCTGACCCGGTGCATTTAAAAATGAATTTAATTCAAAATATTCTGTTATGTATTGTTCTAAATTTAATCTCTCAATTCCTGCAGCTGCCATAACTAATCCATCGAAATTACCATCAATCATTTTATTTATTCTAGTGCCAACATTTCCTCTAACATCAATAATATTTAAATTCTCATTCAAACTTAAAATCTGTGCTTTTCTTCTTAGTGATGTGGTACCAATTATGTCATTCTTAGTAAAATCTTGAATTCGTTTTTTATGATTACTTAGAAAAACATCTTGTGGATTCCCCCTTTTTAAAACGGCGGATAACCTTAGTTTGTCAATTTGCTCGACAGGCATATCTTTTAAACTATGAACTGCTATATCAATTTTGTTTTCCAATAATAAATGCTGAATTTCCTTCACAAAAAAACCTTTATCCAAGTTTCTGTCCAGAGGCTTATCAAGTAGTATATCACCTTTTGTTTTTACCTCTTTTATCTCAATTATCAGATTTGGAAAGTTTTTTTTTAACTCTTTTTTTACTAAATGTGTTTGATAAAGAGCTAATTTACTTGTTCGGCTTCCAATGATAACTTTATTTTTCATTTAGGAAAATTTGATTTATAATTTCAATTGCCCTTTCATCTTTTCCATTATTACTAGCCTTTTTTATTTTTTTGACTAGATTATTTGAAAACTTATCATAAACCTTACTGAGGTGAGAATTTAGGTCGTCACCATTTTTCTGTTCCGAGTAGTAATCTTCAATATTGTTCAGTGTTTCATTTACTATTAATTCACGCACTTGTTTTTTTAAAGACAAAATTGAGGGTCTTAATGATCTCGCATTAGTCCAATCATCAAATTCAACTAAAAATTCTTCTATATACAATTCAGCTTTAATAATTTCTCCTTTTCTCTTTTTATAATTTTCATTTACAGCATCTTTGAGATTGTCAACGTTAATTACTTCAACATTCTCCATATCATATAAATCACTTGATAAATTTCTGGGTACTGATAAATCAACTAAAAGAAGTTTTTTTTCTCTACCGTTCATTATTTCTAATAAATCAGATTTACTTAAAAGTGTGTTTCTTGAGCTGGTTGAAAATATAACAACATCACAGTTTTTTATTTCATTTTTAAAATTTCTAAATTTTATTGATTCATATCCAAGCTCTTTACAAAAATCAGTTGATTTTGATTCGGTTCTATTAGTGATTTTTATGTTTTTAATATTTTTTCTGTGTAAGTGTCTTATTGATAATTTTGATGTTTCACCAAGTCCAACACACATGAAATTAGATTCCGATAAATCATATTTTTTGGTGATTTGCTCGACTGCAGCATAGCTTACAGAGACAGCACCTCGGCCAATGTCAGTGTTTGTTCTTATATATTTTCCAGTTTCAAGAGACTTCTGAATCATTCTTCCTAAAATTGGTCCAAGCATTTTATGCTTTTTTGAAAAGTAGTAAGCATCTTTAAGTTGTTCAACTATCTGAAATTCTCCAATAATCATTGACTCTAAACCTGAAACAAGTCGAAACAAATGGTTGGCAACATTGTATGAGCCTGTAAGATTATTTAAGTAAGGAGACAAGCTGTCTTTGTAGCCTTTAAAATCTACAAGTTCTTTTACGATAGTATGTAAAAATTTTTTTTCTTCTCCTACGTGATTTTCAAATTCAAAATATATTTCGGTTCGATTACATGTTGATATCATCATTAATCCCTCAACACCAACCTTTTTTTTGAGTAGATTATTAAAAACAATTTTTTCAGAATTGTCAAAGTAAAATTTTTCTCTTATTTCTAAGGGAGCAATTTTGTAGTTAATGCTGATTAGTCCTACCAACTTTTTTACTTGATACGCCAAATTTACTTTCAAAGAGATATCCAAAAATAACGCTAGAAGGTCTAAAAGTATAGCTATCAGTTCACAGAGCTAATATATAATGATTCTAAATAATAATATCGATAAAAGTTCTTTTAAATATCATTTTTAAATTATATGTTTGAACTTTATTTATAATAATTCTAAATAACATTTTATTTAGTTAATTTATTATAGTTTTTTCTAGTTCACACCTTGAGAGGGACTTAGGTATAACTCAGAATATCTAAGTTCCTTTTTTTAATCGATAAACTTGAGTTTGTATTTTTTGTCAAGTACTGGACAGTTATCGTATTTACCAAATATTTTATATCTAATCGAAGCTATAAAATCATAGAAGATGTCACAAATGAAATATGGAATAGCACTTATTAAAAGTCTAGGGAAAAGAAATTTTTTTGTTTTTTTGAGAACATAGTGAACAGCTTCTGTTTTTCTAACTAATTTCCCATTTTCCATCATTACAGCAATAGAGTCACTGTTTTTTAAAATATGCATGTTTTCTTTAGCAAAATTGCTCTGAAAATTGGAAAACAAGAAAACATTGTCACTATCATTTTTATGTACCCATCTAAAAAATGAATTACACATTACGCAAACTCCATCGTAAATGATAATATCTTTTTTTTTCATCAAAACTTTATTTGCATTGTAAAATAGAAATTCCTGGGAGCTGATGGAATAATTCCAGGACCTGGATAACCAGTAGCTCTTCTTGTAAAATATTTTTCATTTAAAAAGTTATTTACTCCAGTTTCAAAGCTAAGGTTTTTTAGCTTGTATGTTAATGAAATGTCAGCTAAGCCATATTTGGGAATTTCGCCAATTACACCACTTAAATTTCCCTCGACAGCATTAGATGAGTCAGTAAATTGTTTTGAAATAAATGAATATTGAAAATTAAATGTCAAATTTTTGAATCCAAACTTTAAACCTGTTTTTAAGTTATGATTCGGAACGAATTCAACTGAGTTGCCTTCGATGCCAACTTGATCGGACTTTAAGTACTTAGATTCTATGTATGAATAGTTAATAAAGTAATTAAAATCAATATTATTATTTTTTAATAAAATTTCATTTAAATCAAAATCGAAGAGTGATTCTATTCCATTTATTCTTGCATTACCAACATTTCCTCTTTCACTTTTAACATTTCCATCAGGAAAGACTTTTTGAATAAATCCAATTCTATCCTCATACAGTAGCAAGAAAATATTTGCATCATATGAAATTTTTCTTTTGAAATTTCCTCTGAGGCCAAAATCAAACGTGTATCCTTTTTCATCATCAATATTTGGGTTTACTGCATAGGCTGGATTTATGGTGCTTATATCAGCGAATGTTACCGACCTGTAGTTTTGACTAATATTTGAGTACATTTCAATATTTCTATTTGGTTTATAACTCAAACCCAAGCCAAGAAGAATAAAATTTCTCTTTTTTTCATCAAATTCATCAAATCTCTCATTGTAAATTACATTTCCAGCTCCATCTAAATTAATTTTTCTGTAAAACCCATCGCTTTTAGTCATAATATTTTCATACCTAAATCCTGGTGTGAGTGATAGGTTGTCACTCAAATAAAAAATATTTTCTGCAAATAAGGCAATATTTTTATTTGGATAGATGTAATTAGATTGGTTGGTATAATTAGGATATTCAAAGCTTTTAAAATTAAAATCAGCATCACTACCATTGGATCCTGGCCCTTGTATGCTTGAGGAATTTGAGTTATAATATTTAAGTCCAACTAAAAAATATGATTTATTTTTAAATGCATTATAATTAGTTAGAAATCTGGTTTCAAATCCGTGATTTGAAAATTCACCTTTAATTAAGTCTCTCTCAAGACCTGAATCAACCTGACTGACCCTGTTACTTCTAAATCCGAGTGAATTTCTACTAGCTTCAAGTCCAAAAAAACTAAATGTAAAGTTGGTTCTATCGGAAAATTCCTTCTTAAATTTAATGTTGTATAAAAACCAGTTCACTTCAAACCAGTTTCTAGATCTATTGCTTTGAAATGGATCACTTTTAAACATTTCATCACTTAATCCTCCAGCCTGTTTAGCTAGGTAGTTCAAATAAGTTATTTCAGAACTTAGACTGGTAGTTTGATTAAATGTGTATTCGAGATATTGGAAAGTGTTTACAGATTCGAAATTTGAATTAGCTCTAAAACCATCTCCCTTTTTATAATTTATGAAACCATAGTGACCAAGTTTTTTACCCTTAGAACTCAAACTGGTGAAATTTGTAAATAGATTATTTGATCCAATAGTATTTCTGGTAATTAATTCTAATTTTTTTTCAGGGTTTGGCTTTTTCATTACAAAATTTATCAAACCTCCAAATTGGGTTCCAAATTGGAGTGATGCAGCACCACGTAAAATTTGAATTTCCATTAGACCTTCAGCAGGAGGGGTGTAATAGCTCTCAGGGTAACCTAGAGCATCAGCACTAATATCATATCCATTTTGTCTAGTGTTGAAGTTGGAGGTTCTATTTGGATCCAGTCCACGCCCTCCAATGTTTAATTGTAAGCCTGCATCATCATTTTGGTAAATATTTAGTCCTGGAATTTGATTATAAATTTGTCTAGCGTTGTTTGATGCTAAGTTAGCCATTGACAGCTCAAGTAAAATTACTTCATTTTTTTTTCCCGCAAAGACCGAAGTTTCCTCAAAATCTTTCATCCTTCTAATTTGAAATATTTTTTTCTTATTTGCTCTAACAACAACTTCGTTCAATTCCTCAACCCTAGATGATAACTTTATGTTAAGGTTAGTATTGATATTGCCCAATTGTCTAGTAAGTAAAATATAGCCCTGTTGATAAAAGACTATTTCAACTGTATTTTTTTTCTTTGTAAACTTAAAGAAGCCTTCACTGTTTGTGTAGTATATCTGAGTACTATTATTATCATATATGGCAACATTGGAAATTGGTAGATTTGTTTGTTCATCAAAAACATACCCTGAGACCTCATTTTGAGCAAAACAAGTATTGATTATTAGTAATAATAATATTTTAAAGTTTATTAATTTTTTCATTTAAAGGTAATATCCATTTTTTATTACTAAACCCTCTTTTTTCTTTGAGTAAGTCGATATTTGGATCGATAAATCTCTTACTCATTCGACCATTTAAAGCTACATAGCTGTCAGCGTAAACACCAATATCATTGTAACCCTCATTTTTATAGTGATCACCAAGAAAATGAGCATATTCAAGTATGAAATCTGGCTGAAAACTCATCTGTCTTTCCTGAAATTCTGTTAAAAATTCATCATTCATAACATAAAATGACTTTCCATTCTCATTATTAACAATTTTGAAAGTAGTATAACCTCTTTTTTCCATTAGCATCACTCTCCAAGAAAATCTGTAGCCTTGTTCATTCCAAAATAATTCACCTGGATAAAAAGCGTATCTAAATGGAAAAACAAATTGAATAATAAAAAATAAAATTACAACTGAAATAGCTAACTTTTCTCTTTTAATGATAACTCTATTCACTTCTTTTAGATTATTCAAAGTATTCTTAAATGGTTTTAAAATAATATTCAATAATTTTTTATGAGTACTGGAACTGAAAAATATCAGTGACGAAACAATCATAATGTAAGGAAACATACCAATTGGAAACAGTATGACAGTAAAAATGTGAAAGAAAACAACTAGTAAAAATCCGTATATTCTTGTTCGACTATACAACAGTATAAAAGGTATTAAAAGGTCGTAAAACATTCCTCCCCAGCTCATAAAATAGTGAAACCACTCTTTTTGCATTATATTGTTACCTATAAATGGTAAATCATAGCTACCTGTAGTTAACCAAATTTTTAATGGTTGAGCTTCTAACAGCCAGTCAGTATTTATTTTTGCTAAACCCGCATAGAAGTATACAATAAATAGTAAAAGTTTAATACTATCAACACACCACTTTGGAGTGTATCTGTAAGATTGATTTTTTAAATATGAATCTAATGAATAGGATGCATTTGCAGGAAGAAAAATCATTAAAAAACTTAGTATGCTTACAAAGTAATAATGGTTTAAATAAGTCGTTTTATCCATTAGTTCGATATAAGTAAATGACAGAAAAAATGTTATTATAGAAATATAATATTTGTATCCTACTGCAACAAAAAACGCTGAGATACCACAGATAATAAATAGGATATATGTATATTCCTCTAAAGGTTTAACCCATTCAAATCCAAAAAAACTAAAATGAAATGTTGGCTCAATATATAAAAGTTGTATCCAACCTTTTACAGCAAACCTTATGATGCTTATGGTCATTAATAATCCAAAAGCTAGCCTAAAAAAGGCTAGACTAGTGGATTCTTGTCTTTTAGAGAAGTAAGATTGGATAATTTCCAAAGTTGAAAATTATTTTTTAATCTCCATCTGCATCAGTATAATCAACCTGAATACTTAATAATGATAACATATTAGTTTTGAGGTTAACTACTATTGCTTGTAATTTATTGAAGGCATTCATCATTTTCAATTGATCGTTATTTATTTGTGTAATAAAATTTCCGTCCAATTGATTGACAGCTTGTTTAGCTTCCTGAAAGTTATTAATAATCATTGGACTTAGGTTTTCTTTATTTACATCTGATGCATGAATATAGTCCAAATACGTCTTTAGGCTGGCTCCCATTGCTCCGGTTAAAGATTTGCCAGTAAAGAAATTTTCTGAGGCTGTTACGGCCTCCATTGCTAAAATTTTTGAAACATCTTGAAAAGCATTTTTTGATGAATAGTATGCTTCAACCTTTGTGGGTAGGGCATCACCGCCTGAGTATCTTCCAGCTGGTATACCAATTTTATTAGCTCTTAAACCTTTTTCAAAATAGTATACAAAATCATTTGTTATCATGTTTAATGAGCTAGTATTTGAATTTCCTGATGATTGTATAAACGAATCCTTAGTGCTGGACCAGTCCTGAATAATATCATTTGTATTTTTTACCATTACATCAACTAGAACTTTTAAATAGTTCCCGTATTTTGAGTCATTAGAATATACATTTGATACACTTTCAAAATCAGTAGCAACTCCATGAATCAAGTAGTCTATTGCAGGAAATCCTTGGCTTGTAAAATCATTAGGACTATTTATATCAGTTTTTTCAGAGGATACATTGGCTTCAATTCTTGAGTTATCAGCGGGATAAGCATTCATTTTTTGCAAATACATTAACTCTTCAGCTTTTCCAATGTTGAACATCTCAATATGTTGCCATTTTTTATAGGACTCAAGCCAGTCATCATGTAGTTTTTGTAAGTTTCCTGTGTTTGGGGTTTGAGTGAAATCATCAACTGCTATTTTTAAGCCGTCAAGTGCTACTTTAAAATCACCGTATCTAGGTATTATAATATTGGACACATAATTATTCAAAATAGTTGAACGGTCAAATTCTGGAATTTGATCTGCATCATCATCGGTATCACCAGAACAAGCAATAATTAAGAAAATTGAAAACAGGGCAATCAGTGTATATTTAATTTCTTTCATACTATAAAAATAAAAAAACAGTGGCATAAAATACCACTGTTTTTAATATTAATTAAAATAATTTTTCACAAATTATTAGATGTTAAACTTAGATTTGATTGTTGAAATCATTGAATTTAATTTGGCGTTATCAATATTCCAAAAGTCACCTAAATTAGCTAACATTGCATCAACTTCAGCACCTGAAAAATATGGTTTATCAGTACCATCGTTAGTGAACTGAAGGCTTTGAATAAATCCATATCCTTCTGAAAGTGCGTGGAAAGCATATCCTGTATCTCCACCTGCCATTTTACTCATATAACTTTCTAAATAGTCAACAGCTTTGAAAGCTATAACTTTAGAAAGATGTACTTTGATAATGTTAGCTTGCGCATCTCTAACTTCGTAGTTACCAGCAACAATTGCAGCTCTACCTAATTTAAATGCATCAAATACGATTTGACCCATAGGATCACCAGATTTAGCACCTGAAACTTGATCAGCATTTATTTTTTTGAAATATTTCATTAGCAATGTGCCCTCACCACCGGGAGCAGATCCAAGATCAGCTCTTGTTACATCGGGCTCCTGTCCGTATAAATATCCGAATCCTTCATCCCATTTATGTTCCATATTAGTGTAATTTTTTCCACTAGCAGTAGTTCCTGCGTCATTTTCATCTCTGTAACCAGGGGCATCTAATTTACATGGTAAGATGTAGTTATTGACAATTTGGTCAAGTGCCATACCACCAATAAGACCTTTAACGAAAAGTTGATCGAGTTCATGGCCTTTACTGTTAACGTGTATAACCTTTGATGGATCAGAAGTGTATGCTATTCTACCAGATGTACCAGAAACTGCATCTCTGTTATACTCAGTAGTCGAGCCTAGCTCAGTTGCAAATTCCTTTAACAAGTTGTCCATAAAAACTTGAACAGATGCACCTGTTGTAGTATTACAACCGGAACCAGTTTTAGATCTTACTTTTTTACCAGTACCATTTAATGTTCCTGTCATAAATCCATCACCGTCAGCAAACATTGATTTCAATTCAGCTTCAGTTTTGAAAACAGGCTTTCCGCCATCTTCGTCCTTGAAATTTAAATAATTGTAGATTGCGTCAACTTGATTCAACCTAGTTGTTTGTCCTGAAAATGATACAGTTGATACACCATCTCGTGTAAATTCGTATGTTGCAGGAGCAACAACTTCATTTACTATATCATCCTCATTGTCATCACAAGCAATGAATAACAACGGGAAAATTAATAGTAAAAAATATTTTGAAATATTAGTATAATTTTTCATTTTGTTTTTATAATTTGCGGCGAATATATATATTTATTTAGAATTATTCTAAATAATAAGTCATTTTTTTTAACAATGAAAGAAATAATTTTAACCTTAAGAAAGCAAATATGAAGAATTACATATATCTATTAGTTACATTACTTATAACAAGTTGTATGCCAAACACAAATAAATCCAAAGAGATTAACATCTATAGTCAGCGTCACTACGACTCTGATAAAATGCAATACAAAAAGTTTGAAGAAAAAACTGGTATAAAAGTTAATGTGACAAAAGCTGGTGCTGATGAATTAATTCAGAGAATGAAAAATGAAGGTGATAACTCACAGGCAGACTTGTTTATAACTGTTGATGTGGGTAAGTTATGGCAAGCTGGTGAAATGGGTTTATTTCAAAAGATTGATGATCAAAAAGTTTTTGATAACATTGATCCACAGTTTTTAGATAAAAATGGTTATTGGGTTCCAGTTACCTACAGATCGAGGGTAGTTGTTTATAGTAACGAAAGAGTAAAAAAGGAAGATTTATCAACTTATGAAGATTTAGCCAATGAAAAATGGAGGGGGAGACTTTTAGTCAGATCATCATCTAATGCTTATAATCAAGCATTAATGTCATCATTGGTTGCTAATTTAGGCCCAGAAGCTGTGACAAGTTGGTCAGAGGGAGTTGTAAAGAATTTTGCCAGAGATCCAAAAGGTAGTGACAGAGATCAAGTCAAGGCTATAGCAGCAGGCCAGGGTGATATAGCCATAGTTAATTCATATTACATAGGTCTACTTTTATCCTCAGAGAAAGAAGAAGAAATTAACGCTGGTAATGCAGTTTCAGTATTTTTTCCCAATCAAGCTGATGGGGATAGAGGCGCTCACATAAATGTCTCAGGGATCGCACTCACTAAAAATGCTCCCAACAAAGAAAATGCATTAGAATTAATCAAGTATTTAACCAGTGTAGAGGGTCAAGAAACCTATGTCAAAAATAGTTTCGAGTATTCAGTTAATCCCAATGTAAAGCCCGATGAAATTGTCCAAGCTTGGGGTGAATTTAAGAAAGATCCTGTCGATTTGAATATGCTAGGCATCAAGAGAGATGAAGCAATTCGTATATTTGACAAAACAGGTTGGAAATAAAAAAAAAATATCTATTAAACAGTAGGAATCTAGTTATTTCTACTGTTTTTCTAGCACTTTTAGTTATTTTACCTTTACTATACCTAATATCAAGTACATTGGGTGTAGAGGCCAAGAATTTTTACTATTTATGGGATAATTTGTTGGTTGAATATTCAATTGATACATTATATCTAGTATCGATTACATCCTTTTTTTCATTAATATTCGGTGTAATACCAGCTTGGTTTATTAGTACCAATAATTTTAAAGGAAAAAACTTTTATGATATAATGCTGTATTTACCACTAGCTATCCCAGCATATATTATGGCATTTACTTACAGTGATATTTTAAGTTTCACAGGCCCAATTCAAAGTTTCGCCAGAAAATATTTTCCAGAACTTTCCGGGCTTTTAAATCAAGATTATTTGCAAATTGAAATTTTGGGAATAATAATGGCCCTTTCTCTGTATCCATATATTTATACGGCTTGTAGGCTGTCATTTTCATTAATAGGTTCTAATTATATTGACCTTTCAAAGAGTTTAGGTATCTCCAGTACAAAAACCTTTTTTAAAATAATTATTCCATTGTCAAGAGTATCAATTTTCTCTGGTCTTTTTCTAGTAGTAATGGAAGTTCTAAATGAATATGGTGCTGTAAAATATTTTGGCGTCAACACCTTTACTAGCGGGATATTCAGATCTTGGTACTCAATGCAAGATATTGAAACAGCATCTTTATTAGCAGTAATATTGTTCTTTGTTGTAGTAGTTTTTTTCTTCGCTGAGAGATGGATAAACTCTAAATTTAAATTTAATTATC
>CACNQJ010000011.1 GCA_902622575.1 uncultured Bacteroidota bacterium
CCACTATCAACATCAGGATTAAGGATTTCGATTGTTGGTGAGATTGAATCATATGTCCAAGTAAACTGAGCTGCTGTATTACTATTACCTGCATTGTCTGTAAATTTATTTGCATAAACATTAATTTCTGTAGCTCCCTGGCCATCTGGCGTAAATGTAGCAGTGTGAACCGTATTACTAACGGTTGTAAAATTACTTATGGTTCCGCCGCCAACATCAATATCAGCACCAGAGAAATCACCACTATGTGCCTCACTCAGTGTAAACGTCATTGAAAGTGTATCGTCATTACTGCTATCACCACTACTAACCTCAGCAGCAGTTATCGTCACTGTCGGTGAGGTTGAATCATATGTCCAAGTAAACTGAGTAGCTGCTGTGTTGTCATTGCCAGCTGCGTCAGTGAATGTTCCTGCTGGTACGTCAATTGTGACAGTACCATCAGCTGATGGTGTCAAGGTGCCGTTATAATTATTACTTGCGTCCCAGGTATTTACCGAAAAAGATCCACCGTTGATAACAAGATTTCCATGATAGAAAGATTTTGGAGAAGGATCACCATCCATCGCATAAGTAGCACCTTCACTTAATGTGAATGATACATTAATACTGCTATCATTTGATGTATCACCACTACTAACATCACTTGAAGATATAGAAACAGTTGGAGGTGTTGTATCTACCTGAATTGTTCCTCCAGACGTGACTGCAGTAACCGCGGTTCCAGCATTTCCTGCTGTATCACTATAGGCAATACTAAAAGTGACATTACCATCTGTATCAGATGAATGTACAGTATATACAGCAGTCCATGTGTTTCCAGATGTATTTGTGTATGATGGTGAGTTTGTAATTGCGGATCCACCCGACTTAAATGTAACTGAAGGAGTAGAAATAGTCTCATTTGCAGTGAAAGTCAGTGTTATATTGTCATCAGCTTTTGCAACACCACTCTCTTCGCCAGCATGATTAGTAGACATTGTGACACTAGTTAAGGTAGGCGCTGTTGTATCAGCTTGAGAAAAAAGTTGTGATGAAAATATTGTAAGTATTAATGAAATAATAAATCTCATAAAATAAAATGAAAATGCTGTTTTTTTAAAAGTAACCATTTACAATTAATTTAACAACATCTGGGTTCAATAGTGTTGAAATATCACCAAAATTTTCTTTTTCTCCACATGCAATCTTTCTTAAAATTCTACGCATAATCTTTCCGCTTCTAGTTTTTGGAAGTCCTGGAACCAATTGAATCTTTTCGGGTTTCGCAATTGGACCAATAGTTTTTGAAATCAGCTGATTTATTTCAACTTTTATGTCATCGCTTTTCGAATCATCTTTTAATATAACAAATGCATAAAGTGCATTTCCTTTGATATCGTGAGGAAATCCAACAAGAGCGCTCTCTACCACATTATCATGCATATTTATAACATCCTCAATCGGAGCAGTACCTAAATTATGACCAGATACTATAACAACATCATCGACCCTTCCTGTTATTCTGTAATTTCCATCATCATCTCTAAATGCTCCATCTCCTGGGAAATAATAACCAGGATAAGCCGAAAAATAAACATTTTTATAACGTTCATGATCCCCATAAATTGTGCGAGCTATAGATGGCCATGGATATTTAATTCCAAGAATTCCATTTTTGTTATTATCATCAAATTCAATTCCATTTTCATCAAATAAAACAGGTTGAATACCCATCATTGGTTTAGTAGCAAAAGTAGGTTTTCCATCCGTTACATTAGCCAAAGATGTAATCATAATTCCACCTGTTTCTGTTTGCCACCAAGTATCAACAATTGGACATTTATTCTTTCCTATGTTTTCATTGTACCAATTCCATGCTTCCTCATTAATTGGTTCTCCAACAGTTCCTAATACTTTTAATGATGATAAATCGTATTTATTTACAAAATCCAAAGGGTGTTTTGCAAGGGCTCTAATTGCAGTTGGAGCAGTATAAAATTGGTTAACCTTGTGCTTTTCACAAATCTCCCAAAATCTACCAAAGTCAGGATATGATGGAACACCTTCAAACATCATGGTTGTAGCACCGTTTAGCAGTGGACCGTAAACTATGTAACTATGCCCTGTTATCCAACCAATATCTGCTGTACACCAATAGATATCATCATCATCGTAATCAAATACATTTTTAAATGAATAGGCAGTATAAACCATATAGCCCCCAGATGAGTGAACCATTCCTTTGGGTTTTCCAGTTGAACCTGAGGTGTATAAAATAAATAAAGGGTCTTCGGAATCCATTATTTGAGCTGGGAAATAATCATCAACTTTATCTAACTCATCGTTCCACCATTTTTCATTTTTATTTAAAGTAATTCCGCTATTTATTCGATTTAATACTATTATAGAATCAACACAATCACAATCCTTTAAAGCCTTGTCAACTATAGATTTTAAGTCAATTGTTTTATTTCCTCTAAAGCTTCCATCTGATGTCAGCACCATCTTACATGATGCATCATTAATTCTGGCTGATAACGCAGATGAAGAAAAACCTGCAAATACAACAGAATGTACGGCTCCAACTCTAGCGCACGCCAAGACTGCAACAGCAAGTTCAGGAACCATTGGTAAATAAATACAAACTCTATCTCCTTTTTGAATATTATTGTTTTTTAAAACATTTGAAAATCTACAAACTCTACTGTGCAATTCTTTGTATGAAATATGTTCTGCTGGTTGATTTGAATCATTTGGCTCAAAAATAATGGCTGTTTTATCTGGATTAGCCTTAACATGTCTGTCTAAACAATTTTCAGTAATATTCAATTTTGCATCTGTAAACCATTTAAAACTTGGTTTTGAAAAATCAAAATCAACTACTTTTGACCACTTTTTTTTCCAAATGAATGATTCAGCAACATCAGTCCAAAACAACTCTGGATTATCAACACTTTGCTTATAAAGTTTATTGTATTCCTCTAAATTTTTAGGTAATAGATTGTTTTTAAATATCATACTTAAATCTATAAATTAATTTAAAGATTTAATAATTTCTTTATTGATATTTCTTGCAAAAGATGGGCCGTTATAAATAAAGCCTGTGTATAATTGTATTAGGCTTGCACCAGCATTAAGCTTTTCTATAGCGTCTTGTGTTGACATGATTCCTCCAACGCCAATAATTGGAAGCTTTTTCTTAGAATACTCGTGAATTAATTTAATAATTTCTGTGCTTCTCATTGTTAAAGGTTCTCCGCTTAAACCTCCAATTTCGCTGGTTAATTTTTCTTTAGATTTTAATTTATTTCTACTGATTGTTGTATTTGATGTTATGATACCGTCAATTTTAAGATCAAGTCCCATATCGACTATTTTTTTTATATCATCATCATTTAAGTCAGGTGAAATTTTAATTAGAATAGGTTTGGTATCTCTTTTATTATTCTCCTCAATTAACGGGTACAATATCTCGCGCAATTCATTTATGTTTTGAAGATCTCTTAAGTTTGGTGTGTTTGGTGAACTCACATTTACTGCAAAATAATCAACATGATCATATAAGGCTTTAAAACATATTAAATAATCATCCTTAGCTTTTTCATTTGGTGTAAATTTATTTTTACCAATATTACCGCCAATTATAATATTGCCCTTGCTCCTTAATCTAGCTGCAACTCTATTTACTCCATCATTGTTAAAACCGAGTCGGTTAATTAAAGCATTATCATCAACTAATCTAAAAATTCTTTTTTTTGGATTTCCATCTTGAGAGACTGGTGTTACAGTACCTATCTCAATGAAACCAAATCCTAATGAAGACATTTGTTTATATACCTCAGCATTTTTATCAAAACCTGCTGCTAATCCCACTGGGTTTGGAAACTTAATTCCAAAAACTTCCTTTTCAAGTAAAGGATGATTTTTACCACCTGATTTAAAATGATAGAACGATTTTCTTAGATAAAAAATAGGTGAAAATAGTTTCATTGCACCTACTACAAAATGGTGAACTTTTTCGGGATCAATCGAAAAGAAAAAGGGCTTTAGAAAAATACTCCACAAAATTTTTTCGATTTTGTGAAAAAGCTCTTTATAAAAAATCATCTATCGTTTTTAATCTTTCTTGTTTAATGCTTCAGACAATTCAAAAGAAATTGCAGATTTATCGAATTTTATTTTCCCAGCCATAGTCACTAAAACACACGTGTTATTATTATCATTAATTTCAACTATCTTTCCATGCATACCACTCTTTGTTACTACCCTATCCCCAGTTTTTATATTCGAAATAAATTTTTTCTCTTTTTTTGCTTTTTTACTCTGAGGGAGAATAAACAAAAAATACATTGCTATGAAAAGCAGTATTATCGGTAAAAATTGACCAAATCCTTCCATATTAATTATTCAAAACAAAACCTGACAATCTTATTATTTTTTTACCAGTATTAGTATTTGTTGTTAAAGTCACTGACTTCATTTGTTTTCCAGGTTTATTCGAGGTGTCAAATCTAACTTTTAATTTTTCTTTTTGACCAGGAACAATATTTACATTCTGAGGATATTCTGGGACAGTGCATCCACAGCTTGCAGAAGCATCATAAATTATTAAATCAGATTTTCCAGTATTTGTGAAATTAAAATCAACCTCAACCACTTCACCATCTTTAACTTCACCAAAATCATATGTATCAAAATCAAACTCGATTTCAGGTGAATCATAAGACTTGTCTAATCTTTCTTCAGTTGCTTTTACATTCTCTTCCTTAATCTTTTTTGAAGGATCAGAATCACAAGATTTAAAAACAAATCCAACAAACAATACAGCCAAAAGGCTATAGAATAAATAACCATATAGTTTCATAAAAAATTTCATGTCATAAAATTATAAAAATTATTGTGAACCCCTTTTATTTTTATTTATCATTCCTTCTTTATCCAATTTTCTGTAAATATTATTTAAAACACCGTTGATGAATGTGCTGCTATTTGGGCTGGAATATTCTTTAGAAATTTCAACATATTCATTTATACTAACCTTTACAGGAATAGAAGGAAAACTTATGAATTCATGAATACACATTTTTAAAATAATCATATCAACTACTGCAATTCTATCATTATCCCATTCAGGTGTGTGTTCATTTATGAGATCTTGGGTGTTCTTATCATCCTTAACAGCAATTTTAAACAATTCTTTACCAAACTTTTTGTCAGACCTATCTTTAAATATTTTTGTCGGAATTGAGGCAGAACCATTAACTGAAGAATTAATCAACCAATTTAAAACCATTGTATTAACTAGAGGAAAGTCATCAACCCAACCAATTTCACAATCCTCATAAAAATCAAATAACTCATTATTACAAGCTATTACATTTTTGTAAATGTCTTGAACAAAAGAATTTTCACTTTTTGAATAGTTAATAAAAATTTCACTACTCAATATCTCTTTAAATATATTTTGAACTTTATTGATATTGTTGGTCCAATAATTTAATTCATATTTTTCCGATGCTTTAACTAGAAATTTATCTGAATGAATTGATTTAAGTAATTTATTTTCTGCAAATAAGTTAACTATCAATTTAGAGTCTTCTTTAAAATATTTTTTTTCGTTTAGGTCTACAACTCTTATGGATTCTATGAAAATTTCTTTGAATAGAATTAATTGAGTTAAAAAAAGTTTATAAAAGTTTTGAGATGTTTGTTCAAATTGTTTCAACAGTGATCTATTATCTGTTTTTCCAGTAGTTTTTGAATACAATAATTGTAATATCTTAATTCTAATGTGCCTTCTGTTTAACATTTAAATGAACTTGAAAGCAAATGTAAATATTTTTAAACTATAAACATCAATTAAAATGTATATTTGAAATTCAATTTTATGGGTGAATTAAAGTACCTAAATAAGTTTTTCTATTTATACAAAAGCAAAATAATAATTGGTATTATAATTACTATCATAGCAAGAATTTTTGCATTAGTTGCTCCCAACCTGGTTGGCGATTCAATTACTTTAATTGAACAGTACACACTAAAAAATTCAATAGAGATTGATTTTCTAAAAGAACAATTATTATTAAACATAATTTTCATCGTTGGTTCAGCTTTAATTGCTGCCTTGTTTACCTTTATTATGAGGCAAACTCTGATTAATGTTTCTAGATATATTGAGTTTGATTTGAAAAATGAGATTTTTATTAAATATCAAGAACTTAATGTCAAATTTTATAAGAATAATAGAATTGGAGATTTAATGAACAGAATTAGTGAAGATGTAAGCAAAGTCAGAATGTATGTTGGACCTGCACTAATGTATACGATAAATACGGTTTCATTATTTGTAATTATCATTACATATATGGTTAGTGTGGATCCAAAACTCACAGCTTATGCTGTAATACCCCTACCCATTCTTTCACTTCTAATTTATAAATTAAGTAGACAAATAAATATAAAAAGTAAGAGTGTACAAGAATCGCTTTCAAAACTAACAACATTCTCTCAGGAGTCTTTTAGTGGAATCTCAATTATTAAGTCAAACACCATTGAGGATAAGGTTAATTATTTCATGGAAGAATTTGCTAATGAAACCAAAGATAAAAGTATTGATCTAGCCAAATTTCAATCTTGGTTTTTTCCAATGATGCTTTTGTTGATCGGATTGAGTAATATAATAGTAATATATGTTGGAGGCAATCAGTACATTAACGGAGAAATTGATTTAGGTGTACTTGCAGAGTTTATTATTTATGTGAATATGCTAACATGGCCTGTTGCGACTGTTGGATGGGTAACATCTATAGTTCAACAAGCTGAAGCATCACAAAAGAGAATTAATGAGTTTCTTTCTCAAAAGAGTGAAATCATTAATGAAAATGTAAAAAATTACGAAATTTCAGGTGAGATAATATTCAATAATGTTGGTTTAAAATACCCTGAAACCAACATCAAAGCTTTAGATAATATTAATTTTTCTGTCAAGGCTGGTGAATCTTTAGGAATTATTGGTTCCGTTGGATCTGGCAAATCTAGTGTACTTGAGCTAATTGTAAGAAATTATGATCCTGATCATGGTAATATTTTTATTGACAACAAAAACTTAAGAGAACATAATTTAGATGTAATTAGGAAACAAGTTGGATATGTTCCGCAATCAACATTTCTTTTTTCTGACACAATCTATAACAATATTAATTTTGGTAATATTAAATCAGATGAGAACGATATCATTCATTATTCTAAACTCGCATCCATTCATGATGATATAATTAGTTTTCCAAAAAAATATTTATCAATTTTAGGTGAAAGAGGAATTAATCTTTCTGGTGGGCAAAAACAAAGAGTTGCTATAGCTAGAGCACTAATTAAGAAACCCAAAATTTTAATTCTTGATGATAGTCTTTCTGCACTTGACACTGAAACTGAGCACAAAATCATAAATAACCTAAAAAATCATGTAAAAAATATAACAAAGATTATAGTTAGTCATCGAATCTCAACGGTCGAGCAATGTGATCAAATTTTAGTCTTAAATCAAGGTAAAGTTATTGAAATTGGAACCCATCAGGAGCTTTGCAAAATCGATGGTTATTACAAAGAAACTTACGATAAGCAAAAAACAAAAAAATAATATTAATTTTTGTTAATAATAGTTTTTTAACCATTTTTGAATCAAATTAAAATTGAAATGGAAGAAAATAAACAACATGTAAATGAAGACATTTATTCAAAAGTCTTAAGAGCAGGTAGAAGAACTTATTTTTTTGATGTAAGATCTACTAAAGCTGGTGATTATTATTTAACAATCTCAGAAAGTAAAAAATTTACAAATGAGGATGGTACTTTTTACTTTAAAAAACACAAAATTTATTTATACAAAGAAGATTTTGAAAATTTTTCAAATATTTTGGGAGAAATGACAAAATATATAATTGATGAAAAAGGTTTAGAAGTAATTAGTGAAATTCATGATAAAGATTTTAAATCCAAAAAAGAAGAAGAACAAGAAGAGGCTTCTAAGGATACCCCTGATGAAGAAAAAAAACAGGATGAAAAATCTGATGAGGTAGAATTTGAAGATATTTAAGATTTCCTGAAAGGTCTTTTCAAAATCTTTACGATATCATTTTTATCGTCATAATTATCATCAATACCAAATACAATTTTATCTCTATCGAGTTCCTTGTAGGTGCCAAATAGCCTGTCCCAAATTGAAAAAATATTTCCATAGTTTGAATCAGTGTAAGGCATAAATGAATGGTGATGAACTTTGTGCATATTAGGTGAAACAATGACATATGATAGCAGTTTATCAAATCTATCACTAAGTCCTATGTTAGCATGGTTAAATTGCGAGAACGCAACAGATAAGGATTGATACAAGAAAACTATTTCGATTGAGGCCTCAGAGATTAATATTGCTATCAGAGTAAAGAAGAACCTTACTACACTTTCAATTGGGTGATGTCTGTTAGCAGTAGTTGTATCAACATGTTTATCAGAGTGGTGAACCATATGTATGTTCCAGAGTATTTTTACTTTATGCTGAACATAATGGGCAAAATAGGCTCCGATCAAATCAAGCAACATTAATGTTATCAAAATAGAAACTATTGGATAGCTTACAATGTTTAAGAGTGATATGATACCAAAATCTGATGATGAGATAAAATCACAGGTTATAACGATTAAAAATGCTAAAGAAAAATTTACAAGAATAGTAGTTAAAGTCAATACTATATTGGTAGAGGCATGTTTAAATTTATTATAATTAAACAGCCTATACGGCAAAAATCCCTCTAAAACCCAAAAAAACATTAATCCAACAGCTAAAATAGAGCCTCTTTGAGCTGATGTTATTTCAGAAAAAAAACTTATGATATTATCAATCATACTATAAAATTATAAATTAAATTTGTAAGACTATGGCAAGAACACCCTCAAATATGGTTAAATTAGGAACGTTAGCACCTAATTTTGAGTTACTTAATACAACAAATGATGAACTTGTTTCGTCTGAACAAATATTTAACAAAAATGGTACCATGGTGATGTTTATTTGTAACCATTGTCCATTTGTAATACACGTTTTAGATGAGATTATCTCTATCTCAAATAAATTTAAGGATGAAATATCCTTTGTTGCAATTTCCAGCAATGATATTGTAAATTACCCTCAAGATTCACCAGATTTAATGAAGAAATTAGCTCTAGAAAAAAAAATTTCATTTCCGTACCTTTATGATGAAACCCAACAAGTTGCTAAAAAATACGATGCAGCATGCACTCCTGATTTTTTCCTATATGATAAAAATCAAAAACTCGTATACAGAGGACAGCTTGATAATTCAAGACCCGGAAATGATATTCCTGTCACTGGATCTGACTTAAGAAATGCCATATCATTATTATTGAAAGGCGATAAGTTAGACTTCAACCAAAAACCCAGCATTGGATGCAATATTAAATGGAAATAATTAAAAAGCTACTTTACAATAAAAGTGTATGCTGTAAAGTTTTAAGTCATCCTCATCAAATTCTTCTCCAAACTCTTTATTTAATAATGATAAATCATCTTCTTTTGAATCAATGAGAAAATCATAAATTTCATCCTGAGATTCATCATCGAATATATCATTGATTAAATAAGTTAAATCCAATTTTGTTCCGGAGTATACAATTGTTGAGATTTCGCATAATACCTCTTTATAAGTTAGCTTTTTTGACTGCGAAATTTCATCAATTGTCAATTTCTTATCTATAGATTGAATTATAAACAACTTTAATCCTGACTTTGATCCAGTGGATTTAATAATTAAATCCTCCTCTCTTTCTATATTATTATCATCACAATATTTTGAAATAATTGAAATAAACCTATCTCCAAACTTTTTAGATTTACCCTCTCCAACACCTGAAATTGATGATAACTCAGAGAAGTTTATTGGGTATTTGAATGTCATTTCCTCTATTGAGGATTCTTGAAAAATAGCAAAGGGTGGTATACCAAACTCACCAGATAATTTTAACCTTTCTTGGATTAATATATCGTATAGCACTTTATCAAGTGGATTTTGTTTTTTTGTCAATATGTGATTAGAACTGACCTCATTATCAAAGTTTTTGTCAACGGACATGAAATGAGATTCGGGATTCTCTAAAAAATACTTTCCCTTATCAAGTAATTTAATTATTCCATATTCTTCAATTTTTTTCTCAACTAAACCATTCACCAACATATTCCTTAATATCGATTTCCAGAAAATTTTTTTTAGACTATTTTTTAATTGATCCTTTGATTGTTTGTCAGGGGAAAATTCTTTTGGAACTTCAAAGTTTTGAGAAATCATAATTTTTGTAAGCTCCTTAATCTTTTTGGTTTGATTGTTTTCAATTATTATTTTGATTGCATCCAAAATATGATTTTGAACATCAATCTTTCGTTTTGGATTAACTGAGTTGTCATCCATCTTTGCTCCTAGACCATTTGACTCATCAAAAGATTCTCCAAAATAGTTTAGTAATATTTTTCTTCTATTTGATGAAGTTTCAGCGTAACATGCTACATCCTCTAGTAGTGCAAGCCCCTTTTCTCTCTCTGACACTGGCTTAGAGGAGAGAAATTTTTCCAGTTTTTCAATATCATAATATGAATAAAAAGCTAAACAATGGCCTTCACCACCATCTCTTCCTGCACGACCAGTTTCTTGGTAATAAGCCTCCAATGATTTGGGAATGTCATAGTGCACTACAAATCTTATATCTGGCTTATCTATTCCCATTCCAAATGCAATAGTGGCAACTATAACATCACATCTGTGCATTAAAAAATGCTCCTGATTGGTTGATCTCACCTTGGTTTCTAATCCTGCATGATATGGCAATGCTTTAATGTTATTTAGGTGTAAGAGATTTGTGAACTCATCAACTTTTTTTCTTGACAAACAATATACAATACCTGATTTACCTTCATTTTTTTTTATGAATGAAATTATGTCTTTATCAACATTGTCAGTTTTATGTTTAACCTCGTAAAATAGATTGGGTCTGTTAAATGATGCTTTAAATATTTTCGCTTTATCCAGTTTTAGATTCTTAATAATATCTTCTTGAACTTTTGGTGTTGCTGTGGCTGTCAAGGCAACAATCTTCAGATCAGAATCAATTTCTTGAACAGCATCATTAATTTTTCTGTAATCAGGTCTAAAATCATGTCCCCATTCAGAAATACAATGTGCTTCATCAACGGCAACAAATGAAATTTTTTGTTTTTTTAAAAAATCAATGTTTTTTTGTTTTGTTAGTGACTCTGGTGCCATATAAAGTAATTTGGTTGTCCCCGATTGGATTTGACTCTTGACAATATCAACCTCATTTTGAGTTAATGACGAGTTTAAAACATTTGCAACACCATCCATATCAAATAAACCTTTGAGCACATCAACTTGATTTTTCATCAATGCGATTAAAGGAGAAATTATAATAGCAGTTCCTTTCGATGCAATTGCAGAGAGCTGATAGCAAAGAGACTTTCCACCACCAGTAGGCATTATCACTACAGTATTGTTATTTTCTAAAATTGAGTTTATTATTTCATGTTGGTTTTCACGAAACTGAGAATAACCAAAATGTTTATTTAACAGTGGTATTAGATTATGTTTTAAATTCATTCCATAATTGGAATTAAGGTATATTTGTACATAACTATTTAAATATAAGTTTAATTTTTTATCAATTCTTAATATAAATTAATAAGTTTTGAACATTAATAAATCAATTGAAATTAGCAAACAAGTTATTGATATTCAGATAGATGCAATAAATAAATTAAAAGAGTTTATTAACTCGGATTTTGAAAAAATAATTGCGCAATTGTCCAAAATTAAAGGAAGGATTATCGTTACTGGAATTGGCAAAAGCGCTATAATTGGAATGAAAATTTCATCAACTCTGAACTCAACAGGTTCACCATCAATTTTCATGCATGGTTCAGATGCTCTACATGGTGACCTTGGTACAATTACAAAAAATGATACATTAATTTATATTTCTAAAAGTGGTAATAACTCTGATACAATCGAATTAATAAACAATTTAAATAAAAGAAAAATTGACGTTATTGCAATAACAGCAAATGAAAGCTCATATTTAGCGAAGAATTCGAAGTATACAATTTATACCCCTATAGAAAAAGAAGCATGTCCTAATAACTTAGCACCCACTACCAGTAGTGTTATACAGCTGCTAGTTGGTGATATTATTGCAATTTGCCTAATGACTATGAAAAATTTTGATGAAAAATCTTTCGCCAATTTTCATCCTGCTGGTTCTTTGGGAAAAAAACTTACAACTACAACAGAAGATTTGATAAATACTGAAATAAAACCGTCTGTAGAAATTAACTCAAAATTTATTGATGCTGTAAATGAAATATCCAGTAAAATGTTAGGTGCCACCGCTGTCCTAAAAAATGAAAAAATAGTTGGTATAATAACAGACGGTGATGTAAGAAGGATTTTAGAAAAGAATGATGATCCGCTCAATATAATCTTAAGCGAAATCATTTTAAAACCACCAAAAACTGTTAAACACTCTATGCTGGCAGTTGATGCTCTTCAGATTATGAATGATAATAAAATTACAAATTTGATTGTAACAAAAAATAATAAATATTTAGGGATGCTGCATATTCATGATATTATAAATGCTGGTTTATGAGTAATACAAAATTAAATCCCGATGAAATGTCTTTTCTAGACCATCTTGAGGATTTAAGATGGCACATTCTAAGATCAGTTGTTGCCATACTCATTGTTGGTTTAGGTGCTTTTATTTTCAAGGATTTTATTTTTGATAATATAATTTTTGGACCAAAAGATGTGAATTTCCCAACCTATAGAATACTTTGTAATATTTCTAATTTAATTGGGTTAGATGATAGCTTTTGTATTAATGAAATGCCTTTTAGAATTCAAAGTAGGACTGTTTCTGGACAATTTTCAGCTCACATATGGACCTCAATAGCTGCTGGTTTTGTAATTGCCTTCCCATATGTACTCTATCAATTCTGGAGTTTTATAAGTCCTGGTTTGTATCAAAATGAAAAAAAATATGCTAGAGGTTTCATATTTATTTCAAGTCTGCTGTTTTTTATTGGCGTCTTATTTGGTTATTACGTAATTTGCCCACTATCTGTTAATTTCTTGGGAAATTACTCAGTTAGCAGTGAGGTATTCAATGACTTTGACTTGAACAGCTACATTGGTTTGGTTCGTGCCTCAGTTTTAGCATCAGGATTAATTTTTGAACTACCAATAATAATTTATTTTCTGACGAAAATAGGTCTTGTAAACCCAGAGATTTTGATTAAATATAGAAAGTTTGCACTAGTGGGTGTTCTAATTTTAGCAGCAGTGATTACTCCGCCAGATATTGCAAGCCAGGTCATTGTAGCAATACCAATTGTAATTTTATATCAAATAAGCATATATATCTCAGGAATTGTAATAAAAAGTAATAAATGAAATTACAAGCAATTAAAATAGAAAAATCATATAAATCTAGAAAAGTAGTTGATGGTGTGGACTTAGAATTAAATCAAGGTGAAATTGTTGGTCTACTTGGTCCTAACGGAGCAGGTAAAACAACTTGTTTTTATATGATTGTTGGATTGATAAAATCCAATGCTGGTAAAATTTTAATTAATAATATTGATATTTCTGATGAACCTATGTATAAGAGAGCAATTAATGGCATAGGTTATTTGGCTCAAGAAGCTTCAGTTTTTAGAAAATTAACTGTCGAAGACAATATTAAGGCAGTTCTAGAATTAGGAGAATTATCCGAAAAGGAACAAAATGATAAGTTGGAAGCCCTTATTAATGAATTTAGTCTTGAAAAAGTAAGAAGAAATAGAGGTGATTTACTTTCAGGTGGTGAAAGACGAAGAACTGAAATAGCTAGGGCACTAGCAACTGATCCAAAATTTTTATTACTTGATGAGCCATTCGCTGGTGTTGACCCAATTGCAGTTGAGGAAATCCAAAAAATAATTTCTCATTTAAAAACTAAAAATATCGGTGTTTTAATAACAGATCATAATGTTCAAGAAACTTTAGCAATCACTGATCGTACATATTTAATGTTTGAGGGTAAAATTTTAAAAAGTGGTAAGCCAGAACTACTTGCAAAAGATGAAATGGTAAGAAAACTATACTTAGGTAAAAATTTTATTTTTAGAAAAAAGAAAATTTGAGTTCAAAATATATATGTTTTTTTTCGGGCTCTTTTATTGAGGCTAATTTCATAGAATCAAAACTTTCAGAAAATAATATTAAATATATATTAAGGGATGATCAGAAATCTGCTAATCTAGCAGGATTCGGAATACCAAACTTCCTCAACTCTTGTAAAATCTTCATAAAAAAAAAGGATGTAGAAATAGCTAAAAAGCTTTGTAAGCATTAAATAAAAGAGAAGAAAGTACATAAATGATTATTGTTGCACTAACTAGATTTAATAAACTTACCTCATAAATAACAAAACAAACAAATGCTAAAGACGATAAAATTAATAATGTTATATAAAAAAAGTTTTTATTTTTTTTATTAAAGTCTTTTTTAAATGATTCAAACTTGATGTTGGATACAAGTAAAAAACATGATACAATTACCACAAACACAAATAAAAGTGGTTGAAAGTCAATTGATAAAAAGGGTAATCCCATAAAAAAGAGTCCATTCGCCGGCGTTGGCAATCCCAAAAAATATGATTTAGCTGGAAGTGTGTTAAATCTCGCCAAACGAACCATTGAAAAGGGAATAATTAGAAAAGAAAAAAATGGTAATAATTCATATTCAGTTGACATGTTTTGAAAAAAATCATAAACTAAAAATGAAGGAGCTAATGAAAATGTGATTAAATCCGAAAGAGAATCCAATTGAATACCAATCTTAGATCGTGCATTTAATATTTTGGCAATGTAACCATCTAAAAAATCTAAAATAGCCCCAATTAAAACCAGGACCAAAGCTATTTCATAGTTGGTTCCTATTTTTGTTAATCTATCACCAAATATTAATATGATAGCAATGCAACCACAAATTCCGTTTAGAAGAGTTAGAAAGTTTGGAAGTATTTTGATTAATTTCAATTGTTAGCTTAAGTTTATACTTGACAAATTTAGTTATTAATAGATTGAAATTTTCAAAATCTCTACTTTTAAGTGTTTTTTCAGGTATTTTGCTAGGGCTATCATGGCCAACATATGGAATTTCATCCTTAATATTTATTTCTTTTATACCATTATTATACCTAATTAATGTTTATCACAAAAGATTTTCTTTTCAACTATTCTTTTTAATCTATTTAACATTCATAATATGGAACTCAATATCAACCAGTTGGTTGTATTATGCATCTTTTGAAGGGATGTTGTTTGCAATTGTTGTTAACTCACTGTTGATGACATTTATTTTTAGTATTTATAAAATTATTTCCTTAAAAATAAATGAAAAGTTGAGTTTCATTTTTTTAATTAGCTTATGGATATCGTTCGAAAAGTTTCATCTTAACTGGGATTTTTCATGGCCTTGGTTGAACCTTGGCAATGTGTTTTCTGAAAAAATTGATTGGATCCAATGGTATGAGTTTACAGGCGTTTTTGGTGGAACTTTGTGGATTTTAATAATCAACATACTTCTCTTCAAACTTTTGATATTTTTTTTAAACAAAAACAAATTAAAAAAACAATTCATATATATTTTAACAGCTTTAATTATTCCAATAATAATATCAAAATTTATATTCCATCAAACGAATCTAAGTGGTGAGTTAGGTAAAATTTTCATTATGCAACCTAATATTGATCCTTATGACGAAAAGTACAAAAGAAGTAATCTTGATAATTATAATTATTTAGTAAATAAACTTGAAAAAAACGAAGTTAAAAATTCAACGATAATTTTACCTGAAACATATTTTTCTGATGCAATTCAGCGAGACAGTTATAATCTCAATAATTTAACAGAAAGACTGATCGATCTAAAAGAGAGGTTTAATTCAGAAATTCTTACAGGAATTGAATTGTTTGATATTATAACTGATTCATCTCAAATTAAAGATTATTCCAATGACCTTAAAGACGGTAGATGGTTGAATTTATTTAATAGCGCAGTCTTTATATCTAGCAAAATTCAATATTATAATAAATCTAAGCTAGTCGTTGGTATTGAAAAAATGCCTTACAAAAACTTAATTGAACCCATTTTAGGTAAAATATTACTTGATTTTGGTGGTTTAACTTATTCCAGAGGATTTGATGATCAAAGAAAGAATTTTGAATCAATCATAGGTTTTAATGTTTCACCAATAATTTGTTATGAATCTATTTATGGTGAATATGTGACTGAATACACCAGAAAAGGGTCCAATCTACTAGCAATAATTACAAATGACGGTTGGTGGGATGTTAGTCAAGGACACAAGCAACATCTCTCATATTCAAAATTAAGAGCAATTGAAAATAGAAGAAATATTGTCAGAAGTGCCAATACAGGTGTTTCAGCTGTAATTAATTATAAGGGAGAAATTACCAAATCAATTCCTTATGGACAAGAGGGTGTTATAGATGCTGAGGTGGCTTTAATAAATAAAATTACCTTTTATGTTAAATATGGAGATTATATATTTAGAATTTCGCTTTTTTTCCTCATAATTATATCCGTTCATTACATAGCTACTATCCTAAGAATTAAATAATTATAAATTGTTTATTATTTTTTTTTTTAAAAGCTTGTGGAAGTAAATTATTAATTTATTTTTGCACAAAAACTAGAAAAATGTATTGGACATTAGAACTAGCCTCATATTTAAGCGACGCGCCCTGGCCAGCAAACAAGGATGAATTAATTGATTATTCAATCAGAACTGGTGCTCCACTTGAAGTTGTGGAAAACCTACAAGCTATTGAAGCAGAGGATGGAGAAATATATGAATCAATCCAAGAAATTTGGCCTGATTTCCCAACAGATGATGATTATCTGTGGAATGAGGAAGAATATTAAAAAAAAGTATAAAAATTCCCTGAGTCTCTTCCGAGGCTTTTTTTTACTTAAATTTATAATTTAAATAAATGAGCATAGTTGATTCAATATTAAATATATTTCTTGGAGATAAGGGTAAAAAGGACATAAAAGAAGTTTCCCCCATTGTCGATTCCATTTTAAGCTATGAGAAAGAAATTAAAGATATTAGTAATGATGAACTTAGATCAGTCACAGATACTTTCAAAAGTGAAATTAAGAGTTTAAAAAAGCCTTTTTATGATGAAATTGATAAAGTCAAAAAGCTAATAGAAAATTCTGAAGACATAGAGCAAAACGAAGCCAACTACAAAGAAATAGAAAAAATTGAAGGATCTTATTTAGACAAGCTTGATGAGTATCTCAATTCAATTATTCCTAAAGCTTTCGCCGTAGTTAAAGAAACCACAAAAAGATTCAAAGAAAATACTGAAATTAAAGTAAAGACTAACGAATTTGATGAAAAACTTTCTGTTCATAAACCTTATATTAAAATTGAGAAAAACACCTCAATTTGGTCCAATTCATGGGATGCAGCTGGGAAAAGTATTATATGGGATATGGTTCATTACGATGTTCAATTAATAGGCGGGATTGCACTGCATAATGGTAAAATTGCTGAAATGCAAACTGGCGAAGGAAAAACTCTCGTTGCTACTTTACCGGTTTACTTAAATGCACTTTCTGGAAATGGAGTTCATGTCATTACAGTAAATGATTATCTAGCTAAAAGAGATTGTGCTTGGATGGCCCCAATATTCGAATTTCATGGTCTGAGTGTTGACTGTATAGATCATTACAAACCACATTCACAAGAAAGAAAAAATGCATATTTGTCAGATATTACATATGGTACTAACAATGAGTTTGGTTTTGATTATTTAAGAGACAATATGGCTCACAAAAATGAGGACAGAGTTCAAAGACAACATTCATATGCGATTGTTGATGAGGTTGATTCAGTTCTAGTTGATGATGCTCGTACTCCATTAATTATTTCTGGACCAATACCGCAGGGTGGGAATCATGAGTTTAATGAGTTAAAGCCAAAAATTTCCTCTTTAGTTCAAATTCAAAGGCAATTAGTCACTAAAATATTGTCAGAATCTAAAAAACTATATGCTGAAGGAGATATTGAACAAGGTAGTTTTAAATTGCTACAGTCCTTTCGTGGACTTCCAAAAAATAAAGCATTAATAAAGTTTTTGAGTGAGGATGGGGTCAAGCAATCTCTTCTTAAAACTGAAAATTTTTATATGCAAGACAACAACAGGGAAATGCCTAAGGTTGATGCTGATCTATATTTCACCATTGATGAAAAAAATAACCAAATTGAACTTACTGATAAAGGAATTGAACACCTATCCTCTGACGTAAATGATCCTAACTTCTTTGTTTTACCTGACATATCGATGGAAATTGCTGAGGTTGAAAATAAAGAATTGGACATCGAAAGAGAAGCGGAAGAAAAGGAAAGGATTTATGCAGAATTTAGTGAAAAAAGTGAAAGAATACATACTTTAAACCAATTGCTTAAAGCTTACACTTTGTTTGAAAAGGATATTGAATATGTTTTAATGGATAACAAGGTTAAAATAGTTGATGAACAAACAGGAAGGATAATGGATGGCAGAAGATATTCGGATGGATTACATCAAGCAATAGAAGCCAAAGAGAATGTAAAGATTGAAGATGCTACGCAAACATTTGCAACTATCACACTACAAAATTATTTTAGAATGTATAGGAAGCTTTCAGGTATGACTGGAACTGCTGTAACCGAAGCAGGAGAATTCCTAAATATTTATGATTTAGATGTAATGGTTATACCAACTAATAAACCAATCGTAAGAGATGACCGTAATGATTTGATTTATAAAACCAAAAGAGAAAAATATAATGCTGTTATTTCTAACGTTATAGATCTCACCCAAAAGGGAAGACCAGTTTTAATCGGCACAACTTCAGTTGAAATTTCAGAGTTGCTATCAAGAATGTTAACAAGACAAAATATTAAACATAATGTCCTGAATGCTAAACTTCACAAAAAGGAAGCTGATGTTGTGGCTGAAGCAGGAAAAGCTGGTATTGTAACAATTGCTACAAATATGGCAGGGAGAGGAACTGATATTAAAATTAGTGACGAAATAAAAAATAATGGTGGGCTAGCTATAATTGGTACTGAAAGACATGATTCAAGAAGAGTGGACAGACAATTGAGAGGAAGAGCAGGTAGGCAAGGTGATCCTGGGAGCTCTCAATTTTACGTTTCACTTGAAGATAATTTAATGAGACTTTTTGGATCTGAAAGAGTATCTAAAATGATGGACAGAATGGGACACAAAGAAGGTGAAGTAATTCAACATTCGATGATGACCAAAACAATTGAAAGAGCTCAAAAAAAGGTTGAAGAAAATAATTTTGGAATAAGAAAAAGACTTCTCGAATATGATGATGTGATGAACTTACAAAGAACAGTTATATACACCAGAAGAAAAAATGCACTGGATTTTAGTAGGCTCAAGGTAGATATAGCTAATATGATATATGAAACAGTAGAAAATATATATAGCGAATCCAAAGAAAAAAATGATTTTAAATCTTTTGAATTTGATTTAATTAGATATTTTTCTGTTACCTCACCTATATCCAAGGACGATTTTGAAAATGGAAATGAGCTTAATTGTATTGAAAAAACTTATGAAGTTGTATTAGATTTTTATGAGAAAAAAAACAAAGAGAATGCCACTAAAGTATATCCAATAGTTAAAAACGTATACGAAAATCCACAAAATAAGTTTGAGAGAATTGTAGTACCATTTACAGATGGAAAAAAAACAATGAATATTGTAACAAACTTAAAAGATGCTTATGAATCCGATGGTAAAGAATTAATAAACGATTTTGAAAAAAATATATCTCTGGCAATAATTGATGATTCTTGGAAAACACACTTAAGAAAAATGGATGAATTAAAGCAAGCTGTTCAATTAGCTGTTCATGAGCAAAAGGACCCATTGGTTATTTACAAATTTGAGGCTAAAGAGCTGTTTTTTTCTATGATTGATCAATTAAATAAAGATATCTTAACATTTTTATTTAAAGGAAGTTTACCGACAAGCAACCCTAATGAAATTAGGGAAGATAGGCAGACAAGACGAAGAGAAAAATATAATACAACTAAGGAAGAAGTTCTTAATAGTGATGAATTGGCAAATAGAAACAGACAGGTCGGTTCAAATGCATCTTCAAACCAAAATGTAGTGGAAACTGTTGTTCGTGAAAAGAGAAAAATTGGTCGTAATGAAAGAGTAAGAATAAAAAACATCCAATCTGGAGAGACCAAAGAATTGAAATTCAAACAAGCCGAACCGCTTCTTCAATCTGGTAATTGGAATATAATTGAAAATTAAAGTCAATGAAAATATTGTTAATTGGACCTTTACCTCCAATCAGGGGTGGAATTTCAGACTTTAATAAAGAGCTCTTAAAAAGTCTAATAAGAACAAGTGACGTTCACGCATTATCTTTTAAATACCTTTACCCTAAATATATATTCCCAGGTAAAAGTCAATTCAAAAACGTAGTTGATGATAATTTAAAAACAAAAAAAATCAACCCTTATAATCCGATTAGCTACTTAAATGCTTTAAATTATATAATAGATTTGAAACCTGATAAGATTATATCTACTCACTGGAATCCTCTTTTTTCACTATCATATTCAATAATAAATTTTTTTTCATCCAAAAAAATTGAAAAAATTGGTTTAATGCATAACCTTAAGAGCCATGAGGATGGTTTATTAGATAGTTTTTTCCTTAATTTATATTTTGGATCATTAGATAAAGTAATATGTTTATCAGATTTTACTCATAAAAAGATTGGAAATTTTTTTAATTGCAAGTCTGTTTCATTGTTTCATCCAATTCCCAAATTAAATCAATTGTGTATTGATAGAGATAAAGCATTAATCAAAAAAAAATTTGATCCTAAAAAAAAATATTTACTTCATTTTGGTTTAGTAAGAAAATACAAAGGACTTGATATACTTTTAACTGCTTTTAAAAAAGTAATTGAAAAAAATAAAACAATTCATCTCATAGTTGCTGGTGAGTTTTATGAAAATATTAAAAAGTATGAAAATCTAATTGGTGATTTAAAACTTCAAAACCACGTAACAATAGAGAATGAGTTCATTCCTGAAAAGGATATTTATAAGTGGTTTTCTATGGCAGACTATATAATTCAAACCAATACAAGAGCTACACAAAGTGGTATTACTGCATTATCAATCTTTTTTGAAAAAATTATGATATCAACCGCATCTGGTGGTATTAAAGAAACCCTAAATGAAAAGAATTCATTTATCTGTGAAAAAGACCCAAAGTCCATATCATTAAAAATATTGGAAGCATTTGAGACCAAAAACGACAAAAAAATCCTTGAAATAAAAAAACTAAAGAATAAATTAAGTTGGGATAAATTTTCAAATGATTTATTAAATTTCATAAAGTGAAAAAACTATTATTATTATTCTTATTGCAATTATTTTTTTCTTGTGAAAAACAAAATAAAGCTAATATTCTTATTATTATAACCGATGATCAAGGTTGGGGAGACTTAAGTGTAAACGGAAATACCAACTTAAAAACACCAAATATTGATAATATTTCCTTTAATGGTGCTTCTTTTGAACGCTTTTACGTAAGCCCTGTGTGTGCTCCCACGAGGGCAGAATTATTGTCGGGAAAATATTTTATAAGAAGTGGAGTTAATGGCGTTACAAAGGGATATGAGAGAATGAATTATGATGTCAAATTAATCTCAGAGTATTATAAGAATAAAAATTACGCAACAGGAACATTTGGAAAGTGGCACAATGGATCACAACCACCATATCATCCAAATTTTAGAGGATTTGATGAATTCTTTGGGTTTACATCTGGGCATTGGGGTAATTACTTTGATCCAATCCTTGAAAAAAATGGTAAAATAATAAAAACAAAAGGATATATAAATGATGTAATAACTAATGAAGCGATTTCATTTATCAAAAAAACAGAAAAGCCATTTCTATCTCTAATTTCTTACAATACTCCACACTCACCTATGCAAGTCCCAGAAAAATATTTTACTGAAAAAAAAGTTTCACTTAGAGGTAGGTATTCAAAAAGAGAAAATATAGAAAAAACAAAAGCTGCACTTGGCATGATTGAAAATATCGATGAAAACATTGGTAATGTTATTAGTATGCTAAAAAATAAAGGTGTTTATGAAAACACAATTATAATTTTTTTAAGTGACAATGGACCTAATGGTAACCGATGGAATAATGAACTAAAAGACAGAAAAGGCAGCACAAACGAAGGTGGAGTCAGAGTTCCTTTTTTTATTCAATGGCCAAAAAAAATTAAAAAAGGCTTAAAAATTAATCAGGTTTCAAGTGTTCTTGATATTTTTCCAACATTAATAGATCTTACCGACAACAAAAAAATAAATGGTTTTGATGGTATAAGTTTAAAAAAATTTATTAATAATCCTCAAGCTAAAGATGATGACAGAACAATATTCTCTTATTGGAATAATAAAATTAGTGCAAGAAATAATAATTATATACTGGACCATGAAAACAAACTCTATGACTTAATCAATGATGTCTCTCAATATTATCCAATTCAAGAAATTAAAAAGCCTCAATTTCAAAAATTACTCAATCATAAAACCCAATGGCTTAATCAAGTTGTAAATCCCAACAAGGAAAAACTTAAAAGAAGACCATTCACTGTCAATTTCAAAAATGCTGAATATACACACCTTCCAGCCAGAGATGCTGAGATTAATGGTGATTTAAAAAGATCATCTGTACATGCAAACTGCTCATTTATAGGGAATTGGAAAAGTTCTAATGATTACATTTACTGGGACATTGATGTATTAGAAAATGGAACTAATTCTGTTGAACTATATTACACATTAGCTAAAGAGAGTGTTGGCACTGAAATTGCTCTTGAATATGAGGATCAAATAATTAAAAAAACTATTGATGATTTTCATGATCCTATTTTGGTTGGATATGATCAAGACAAAATAAAAAGAATTGAATCCTACACTAAAGACTTTAAAAAAATAAATATTGGTGAAATGAGCTTTAGAAAAGGAATAAGTAGGCTTAAACTTAAGACAACAGGAATAAAAGGAAACAAATCGATAGACTTTAGATTGTTAATTTTAAAAAATAAAAATGAAAAAAATTCTTAGCTTTTTACTAATAATATGCTTTGTTCAACTAAACTCACAAGATATGAAAGAAGCATATTTTGCATCTGGTTGTTTTTGGTGTGTTGAATCTATTTACGAAAGTTTAATAGGTGTTAGTGAAGTAGAATCAGGCTATTCTGGTGGTTCTACTAATAACCCCACTTATTACACTGTTTTAACAGGACTAACTGGACATGCTGAAGCTATTAAGGTTTATTATGATGCTGAGCAAATTTCTTTCAAAGAGCTTGTTAAAGTTTTCTTTGGATCTCATGACCCAACTACTTTAAACAGGCAAGGACCTGACAAAGGTACACATTACAGATCCATCGCTTTTTACAGCAATGATGATGAGAAGAAAATCATTGATGATGAAATCGATCGTTTGTTAAAAAATAAAACGTATCCAAAAATTGTAACTGAGGTTAAAGAATTCAAAAAATTTTATTTAGCTGAAGATTATCATCAAGATTATAAAGAAAAAAATCCAAACAATGCCTACATCTGGAATGTTTCTGTTCCTAGAATTAATAAGTTTAAATCAAAGTTTTCTGAATTGTTGAAATAAATTTAACTTTTAAGACTTGCCAATCCAAAAAAATATAATTTGTAAAATAAATAACCTGACAATAGTCCGTATACAGCTCCAAAAATGAGATCCGTGGGAAAATGGACACCTAAGTAAATTCTGCTGTAAGAAATAATGATTGCCCAAATAAATAAAAGAGACATATATGATCTATAATTCTTTTTTGTATTTAGATAAATAAACATTGCAAATGCAAATGTGTTAGCAGAATGAGCTGAAAAAAAACCGTAAAGACCACCACATCCCTCCTTGACAATTCTTATTAAATAAGATATGTCAGGATTATGACAGGGTCTTAATCTTTCAAAATAATCTTTAAAAAAATTACTTGACTGATCTGTAAATATTATTAGAGTAGTTGCAATTAATATAAAAAAAATTCGATGTCTATTTTTTGGTTTAGACTCATAAAAAGATAAAAATCCAATTGAAGAATTATTAACTCTTCCCGGTAAGTAAAATAACATTATGATCAGATATAAAATATACCATGTTTCCTTGTTAGATATAGTGAGCCAAATTTTATCAAAATTATCGGAACCTAATGAATTTAAAAAAATAAATAGAGACTGATCTAGTTCTAAAATAAAGTCCATTAATCAATCATTTAAGCCATATTTGTCAAAAAGATACACCAAAGATGCAACTGCTGATGAACCCATTTCTAATTCTCTTTTATTTATCGCGTCAAATGTATCAATTTCAGTATGATGGTAATCAAAATATCTTTGTGAATTGGGTCTTAATCCTGATAAAACGTTATAATCTTTCCTTAAATTAGAAATATCTGCTCCACTCCCACCTTTGATGAATACATTAATAAAATATGGGGCAAATAATTTTTTCCACTCTAATATTCTCAAAAAATTTTGATCGTTACATGTAAAAGAAAACCCTAAAGGACGGAATCCTCCAGCATCTGACTCAATAGCAAAAATATGATTTATCTCTTCTTTGTCTGCAATTTCTTTATATTTGAGGGAACCCCTTAAACCATTTTCTTCGTTCATAAATAAAACAACCCTTATGGTTCTTTTAGGCTGATAATCAATTTCATTAAATAAGTTAATTAGATCCATCGAGTGAACAACACCTGCTCCATCGTCATGACTACCATCTCCAATATCCCAAGAATCTAAATGTCCACCAACTAAAATAACCTCTTCTGGATAGGTTGTTCCTCTTTTTTCAGCAATTACATTATATGATTGAGCATCTGGAAGCTGTTTACATTGTTGCCTCAATAAAAATTTTAGATCAGGTTTAATCTTGAGTAAACTACTGAGTTTATCAGCAGCGTTGGTGCTTATTGCCGCAGCAGGGATTCTTTTATTAACTGGAAGAGCTCCATATGTAAGACCACCGGTATGTGGAAAATCATCATTTCTTAATGTCATAGATCTAACGATTACACCTATCGCGCCGTATTTTGAGGCTTCTAATGCTCCGAGTGCTCTTTGATCAACTGCTGTTCCATATGCAGTAAATGTTGTAACAAAAGTTGGATCCATAGGTCTGTTAAAAAAAACTATTTTACCATCTATTTTTTCTTTGCCAAGAAGTTCTAGTTCTTCAATGGATTTCAATTCAATTACATTTGATTTAATACCAACTGATGGGGTTGCAACTGAACCACCTAAAGCCGCTACAGGGACATTAAAGGTTACACCAGGTTCTGTTTCAATTAAAGCGAATTCTTTTGGACCTCTAACCCATCTTGGTACCATGACGGGCTGTAACCAAACTCTATCAAAATTTAATTTATCTAATTCTTTCTTAGTCCACTGAACAGCTAATTCAGCTTCGTAGGATCCTGAAAGCCTTCCACCAATCTCATTAGATAAATAATCTAGCCACGTGTATGCTTTACTTTTTGTAAATCCTGCATCAAAAATATTTTTGATTACTACATCATCTTGGCTATAGTTAATGTTGAAGGTTAATAGAATAAATAAAAAATAAAAAATTTTCATAATCTATTTACCAGAAAATTTTATAACATCTTTTTCAGTAATAATTTCTGACTCAGATAAGATTATTAATCTTTCAACTACATTACGAAGTTCTCTGACATTTCCTGGCCATTTGAAAGACATAAGTTTTTTTATTGCTTTTTTATCTGCTGATATTCCAATTTTATCGTATTGACTTGATATTAGCTCGATAAAGTGATCTACCAATTCAGGAATATCATCTTTTCTGTCATCAAGTTTAGGTACATTTAATTCAATTACTGATATTCTATGATATAAATCTTCTCTAAATTTATTAGTTGAGATTAAATCTTTAACATTTTTGTTAGTTGCAGCAATTACTCTTGTATCAACAAAAATATCCTTTTCACTACCAACTTTCTGAATCTTATTTTCTTGAATTGCTCTTAATACCTTAGACTGGGCAGATAAACTCATGTCACCTATTTCATCTAAAAAAAGAGTTCCATTATTTGCAGCTTCAAACTTACCTGTTCTGTCTTTATGAGCAGATGTGAATGAACCCTTTAAATGTCCAAAAAGTTCACTTTCGATAAGCTCTGATGGAATAGCAGCACAGTTAACTTCAACAAATGGACCATCATTTCTTAGGCTATTTAAATGTATTTGTCTGGCTACCAACTCCTTGCCTGCTCCATTTGGGCCAAGGATTAAAACCTTGGCATTAGTTGGTGAAATCTTTGCCAGTAAATCTTTTAGTTCTGTAATTTTCTTTGCATTCCCAACAATATCATACCTGCCCTTTTTGATTGTCTTTTTAGTCTTATTATTTTTATTAACTTTTTTTGACTTCAAAGCACCTCTTACAGAAACCAGTAAATTGTTTAAATCTGGTGGCTTCTCAATGTAATCAAAAGCTCCAATTCTCATAGCTTGGACTGCAGTTTTCAAATCTCCGTGACCTGAAATCATTATTACATTGGTATCCTCACTAAATTTCTTAATAAAATTTAAAACCTCTATTCCATCTTTTTTTGGCATTTTAATATCACAAATAACAAGATTATAAGCAGATGCTTTAATTTTAGCAACGGCATCTACACCGTCAACTGCCTCATCAATTATAGACTTAGGATTTTCTTCGGAAAGAACTTTTTTTAGGACTCTTCTTATTGCATCTTCATCCTCAACAATTAAAATTTTTGACATATTGTAGAATTATTTGAGTAAAGTTAAGAAAACATATCTTTAACCTTCTCAAAAAATGATTTATCATTTTTGTCAGGGCTAGGAACAAAGTGTTCATTATCCCTCATTTGCTGAAAAAATTCTCTTTGTTCTTTATTCAATGTTTTAGGAGTCCATACGTTGACATGTACTAGTAAATCACCGGTTCCATATCCATTTATAGACTTCAATCCTTTACCCCTCAATCTTAATATTTTACCAGATTGAATACCAGCTTCTAATTTTATACGAACCTTTCCTGTAACAGTATTAATTTCTTTAGAAATCCCTAGGACTGCTTCTGAGATACTAATGTATAAGTCATAATGTAAATTATTACCCTCTCTTTTTAAATTTTCATCAGGAAGTTCATTTATTAAGACCAATAAGTCACCAGCAATTCCATCAGAAATTGGATCATTTCCTTTTCCTGAAACTCGCAATTGCATACCGTCCTCTACTCCAGGGGGAATTTTAACATCAACAGTTTCCTCATTCAAAATTTGACCATTTGCATCGGAACCAGGAGCTTTTCTTGTTACAGTCTTTCCTGAACCTGAGCAAGTCTTACACGTTGATGTTGACTGCATTCTGCCTAAAATTGTGTTTGTAATTTGGGTAACCTGACCTGAACCTTGACAATAACTACACGTTGAAAATTCAGTTCCCGGTGCTTGAATCTTTCTTTTAACTTTAATTTTCTTGTTAACACCATTTGCAATTTCAGCTATTGTTAATGAAACTTTTATTCTAAGATTGGTTCCTTTGGAATGCCTTTGGTTTGAACCACCAAAACCTCCAAAACCTCCACCAAAAGCACTACCAAAAATATCTCCAAATTGGCTAAAGATATCATCCATATTCATACCGCCGGATCCGAAACCACCAGCACCCTCAAATGCTGCATGGCCAAACTGATCATATTTAGCTCTCTTGTCAGAGTTTCCTAAAACCTCATATGCTTCAGCAGCTTGTTTAAACTTGGCTTCAGCTTCCTTATCACCAGGATTTTTATCCGGGTGGTACTTAATAGCTGATTTTCTGTAAGCTTTTTTTATTTCACTTTCAGACGCACCTTTATCAACACCCAATATTTTGTAAAAATCTTCTTTCATTAAAACTAATTAGCAACAACTACTTTTGGATACCTTATTATCTTTTCTCCTAAGGAATAGCCAGTTTCAATCACATCAACAATTTTACCAACCATTTTTTTATCAGTTGCTTTAATTTGTGTGATGGCCTCATGTTTTTCTGAATCAAAAACATCTCCATTTTTAACATCAATAACGCTCAACCCGTTTGATTTTAAAATATCATGGAATTTATTATAAATCAGCTCAAAACCTTGAATAAGATCATCATTTTTTGATTTTTTAAATTCATTTAATGCTCGATCCATGTCATCAGTTATTGGTAATAAAGCGGTCATTAATTCACTTGAGGCAGTTTTAAATAAATCAAGTCTTTCCTTCGCGGTTCTTTTTCTAAAATTCTCAAATTCAGCAAAAAGTCTTAAAAACTTGTCTTTTTCGTCTTTTAGTTCATCATTTAGTGATTGGACCTGATCTTTAAGCGTTGGAGCTTTAGACTTTTTCGATTTCTTATTTTTAATTGCCATAACTCTTTTTATTGGACAAATTTACTGCCAACATTTGAATTTTGACAAAATGTCATCATATTATTTTATCTGTGATATCGATGAATAAAGAAATCTATATCCATTTTTCATTATTTTCTTTGATGAAACTTTTTTATTTGATGCTATGATATCATGATAAAAATCAAGCATACCTAATATTGAAAGTGGTGTTGTGAATAAAAACTTTGGCAGATTGAGAGAGATTACAGGCCTCTTGTAATTTGAAGAAATAAATTTTTGAAGCTCATTGAAAGTTAATGGATTGGGAGTAACAGCATTTATAATACCGTTAATTTTATTTTTTTGAACAAAGAAAAAGATTTTGACTAAATCTTCAATATGAATCCAAGATTGCCACTGTTCACCATTTTCAATAATAGAGCTAATTCTTAAGCTGTTGAGTTGTAAAAGCTTCTTTAATATACCTCCCCGTTCGGAAAGGACAAGTCCAATTCTTATTAATGAAATGTCAATATTGATATTTTCGAAACTTTTTGCTTTTAATTCCCAATCAAATACAATCTTTCCTAAAAAAGTATTTGAAATATTATCTGAGTTCTCATCGTAAATTTTAGATTTATGATTTGGATAAATGCCTATTGCAGATGCAGAAATAATACGTTTTACTTGATGCTTATTGTTAATTAGAAGATTATAAATTGTATCTAGAGAACTTATCCTTGAGTTTAGAATTTTTTTCTTATTTGATTTTGTCCATAATGAAAATACGGAGCTTCCAGCTAAATTTATAATTATGTCAACATTCTTTATACAATTTTTATCAATTACGTTTATTTCGGGATTCCAAGTAAAATAATTTTGATTAGGATTCGCTGATTTTCTAAATTTTCTGGAGAGTATATTTACACTATGTCCATTTTCAATTAATGACCTAGATAATCTAGTTCCTATTAGTCCAGTCCCACCTGTTATTAGAAATTTCAATTTTGTTTCTTTTTATCTACAACCTCAAAGTTAATTTGTAATTTTACATTTATAAAATATTAGCATGGAAATCGTATTAACAAAAAACTCAAAAATAAAAAATGTAGATTTTGAAAATCTTGAGTTTGGAAAAATTTTTACAGACCATTTGTTTGTATGTAAATACTCCAACAACAACTGGGGAACTGGAAAAATAATGCCTTATGATAATTTTTTAATAAGTCCATCTGCGAGGGTTTTCCATTACGGACAAGCAATTTTTGAAGGAATGAAATGTTACAGAAGTGATAATGATTCTTTGATATTATTTAGACCTGATGAGAACTTTAAAAGATTTAATAAATCATCAACGAGAATGGCAATTCCAGAAATACCAAAAAATATATTTTTTGATGGTTTAACTGAATTGTTAAAAATTGATAAGGATTGGGTAAAAAAAGGTGATGGGAATGCTTTGTATTTAAGGCCTTTTGTGTTTGCATCTGAGCCCTCTATAAATGCGAGTGAAGCGATTGAATACACCTTTATGATTATTTGTTGTCCTGCAAAATCATATTACGGCAATCAAAAAATTAAAGTAAAAATTGAAGAAAAATATAGCAGAGCTGCAAAAGGTGGTGTTGGTTATGCTAAGGCTGCTGGCAATTATGCTGCACAATTTTACCCAACGTCTATTGCAAAAGAGGAAGGATATCAGCAAATCATATGGACAGATTCAAATAACCATAAATCCATTGAGGAAGCTGGTACTATGAATTTATTTTTTAGGATTGGAGACAAATTAATTACATCCCCCACAAGTGATAGTATTTTGGACGGTATAACGAGAAAAAGTATTATAAAACTAGCTAAAGACTCAAAAATTCATGTTGAGGAAAGAATTATAACTGTTGATGAATTAATGAATGCTCAAAATAAAGGGGAATTGATGGAGATTTTTGGAACTGGCACTGCAGTTGTGATTTTACCAATAAAAACATTCGGTTACCAAAAAAATGATTTCAATTTACCTGATTTAAAAAACCCATGGTCATTGATGCTAAAGAAAAAGCTAAATGATATTCAATATGACAGGTCAGCTGAATATGAAAATTGGAAACTAAAAATTAGTTAAAGAATTTTCTAAAATTAGGTTTAAAGTAGTTTGGCCCCTTCAAAACCTTACCATCTTCCCTAAAAATTGGATTACCATCGTCGCCAAGTTTACTCATATTACTTTTTTGAATTTCATCAAAAATAGGCTCTATTATATCTTGCATGCCATGTTCTAAAATTGTTCCACATAAAATGTATAACATATCTCCAAGCGCATCAGCCACCTCTATCATATCGTTATTATTTGCAGCAACTAAATATTCCTCATTTTCCTCACTCATTAATTTAAATCTGAGTTTATTCTTTTCAGATCCTAGGTTTGCCGTTGGCTCATTTTTGTAGCCAATTTTATAAGTATCATGAAATTGTTTTACAGAATCTATTTGTTTTTTCATAAGGATTATTTATTTGAATTATATTTATAAAAATAAATATGTTTAGTAAAGGACAACTTATTTTTGCAATTTTTTTTGTTATCACTTTTACAATTATCATTGTAATTAGCTACAGAAAAGATCTTAAGTTCCTAAAAAATACATACAAGGGAATGAGATGGGTGCTTTTGGGTTTTATTATCTTTTTTGCATTATTGGTCATACTTAAAAAACTGGTAAATGCTTAAGGAAATAGTTGCAGTTTTTATTGGTGGTGGCATTGGAAGTGTTCTTCGTTTTTTATTAAATAAAATAGAAATTGTTTCAGAAAACAACTACCCTTATTCCACATTTATTTCAAATGTAGTTGGATGTTTTATATTAGGGTTAGTTCTGGGATATTTTATTAAAAATGACTCCAACAATTCAATACTATTTGTTTTCTTGACAGTCGGTTTATGTGGTGGTTTCACAACATTCTCATCATTTTCTAATGAAAACTTACAACTTCTTCAAAGCGGTCATATTTTATCATTTTTGATTTACACTTTACTTAGCTTAATATTAGGAATTATGTTCGTTTATTTTGGAACAATTTTTTATAAAAACTTGTAAATCAAGTAATTAAGTAGCATAATTTAAGGTATTAAAAAAAATTAAAGTTAATTTTTATCAAATCTTAATTTTTTTTATTAAAATTTTTTGATATTCATAAAAAGTCAATATTTCCATTTTATTTTCTTGAAAGTCAGATTTATTATAACATAAATTTAGGCCCATCAAATATTTACATAATTAATATATCATGAAAAATTTAAAAACATTAATTCTATTAATGGGTTCTACTTTTTTGTTTTTTTCAAACCAAAATGTACAATCCCAGGATTTTGGCGCTGATGTAGTGAGCTCCTATGTTTGGAGAGGCACCCAGTTTGGCGAAGGTCCACACATTCAACCATATATTTCTACTGGTAAAGGTAGATTTGAAGTTGGTTTATGGGGAAGTTTCCCTACAACTGCAGGTGGAGGCGGAAATGAATTAGATGCATATGTATCATATGATTTTGGTCCATTAGCCTTAACCGTAACTAATTATACTTTTCCTGATGGCGATGGCACTTACAGCTCAGGCGGTTTTTTTGATGGTGATTTAGAAATTTCTGCATCAACAAAAATTGGCGGATTGTCTCTTATGGCTGGTTATTTCCCTGATCTTGAAACACTATATGTTGAAGCAGGTTTTGACATAGGAGATGTTGATTTTGCTATTGCATTTGGAAGCGATAGTGATGATGCTTTCTATGTTGGTGCAGGAGAAAGTGCTATATGTAATATATCGTTTGGATATAACAAGGAAATCAAGATTAATGATGATTACTCTTTGCCTTTATTTTCATCTTTCATATTTAATCCAAAATCTGAGGCTGCGTTCATAGTCTTCGGTGCTAGTTTATAATAATTGTTATGAAAAAGGTAGAAGCGATAATTAGAAAATCAAAATTCAGCGAAGTTGTAGATGCGCTACAAGCAGTTGAGGTCAATTTTTTCAGCTACTGGGATGTTACCGGAGTTGGAAACCAAAAGATCGGTAAGGTTTACCGTGGAATAAGTTACAGCACTTCAGATATTCAGAGAAGGTACTTATCAATTGTAATATCTGACTCATTTTTAGATGTAACTGTGAAAGCGATTTTAAAATCAGGATCCACTGACCAAGTTGGTGATGGGAAGATATTTGTTACTGATATTGAAGAAGCTTACAGGATAAGAACAGGTGAAAAAGGAACTAAATCAATAAACTAAAATTATGGAATTATTAACTACAAATAACGTTTGGATGATGATCTGTACTGCATTAGTTTTTTTTATGCATTTAGGATTTTCACTATTAGAAGTCGGGCTAACTAGACAGAAAAACACAATAAATATTTTATTTAAAAATTTCTTTGTGATTACAATGGGATTAATTGTCTATTGTGCATTTGGATTTAATTTAATGTATCCCGGAGAATTTGGACTTATTGATGGATGGTTAGGATTTGCGGGTACTGGAATAGATCCTGGAGCTGATTATGAACAATTAACTTATGCTGATGGTGGTTACACTTATTGGACAGATTTCTTATTTCAAGGAATGTTTGCAGCAACTGCTGCAACAATAATCTCTGGAGCTGTTGCTGAAAGAATAAAGATTTTTTCCTTCATGTTGATAGCTTTTCTTTACGTTGCTATTGTTTATCCAATTGTTGGATCATGGCAATGGGGAGGTGGACATTTCCTAACTTTCACTGAAGATGTCGGGTTTTACGATTTTGCAGGATCAACACTAGTTCACTCCGTTGGTGGATGGGGTGCCTTAGTTGTGATTTATTTTCTGGGTGCTAGAAAAGGGAAGTTTGACAGTGATGGAAAGCCTGTAGCTATTCCAGGATCTAATATTCCTTTATCTGCTGCAGGAGTTTTAATTCTCTGGCTCGGTTGGTTTGGATTCAATGGGGGATCAGTATTATCAGCAGATCCTGCACTAACATCTTTAACTTTAGTTACAACATGCCTAGCCGCAGCTGCAGGTGGAATTGGTGCTGCTTTATTCTCAGGTATTCTGTATAAGAATCTTGACTTAACAATGTTTATGAATGGAGTTTTGGGCGGATTAGTTGGGATTACAGCTGGTGCTGATCAAATGTTACCTGGCTCTGCAATTTTTATTGGTTTAATTGCTGGTGTTATTGTTGTTCTTTCTGTTGCGCTTCTTGATAAATGTAAACTAGATGATCCAGTTGGAGCAATCCCAGTACACTTATTTTGTGGAATTTGGGGAACATTAGCTGTAGGTATAGTAGGAGAATTAGCAGGATTTCAACAATTCATGGTTCAACTGGCTTGTATAGGAATTGCTGGATTATTTTGTGTGATTGGAGCTACACTAATAACCTTGCTGGTTAAAGGCATAGCTGGACTGCGAGTTGATGAAAAAGAAGAAGCTGATGGGTTGGATATCGCTGAGCATGGAACTGGAGCTTATGGTGATTTTAGTATTAGATAATAATATCCATAATAGTTTGTTAGTTGTTTAAATTGTTATCTAAGTTAAGAGGTTGTTTTCAAGGAACAACCTCTTTTTTTTTAAAATGAGGTTCTGCTGTTATAGTGGTCAACCACTTTTTCAGATGAATCGAGAAAGTTTTCATCGTTTCCAGCATAAATTATAGCTCTAGAAATATTTACAAGAATTCTTTTATTTTTTTGAGTTGAATTTAAAATTACATTTTCAAAATCACCACCTTGGGTTCCCACGCCTGGTATCAATAAAAAGCTTTTCTCACTAACATTTCTAATTTTTAAAAGATTGTCCGACTTTGTAGCTCCTACAACATACATTATCCTTTCAGAATTCTCCCATTTTTGAGACTCTGATACTACACTTAAATACAATTCGTTTTGAAGCTGAAAATCAACAGCACCATCATTCGAAGTTAGAGCTAATAGAATAGCGTATTTATCCTCAAAATTTAAGAATTCTGTTACTGAATCGTATCCCATGTATGGGGATAACGTTATTGAGTGAAAGTTCATTTTATCAAAAAAAGCTTTTGCATACATTTTTGAGGTATTACCAATATCAGCTCTTTTTGCATCAGCTATGGTGAATAAATCCGGATGATTATCTCTAATATGCTTGATTGTTTTTTCAAGAGAATTCCAGCCATCAACTCCCCTGGCCTCATAGAAAGCAGTATTAATTTTAACTGCAGCTATTTTTTTTGAGAGCCTATCAACTAATAACTTATTGAACTGAAAAACGGGATCTTCTAAGGATAATAGGTGTTTAGGAATTTTGTCAATATCAGTGTCTAGCCCAAGACATAAAAATGTTTTTTTATTTATTATGTTATTCTCTAGCTGATTTAAATTCATAAGTTAGAGCTCCTCATTTTTAATCAATTCAGAATCTTGAACAATTTTCAATTCTTCTACTAATTTGTCAATATCACCATTTACAATGTTCTGTAAGTCATACAAAGTTAAATTAATTCTGTGATCAGTTACTCTTCCTTGAGGGTAATTATATGTTCTAATTTTTGCAGACCTATCTCCAGATGAAACCATAGAGTTTCTTTTTGCTGAATCAGCCTCTTCTCTTTTTTTAATCTCTAGTTCATACAACCTTGATCTTAAAACTTTAAGAGCTTTATCTAAGTTTTTGTGTTGTGACTTTTGGTCTTGACAACTAACTATTATTCCTGTGGGTTCATGATGAAGTTTTATAGCAGAGTAAGTAGTATTTACAGATTGACCACCAGGGCCTGTTGATGTTGTTCTTTCAATTCTAACATCCTGCATATTAAGCTCAACATCAAATTCTTCAGCCTCTGGCAAAACTATTACTGTAGCTGCTGAAGTGTGTACTCTTCCTTGTGTTTCAGTTTGTGGAACACGTTGCACCCTGTGGACACCTGATTCAAACTTCATCGTTCCATAAACATTATCCCCATTAACCTCAAAAATTATTTCTTTGTAACCACCTGCTGTGCCCTCATTAAAATCAACTAAATTAACCTTCCATCCTTTCTTCTCTGCGTATTTTGAATACATTCTAAAAAGATCACCTGCAAAAATACTCGCTTCATCTCCACCAGTTCCAGCTCTTAGTTCCATAACTATATTTTTAGGATCGTCAGGATCTTTTGGTATTAAAAGTTTTTTTAGGTCCTCCTCAATCTTTATCAACTTACTTTGAGCTTCATTCAATTCCAAGGTTGCTAATTCAATCATTTCCTTATCATTTTCATTTTTTATAATTTCCTTTGCCTCATTAATATTTAATATGACTTCTTCATACTCATTTTTTTTATCAACTATAATATTTAAATCTTTGTATTCCTTTGAAATTTTAATATATCTTGATTGGTCAGAAATTACTTCAACTTGAGTTAATAGTTCAGAAAGTTCATTAAATCTATTCTGTAATATTTTAAGTTTCTCTAACATTTTAATAAACGAATTTTCCTTTAGATGATTTAATTGTTAATTTATTATTATCACTATCCTCAACCTTACCGATAATTTGAGCATCCAAACTAAATGAATTACAAATACTTATTATTTCATTTGCGGTACTTTCATCTGTGTAAATTTCAAGTCTATGACCCATATTAAAGACTTGATACATTTCTTTCCATGGGGTTTTAGATTCTTTTTGAATTAAATCAAAGACCGTTGGAATATCAAACATATTATCCTTAATAATATGTTTTTTATTAACAAAGTTCATAATCTTAGTTTGGGCTCCACCACTACAGTGGATTAATCCACTTATCTTGTTTCTTGGAATCTTCGAAAAAATTACTTTCATGACAGGTGCATATGTTCTTGTTGGTGATAATACAAGTTTACCCGCGTTTAATTCTGTACCATCAATACTATCGGTCAGTTTTTTTGATCCTGAATAAATTAAATCTTCATCAAGGGAGTTATCATATGTTTCGGGAAACTTATCTTTTAAATATTTATCAAAAACATCATGCCTAGCTGATGTCAATCCGTTACTTCCAATTCCACTATTATATTCATCCTCATAACTAGTTTTACCAAATGAGGCTAATCCTACAATAACATTTCCAGACTTAATATTTGAATTATCAATAACTTCGGTTTTTTTTAATCTGCATACTACTGTCGAGTCCACAATTATAGTTTTAACTAAATCCCCTACATCAGCGGTCTCGCCACCTGATGATTTTATATTTATTCCATGAGAATTTAACTTGGATATCACCATCTCATTACCTTCAATAATTGTTTTAATTACCTCACCAGGAATAAGCTTTTTATTTCTACCAATTGTTGATGAAACTACGATATTATCAATTGCACCAACGCAAAGAAGATCATCAATATTCATTATCAGTGAATCTTGTGAAATACCCCTCCAAACATTTAAATCAGACGTCTCTTTCCAGTATGCATAGGCAAGTGAAGATTTGGTCCCTGCACCATCAGCATGCATAA
>CACNQJ010000012.1 GCA_902622575.1 uncultured Bacteroidota bacterium
AAAACAAATTGTTTCTAAAAATGATAATTCCATTGAGAAAAATGATAAAGACTATGTTTTCCTTCATTTCATTTTGAATTACTTACCTAGAGGTTTAATTGGTTTGTTGATTGCTGTTATAATTTGTGCAGCCATGTCATCTACAGCATCTGAACTTAATGCATTAGCTGCAACAACCACGGTCGACCTTTACAAACGAAATCATGTAAAACCCAAAACTGAGAGGCACTATTTAAATGCAACGAAGTTTTTCACTGTTATGTGGGGTATTATTGCCATAATTTTTGCAAGTTTCGGAACACTCTTTGAAAATTTGATACAATTAGTAAATATTATAGGCTCAATTTTTTACGGAACAATTCTTGGAATATTTTTAGTGGCATTTTTCTTCAAAAAAATTAAGTCTAATTCAGTTTTTTACTCAGCATGTATATCCCAAATTTTGATTTTCATTATATACTTTAAGACAGATATAAGCTACTTATGGCTTAATTTTATAGGAGCATTTATGACGATTTTATTTGCTAATATCCTAAGAAAAATAAACTAACTATTTAACCTGTCATACACAATTTTTAAAGTATTAATGGCATCAGGAGATTTGGATTTTATGGCAGCCTCATAGCCTATCTTGGCATATTTTTTTGCTTTTTTAATTTTTCCTGCTTTTTCATAAATCACAGCCTTATACCTGAGTTGCCAATACTTGAGATCATCTTTGTCATCAAATGCTATATCAATCCATTTAACAGCCTTTTCAAGCTGAATATTTTCCTCATAAAAATAAACAGCAGCTTTCCTGTAATCATTTTTTGAAGGGTTTTTAGACATCACTTCATTAATATTATTTATCATTTTTTGTTTTGTCAAAACATCAATTTTATAAATGGCAAGCTTATTACCCCACATTATATTAAGAGTTGCACCATTATTAGAAATATTATCAAAATCAATTGAAAAAGTCTCAACTTCAATTGGCAACTCATAAAAATCACTATTTACTCTTGCTTTAATTAAATTTTCATCAAAACTTTGCAAAGATCCCCAATTGTCATTTTTTTGGTAAATCACTAAATCTAAATTATTTTCTCTTGGCACGGAATAAATGTGGTATTGACCTCCTTTTACAAATTGATCATTGATTTTTACATCACCAGAAAAGGTAATTGTAGTTGCTTGATTAGCACCAGTTCTCCAGATTTGATTAAAAGGCACAACATTACCAAAAATAACTCTCCCCTTTTTGGATGGTCTGGAATAATCCAAATCAATTTTAACTAGCCCAACGTTTTGTGAAATTTTTGCTCTTGGACTTGCAATAGGTGATTGCAGTTGAGTATATGAAAATTGAAATAGTAAAAATGTAAATAACAAAGAGGCGATTTTTTTCATGTTTTAAAATTTAAGATTTAATTTTACAAATATTATGAAAATTTTCAAGATTCACACTAAACAAAAACTTCCAATAAGTGTTGAAAAAGCCTGGGATTTTTTATCAAGTCCAAAAAATTTAAAAAAAATAACGCCGAAGGAAATGAATTTTAATATCATTGATTGTGATTTTAAAAAGATATACCCAGGACAAATCATTATTTATACTGTAAATCCTATATTAAATATTCCATTAAAATGGATGACTGAAATTACCCATGTAGTAGATAAAAAATATTTTGTTGATGAGCAAAGATTTGGACCATATGCATTGTGGCATCACAAACATTTTATTAGAGAGATTGAAGGAGGTATTGAAATGGAAGATGTAATACACTATAAAATACCATTTGGTCCACTGGGTGTGCTTGCGAATTACCTTTTTGTTCAAAAAAAACTTGGCTCGATATTTGTCTATAGAAGGAAAAAGTTAATTGAACTATTTGGTGATTTAAAATGAAAAATATTCTACTTATTGGCGGCTCATATGGAATTGGCGCCTCCCTTGCACAAATTTTGGCAAATGACAATCAAGTTGTTGTTGCATCAAGAACAAAACCAGAAAATGTATTAGATAAAGTTAAGTACATAACTTTTGATGCTTCTGTTGATGAAATAAATTTAGATTTGCTTCCTGAAACAATTGATGGTTTTGTCTATTTTCCTGGTAGCATAAATTTAAGACCTTTTAAAGGCTTAAGTCTAGAATCATTTAAACAAGATTTTGAGATAAATGTACTATCATTAATAAAAGTATTAAAGGCAATTTTGCCAAAATTAAATGCTTCAAACAACCCAAGTCTAGTATTTTTAAGTACTGTTGCAGTAGCCCAAGGAATGCCATTCCACTCCAGTGTGGCAACAGCAAAGGCTGCTATAGAGGGATTAGCAAAATCTTTAGCTGCAGAATATGCCCCTAAAATGCGAATAAACGTTATTGCTCCATCAATAGTTGACACCCCACTTGCTAATAGATTCTTGAATAATGAGACTAAAATTCAGAAATCTGCTGAAAAACATCCTCTCAACAGGGTTGGAAACAAGGATGATATAGCTGAAATGATCAGTTTTCTTCTTTCAGACAAATCTAGTTGGATGACTGGACAAATTCTTTCAGTTGATGGTGGTTTATCTACTTTGATAACAAATTAATAAATGGTCATTCTTTGGTTTAGAAGAGATCTTAGGTTGGAAGATAATCACGCTTTATACAGAGCATTGAAATCTGGTTATGATGTATTACCAATTTTCATCTATGATAGTGATATCACGGATAAATTAGAGGAAAATGATCACAGATTAAAATTCATTAGCCAGGCAATTAAAAATATAAATATTGAATTAGCAAAGAAAAAAAAGAAAGTTTACACCTTCAAAGGAAAACCATACAATGTAATTGAAAAACTTATAAAAAAATTCAATATAAAGGAAGTTTACCTCAACAAAGACTACGAACCATACGCTAGAGATAGAGATGATGAAATCAAAGTACTTTGCAAAAAAAATAATGTCATTTACAAATCATTTAAAGATCATGTGATATTTGAAGAGGATGAAATCGTCAAAAAAGATGGGACCCCCTACGTTGTTTATACACCATACTCGAAAAAATGGATTGAAAAATACAAATCAAATTCAATTGAAACCTTCAAATCTGAAAAATACATTTCGCACATAGTCGATTCAGGAACAATTGATAATTATGATTACAACATAAAATTTAAAAAAAATATTATTCAGCCAGTTAATTATTCATTTAATAATCATTTAATCGATAATTATGAGGATACTAGAAATTATCCATCATTAGATAGTACATCAAGAATTGGTGTCAACCTAAGATTTGGTACTGTAAGTACAAGAAATATTGTAAAAAAATCATCAATTAGATCCAACAATACATATTTAAAAGAATTGATTTGGAGAGAATTTTTTATTCAAATACTTTGGCATTTTCCTTACACCATTAACAAATCATTTAAAGATAAATATGAGCGGGTTGAGTGGAGAAATAATATGGAAGATTTTAAATCATGGTGCGATGGTAAAACTGGATACCCAATTGTTGACGCTGGGATGAACCAATTGAATAAGACAGGTTTCATGCACAACAGACTGAGAATGGTAGTTGGTAGCTTTTTGTGTAAACATCTATTGATAGATTGGCGACTAGGTGAAAAATATTTTGCTGACAAACTATTTGATTATGAACAAGCCAGTAACGTAGGTAACTGGCAATGGGTTGCAGGATGTGGTGTTGACGCTGCTCCCTACTTTCGAATTTTTAATCCGGAGGAACAACAAAAAAAGTTTGATAAAAATCTAGAATTCATAAACAAATGGATACCAAATTTTGATAAAGACAATTATATAAAAAAAATTGTTGATCATAAGTTTGCTAGAGAAAGATGCTTAAACACATATAAAAAAGCACTTAACTAAAGATGGATATTTCACTTATTTTTCCCAATCAAATATTCAAAGAATCTGATTTATTGAATGAATCAAAAAAAATATATCTGATTGAAGAGTATTTATTTTTCAAACAATACAAATTTCACAAACAAAAAATTCTATTTCATCGGATGACTATGAAGTCCTATCATAGCTATTTAATTGGGAAGAATTTTGATATAGAATATATAGATTCAACTAACTCAAAATCTGATATAAAAACTTTCATAAAAAGCTTAGATGAGAAAATAAAAAAAATAAAAATATATGATCCAGTAGATAATTGGTTATTGAAAAGAATTAAGGAAGAATGTACCTTAAAAAAAATAGATATAGAAATTTATAATAATTCACTTTTTTTAAATACCAATGATGATTTAAATCAATTTTTTAGATCTGATAAAAAAAAGTTTTTTCAAACCTCTTTTTATAAACAACAAAGAGTCAAATTAGATGTAATGATGATTGGTGAAAAGCCAGAGGGTGGTAAGTGGACTTATGACGATCAAAACAGAGAAAAATATCCCAAAGATAAAGTTCCACCCAAAATTAATTATCCAGAAAAAAATGAGCTTTTTTATGAAGCCTTAGATTATGTAAATAAAAACTTTAAAGATAATTATGGAACAATCAATGAAGAAATTACATATCCTTATAACTTCAAACTAGCAGATCAGTGGTTGGATAATTTTTTTAAAACAAGGTTTGATGAATTTGGACCATATGAAGATGCCGTTGTCAAAGAAAAATCTATATTAAATCACAGTGTACTATCCCCTCTGATTAATACAGGATTAATTAATCCTACGAATCTAGTCAAAAGTGCGCTTAAATATTATTATCAAAATAATATTCGTATCAATTCCTGTGAAGGATTTTTGAGACAGATAATTGGATGGAGAGAATTTATAAGAGGAGTCTACGTTTGTAAAGGAACAGAAGAAAGAAATAAGAATTTTTGGAATTTTAAAAAGAAAATACCTAAATCATTTTATGATGGAACTACTGGAATTGAACCTGTAGATGATACAATAAAAAAAATTAATGAATCTGCATATGCCAATCACATAGAAAGACTAATGATCATGGGAAACTTTATGCTTTTATGCGAATTTGACCCAGATGAAGTTTACAAGTGGTTTATGGAGCTTTTTATTGACTCTTATGACTGGGTTATGGTCCCGAATGTCTATGGAATGAGTCAATTTGGTGATGGTGGTTTGATGTCTACAAAACCATACATTAGTGGAAGTAGTTATGTATTAAAGATGAGTAATTACAAAAGAGGTGAATGGTGTTCAATATGGGATTCGCTTTTCTGGAACTTTATTGATAAACAAAGAGATTTTTTTATAACGAATCCAAGAATGAGAATGCTTGTAAGTTCATATGACAAAATGGACATAGCAAAAAAAGAAGGTTTAATAACTAGTGCACACAATTTCCTGAACAAATTATAAACTATGAACCAAATTAATACTGACAGAATAATTGAGATGGCATGGGAGGATAGAACCACTTTTGATGCTATAAAAAATCAGTTTGGTGTTACAGAGAAGGATGTTATTAAGATAATGCGCCTAAATTTAAAAAAATCTAGTTTCAAACTTTGGAGAAAAAGAGTCACTGGCAGGAAAACAAAGCACCTTAAAATTTTTAATAAAGAAGGACTGAAATCATTAAGATTTAAATGTTCTCGTCAAAAGAATATTTCTAATAACCGTATTACTTAAACCTTTCAATGGAAGCACCGATGGCATTAAGTCTATCATCTATATTCTCGTATCCTCTGTCAATCTGCTCTATATTGTGAATAGTACTAGTTCCCTCAGCTGAAAGAGCTGCAATTAGAAGTGATATACCTGCTCTAATATCAGGTGATGTCATTTTTGTTGCTTTTAAATTTGATTTAAATTCATGACCTATAACAACCGCTCTGTGAGGATCACATAAAATAATTTTTGCACCCATATCAATTAATTTATCAACAAAAAACAATCTACTTTCAAACATTTTTTGATGAATCAATACACTACCCTTTGCCTGGGTTGCTACAACTAAAACAATACTAATCAAATCTGGTGTGAATAACGGCCATGGACCATCCGAAATTGTCAAAACGCTGCCATCTATATTATTTTGAATTTCGTATCCATCTTTATGCGCTGGTATTCTAATGCTATCAATATTTTTTTCAATTGTAATTCCTAATTTTGAAAAAACATTTAAAATTTGATCTAGTAAATGTAATTCAACACCATCGATTGTGATATCACTTTTGGTCAATGCAGCCAAACCAATCCAACTTCCAATTTCAATAATATCAGGTTGAATTTTATGATTACATCCTGTAAGTTTTTCAACGCCAGTAATTTTTAAAAGGTTGGACCCTATTCCAGAAATATTACCACCCATATGATTAATCATCAAGCAAAGTTGCTGAATATAGGGCTCGCAAGCAGCATTATAAATTGTTGTTTCACCTGGCGTGAGTGATGCTGTCATCACAATATTTGCGGTTCCTGTTACGGACGGTTGATCTAATAGTATATAAGCTCCCTTCAGAGACTTGCCATTCACATTATATCTGTAATTATTTTTATCGTATTGGAATTTAGCACCCAATTTAACCAAACCTTCAAAATGTGTATCCAATTTTCTTCTACCAATTTTATCTCCGCCTGGTTTTGGTATAGATGCGAATCCAAACCTGGACAACAAAGGTCCAATTATCATAATTGATCCTCTCAAACCTTTAGCTTTTTCCTCAAAATCGGCAGATTGCATGTAATCTAAATCAATATTTGAAGCCTTGAAAGAATATTTATGATCATTAATTTGATTTACCAAAACACCCATAGATGATAATAAATCAATCAATCTGTTGACATCAATAATATTTGGAATATTTTCTACAACTACCTCATCCTTTGTGAGTAATACAGCACTAATAATCTGCAAAGCCTCGTTTTTAGCACCTTGAGGCTTAATTTTTCCTGATAATTTTTTACCTCCTTTAACTTTAAAAGCTTCCATTATTTTCTTTTAAAGTTTCTATATGGCTTTTTTCCTTTTTTAGAGTTCTTAGAAAACTTTTTAGCTGAGAGAGAAATTAAATCTTTTGAGTCAGTCAGAGGTTTACTGTTTTTATCAATTTTAATTTTTCCATTTGAAAGTTCATTAATATGATTAAAAATGATAACATCGTCCACAGAATCTTTATTCCACTTAAGAAAGCATTTTTTCATGTGATTAGCAATAACATAGATAAGTTCCGTCTTCATTTCACCTTCCTCCCAATTAGTTGCTACATCAATCATTTTTTTTATATTATTTCCATAAAACCTATACTTAGGATGGTTCTGTGGATAATTTAATTTTTCAGGTTTTTCCTCATATATTTCTTTAGATGGTTTGGGAAATGGAGAATCTACATCCAAATTGAAACCTGACATTATGAATAACTGATCCCATAATTTATGTTGAAAATCAGGCACATCTCTAAGATGAGGATTTAAATTACCCATTACACCAATTATAGCTTTTGCCATGTTATTTCTTTCTTTTTTATCAGGGCAACTAACTGCTTGGTCAACCATTTTTTGAATATGACGACCATATTCAGGGATAATCAAATCTGTTCTTTCCGTATTATACTCAAGAGAATCTATCAAAATTATTTTATTAAATTTTAAAATTAAAGATTTTTTTCTCTACAAAGATATAATTCCATCAATTTTAGACAAGTTGAGATACTTATCAACCACTTCATCTGCGCTATTCATGTGTTTTATTAGCGTAATACTTAAATATTTTTTATTAGATGATTCTTTAGTTGTTAAATCACATGATTTTAAGTCAAAGTTGGATAAGAGTTCCTTTTTCTTATCCATTTTATTTTCGATTATAAATTTAAATATATAGTTTGATGGCCAATTCTGATAATTTTCGAGATCTTTTCTCAATTTTTCAAAGTTTTTTTGAGACGATTGCATACTAACTCAAATATACTAACAAATTATAGTTATATTTTTGCAATAAGATTTCAAAAATCATTTATGGATAGAATTTTAATTACAGGTGGGCCAGGAACGGGAAAAACATCTCTGGTTAATGAATTAAAAAACAATGGATATAACTGTTCAAATGAAATTGTTAGAGAAATAACATTGGATAAAAGAAAAGAAGGTTATAATCAATATTTTTTATCTAATCCACTAGATTTTAGCACAAAATTATTTAACAAAAGATATAATCAATATAATAAACAATTTGTGACAAAAAATATTATTTATGACAGAGGGCCTATTGATGTTTTAGCCTATCTTGAATTTAAATCAATTAAAATTCCAAATGATCTTACAACAAAATCAAACACGATAAAATATAAGTATTCTTTTATACTAAATCCCTGGCGGGAAATTTATATTAATGATAATATTAGATACGAAACATTTGAAGAATGTAAAAAGATTCACAGTTGTTTGATAAAAAAATACAATGAGTGTGGAATTAAATTAATAACAATTCCTGAGGGGTCTGTTCATGAAAGGTATAAATTTGTAAAATCTTACATTGATTAATATGAAAAATATTTTGAAGATTTTATTTATGGGTACGCCTGACTTTGCATTAGCTAGTTTAGACTCTATTTATAAATCTAAACATAACTTGTGTTGTGTAGTCACATCTCCTGATAAAAAATCAGGAAGAGGACAAATATTAAAACATAGTCCGGTTAAGATTTATTGTAATGAAAAAGGGATAAATATAATTCAACCTCAAAATTTCGAAGATGAAAAATTTTTAAAGATTATTAAAAGTTATAATGCAGATATTTTTGTTGTAGTTGCATTCAAAATCCTACCTAAAAAAGTTTGGGATATTCCTAAGTTAGGGACAATAAATATACATGCATCACTCTTACCTAATTTGAGAGGAGCTGCACCAATAAATTGGGCAATAATTAATGGACTAAAAGAAACTGGACTAACAAGTTTTTATATTGACAATGGAATTGATACTGGAAATATAATTAGTCAAATAAAAACTGAAATAAATCTTAATGATGATTTTGGAATGCTCTATAAAAGATTAAAAAAAATGAGTGGAAATTTCATTTTGAAAACACTTGAAAACCTTAATTCAAGAAAAGTACAGAAATCTGAAAATACATTATTAAAAGCTCCTAAACTTGACAAATTAAATACAAGAATTAATTGGGCAGATAGTGGTAAAGAAATTTATTTTAAGATTAAGGGTCTTTCTCCAAAACCCGGAGCTTGGTCACTTATCAAAGATTCAAATAAAACCATCAAAATATACGATACTATTTTTTTTAAAGGATCTAATAATTATAAAAATGGAGAAGTAATTGTACAAAATAAGAATAAGTTAATGATCTCTGTTAAGGATGGATTGTTAGAAATTTTAAGTTTACAAATTGAAGGAAAAAAGAAAATTAGTGGTCTTGATTTTATTAACGGAATTAAAAACAATAAATTTAAATTGATTTAATTGAACAAAGGAAAAATTTTAATATCAAATTTTACGCTATTAAATGATAATCAATTTAATAAATCTGTTATTTTAATTGTCAAAGATGATTCTGAAGCTACAATTGGATTTATACTTAATAAAAAAACAAATTACTTAATTTCTGATTTGAATGAATCTTGTGCTGGTCTAGATTTACCAGTCTATGAAGGTGGACCTGTTGGTTTAGACTCATTACACTTTGTACACAAAAAAAATAATTTAATTGATGGTAGCGTCAAAATAAGTGATGATTTATGTTGGGGAACTGATTTTATTAGAATTATTAAACTTTTAAAAAAAAATAAAATTAAAAAAGATGATATCAAATTTTTTATTGGATACTCAGGTTGGGGAAAAAACCAGCTTTCGGATGAACTAAATGAAAACTCGTGGTTAATTTCATCAAAATTTTCTTCTAAAGATATATTTACAACATCCCACAGCTTTTGGAAAAAAAAAATAAATGAGTTTGGTGAATATTATAAAATATGGTCGAACTCGCCTGACAATCCTAACCTTAACTAATATTTTGATTTAATATTTTAAGTATTTCTTTCGATTTATTGTTAACGTAATCTCTCTTTCTATATTTTGAAATGCTAAATAAACCCTGAACCATATTTGTTCCAAAAATTTCTTCGGACTGTGTTAAATCAAAAGTTGATATTTTCTGTTCCAATACGTCATATGAGTTTCTTTTTAAAATATTTAAAAGATTTTTTCTTAGTACACCATTTAAACATCCAGAACCTAAGGTTGGGGTTAAAATCTGGTCATTTTTAATTATAAAAATATTAGAGTTAATAAACTCAGCAACCATTTTATCTCTATTTAAAAGAATACAATTGTCAAAACCATTTTCTTTGGCATAAATAGATGCAACTACATTTATTATTTTATTATTTGTTTTTAAAGATGAAATTAACTGATTATCTAAGTAATAATCTTTAAATAAATCGACTACATACTCACGACTATTAATTGAGTATTCGGGATTCACTATGCTTTCACAAGAAATCATAAAAGATGAGGAATTTTCATTTGGTGTGTATTTCCCATCAGAAGACCTAAAAATATTAATTCTTACTCTTGAGTGACCATTGGGTGAAATTTTTCTATGTAATTTTAAAATGTTTTCCTCTATAAAATCAGGTGAAAATTGCTCTGGAATGTCAAGCCTAATAATCCTCATAGAAGACATCAATCTGAAATAATGATCCTCCCAAAAAACAATCTTATTTCCCACAACTCTTAGAGTTTCAAAGACAGAATCTCCATACAGAAAAGCTCTATTATTTTTTATTTGATCTGATTGATCTGTAATTATGCCATTAAAATTGATCATTCCAATGATTATGATGACCCTAGAACCTGTTTTAAATCAGCGATCTGACTCTCCCAAAGCATCTTAGATTCTTCAACTTCATCCTCTTCAGAAAAATCAGTAACCATTAAAGAAACATCTTTGGTGAGCTCATCAACAGCTATTCTTATTTCAAAAAAGCTATTGTCATCATTTTCCAACCACTTAAATTTGACGAACTGGTTATTTTTTGTAGAAATCAACTCTGCTTTTTCCTCAACCCCATCCCAAAAAAAAGAAAATACCTTTCCTCTAGAATTAACATCGTCAGCGAACCACTCAGATAAGCTAGAGGCACTTGTAATATATTGATATAGCATGTTTGGGGATGCTTGAATTGGGAATTCTAATTCGTATTTTATTTTTTCGGACATTATGGACAATATATATATTAAAATTGAACTTAAAAAGAAAATATAGTTTTTCTTATTTGATGTTTGACCCTAGTTATTAAGTTTATATATTTGACGCTCATTTTGGCGAGGTAGCTCAGGCGGTTAGAGCGTCGGATTCATAACCCGGAGGTCGGGAGTTCAAGTCTCCCCCTCGCTACTATTTTTTGAAATGTTCGATCAATTTTTCAAATCCAAATTCATTTTCTTTCCCTGTTTTGAGATCTCTTAACTTTATAGAACTCCTGTCTTTTTCAGATGATCCATAAATTAATGCATAACTAAAATTGTTTTTGTCTGAGTAAGTAAATTGTTTTGATAATTTATTTTTATCAGGATATACAAATACATTTCTTCCATTTGATCTTAAATCATTGATTAGAGACGATATTTTAATTAAATATTCTTTGCCAAAGTTGATAACTAAAATATCATTATTTAGGGCTATATTTTTTGGGAATAAGCCCAAATCTTCAATAACATGATATATTCTGTCCAATCCAAATGAAATTCCAATTCCTGAATTATCTTTTAAATTAAAGGCTTCCGTTAAATTTTCATAGCGGCCTCCGCCCCCTAAAGAACCAATATCAAAGTTTGACTTTGATGAAACCTCATAAATTAAACCTGTATAATATTCTAAGCCTCTAGCCAAAGAAAGATCAAATTCAATATCTATCAAACTATCATCATTATCAATTAAATTTGATAAGGATTCGAGCTCATTCAGAAGTATGTCATCTGCTTCTAAAGTGAAGTTATTTTTTAAGTTATTTAAATATTTTTTTGGTGACATTTTTTGGGATATCATCCCAAATATTTTATCAATATCATTCAAATTATTAAACTTACTTTTTATTTCCTCCTTAGCTTTATCAATTCCTATTTTATCAATTTTATCAAGAATAACTAGGAACTCGCCGAAATTATTATTTATTCCTATTTGTTTAGCGATTATATTAAGTACAGATCTATGATTAATTCGAATACTCACATCATCTAATTTTAATCTTTTGAAAACACTAGAAAACATCTGTAACATTTCAAATTCTAGTAGAACAGATTTAGAACCAATAACATCAGCATCACATTGAGTGAACTCTTGGTATCTACCTTTTTGAGGTCTATCTGCTCTCCACACATTCTGTATTTGAAATCTTTTAAAAGGAAAGGTTATTTCGTTTTGATGTTGGGACACATATCTTGCCAGAGGAACAGTTAGATCAAACCTTAATCCTTTCTCAGATATTGATGATACAAAGTCATTATAATTTTGATTTTCAAATGATTTTATATTAGCTTTTTTAATTTTTTCACCTGAATTGATAATATTAAAAAGGAATTTATCGCCTTCGTTTCCATATTTCTGGTAGAGGGTTGACCTTTTTTCTAAAGATGGTGTTTCAATTTCATTAAATCCGAAACTTGTAAAAACAGATCTTATGGTATCTATTATATACCGTCTTCTCTTCAAAGTTAGAGGATTAAAATCTCGTGTTCCTTTAGGGTTTGAGGGTTTTTGTGACATTATTTAGCCAAATATCACTCTTTTGGAAAAATAAAAAAAATTAAGGGATTATTTTTCTTCTTTGACTACCTCAAAAGATAAATCAAAGCTTACCTCTCTGTGAAGTCTTATGCTAGCACTGAAACTACCAACTTTTTTAATATTAGATGAAAGTTGAATATATTTTTTTTCAATTTCAAGACCATTTTCTGCTAATTCTTTAGAAATTTCAGCTGAAGTAACAGACCCAAAAAGTTTATCGCCTTCTAGAGACTTTGCGGAAATTTTTAAATTTAACTTTTCTAATTTCTTTACAATTTTATTAGCCTCTTCAATAGCTTTTTTTTGTTTATTTTGAGATTGTTTAATTTTTTCTTGTAAAACTTTTTTGTTGGATTCTGTTGCGAGAGTGGCAAGACCTTGTGGAATTAAAAAATTTCTTCCATATCCATTTTTGACATTCACTATGTCATCTTTAAAACCAAGGTTTTCAACATCTTCTTTTAGTATTAACTCCATGTATTTATTTTAATAAGTCAGATTGGTAAGGAAGTAATGCCAAATGTCTAGCTCTTTTTATTGCGGTTGATACTTTTCTTTGATACTTAAGTGATGTTCCGGTCAATCTTCTTGGAAGAATTTTTCCTTGTTCATTAATAAACTTTAACAAGTAATCTGGATCCTTGTAATCTATATACTTAATACCCAATCTTTTAAACCTACAGTACTTTTTTCTATTTTTTGTAGAAATATCTAGAGGAGTAAGGTATCTAATTTCACCTTGATTAGTATTTAAATCCATTTCAGCCATTACACTTTTTCTTTTTTAAGTTTTTTTCTTCTTTTAACAGCCCACTCATTTGCATCTTTGTCGAGTGAAACATTCAAATATCTCATGATTCTTTCATCTCTTTTGAGCTCAGTTTCATAAAGCTCTATAATGTTATCTTTTGAATCATATTCAAAGTCTATAAGTGCGTAAAAACCGCTTAGTTTTTTTTGAATCGAATATGCCAATTTTTTTAAACCCCAATTTTCAACTTCAATTATCTTACAACCGTTGTCCTTTAAAAACTTTTCATATTTCTTTATTGCATCCTTGACCTGATCTTCAGATAATGCTGGATTTAATATAAATACTGACTCGTAATGATTCATAATTTTAGGTGGCAAAAATACTGTTTATCTTGTAACAAACAAAAAAAATGAAATTTAATTATATGGATCTACATCAATTAAAACTTTAATAGATCTAAATTCTGGATAATTAGTAAATTTTGTTAATAATTTTTTGATTAATCTCTTCTGTATTGGAATATTGGTTTTTGTATCCAGCTTTAATAAAATGTTGACTATAAAGAAATTATTGATTCTTGAAATTAACGGATGTTCTGGTCCTAAAACCTCAAAATCTGATATTTTTTTAAACGAGTTAGCTAACCATTGTGCACCATTATGCAATTTGTCATTTTTTTTACTTTTTAGATTGATTTTTATTAATCTTGAGAATGGTGGATAATTAAATTCTTTGCGCTGATCTATTTGATTTTTATAGAAGTTAATATCATCGTTTTCTATAATTCGTCTGTTAACATAGTGATTTATGTTTTTTGTTTGAATAATTACTTTTCCTCTACTACCAGATCTACCTGCTCTTCCAGAGACCTGTTTAATCAATTGAAAATATCTTTCGTGGGATCTAAAATCCGGATAGTTTAAAAGAAAATCAGACTCTATAACACAAACTAATGAAACATTTTTAAAGTCCAAGCCCTTGGTAACCATTTGTGTGCCAACTAAAATCTGAAATTCATTTTCTTCAAATCGTGAGATAAGGTTTTTAAAACTTGATTTTTTTCTTGTAGTATCATAGTCCAAACGAGCAACCTTTTTATTTGGAAAAAGTAAGCCAATCTCATTCTCTATCAGCTGGGTACCAACACCTTTTTTTTCAAGAGCTTGCAACCCACAAGAACTACACATGTTGGATTCATTTTTTTTAAATCCACAATAATGGCACTTTAAAACTTTTTGCTTGATGTGAAAGGTTAAACTTACATCACAGTTAGGGCATTGATCTACATTTAAACATGCCGAACATTGTAAATATGTTGAGTGTCCCCTCCTATTTCTAAAAATTATTATTTGTTTATTCTTCGATAACTCTTTTTTTATTTCCTTAATCATGATTTCAGAAAATAACTTATTTTCATCATTATTGGGTGATGTAAAAATCATTTCTGGTGGCTCAAAATCACCATATCTTTTATCTAGTTGAACAAGAGAATATTTATCAATATCTGCATTATTAAAACTTTCAATACTTGGCGTGGCAGATGCTAGAATACATTTTGAATTCATTTTTTTTGATAAATAGACGGCTAAATCTCTGGCATTATAAAGAGGTCTTGATTCAAACTGTTTGTAAGAAACCTCATTTTCCTCGTCAACTATTATTAAACCAAGATTCTTGAAGGGTAGAAAAATAGAGGATCTTGCACCAAGAATGATTTTTGTATTATTTGATGATTTTAAATCATTCCAAATCTCATATCTGGTATTTGGGTTGATCCCTGAATGATAAACATGAAGGTTTTCTGAAAAATAGGCTTTGAGTCTGGAAACTAGTTGTGTTGTTAGTGCTATTTCTGGTACTAGAAATAATACATTTAATTTTTTTTTGATTGTTTTTTTAATCAGCTCAATATAAATTTCAGTCTTTCCTGATGAGGTAACCCCTTTAAAAAGAATAACTTTATTTTTTTTTAGTTTATCATTTATTTCCAAGAGGGTTTTTTTTTGATCAATAGAAAGATTGATTCTTTTTATATTTTCTGATTTATTATGATCGAATCTATCAACTTGAATTTTTTTCTTTACAAGGATATTATTTTTAACTAGCAAGTTGAGAACAGATGAAGTAACATTAAATTTATTGATTAAGTTTTCTCTAGATTCCTGAAAATTTAATTTTTTATTCAAAAAGAAATCAGTGATATTTTTATGATTTATACTTCGCAATGAAGATGATTCTTTAACATGTGTATTTAGTTGATAGAATATTTTTGTTTTAGGTATGTAGGTATCATAAATTTCCTCATAAATACTAACGCAATTATTAATTACCAACTCATTAACTAATTTCACTGATTCTTTGCTATACAACTTAATTAAATCAATTAATGAAATTTGTTTAAAATCTGATATTGAGTTGTAAAGATCAAGTGCTTTATTTGAGATTTTTTTGGATTCAACGTTTGAATTTATATTAATGACAGTTTCACTTTTAATTAAAAATAACTTAGGCAGAGCAGTTTCATAAACCTTGCCAATCGGACACATATAATATTTAGAAATCCAATTGTAAAATTCAATTTGATGCTTATTTATACAGGGGCTTTCATCAACAATGAATTCAATTTCTTTTAGTTCATAATCGTAATTTTCATTTAATAATTTATCTATTACTATTGCGGTATATAATTTCTTTTTTCCAAAACTGACTACTACCCTTGAACCAAGATAAATGTTATTAAACTCTTCTGAATTAACTGCATAATTGAATGTCTTGTCAATTGGTAAGGGAAGAACAACTACAATGGAATTATTTACAATCAAAATTTAGTGTAAGTTTAATTATTTTAGCAATTTACTTATTATATGTAATTTATGGAATTAATAATTGCAACCCATAATGAAAACAAGGTCTTAGAATTCAAAAAAAAATTAAAGGGTAAGTACTCAATTATAAGTTTGAGGGATTTAAATTTTAATCAAGATATTCCGGAAAATGAGAATACACTAAAAAAAAATGCAATTTATAAATCTAAATTTGTTCACAGGCATTTTGACTCCAATGTATTCTCCGATGATACTGGTCTTGAAATAGAAGCATTAAATAATGAGCCTGGTGTTAAATCTGCGAGATACTCAGGTGAAAAAAACAACACCCAAAAGAATATAGAATTAGTATTAAGTAAACTCAAAGGAATTACAAATCGAAAGGCTAGATTTAAAACCGTTATATCTCTAATATTTAATAATGAAAATTATTGTTTTGAGGGCATAGTTAATGGAACAATAATTGATACTCCTAAAGGAGAAATGGGTTTTGGATACGATCCAATATTCGTTGCTGATAATATGAATAAAACATTTGCAGAAATAAGCTTAGAGGAAAAAAATAAAATTAGTCATAGGGCAATAGCTGTAAATAAACTTATTCAATTTTTAAACAGAAAGTTAATTTAGCGTAAGTTTACAAGTGCATGAAATTTGGTAGCTATTTATTTTTTATCTTTTTACTTTTTGTTCAGCTTTCACATTCCCAAGATAAGGTTGTCGGAATAATTGAGAATGACGCTGACTCAAAACCAATTTCAAATGTTCATGTAATAAATCTAAATTCCATAGTTGGAACAATTACTAATAAAGATGGGGTTTTTGAAATCGATGCCAATGTAAATGATACACTATACTTTTCATATTTAGGTTTTAAGTCTATTAAGGTTAGAGTAACAAACGACCTTATAAAATTTAAGAACTCCAAAATTAAACTAACAGAATTAGCATATGCTTTAGAAGAAATAATTGTCACACCATATAAATTAACTGGTTACCTTGAAATTGATGCCAAAAATGTACCCATTAGTAAATCATATCGATATAGTATCCCAGGCCTACCTTCAAAGGGTTATGAGGCAGGTTCAAGAAATCCAGGCGCCTTTAGCAAAGTATTTGGTGCAATATTTAACCCTGTAGATTTTTTATATAATCTATTTGGCAAAAAACCTAAACAACTGAATAAACTACAATTAATGAAAGATGATTTTAGAATTAGAGAACTTTTAAATACAAAGTTTGACAGAGAAACTCTCGTAGAATTATTACAAATTGAGAAATTTGATATTGATGAAATTTTAAGAAATTGTAGCTATTCTCAAAATTTTATTGTTAGTGCTAATGACTTACAAATTTTGGAGGCAATAAGCCAATGTTATGAGGAGTTTAAGTTGTTGAATAGAAAATAATACTTATAATTTTTTAACATTATCTTTGCATTTTTATATTTATGAACAATAATTCAATCAATGCAATCTCACCAATTGATGGTAGATATTCTAATCAGACCAGTTTTCTTGAAGCCTATTTTTCTGAAAAAGCATTAATCAGATTTAGATTAGAGATTGAAATTGAATATTTCATTAAGCTCACCGAAACGGATATATCTCAATTAAAAGATTGGAAAAAAAACTATAATGCTCAATTAAGAGAAATTTACATCAATTTTAATGATTCTGATGCCTTGAAAATAAAGGAGATTGAGAAAATAACTAATCACGATGTAAAGGCTGTTGAGTATTTTTTAAAGGAAAAGTTCAAGTTACTTGGTTTTGAAAATTATTCTGAATTTATTCATTTTGGATTAACCTCTCAAGACATAAACAACACTGCAGTCCCACTGTCACTGAACAAATATTTTAAAACATATCACAAACTAATTGAAAATCTTCTGAACTTAATTGATAAAATGGCAAAAGATTACAGTGACATATCAATGTTGGCTAGAACACATGGACAACCTGCCTCACCCACCAGATTAGGTAAGGAATTTGAAGTTTTTACTAGTAGAATAAGAGAACAGCTAAATCATCTAAAAAATATACCATTCTCTGCAAAATTTGGCGGTGCAACAGGAAATTTTAATGCACATTATGTAGCATATCCTAAAATAGACTGGAAAAAATTTGCTAAATCATTTGTTGAAAAAATGGGACTCAAACTTTCTTTTCCTACAACCCAAATTGAGCATTATGACAATTTAGCAGCACTTTGCGATAATATGAAAAGAATTAATTCAATTATTATTGATTTCAATAAAGATATGTGGTATTATATTTCAATTGACTATTTCAAACAAAAAATAGTTAAAGGTGAAATTGGTTCATCCGCTATGCCTCATAAAGTTAATCCAATTGATTTTGAAAATTCGGAGGGTAATCTTGGGCTTGCAAATTCTATATTTAATCATCTCTCATCAAAGCTACCAGTATCAAGACTTCAAAGAGATCTAACGGACAGTACTGTTTTAAGAAATATTGGTGTGCCTATTGCTCATACTGTAATTGCTATTAATTCAACTATGAAAGGGATTAATAAGCTTCTTGTTAATGTCAATAAAATATCAGAAGATTTAGAAAATAACTGGATTGTTATCGCCGAAGGAATCCAAACTATATTAAGAAGGGAAGGCTATCCTAACCCTTATGAGGCTCTAAAAGAATTAACTCGTAAAAATGAAGTAATTTCCAAACAAAACTTTATTGATTTTATTGATGATTTAAATGTTAGCGACAAAATTAAAAAAGAATTAAAGAAAATAACACCATATAATTACACGGGCATTTGAAATTAAATAAAACACATTTTATAATTGGTATAATAATTATAGCTACTGCCTCAAGATTAATACCTCACCCACCTAATTTCACTCCAATAACTGCTGTGGCTTTATTATCAATAATTAATTTTAGGAGTAAATACCTTGCTTTAGCTATTCCAATTTTCTGTCTGTTTATCTCAGACCTAATTATTGGTCTATCTATAATTAACTTGTTTGTCTACTTTTCATTTTTCATAATTAGTGTAGTCGGCTATTTATTTGGTAAAATCAATATTAAATCAGTATTAATATCTAGTTTGGTTTTCTTTTTCATAAGTAACTTTGGTGTTTGGTTAATTGGTTACCCAAATACTTGGGAAGGCTTTGTTGCATGTTATTTAGCTGCAATACCTTTTTTTGGGTGGACAGTAGCCGGAGATTTATTTTATTCTTACTCAGCAAAATTCTCTTTGAATTTTTTTGAAAAAAAATACATTTCTATTCCTTCAAATTAGGTTTTTCAATCTTTTCATTCTCAAGATTTAACTTGATTTTACCATTAGAAATCCTGGAAATATCTTTGTCAATTTTTCCAAATTCATCAGAGGATTTATTATAATGATTAACAACAGTTTTTAGAGTGTTACCTAGTTTATCGTGGTACAACTGATAACTTGCTAAATGGTTAGACAAGTTTCTAACATTTTTAATTACAGTATCAATTTCTTTTTCAAACTTTAAGTTATTCAAAGCTTTCATGGTTATTTGCAACATTGGAAAAAGACTCATGGGAGAGACTATCATTACCTTTTTTAAGTAGGCATAAGATACCAGCTCATTGGAGTTAATTTTTAAACTTCCAACTCTGCTGTTCAATAAATCTTGGTATAAACCATCAGCTGGGATGAACATGAAGGCATAATCGAGTGTTTTTTCCTGTGGTTTTATATATTTGGAAGTTTCATCAATTCTTGATTTAATATCTTCTTTAAATTTCTTTTCAAGGATTTTAATTTCATTTTCATCGCTGCTTTCAATCATTCTGTTATAATTATCAAGTGAAAATTTTGCATCAATTGGGATTATATTTTCATTTACTTTTATAATTGCGTCTACAATATCACCACTATTAAAGGTATACTGCATTTGAAAAATTTCAGGGGGTAAAACATTAGAAAGCAGATTTTCAAGTTGAATTTCCCCAAAAATACCACGTTGTTTTTGATTACCTAAGATTTTTTCTAATGACTTCATTTGATTTGCAAAACTTAGAACCTGTTCATTTGTTCCTTTAATTTTAGCTAACTCGTTTGTCACATCTTTAATAATCTTATTAGAATCTGCAAATTGTTTTTGCATTGAAGATTTTGATGAGATTTGAAAATCAGAAATCTCTTTATTAATTACTTTTAATTTTGATTCAATTTCTAATCTGCTTTTTTCAGAATTATCATTGATTTCTTTCCTTATATTTTGAATTTGATTTGATAAATTATTTGTAAGCTGTATTAAAACATCTGGCTGACTGCTTTTCTTGTTTTTAAAAACAATAAAAATTAGTGTTGCTATTATTATGCAAAGAACTATGATTATAATTAACTCCAAAACTACTTAGTTAAGTACATTTTTCTTCTTGAATATATTTCGTAAAAATCATCATCCTTTAGATCATCTATGAATAATATACTTTCACCTGTACTTTTCATCTCTGGGCCTAAACTTTTATCAACATTTGGAAATTTACTAAAAGAAAATACAGGTTGTTTAATTGCAAAACCATCCAACTTTGGATCAAATTTGAAATCATCAACTTTATTTTTACCCAGCATAATTTTAGTTGCATAGTTTACATATGGTTGTTTGTATGCTTTTGATATAAATGGGACTGTTCTTGAAGCTCGTGGATTAGCCTCAATTATGAAAACTGTATCATCTTTAATGGCAAACTGTATATTGATAAGGCCAACAGTATTAAGTGCTAAAGCAATTTTATTTGTATGATCAATTATCTGTTGCATTACAAAATCACCTAAATTAAAAGGCGGTAGTGTTGCATTAGAATCTCCAGAGTGAATTCCACATGGTTCGATATGTTCCATAATTCCAATAATTTGGACTTTCTTACCATCACATATAGCATCTGCCTCAGCTTCAATTGCACCATCAAGATAATGGTCAAGTAGTAATTTATTATTTGGAATTTTTTGTAACAAGTCAACCACATGAGCCTCCAATTCATCCTTATTAATAACAATTTTCATTCCCTGGCCACCCAAAACGTAGGAAGGTCTAACCAAGATTGGAAACTTCAAACTGTCCGCTAACTTTAAAGCTTGGTCAGCTGTCTCAGCAACACCAAATTCTGGGTATGGTATGTTATTCTTTTTAAGTAGCTCGGAAAAGGATCCTCTATCCTCAGCTAAATCTAGAGATTTGTAAGTAGTACCAATTATTTTAATTCCATGCCTATCCAATTTTTCAGCGAGCTTTAGAGCAGTTTGACCACCTAGCTGTACAATTACACCAATTGGATTTTCATGTTGTATAATATCGTAAATATGTTCCCAAAACACAGGTTCAAAGTAGAGTTTATCTGCAACGTCAAAGTCAGTTGAAACTGTTTCTGGATTACAGTTTATCATTATTGTTTCAAAACCGCATTCAGAAGCAGCTAAAACACCATGTACACAACAGTAATCGAACTCTATTCCCTGTCCGATTCTATTTGGACCTGAACCTAATACAACTACCTTTTCGCGATCAGTTGAATTACTTTCATTGTGAGTATATGTTTTACCGTCTGAAGTTGAAATTTCTTGTTCAAATGTTGAGTAGTAATATGGTGTCAATGCCTTAAACTCTGCAGCACATGTATCAACCAATTTATAAACTCTGTTGATATTTAGTTCTTTTCTTTTTTTATGGACTTGACTTTCAAGACACTTGAGCATGTGGGCAATCTGTCTGTCGGCAAAACCTTTTTGCTTAGCCTCAAGCAGCAATTCTTTCGATACGGTTTTAATGTCATATTTCTCAATCTCATTTTCAAGATTAGAAAGCTCTTCATATTGATTAAGAAACCACATATCAATTTTTGTAATTTCATGGATTCTTTCAATAGAAATCCCAATTTTAATTGCATCATAAATTACAAAAACTCTATCCCAACTGGGAAACTTTAATTTGTTGATTATTGTTTGATAATCTGTGTAACCTTTACCATCCGCACCTAAACCATTTCTTTTTATCTCCAATGATTGTGTTGCCTTGTGTAATGCCTCCTGGAATGATCTTCCTATAGCCATAACCTCGCCTACGGCTTTCATTTGTAATCCTACGGTCCTTTCAGATCCCTCAAATTTATCAAAGTTCCAACGTGGGATTTTTACTATGACATAATCTAATGTAGGTTCAAATAAAGCTGAAGTAGATTTTGTTATCTGATTATCCAATTCGTCTAGTGAATAACCTATAGCAAGTTTACTTGCAATTTTAGCAATTGGATAACCAGTAGCTTTAGAGGCTAATGCTGATGATCTAGATACTCTTGGATTTATCTCTATGGCAATAATATCTTCTTTATCATCAGGACTAACTGCAAATTGAACATTACAACCTCCAGCAAAATCTCCAATACTTCTCATCATCTTTATAGCCATATCTCTCATTTTTTGATATGTAGTGTCAGAAAGAGTCATTGCTGGTGCAACAGTAATTGAATCTCCAGTATGTATACCCATTGGATCCATATTTTCAATTGTACAAATGATAACCACGTTATCATTTTTGTCTCTTAATAATTCTAGCTCATATTCCTTCCATCCTAGTAGAGCCTTGTCAATCATAACCTCATGGATAGGTGAAGCTTCAAGACCTCGCTTAAGGAGTGTATCATATTTTTCGCTTTCATATACAATAGACGCACCTGTTCCACCTAAGGTAAAAGAGGGTCTAACACACAAAGGGAAACCAAATTCTTGAGCAATTTCTTTTCCTTTAAGAAAAGATGTTGCTGTTTCTGAAGGTGCGTAAGGAATATCAATTTTATCTAGTAACTGTCTAAATTTTTCTCTGTCCTCAGTTATTTGAATTGCATCTATATCAACTCCAATGATATCAACATTAAATTCTTCCCAAATACCCTTCTCACCTGCTTCAATACATAAATTAAGAGCAGTTTGTCCACCCATTGTTGGTAAGACAGCATCAATTTTATGATTTTTTAAAATCTGTCTTATTGATTTTGTATTTAATGGAAGTAAGTATATGTGATCAGCCATGACAGGATCGGTCATGATTGTAGCAGGATTAGAATTTATTAGAATTGTCTCAATTCCATCTTCATTCAATGATCTAAGGGCTTGTGAACCGGAATAATCAAACTCGCATGCTTGTCCGATAATAATAGGTCCTGAACCAATTATAAGAATACTTTTTAGGTCTTTTCTTAGGGGCATCTTTTTGGATTAACAATATATCAAAAAAAAGGTGTTACTAAAATAGCAACACCTTTTTTTTATTAAATTTTATTAACTCATTTCTTGTGATTAGGTTCACTTGAAACACTTAATTTTTTTCTTCCCTTTTTTCTTCTGGCTGACAATACTTTTCTTCCTTCAGCAGTAGACATTCTCTCTCTAAAACCATGTTTGTTTTTTCTTTTCCTGTTAGATGGTTGAAATGTTCTTTTCATCAAGAAAAATATTTTTAAATTTCGGCCAAATATACAATAAATTAATTTTAAAGATTATATAAAATTCTTTTTTTAATTTTACCTAAAACAACACCATGTTCAACAAAGTATTTAAGCTCCTATTATCAGTTGGAGTTTTCGGATTTTCAATTCAACAATTTATTTCTGATAACATTGGAAATGGAATTGCATTAATATTTCTATCACTAACATTTTTGCTCTTATATTTTAAGAATGAAATTTTAATAATAGCTTTTTTAAAGATGAGAAAGCAAGATTTTGATGGAACTGAAAAATGGTTGATGAAAATAAAAAATCCAGAAACTGCCTTGATAAAAAAACAAGTGGGTTATTACAACTATCTTTTTGGGATCGTATATTCCCAAAGAAATCTCACTACTGCAGAGAAATATTTCAAAAAAGCAATAAGTTATGGATTAAATATGAACCAAGATTTGGCAATGGCTAAACTTAGTCTAGCTGGTATTTTAATGCAAAAAAGAAGAAAGAGAGAGGCAACATTTCTTCTCAATGAAGCTAAAAAACTAGATTCTCACGGCTTACTAGATCAACAAATTAAATTGATGCAAAATCAAATGAAGAGGATTTAATTTTTAGAAATTATTTCTGGTAAGTTTTTGTTGAACCAATTAGCCTTTCTCAAAATCATTGCATGATTACCACCCTTTACAAAAATTGCTTTTTTAATGTAGATTGATGGAAAAACTAAATCAATAGTTCCGTGAATGTGTATTACATCTTTAATTGGGGTTTTTTGATTCCAATTAACTATTTTATCAATAGACCATTTTAAATAATTTTCGTCTCTTACCGAAAGATACTTTCTATATAATTCTATTCGATTTCTTACTATTGGGCCAAATACAAATAATGCCAATGATTCAAAATCATGAATCCAATTTATATTTAAATATTTATATGCCTTTGTTTTTTTTCCAATTTGCATCATTAAGGGAAGTTCTTTGTTTGATTTTACACTTGAGATAATAATGACTTTATTGTATTTTATAATTTTTGAAATTTCCTGAACAATCAATCCACCAAAGGAAACACCAATCAATACTATATTCTCACCTTTAATTTTTTTGGCTAACCTTAAAACATAATTACTTAGAGATTCGTTTTTAAATGGAATTTCCCATTCTAAATAATGTATCACATAATTTGAAGGAAGTTTTATAAACTCAAAAATTTTTGGATTTGCAGCCATTCCAGGCATTAAAAAAATGTCATATTTAATATCCTGATTCATAGATAAATAGTAAAAATCTACACAAATTTTGTATATTTGCCTTTGCTAAATTAATAATACAATCTTTTCTATGACTAATTTAAATATTAATGATAATAATTTCTTAAGGCAGTTTGAAGTTAATATCGATGGTCAATTAGCAAAAGTAGAGTATGCGCTTCAAGAAAGAAAAATATTTCTCACTAAAATAATTTTACCGGAAAATACTTCAGATGATTTTAAAGAAGAGTTCTTGATTCAAATCTTTGAAATCATTAAAGGCAGAAAACTAAGAATGATGCCTACTTCATCAGAAATTAAAAAATTCTTAAAAAGTAATAAGGAATATATGGACCTTCTACCTATTGGTGTAAGGCTATAGACTCATTCTGAAAGGATTTAGCTTTTACAACCAAATCATTATCTAGTTCTAATAGTTTACATTCAACAATTTTATCAACTAGACTCTTAGACCATATTGTTTTTACTCTTATGTAATTATCAGTATATCCATATATGTAACCATCATTATTCTTTGATTCAAATAAAACAGGTCTTGATTGATTGAGATTATTTTGATAAAAAAAAATTTTCTTTTCATTTGAAAGTTTTCTCAAAATTTGACTTCTTTGAGCTCTTACTTTTTTTGGAACTTTTTGATTGATATGTAATGATGCTGTCTTATCTCGTTCAGAATAAGAAAATACATGCAGGTAAGAAATATCAAGATTTTTTAAAAAGTTGTACGTTTCAATAAAATCATCATCTGTTTCACCTGGAAAACCTACAATTACATCAACACCAATACAACAATCTGGCATAAGTTCTTTAATTTTTTCAACTCTTGTTTCATATAATTTTCTCAGATACCTTCTTTTCATTAATTTCAAAATTTTATCTGAGCCACTTTGCAGAGGTATGTGAAAATGTCTTACAAAATTGTTGCTTAAGTAAACAAACTGAATGATTTCGTCTGTAAGTAAATTCGGTTCAATTGATGAAATTCTTACCCTATCCAAATCCGAGATTAAATTAATATTTGATATTAATTCTAAAAAACTACTTTCTCTTTTTTTTGTTTTGACATCAAAAATTCCATAGTCACCAATATTTACACCTGTTAAAACAATTTCTTTAACTCCCTTTGAGACTAAATATTTTGCATTTCCAATAAGCTCTGAGACTTTACCGCTTCTTGATTTGCCTCTTGCTCTAGGTATAGTACAATACGTGCATTTATAGTCACAGCCATCTTGAACTTTCAAGAAAGATCTGGTTCTATCACCAAGTGAGTATGAGTTTTTAAAAAAATCAACTGAATTAATTTCACAGGAGTGAATATTATTATTGTCTTTTTTATCTAAGTTGATATGACTTAATATGTCAAACTTTTTATCAGCTCCTAAAACCAAATCTACACCTGGAATATTTGATATTTCCTTAGGCTTGAGTTGTGCATAGCATCCAATTGCTACCACTGAGGAGTTTGGATTTTTTCGTTTAACCTTATTAACAAGATATTTAAATTCCTTATCAGCATTTTGTGTAACTGAGCATGTGTTAATAACATAAATATCAGAAGACTCTTCAAATGGTACCTTTAAGTACCCTTTTTTAGTAAATTCTCTTGAAATTGATGATGTTTCTGAGTAATTTAGTTTGCAACCTAATGTCTTAAATGCAACTTTCAATTATTTTTTTTTGCAAATATAATTTTATATTGTGAATGTGCTAACCAAAAAATTTCATCTATTAATATTATCATTATCTCTAAATATTTCATGCGTTAGTGAAAGTGATAAAATTGAAAATGTTTTTAGGTATAACGAATATTCAAATATCAGCTCATTAGATCCTGTATACTCATCAACACTTAGAAATATATGGCCTTGTAACCAAATATTCAATGGGTTGGTTAAGATGGATGAAAACTTAAATATTGTTGCTGATATAGCCGAACAATGGACTATCAGTGAGGACAAAAAGGTTTACCGTTTCAAGATACGTGATGACGTATATTTTCATGAATCAATTTATTTTGAAAATAAAACAAGAAAAGTTAATGCTCATGATTTCGAATATAGCTTCAAAAGAATTACAAATAAAGATATTGCCTCACCTGGTTCATGGGTTATGAATAATGTTGAAAGTTTTAAAGCTATAAATGACTCAATATTCGAAATTAATCTTAAGGAGGGTTTTAATTCATTTATTGAAATTTTAACAATGAAGTATTGCTCTGTAGTTCCAAAAGAAGTTATCCAAAGTATTGGAGATTCCTTCTCCAAAAATCCAATCGGAACTGGACCTTTTAAATTTAAAAGATGGGATGACAATATTAAGATGGTTCTGACAAAAAACGAAAATTATTTTGAACTTGATAGTTTGGGAAATAATTTACCCTATCTAGATGGAATTTCTATCAGATTTATACCAGATAAAAAAAGTGAGTTTATGGAGTTTTTATCGGGAAATTTAGATTTTATAAGCTCTCCAGAAAATACAATTATTGATCAAATATTTGATATTAATGGTGAACTGAATGATAACTTTAAAAATAAATTTATTCTATCAAAGAATCCATACTTAAATACAGAATACATTGGTTTTAATTTGTCTGAAAAATTAGAGAAAGATATATTACTCAGAAAAGCTATTAATCATGCGATCGATCGACAAAAGATGATGAAATTTTTGAGGAAAAATATTGGATACCCAGCGTCAAATGGTATTGTTCCTAATGGATTAAATACAAATTTTAAAGCAAATAGGTACAATAAAAATATCGAAAAGTCTAAGATATTAATTGAAGAGTATATGAAAATAAATAATCTGAGTAATGTGTCTTTGGATATAACTACAGATGCTCAATATCTAGATGTACTGGAATTTGTACAATCTGAATTGAAAATAATTGGTGTTAATTTAAATATTAATATTACACCGCCATCTATTTTGAGACAAGGAAAAGCTACAGGGAAATTTGATATTTTTAGAGCCAGTTGGATTGCGGATTATGCAAACCCAGAAAATTACTTTTCATTATTTTACTCTAAAAACCATACACCATATGGCCCAAATTATACTTTTTTCTCCAACGAAGTTTATGATATGTTATATGAGAAAATACTTTATTTAACAGATGATAAAGATCTTAATGAAACTTATAATCAATTAGAAGATATAATAGAAAATTATGCTCCTATTGTTCCATTGTACTATGATATGAGTGTTAGGATGAGTCAAAAGAATATCAACGGGTTAAAAAACAATCCATTTAACATACTTGATCTAAAGAGCGTTTATAAAAAATAGAAACTTATTTTTCTTCTGATTTCTCTGACTC
>CACNQJ010000013.1 GCA_902622575.1 uncultured Bacteroidota bacterium
GGCTTTTACCAAATTTTGTGAAGACTTTTTTCTCCTTCTTCTTCTTTTCTTATCTGGTTTTGATGTGGAGTAAGTTTCATTATAATCGACTAGTTCAATTAAAGCCATATCAGCATTATCACCCAGACGATTACCTAATTTAATGACGCGTGTGTATCCTCCAGGTCTATCGCCTATTTTGACTGATATTTCTCTAAATAACTCGGTTACGGCTGACTTATCCCTTAGGTATCTAAAAGCTATTCTCCTATTGTGAGTGGAATCTTTCTTAGATTTTGTAATGATTGGTTCTATAAATAATTTTAGGGCTTTTGCCTTTCCCAAAGTAGTATTTATAGATTTATGCTCAATTAAAGAGCAAGCCATGTTAGCAAGCATATATTTTCTATGTGCTGTCTTTCTTCCTAAGTGTGGGAATTTTTTACCGTGTCTCATTTTTTATTTAATCCTTATCTAGTTTATATTTTGATAAATCCATTCCAAAACTTAATCCTTTAACCAGGACAAGTTCTTCCAATTCTGTTAAAGATTTTTTTCCGAAGTTTCTAAATTTCATTAAATCTGACTTATTGAATGAGACTAAATCACCTAATGAATCAACTTCAGCAGCTTTCAAACAATTAAGAGCTCTGACAGATAAATCCATATCAATTAATCGTGTCTTTAGCAACTGTCTCATGTGCAGAGATTCCTCATCATATGTTTCAGTTTGAGCAATTTCATCGGCCTCTAAAGTAATTCTTTCATCAGAGAATAGCATGAAATGGTGAATTAAAACCTTCGCACCTTCGGTTAAAGCATTTTTTGGATCGATTGAACCATCTGTTGTTATTTCAAAAACTAATTTTTCATAATCGGTTTTTTGCTCAACTCTAAAATCTTCAATTGTATACTTTACATTTTTGATGGGTGTAAATACTGAATCCATAAAAATTGTTCCTAATGGAGCTCCAAGCTTTTTATTTTCCTCAGCGGATACATATCCTCTACCTTTTTCAATATTGAGTTCAAAATTTAGCTTAACATTTTTTTCCATGTTACATATAACTAAATCAGGATTTAATATTTGGAATCCAGATATAAACTTTTGCAAATCAGCAGCTTTTAATTGATCCTGGGCATTTACAGAAACAGAAACAGTTTCATTATCTACAGATTCAATTTGTCTTTTTAATCGAATCTGCTTGAGATTTAAAATAATCTCGGTTACATCTTCAACAATGCCTGGCAGTGTAGTAAATTCATGATCTACGTTGTCAATTTTAATTGATGTAAAAGCAAATCCTTCAAGAGATGAAAGTAAAACTCTTCTTAATGCGTTTCCTACAGTCAACCCGTAGCCAGGTTCAAGAGGTCTAAATTCAAATTTGCCCTCAAAATCTGTTGAGTCAATCATTATTACTTTGTCTGGTTTTTGAAATGTGAATGTTGCCATAGTTTTATTTTTATTTCGAGTATAGTTCAACGATTAATTGTTCTTTTATATTTTCGGGTATCTGTTCTCTTGTAGGAAGCACATTAAAAACTCCTTCAAGAGTGCTATTATCCCATGTGATCCATTCATAAACAGATTCTTTTGTGTCAAGAGATTCCTCAATAACAGCTAGAGATTTAGATTTCTCTCTTACACCAACTTTTTCACCAGTCTTAATTATTCGAGAAGGAATATTACAAACATTTCCATTGACAGTTATGTGTTCATGACTAACTAACTGCCTAGCTGCACTTCTAGTTGGAGCAATCCCCATCCTGTAAACTAAATTATCTAACCTAGACTCACAAAGTTGCAACAATACTTCTCCAGTAATCCCTTTACTTTTGTTTGCTTTTTCAAACAAATTTCTGAATTGTCTTTCCAAAATCCCGTATAAATATTTTGCTTTTTGCTTTTCCATTAGCTGAATAGCATATTCGGATTTCTTTTGTCTTCTCTTATTGAGACCATGTTGTCCTGGTGGATAATTTTTCTTATCAAAAGACTTATCAGGTCCAAATAATGGCTCGCCAAATTTTCTTGATATTTTTGTTTTAGGTCCTGTATATCTTGCCATAATTAATTTTTTTAAACTCTTCTTCTTTTTGGAGGTCTACATCCATTGTGAGGAACAGGTGTAACATCATAAATTTCTGTAACCTCAATTCCAGCATTGTGAATGCTTCTGATAGCTGATTCTCTGCCATTCCCAGGTCCTTTAACGTAAACTTTTACTTTTCTCATTCCGGACTCGTGAGCTACTTTAACTGCATCCTCAGCAGCTAGCTGAGCAGCATATGGGGTATTTTTCTTTGAGCCTCTAAACCCCATTTTTCCTGCAGAGGACCAAGAAACAACCTCACCTTTACTATTGGTGAAGGATATAATTATGTTATTGAATGTAGCATTTATGTGAACATCTCCAAAGGATTCAACAACAACTTTTCTCTTTTTGTTTGTAAGTTTAGCCATAATCTTTTATTTAGTTACCTTCTTTTTATTGGCAACAGTTTTTCTTTTACCCTTTCTTGTTCTAGAGTTATTCTTAGTTCTTTGACCTCTTAATGGTAAACCTAATCTATGTCTAATTCCTCTAAATGATCCAATATCCATTAACCTTTTGATATTAATTTGGTTTTCTGCTCTTAACTCACCCTCTATAGTTAGTTGTGAAACAGCAGATCTAATATTAGCTGTATCATCATCAGTCCATTCAGAAACCTTTTTATTTTCATTAACATTAGCAGTTTGCAAAATCATCTTAGCTCTACTTGTACCAATGCCATATATATAAGTAAGAGATACTACACCTCTTTTTTCTTTTGGAATATCTATACCTGAAATTCTTGCCATAATTAACCTTGTCTTTGTTTAAACCTTGGATTCTTTTTATTTATAACATAAAGTCTTCCCTTTCTTCTTACAATCTTACACTCTGGACTTCTTTTTTTTACTGATGCTCTTACTTTCATAATTAATATCTAAATGTTATTCTTGCCTTTGTTAAATCATATGGACTCATTTCTAATTTTACTTTATCTCCAGGTAATAATTTAATATAAAACATTCTCATTTTTCCTGATATATGAGCAGTAACAACGTGTCCATTATTCAACTCAACTCTAAACATCGCATTTGATAACGCCTCTACTATTACTCCATCCTGTTCTATAGATTCCTGTTTTGCCATATTATGCTACTCTTCTAGTTTTACCTGATTTCATTAATCCATCATAGTGTCTGTTCAATAAATATGCATTTATTTGTTGAATTGTATCTATAGCTACTCCGACCATAATCAAAAGCGAAGTACCACCGTAAAATAATGCCCAACCCTGCTGAATATTCATTAAGGCTACAATTACTGCTGGTAATACAGAAATTGCAGCTAAAAATAACGATCCAGGAAAAGTTATTAATGACATTATTTTATCAAGAAAATCGGCTGTTTCACCCCCAGGCTTTATACCTGGTATGAAGCCACCACTTCTTTTTAAATCATCTGCCATCTTATTCGTAGGAACTGTGATAGCAGTATAAAAGTATGTAAATAGGATTATTAACAATCCAAACAATATATTATATGAAAGGCCAAACATATTTGAAAAGGCTGTATTCATCCACTGTCCAAAAGAACCACCAATTAGCTGACCTAAATAAGCCGGAGCAAACATGATTGCTTGTGCAAAAATTATTGGCATAACACCAGAGGCATTCAATCTTAATGGAATATATTGTCTTTTTGAATAAACTCCAGTTGGGCCTGAACCAGCAACTGATCTCCTAGCATATTGAACAGGAATTTGTCTAACAGCTAGAACCAGGAGTATACACAAGGCAATAACAATAATCCATATAACAAATTCAATTGCTATCATTATGAGACCACCTGATCCTGAGAGTTGAGAAATAACTTCCTGAGTAAAGGACAATGGAAGAGATGCTATAATACCAACAGTAATTAATAATGAAATACCGTTTCCAATTCCTCTATCTGTAATTTTTTCACCTAACCACATCGCAAAAATACATCCTGTAACAAGAATTATAACGGATGGAATTATAAAAAATGGACCCTTACCTAAAACAAACGCTGAGTCAGGGACTCCTAAAGCACCCAGTCCATATAGATATGCAGGAGCTTGAACAACGCAAATAGCAATAGTTAACCAACGTGTTATTTGTGTTATTTTCTTCCTACCACTTTCACCCTCCTTTTGTAATTTTTGAAGATATGGAAGAGCAACACCCATTAGTTGGACAACAATAGAGGCTGATATGTAGGGCATTATTCCTAAAGCAACAACTGATGCATTAGCGAATGCACCACCAGTAAAAGCATTTAATAAACCTAAAAGACCCCCTCCACCTGCTATTTGAGCATCTGCAATAATATTGTAATCAACTCCTGGTAAGACAACTTGAGCCGCTAGTCTAAATATGATAAGAAAAAATAGTGTTATTAAAATTCTATTTTTTAATTCATCTATAGTCCAAATATTTTTTATTGTCTCTATTAATTTTAACATTTATACTGTTTTAATTTCACCACCAGCTTTTTCAATTGCGTTTTTTGCTGTTTTAGAAAATTTATGTGCCTCCACTGTTATTGGAGATTTCAAATTTCCTCTTCCTAAAATTTTAACTAAATCATTTTTACCTACTAATCTATTTTCAATTAGTGTAGAAATGTTTACTGTCTTTTTCTTAATTTTCTTATTATCAACTAAAAGCTGTAATGCATCAAGATTAACAGCTTGATATTCTTTTCTATTAATGTTTTTAAAACCAAACTTTGGTATTCTTCTTTGAAGAGGCATTTGACCTCCCTCAAAACCCAATTTTTTAGAATATCCAGACCTGGATTTAGCACCTTTGTGTCCTCTTGTGGATGTGCCTCCTTTTCCAGAGCCTTGACCTCGTCCAATTCTTTTCTTTTTACTTTTAATTGACCCTTTACTGGGTGTTAAATTTGATAATTCCATTATTAACTATTCAATAATTGTAATTAAGTGTTTAACCTTCATTATCATACCTTCAATTGAAGGTGTTTTTTTATGCTCAACAACATGACCAATTCTTTTAAGACCAAGTGCCTCTAAAGTACTCTTTTGATCCTTTGGCCTTCGAATTTTACTTTTAACTTGTTTAATCTTAATTGTACTCATATTATTAACCATTAAATACTTTATCAAGTGATATTCCTCTTTCGAGTGCAACTTTATTTGCATCTCTTAATTTGAAAAGAGCATCAAATGTAGCTTTTACCACATTATGTGGGTTCGAAGAGCCTTGGGACTTTGATAATACATCTTGAACTCCTACAGATTCAAGAACCGCACGAACCGCTCCACCTGCAATTACACCTGTTCCTTGAGAAGCAGGCTGAATATAAACTCTTGCACCTCCATGTTTTCCTTTTTGCTCGTGAGGGATAGTTGAATTAAAAAGTGGTATTCTAACTAGATTCTTCTTAGCATCTTCCACAGCCTTAGAAATAGCAGTGGATACTTCTTTTGCTTTACCTAAACCATGTCCAACTACACCTTCCTCATTACCTACGACAACTATGGCAGAAAAACCAAATGCTCTACCACCCTTTGTTACTTTAGTAACTCTTTGAATACTAACCAATCTGTCTTTTAAATCAAGACCCCCAGGTTTAACAAATTCCATATTTTTTTTCTTCATATATCTAAAAATTTAATCCGGCTTCTCTTGCACCATCAGCTAAAGATTTTACTCTGCCGTGATATAAATAACCATTTCTATCAAAAGAGACATTTTTGATTCCAGCCTTTAATGCTTTTTTTGCTATAGAATCACCAACAATCTTTGAAACTTCAATTTTATTAGTAGTCTTTAGTTTTAGGTCTTTATCCTTCGAAGAAGAAGCAACAATAGTTTTAGATGAGGTATCATCAATAATTTGAGCATATATTTCTTTGTTACTTCTAAAAACAGTAAGCCTAGGCTTATCATTTGTTCCAAAAACAACCTTTCTAATTCTTTTCTTAATTTTTACTCTTTTTAATATTGTTTTTTTACTCATCTTTTAAAAATTATGCAGACTTACCTGCTTTTCTTCTAATTTGTTCGCCAACATATTTAACTCCTTTACCTTTGTATGGTTCTGGCTTTCTAAATGATCTAATTTTAGCAGCTACCATTCCTAACAATTGTTTGTCGTGAGATGATAGTTTAATGATCGGATTAGAACCTTTCTCATTAATTGTTTCAACTTTGATTTCAACAGGAAGCTCAATAACAATGTTATGAGAAAATCCCAGTGCTATTTCTAGCTTCTGACCGGAATTACTAGCTCTGTAACCAACCCCAACTAATTCAAGCTGTTTAGTATATCCTTCGCTAACTCCAGTTATCATATTAGCAAATAATGACCTGTAAAGGCCATGCTTTGATTTGTGTTCATTAGTGTCAGCAGTCCTAGAAACGTTTAAAATATTGTCTTTCTGAGTTACAGAAATTGTATCAAAATGCTGGGATAGAGTACCTAATTTCCCAGATACAACTAATTCATTTGAATTAATCTGAACATTAACTCCCTCAGGGACGACGATTGGATTATTACCTACTCTAGACATAATTATTTAATATACATTACAAATTATTTCTCCACCAAGATTCTCTTTTTTGGCTTTTTTTCCTGTCATAAGACCTTTTGATGTTGAAACAATATTTATTCCTAAACCATTTAAAACTCTTGGAATACTTTGACTGTTAGAATATTTTCTTAAACCAGGTTTACTTACTCTTTGTAAATTCTTTATTACAGGTTCGCTTGTCAATTTATCATACTTAAGAGCAATTTTAATTTTACCTTGTAAATTATCTTCAATTACTTTATAATTAAGGATAAAACCTTGATCCAATAAGATCTTGGTAATCTCTTTTTTTAAGTTTGAACTAGGTATTTCAACGGTTTTCAAACCTGCTTGATTTGCATTCCTAATTCTAGTTAAATAATCTGCTACTGGATCTGTATTCATATTATTAATTTTTTACCAACTTGCTTTTCTAACGCCTGGAATTAGACCTTTATTAGCCATTTCTCTAAACATAACTCTTGAAATTCCAAATTGCCTCATATATCCTTTTGGTCTACCAGTTATTTTACAACGATTGTGCGTACGAACAGGCGAAGAATTCTTAGGGAGTTTTTGTAAACCCATATAATCACCTGCCTCTTTTAGGGCTTTTCTTTTTGCTGCATACTTTGCACACATTTTTGCTCTTTTAACTTCACGAGCTTTCATTGATTCTTTTGCCATATATTAATTTTTTTTAAATGGTAATCCTAATTCTTTTAATAAACTTTTTGCCAAATTATCATCATTTGTTGATGTAACAAATGTAATATCCATTCCAGAGATATTATTGATTTTGTCGATATCAATCTCAGGAAAAATTATCTGTTCAGTAACGCCAAGAGTGTAATTACCTCTACCATCAAAACCAGAATTTTTAACACCTTGAAACTCTCTCACTCTTGGTAATGCAGCAGTTATAAGTCTATCAAGAAACTCATACATAATATTTCCTCTTAATGTAACTTTAGCTCCTATAGGCATTCCTTTTCTAAGTTTAAATGATGCAACATCTTTCTTTGATTTAGTTGCAATAGCTTTCTGGCCAGAAATTGATGTTAATTCTTCCACAGCATGTTCGATCAACTTTTTATCTGAAACTGCAGCACCTACACCTTTGCTAATAACAATTTTTTTAAGTTTAGGAACTTGCATAATGTTCGATAAACTATGAGCATCCATTATTGCCTTTGTTGCATTGTCTTTATAATCTTTCTTAAGTCTAGGTATATATGACATAACTATATAATTTCTTTAGTTTTAGTTGATATTCTGACTTTCTTATCTTCTTCAAATTTATATCCTACTCTAGTTGCATCACCCTCTTTAGTAACAAACGAAATGTTTGATATATGAATAGGTGATTCTTTTTCAATAATGCCACCCTTGGGGTTGTTAGCGTTAGGCTTATTATGCTTTTTAACCATGTTGATACCTTCAACCAATGCTTTATTTTTTTTTCGATATATCTTGATAATCTTACCAGATGAGCCTTTCTGGTCACCAGCAATAATTTTTACGTTATCTCCAACTTTATATTTCATAATTATAAGACTTCAGGTGCTAATGATACAATTTTCATAAAATTTTTATCCCTTAGTTCTCTAGCAACAGGTCCAAAAACCCTTGTTCCTCGCATCTCACCAGCTGCGTCTAATAGAACGCATGCATTGTCATCAAATCTAATGTAGGAACCGTCTTTTCTTCTAACTTCTTTAGAGGCACGAACTACTACAGCAGTTGAGACTTGACCTTTCTTGACAGTTCCGTTTGGAGTTGCTTGTTTAATTGTAACAACAATTTTATCTCCAAGTGAAGCGTATCTTTTTTTGGTCCCACCTAAAACTCTAATGGTGAGAACTTCTTTTGCCCCTGTGTTATCTGCCACTAATAATCTACTTTCTTGTTGTAACATATTTACTTAGCTTTTTCAATTACCTCAACCAGTCTCCATCTTTTATTTTTGCTGATCGGTTTGGTCTCCATAATTTTAACAACATCACCTTCGCCACATTCATTATTCTCATCATGAACCTGATATTTTTTTGTTTTAAGAACAAACTTACCATACATCGGATGCTTTACTTTACCGACCTCTGAAACAACGATAGATTTTTGCATTTTATTGCTAGTTACTACTCCAATTCTCTCTTTTCTTAAATTTCTTTTTTCCATTATTATTTGTTCGTTCTTTTAAATATTTCTGTTTTTAAACGAGCTATAGTTCTCCTTATATTTCTTATCTGAAGAGGATTCTCAACAGGTGAAACTGCATGAGTTAACTTCATATCATGTAAGTTCTTTTGAAAAGCTCCTAGCTTATCATTTAATTCATCATCAGTCAAAATTGTTATCTCTTTTTGTTTCATTTTATACTAATTCATAATCGTTTGCAATTACAAACTTTGTTTTAACAGGTAACTTTTGTGCAGCAAGCCTTAAAGCTTCTTTGGCAATGTTTATGTCTACACCAGCAACTTCAAACATGATTCTACCAGGTTTAACAACAGCAACAAAATATTCAGGGGCACCTTTTCCTTTACCCATTCTTACCTCTAAAGGCTTTTTTGTTATTGGCTTATCTGGGAAAATCTTAATCCATAACTGACCCTCTCTTTTCATATATCTCGTAGCAGCAATTCTAGCTGCTTCGATCTGTCTTGATGTAATAAACTTTGATTCTAATGATTTAATTCCAAACATACCATTCGAGAGCCTGTGACCTCTTTGAGAGACACCTTTCATTCTGCCCTTTTGCATTTTTCTATATTTCTGTCTTTTCGGTGATAACATATTAAATCAATTATCTTCTTCTTTGCTTATTATTTTTCTTTTTATTTGAGACTAAACTTAAACCAACGAGTGGGGAAAGTTCTCTCTTGCCATACACTTCACCTTTCATTATCCATACTTTCACACCAATTCTTCCATAGGTTGTATGCGCCTCAACCAATGCGTAATCAATATCCGCTCTAAAAGTTGATAGTGGAATTCTACCCTCTTTGTAAGACTCACTTCTTGCCATTTCTGCACCATTTAACCTACCTGAAATTTTAACTTTAATACCTTCAGCGTTCATTCTCATGGTAGCAGCTATTGCCATTTTAATAGCTCTACGATAAGAAATCCTATTCTCTATCTGACGAGCTATTGAGGAAGCAACAAGTTGTGCCTCCAACTCCGGTCTTTTAATTTCAACGATGTTTAATTGAATATCCTTACCAGAAAGTTTCTTAAGTTCTTCCTTTAACTTGTCAACTTCTTGTCCAGCTTTACCAATAATTATTCCAGGTCTTGCCGTAGTTATTGTAATTGTTACAAGCTTAAGTGTTCTCTCAATTATAACACGTGAAACGCTAGCTTTTGAGAGACGGGTAAATATATACTTTCTAATTTTTTCATCCTCAGCTATCATATTACCAAAACTCTTTCCACCATACCAGTTAGATTCCCATCCTCTGATAATTCCAAGTCTATTTCCAATTGGATTAGTTTTTTGTCCCATAATTATTCTTGAGTTTGGTTTAAGTTATCTAAGACCAATGTTACATGATTTGATCTTTTTCTGATTCGGTGTGCCCTTCCTTGGGGAGCAGGTCTTAGTCTTTTAAGCATTCCAGCACTATCTACCTTAATTTCTTTTATGTATAAATTCTCTTTTTCAACGTCAGAATCAGGATTTTTTTGTTGCCAGTTATTTATTGCTGAAAGTAAGAGCTTTTCAAGTCTTTGTGATGGTTGTTTTTGACTAAACTTAAGGATAGAGAGAGCTCTATCAACTTTTTTCCCTCTGACCTGGTCAGCTACTAATCGCATCTTCCTTGGTGATGTAGGACAATTGTTGAGCTTAGCAAAAACCCGATTTTTATTGAGTTCTTTTAACTCTGCAGCCTTATTTCTTTTTCTTGATCCCATTTATTATTTACCTTTTTTACCTCCAGCGTGACCTCTAAAAGACCTTGTTGGTGAAAACTCTCCTAACTTATGACCAACCATATTTTCAGTTATATACACTGGTACAAATTGTCTTCCATTGTATACAGCTATGGTTTGACCCACAAAATCAGGAATAATCATTGAAGATCTAGACCATGTTTTTATAACAGTTTTTTTGTTTGAATCCAGGTTTCCCTGAACTTTTTTTAACAAGCTTTTATGTACAAATGGTCCTTTCTTTAGAGATCTTGGCATAATTATTTTCTTTTTTCAATAATGAATTTATTACTAAATTTTTTCTTGTTTCTAGTTCTATATCCTTTTGCCGGAATACCCTTTTTAGATCTTGGGTGTCCACCTGATGCACGACCTTCTCCACCACCCATTGGGTGATCGACTGGATTCATAACAACAGCTCTTGTTCTAGGTCTTCTACCTAACCACCTTGATCTACCTGCTTTTCCGGAAACTATTAGTTGGTGATCAGAATTTGAAACTGATCCAACCATTGCATAGCAACCAACAAGGATTAACCTTGTTTCACCAGATGGAAGCTTTATTGTAGCAAATTTTCCATCTCTAGCCATAAGTTGAGCGAATGAGCCAGCACTTCTAGCTAAAACTGCTCCTCTGCCTGGCGTTAATTCTATACAACAAATGGTAGTACCTAATGGGATTGCTGATAAAGGCATACAATTACCTATTGTTGGGTTTACTTTTTCTCCTGAAACAACTGTCTGACCTACCTTTAAACCTTTAGGAGCTACTATATATCTCTTTTCACCATCATCAAACTTTGTTAGAGCTATGAAAGCTGAACGATTTGGATCGTACTCTATGCTTAAAACTTTAGCACCAGCATCATTTCTGTCTCTTTTAAAATCAATAATTCTGTACTTTTTCTTATGACCACCACCTCTAAACTTCATTGTCATTTTACCCTGACTATTTCTACCACCAGACTTTTTGTGTGGCACCAATAATGACTTTTCGGGTTTATCTGTTGTAATAGCATCAAAACCATTTACTGTTCTTCCTCTCTGTCCTGGTGTTATTGGTTTTAAAGTTTTAATTGGCATGATATATATTTTTATAAGTTATTGTAAAAATCAATTGAATCTCCTTCAGAAATTTGTACAATAGCTTTTTTAACAATTTTTGTTTTAGCTTTCTGAATACCTTTTTTAGTGTATTTAGTGCTTCGTTCAGGTCCATAAATTTGGGTCCTAACTTTTTCAACAGTTACGTTATATTTTTCTTCAACAGCATTTTTGATTTGGATTTTATTTACTCCTTTATTAACAACAAATGTGTAGCGATTTCTAATTTCACTATCATTTGTAGCTTTTTCGGTAATAATAGGTTTTAAAATAATATCCATCTTAAACTAAATTATTTTCAATTTTTTCAATTGCCTTTTCCTCAATAACTAAATGCTGAGCATTCATTATTTTGTATGTTGAAATTTCTGAATCAGAAACTACCTCTGATTTGTTCAAATTTCGCGCGGACAAATATACATTTTTATTAAGTCCATCTAATACGAACAAAGTTTTTTTGGCATTTAAACCCACTGCAGATAAAATATCCACAAAAGATTTAGTTTTTGGAGTCTTAAAATCCAAGTTTTCAATAACTGAAATTGACTTAGATTTAAGTTTCATAGACAGGGCTGATTTTCTTGCTAATTTTTTTACATTTTTGTTCAACTTAATACCATAATCTCTAGTTCGTGGCCCGAAAACTGTACCACCTCCTCTGAATAATGGGTTTTTAATACTTCCCGCTCTAGCTGTACCTGTACCCTTTTGTTTTTTAATCTTTCTTGTACTTCCCTTGATTTCAGCTCTTTCTTTAGTCTTTGCTGTACCTTGCCTTTGATGAGCCAGAAACTGCTTAACATCCAGGTAAACAGCATGATCATTGGGCTCAATACCAAATACCTTATTTGAAAGCTCTACTTCTCTTCCTGTTGTTTTTCCTTTTATGTTTATTACTGGAACTTTCATTACTTTCTTATTACAATAAATGAATTCTTGTGACCAGGGACTGCCCCCTTCAGTACAAGGAGATTTTTTTCAGGGATAACCTTTAATACTTTTAAGTTTTGAACAGTAACCTTACTGTTTCCAGTTTGACCAGCCATTCTCATTCCTTTAAAAACTCTAGCTGGGTATGAGGCAGCACCAATTGATCCTGGTGCTCTTAATCTGTTATGTTGACCATGAGTTGATTGTCCAACGCCTGCAAATCCATGTCTTTTAACTACACCTTGGAAACCTTTTCCTTTTGAAATACCTGAAACATCAACATATTCACCTTCAACAAAGTGATCAACGTATATAACATCACCAAGATTTAACTCATTCTCAAATCCTTTAAACTCAACAACCTTTCTTTTAGGATCAGTTTTAGCCTTTTTAAAATGGCCTGTCTCTGATTTACTAAATCTGTTTTCTTTTTTATCGAAAAAGCCTAATTGCACAGAGTTGTAACCATCCTTTTCTTCATTTTTGACTTGAGTCACAATACATGGTCCGGCCTGGATAACAGTACAAGCAAGATTTTTGCCTTCTTCGTCAAAAAGACTTGTCATTCCAATTTTTTTTCCGATTAATCCTGACATATTATTAAACTTTTATTTCAACTTCAACACCGCTAGGTAGTTCTAATTTCATTAATGCATCTATTGTTTTTGATGATGAGCTATATATATCTAGCAATCTCTTGTATGATGATAACTGAAATTGTTCTCTAGATTTCTTATTAACATGGGGTGATTTTAAAACAGTAAAAATTTTCTTCTTAGTAGGAAGAGGAATTGGGCCAGTAACAATGGCACCTGTAGTCTTTACAGTCTTAACAATCTTCTCTGCTGATTTATCAACCAGATTAAAGTCATAAGATTTTAGTTTTATTCTAATTTTTTGACTCATAATTATTCTTGATTAACGCCTTTAATAGAGGCAATCACTTCATCTGAAATATTTCTGGGTGTTTCAGCATAATGCGAAAACTCCATAGTTGATGTGGCTCTACCGGAACTTAATGTCCTTAATGATGTGACATATCCAAACATTTCTGAAAGAGGGACAATAGCTTTTACAACTTTCGAGCCAGCTCTGTCATCCATATTATTAACTTGACCCCTTCTTCTGTTCAAATCACCCACAATATCACCCATATTTTCTTCAGGAGTTAAAACTTCTAATTTCATAATAGGTTCCATAATAACAGACTTTGCCAATCTAGCAGCTTCTTTGAAACCAAGTTTTGCAGCTAATTCAAATGATAATGAATCTGAGTCAACAGGATGAAAAGATCCATCATTCAATGTAACTTTAAGAGAATCAATTTCAAAACCGGCTAAAGGACCGTTCTTCATAGCATCTTTAAATCCTTTCTCAACAGATGGTATATATTCTTTTGGTACGTTACCACCTTTAATTTTATTAATAAATTCTAACCCAACTTGTTCTTCATCACCTGGTTCCATAGTAAACACGATATCAGCAAATTTACCTCTACCACCTGTTTGTTTTTTGTAAACCTCTCTGTGGTCCGCAGTTGCTGTTATAGCTTCTTTGTATTCAACTTGCGGTTGTCCTTGGTTGACTTCAACCTTAAATTCTCTTCTTAATCTGTCAACTATTATATCCAAATGAAGTTCTCCCATACCAGAGATAATTGTTTGACCAGATGCTTCATCCGTTCTAACCTGAAAAGTGGGATCTTCTTCCGCAAGTTTAGATAGAGCCAAGCCTAGTTTATCTACATCAGCTTTTGTCTTTGGTTCAACAGCAATACCTATAACAGGATCAGGAAAAATCATGCTTTCTAGGATGATCGGATGTTTTTCAGAGCTTAAAGTATCTCCAGTCTTAATATCTTTAAAACCTACTGCAGCGCCAATATCTCCAGCTTCAATAAAATCAATGGCATTTTGTTTATCGGCATGCATCTGATATATACGAGAAATTCTTTCCTTGTTTTCAGACCTATTATTAAAGACATATGATCCAGCATCAAGCCTTCCTGAGTAAACTCTAAAGAAAGCTAGCCTACCAACATAAGGATCGGTTGCAATTTTGAATGCCAAAGCTGAAAATGGTTCAGCGACTGTTGGCTTTCTTGAAATCTCAGTATTATCATCAGGGTTCGTACCAACAATAGCTTCTTTATCTTCCGGTGATGGTAGGTATCTACAAACACAATCTAATAGGAATTGGACGCCCTTATTTTTAAATGCAGACCCACAAACCATAGGGATAATGCTCATATCTTGAGCTGCTTTTCTCAATGCTTCATGAATCTCGTCTTCTGTTATTGAATCTGGATTATCAAAAAACTTTTCTAGTAAATTATCATCATACTCAGCAACTGCTTCAATTAAATTAGCTCTATATTTTTCTACATCAGCTTTCATATCTTCAGGAATTTCAACGATATCAAACGTTGAGCCCTTATTTTCCTCATGCCAGATAATACCTTGGTTTTTGACTAAATCAACAACTCCTCTAAAATCTTCTTCATTTCCTATGGGTAAAACAATAGGAACTGCGTTAGATTTGAGCATATCCTTGATTTGATTACATACCTTTAAAAAGTCTGAACCTTGTCTGTCCATTTTATTTACAAACCCCATCCTTGGAACTTTATAATTGTCGGCTAGTCTCCAATTTGTTTCAGATTGTGGCTCGACACCATCTACAGCACTAAACAAAAACACTAGACCATCAAGAACTCTTAAAGATCTATTGACTTCTACAGTGAAATCTACGTGACCTGGTGTGTCAATTATGTTAAAATGATAGGGTTTTGAACCTTCAACCTTTTTACCTTGCTCAGTTGGGAAATTCCATGTACAGGTTGTGGCTGCAGATGTGATAGTTATTCCTCTCTCTTGTTCTTGTTCCATCCAATCCATTGTTGCAGCACCGTCATGAACCTCACCAATTTTGTGGCTAACCCCAGTATAGTATAGAACTCTTTCTGTTGTGGTTGTTTTACCAGCATCAATATGCGCAGCTATTCCAATATTCCTAGTATATTTTAAATCTCTTGCCATATCTTAGAATCTAAAGTGTGAAAATGCTTTATTGGCTTCAGCCATTTTATGAGTATCTACCTTCTTTTTTACTGCGGCACCCTCCTCTTTTTCTGCAGCAAGGATTTCAGCTGCTAATTTTTGAGACATTGACTTTTCATTTCTTTTTCTTGCATAGCTAATTAACCACTTCATGGCCATTGAAACTTTTCTATCAGGACGGATTTGCATTGGAATTTGGAATGTAGCCCCACCAACTCTTCTACTTCTTACTTCAACATGGGGCATTACATTTGAAAGCCCATCTTTCCAAATTTCTAATGATGATTTCTCAGATTCTTGTTTTTTTGATTCAATAATTTCTAATGCATCATAAAATATTTTCAGGGCAGTAGACTTTTTGCCATCCCACATCAACATGTTTACAAATCTGGTAACTAATTGATCGTTAAATTTTGGGTCTGGAAGTAAAGGGCGTTTTTTTGCTTTTCTTTTTCTCATTTTATTATTATTGAGCGGTTCATCAAATTAGAACATCATTTTTTTGCCTTGGCTTTTTTTGCTCCGTATTTAGATCTTCTTTGCAATCTGCCCTCAACACCAGCAGTGTCAAGTGCTCCTCTAACAATGTGATAACGGACACCTGGTAAGTCTTTAACTCTACCTCCTCTAACAAGAACGATTGAATGCTCTTGTAAGTTGTGGCCTTCACCAGGGATATAAGCATTAACTTCTATACCATTTGTAAGTCTTACCCTTGCTACTTTTCTCATAGCTGAGTTGGGTTTCTTTGGAGTTGTAGTGTAAACCCTAGTACATACACCTCTTTTTTGAGGGCAACCTACTAAAGAAGCTGATTTGCTCTTCTTTACGATTTTCTTTCTTCCTTTTCTTACTAATTGCGATATAGTTGGCATATTCTATAATTTTCCTTCTTTAAAGGGCTGCAAATGTATGATAATTTTGGAATTATTCAAATCTATCGAAAAAAAAATATTGTAAATAAATAGTTGTTATATATATATAATGTAAAAGTAAATTTCAAAATAAACTTAAAATCATTCTAAATTATCGATTAAAATAAGCTGACAATCAACATTTTACATACTAATACCTCAGTAAAATGCTCTTTTTTTTATCATTTTTCTTGTTTTATTAACAGTTTATCAACATATTTGCCTGTTACAAACAATAAATATTATGAAAAAACTATTTTTTAAAGCAATGTTTATGTCATTTTTAATGGCATTTCAATTAAGCTTTGCTCAGAAAACAGTTACAGGTAAAGTTACTGACGATAGTTCTGTTCCTCTTCCAGGAGCAACAGTTCTTGTTGAAGGTACAACCAACGGTGTTACAACTGATTTTGATGGTAATTTTTCCATCTCAGCCTCTGAAGGTGATGTTTTAGTTGTTAGTTTCGTTGGATACGCATCTGCGACCTCAACTGTTGGAGCTTCATCAACTTTAAATTTCAGTCTTTCACCATCTAGCGCTCTAGAAGAGGTGGTAGTTACAGCTCTTGGTATTTCAAGAGAAAGAAAATCTCTGGGATTTTCACAACAAACTGTAGCTGGAGATGTGATTGCTGAAAGTAAACAAGTAGACCTTAATGTCGCTTTGACAGGAAAGGTTGCCGGAGTTCAAATGATCGGTGGATCTAGTTCAACTTTTGACAACGGTTTCCTGAGATTAAGAGGTGAATCAGACATACTGTATGTTGTAGATGGTGTTAAAGTTTACGCAATGTCTGATATCAACGTAGATAATATCGCCAACATTTCAGTACTTAAGGGTGCTGCAGCTACGGCTCTATATGGTGCTGATGCAAAAAGTGGTGTAATTGTCGTGACTTCTAAAAAAGCTAAGGCTGGCGAAAACAACTTCACTGTTAATCATTCAACATCCATAAGTTCTGTTTCAATGCTGCCTAAGTATCAAAACGAATATGGTGGTGGTTACGATCAGGAATGGGATTTGTTCACATACAACCCAGCTACTGATCCGGCATCATGGTCTGCGTTTAATGGTCACAAAATACCATATTATGGTGCAGATGAATCATGGGGACCTCCATTGGATGGAACCATGGTAAGACATTGGGACAGTTGGATACCTAATCACCCAGAATTTGGTACATTGAGACCATGGAATGCTAACCCTGACAATGTCAAAGATTTCTTTAACACTGGTGTTGAGAACAGTACCACTCTTGCTTTCAATAGTGGATCTGAAACAGCTACTGTTAGAGGATCGATGAGATTAATTGACGAACAATTACCTTTCCCCAACACAGATAGGAACCAAATTGACGTGAACGTTACTGGTGATGTTAAAATTGCAGACCGTTTAACTGCATCAACTTCATTAAACTATCAGTATAGAAAAACGTTAAACTTCCCTACAAATGGATATGGTGGATTAGGAGCAAACTTCAGCCAATGGTGGCAACGTCAATTAGATATGGATAGGCTTGAAAGAAATTATTCATTTGGAGGTAAATATTATACTTGGAATCGAGTTTCTGCTAGAAATGCAACTCCAAAGTATTGGGATGCTCCACATTTTGATTTCTTCGTTGATCGAAACAATCAAAGAAAAAATACATTATTTGGAAATTTTGCTCTTAACTATGAAATTAACGATAACATTACCGCTTCTGTAGAGGCTAGAAGAAGATTTAACTCTTACGAGTCTAATGGAAGAACTGGATGGGGTGGTATTGATCAAGCTTCTTTCAATGAGAGTACTTCAAGATATATCCAAAACGAATTAGCTGCTAACATAACATACAAGGAAAGATTTAACGATTTTGACATCTCAGCTCTCCTTGGTTATCAAGCTAGTCAGACAAGAAGTCAATCAATTTCTGCGTCAACTGTTGGTGGATTATCAATACCTGATTTTTACAGTATTGCTACCTCTGTTGATAGACCGAATTATTCATCATCACTATCTAAGAGTAAAGTACTAGCCACTTACGGTCAAGTTTCTCTTGGATACAAAAGCTTATTATACGTGGATGGTTCATACAGATTCGACTGGGGCTCTACTGCAAACCCTGATAGTAACAGAATTGAAACTTGGGGTGTTGCTGGTACCTTCATACTTAGCGAGTTGATAAATAATAATGATATTTCATTTGCTAAGTTAAGAGCGAGTTATTCAAAAGCACCTGTATTTCCAGGTACTTACGCTACAACTCAAGTATATGGAGTCGGAACAGCTTATGGCACGTTTCCAAGATTCTCAGTACCAAATACTCAATCCAACCCTAACCTATTGGGTGGAACAAGAAATGATTTTGAGGTTGGTGCTGAATTCAGTTTCTTAGAAAACAGAATTGGTCTTGATTTAACATATTTTGATACAAAAGATAAAGATCAACCAATTTCAATACCAGTTGCTGGATCCACTGGTTATACTGGTCTAGCTATTAACTCAGGCGAATCATCTAAAGAAGGTTTTGAGGTTACATTGAATTTAAATCCAGTAAGAACATCTGATTTTAATTGGGATTTATCAGTAAACTTTGCAACTATAAATAGATATACAGACAAATTAGCTGATGGTATCGAAGTTAGGGTACTTGATAGCTGGGCTTCATGGTATAGCTTACAATTACAAGAAAGAGTAGGCGAAGAATGGGGTATGTGGGTTGGTAGAAAAAAAGCTAGAGACGCTAATGGTACTCAAATCCTAACCTCTACTGGTAGAGCCACTTATGAAACTCAACAAATTTTAGGTAATTTATTGCCTGATTTCACTGGTGGTCTTAGTACTACTTTAAATTATAAAAATTGGGATTTAGGACTAGGATTTGACTTCCAAAAAGGTGGTACATTCTACTCAACAACAAACATGTTTACTTACTATTCTGGTATTCACGAAGACACAGTAGGTCTGAATGCTAAGGGAAATCCGATGAGAGATCCTGTTTCTGCCGGTGGTGGTGTAAATGTAGTTGGTGTAACAGCTAGTGGTGAGCCAGTTGATACTTATCTATCAGCAAGTTTTTATCATTATCAGCATTTCTTTGGAAATCACGAAAACTGGTTATATGATGCCTCTTACGTAAAGTTAAGAACAGCAAGATTGGGATATAATTTCTCTCAAGATATGCTTAACGGTACGCCATTTGACAATGTTAATGTTGCATTGGTAGGAAACAACTTATTGTTGTTATATTCTAATATTCCACACGGTGGACTTGATCCAAGTGAGATTGAAGGATCTGGATCAATTGCTACAGGATATAGAAACGTTGAAGGTGGTCAGTTACCTCCATCAAGAACAATAGGTCTTAATGTAAGTCTAACATTTTAATATATAATTTTTAGAAAATGAAAAATTTAATTAACAAACTTGGAGTTTTAACACTAATTTTCTCATTCTTATTAGTTTCATGTGAAACAGTAGATTTTGGAGATGAGAATGTTAATCCTAACTCTCCAACATCTAAAAAAACGGACGCGTTACTAACGAATGCTATTACATCAATGCCAAATATCGTTAGTGCCGTTGAACCACATTATTATGTACAAACTGTTTCTGATGTTACTTATACATCATATTCAAGATACGGTGATACAGAGTGGTCATGGAATTGGTTATACACAGGTCCTCTAAAAGACTTACAAGAAATTCTCGACTTAAATGAGAAGTTTCCTTCGGAAGTCACTGGTGGTGGTAGCAATGGTAATCAAAAAGCTGCGGCTCACATTATGATGGCTTATTACTATTTACACATTACTGACAGATGGGGTTATGCTCCATATTCAGAAGCGTTGAAAGGTTCAGAGAATACATCACCTAAATTTGATTCTGTACAAGACATCTATACTTCGTTGCTTTCTAATCTAGATGCTGCGATGGGAATGATGGATGGCGGAGGATTAAGTGGTGATATTTTGTTTGGTGGTAACATGAATGGTTGGAGAGTAATGGCCAATACAATCAAAATGAGAATCGCTTTAAGAATGGCTGATGTAGACCCATCAACTGCTGCAAGTGTATTTAACTCAGCATACAGTGGTGGGTTAATAGGTAATGGAGGTGATTTACACTATCCTTACTTAACTAGTGATGCTTTTGATAACCCATGGCAAGATAGATTCCAAACAAGGTATGATTTTGTTGTTAGTGAATTATTAATTGACCACTTAAAAAATACTGGTGACCCAAGATTACCATACATGGCCGATGGTACCAAAATTTCAAATGGTACTGAATATGTAGGCTTAGAGTATGGTCTTGAAAATCCAGGTATTTTGGAAACAAACCTTTCAGGAATTGACGAAAGGATTATTTATGATGGTACTCAACAAGGTGGATGGATTGCAACATACTCAGAAGTATGTTTTGCAATGGCTGAAGCATATCAGAGAGGTTGGACAACAGTAGGTGATACTCAAACATGGGTAAGACTTGGTGTTCAAGCTTCTTGTTTAAGATGGGGTGTACCAGCAGCAACAGCTACAGCATATGCTAATAGTGTAACACTTGGCTCAAACCCAATGGAAACTATTGCTATGGAAAAGTGGGTTGATATGTTCTTACAAGGATTTGATGCTTGGACAGAATGGAGAAGATTGGATTACCCAGTCTTGTCACCGCCAGCTGCTGCAATTACTGGAACTGGAGTTCCAGTAAGAAATGGATATGGAGGTTTGGTCCCAACACAAAACAAAGCTAATTATGAAGCTGCTGTTTCTGCTCAAGGTCCAGATACTCAGGATACAAAATTATGGTGGGATACTAAATAATCAAGTGTTTACCGAATTTTATAAAAAGCGTCTCGTTTGGGACGCTTTTTTTTTAAATTAGTATTAACATAATTATCATGGTGAAAAAAATCATATTTGTACTTATTGCTATTAATATAATAAATAGCCAAAAAATGACAGAATTAACAGAGCAAAATTTATTCAGAGGCGGAAATATTTTCTTATTAGATAAGCTAAATAATTATGATAGTGAAATTGAAGGAACACCATATTTTAATCCTGAATTTGATAATGGTAAAATTATTTTTGAAAACGGAAATTCTTACAGTGGTGATATTAGAATCGACCTGGTATCTCAAAATTTCCAGATTAGAGGAAAAGATGGTAAAATAACACCAATAGAGGTAAATGACAAGGTTAAAATTCAAATTGATGGTAAGACATACAGACTTCATTCAATTAATAGCAAGGATTACGGTGATATTGGTATACTTAGAGTATGTATTGAATTAAAAAATCTAAGCCTTTATTATTTTCCTAGAAAAATACTTAGGGAACCCTTAAAATCAAGAATAAATGCACCCGGATCTGCATTTAATAATGAAGAAAAATCAGAATGGATTGACGATGGTTTCTTCTTCTTTTTTAAAAATGAAAAATATATTAAAGTCCCCACAAAATATAAAAAGCTTATCGAACTTAGAATATTTGATGAAGATAAATTGAAATCCTTTCGCAAGAAAAATAAATTAGATTTAAAAAAGGAAAATAAACTAATTGAACTAGTGGAATATTTCAATCACATTTAATGAATTCAAATAAAGAATTCTTAATTTATGGGAAACGTGCTGTATATGAGGCATTAGAAAATGATGTTCAAATAGACAAAGTTTTTATTCAAAAGAATAGCTCCTATCATGACAACATAAAATCCAGAATCCATAAAAAAAATATACCCATATCATTTGTACCAATCCAAAAACTTAACAAGCTAACCTCGTATAATCATCAAGGAATCGTTGCAACAACATCACCTGTTAGTGTTCAAACACTAAATTATTTTGAGAATAAAATTAAAAATTGTGATCAATGTTTAATTTTAATTCTGGACGGCATAACTGATACAAAAAACTTCGGTGCAATTATTAGAACTGCTGAATGTTTTGGTGTTGACTTTATAATTATTCCAAAATCTGGAACTTCACCTATTAACGGAGAAACAATAAAATCATCCTCAGGAGCAATCTTTAATGTTCCAATTTGTAAAGTTGATCACATTAAGGATGCTATTTTCTTTTTAAAAGAATTTGGTATTAAAATTATTGGTTCGGATGACAGAGCATCAAATGATTTATTTAAATATAAATTTGATTCCAAGACTGCTATAATTATGGGTTCTGAGGGTGATGGTATTAAAAAATCTACTTTAGGACTCTGCGATGAAAAGATCAGCATAAAATTATATGGTAAATTATCGTCATTAAATGTATCTGTAGCAGCGGGAATTTTTCTGTCAGAATTTAAACGACAGTCTGTCTAAAGAATATTTTTTATCGATAATAAATTATTAACGATTATACATTC
>CACNQJ010000014.1 GCA_902622575.1 uncultured Bacteroidota bacterium
TCGAGTTACCTAAGTCTAAGATTTTATCATCAGTTTTTAAGTAATATGTTATATTCTCATCCCCGATATTACCTACCTGGTCAGTTATCACTAATACAAATTTATTGTAACCGTTTTTTAGTTTTGAAACATCTAAGTCTGAAATATTAAAATTGTCAGATTCTATATCTCCATTTAGAGTTATGGCGTCATTATTTAGGGCTGATCCATTCGCAGAATTAGTCTTATCATTTTTCGTGATTGTTAATGAATATGAACCACCAATGTCCTGAGATTCAACCTTAATAGCGACTACAATACTATCTATACTACTCCAACCCTCGTCTTGTATATTGGATCTTGCATAATATGATTTGGGGTAAACAACATCTTTTAAGTATTCAGCAGTCTTAGTTGCAACAAGGGCACTGGTTGTGTCGGTAACTTGAACTGTTAGATTTACTAAACCATCAAGAACACCAGATGTTTTAATATTATTGACAACAATAGAATCGTTGTCAAACTTACCTTCTCCGCGAACAACAGCACCACCACCTCCCATTCTGCTGTATATTGTGTAAACATAATTTAAATCTTTACATGGCACACATGACATTTTCGCTGAAATACTATCAACATTCTTTGCATTTATGAACTTATCTAAAATTTCAACTTCTAAGGGGGATGTTAGTACAATATCAGATTCTATCACATCAAATCTAATGTATTCAACAAAAGAATATTTTCTTTTATTTCCAGCTTTATCTTCAATTGCTGCTTCTAGTATTCCCCATTTTCCAGGGGGTGAGCCCTGAGGAAGAGTTAAGTTAAAATCATATGCTTTCCACTCAGAGCTTCCATCATATCCGGGTTTATTTCTCGTTTTGTCAAGTTCAGGATGATTCATCGTGCTATTTCCGGTTTGATAACCATGATCATTACCAAGAGGATCTCTTAAAATAAAACTAACAGACCGAACCCCAGCTTCTTTACCTACAAAATCAGAAATATCTCTACCAATTAGTGTAATATCAACTCTAGTTTCACCATCAGGTGCTTTTGGTTTTGTAGGTTCAGCTACCACAGTAATATTGTTAATATCAATTTCTGGTCTTCTATAATCAGGATATTCTGTTTTTACATATATACTATCTCTAACATCCTTGTATTGTTTTAATTTACTTAATGGGGAAATATGGAAATCAGAAGTATCTTTAACGAAGTACACATCAGCTCCATTTCTAGCAAAATCACTCATGTTAATCATAGAAATCGAGTAATATCCTGACGGATAAAACTCGGGCACAGCTAAATAATTTTCAAAATATTTAGTTGAATTATATTCATTAGCATAACCCTTATCATTATCAATTGTCGGTCCTGAGCTAGTCTGTCTTTCATAAATAAAATCGCCAGATTCTAATTTATTTCCTGTAGCTGAATCAATTGTTGGATTTATAATTCTAAAGTTTAATCTACCCATTTTACGATTATCATATGCATCAGCTGTTATTTTGATTGCCTGCATTTCAACTCCATCATCTTTGGGTCTAGTTGTATTATTGCTCAATTCAAATTTATCTTCAACAACTTCCATGTTTAAGTTATAATTCCAAACTGGGGGAAGAATATCTTCATCGATATTATTTATAAAAAGCTTTACTCCAATAGTTGAAGTATTTTCATATCTCTGATTTCCTACCTCATCCCATGTTCTAAAATATTGCAATGTCCAATATCCAGCTTTTTCGTACTTATTAAATGTGGTTTGACCAACCATGATCGAATCAACTTTTTCTCCGTTTTGAGGGCTAAGACCTATATCATGTATTGTTCCAATGGTTGATACAAATCTTAAATATGCATTAGAAGCCCCATCATATGGGAAATTTTCAGAATTTAACTTAGCTGTAAATTTTACGACTTTTTCCTCACTTGGCTCTCCAGTAACTTCAATATCAACTCCAATAACTTTTCCTGGGAAAGTATAATCTGGAAATAGATTATAAACTGTAAAAGTTAGATCTTCTCTAATTTGAGCTACATATCTGGTACCATGCATAACTCTATCTCTGATAAATTCATATTTTTTTACTGAAACATTTAAAAGTTTATCCGGATTTGTAAGATAGAAAGCTATAGATTCAGCCATATCCTCATTAGGGTTTTTCAAGTGAGCATATGCTGAAACAGATTCAGTTGTATTGTAGGTTGACCATCCTGATGCATTTGTTGGATCTTTGAACCAACCACCAATATCAGCCCAGTCATCCTTTAAAGAATCGTCAAAAGTGTATTCCCATAAAAAATGAGCTTTTTCATGAAGTATAAGCCTTCTTGAATCATTTAAACTTTGAGAATTATTAAATGCTTTAGACATAAATTCAATAGTATTAGATTTTGAACCGTCAGCAGGTGTTTCATATCCGTCCAAATGAGCGGTATCTCCTCCAGTCCATGCAATTGCTGCTGCTCCTGGGTATACCGGATTATCCTGACCATTTATTCTTCTTACTAAATATCTCAAACCATCTTGCTTGTGAAAACCATCAGGCAATTCTTCAAACATTCCTAATATTTCAATTTTTTCAACTGATGTAAAACTTTGGAAATTTGAAGCATCTTCTCCCATAAGATCTTCAGTATCCTGGTTAGATTCCATGAATTTAACCCCAAACGATGCATCTGCTATTTTATTCACTTCACTTGCATCATTACCAAAGTCAGTCAAATAATTAACAATTGCATGATACAATCTTTTTGAATAAAATTTTCCTTTAATTCCATCAATAGTTACAATTTGTGCAGAGGCATATACAAAAGCTCTTTGACTTATTGTTACATTTTTTAAAGATCCGTCCTGGGTAATTGAAATATCTCTGTACTGATCATCTTTAGTTAATTTAAATATTCCTCTAATATTTTTACCACTTGAAAAATCCACATCATCATATGGGTTGTATGGGAGCATAGACATAGTTTTAAAGAGTCTATAACTATCTTCAATTGTCCAAGGCTCAATCTCGTTTGAGAGTATTATCCCATATCTATTTCTAAGAAAAATAGAGGAATAATCATTTGGAACTTTTACAGTTTTATCTATAACTTTAATTTCAGTTGGTTCACTATAATAACTTTGCGTATTATGACCTGCCGCACTATCGTCATCATTCCAAGTATATTTATAGGAACCATTGCTTATCATCTGAGTTAAAGTTATTTTTGCATTAACGTCCTGTGGAATATTAATAAGTTTAGCAGTTGGATATGTGTAACCTGTAGCATCAACGCTTAAAGCCCACTGCCCTTCATTTAATTCAGAAAATATTAGTTCAACATTAGATCCGTCAGTACTTTTAGCAATTTTTTTATAAAAGTTGCTTGAACTTTTTTGAATAGATACCGTTGCTGAATCACCTGCTTTCAGGCCTTCTACAACTACTTTAAATTCATTTTGAGAGTTAAGAGAAAATATAGCTAATATAAATAATACACTAAAAAAATATTTTCTCATCACGTACAAATATAAAATGTTTTTTAATTCATGATTGATTCTATCTCGTCAATTTCAATTGGTATATCACCCATAAGATTGGTTGGATCACCTGAATTATTGATCACAACATCATCCTCTAACCTAATGCCAAATCCTTCATCCATTATATAAATTCCTGGCTCTACCGTTAAAACATTATTTTTTTCAAATGGAATTTTTAAATCACAGTAATCATGAGTATCAAGCCCGAGGTGATGAGATGTTCCATGACTAAAATATTTTTTATATGCTGGATTTTTACTTGTTTGATTTTGAATATCTGATTTGCTTAGCAATTTTATTTTTAAAAGTTCAGATGTCATAATTTTTCCTACTTCTACATGGTAATCTTTCCATAGTATTCCAGGTCTTAAAAGCTTTGTTGCTTCATTTTTTACATTTAAAACAGCATTATAAACAGCTTTTTGTCTATTTGAAAATTTACCATTAACAGGTATTGTTCGAGTCATATCACTTGAATAATTAGCATATTCAGCTCCAACATCCATTAAAACAATTTCACCACTTTGACATTGCTTATTATTCATTATGTAATGTAGATAATTTGAGTTTTTTCCAGATGCTATTATAGGTGTATATGCAAATCTTTTGGATCTATTTTTTAAGAATTCATGTGAAAATTCTGCTTCAATTTCATATTCCCAAACACCTGGCTTTACAAATCTTAGAACTCTTTCAAAACCTTTTTTAGTTATTTCACATGCCTGCTTAATTAATGCCAATTCAATTTCATCTTTAACTGATCTTTGATATTGAAGTATAGGATTACTTTTCTTGAAATTTAGTCCCCCAAATTTTTTTAGTTTTTCTACAAAACGATCCTCTCTTGTTTGTGTTTCTACTTTTTGCCTGTAGTGTTCATTAGTATTAATGTAAACATGCTCAACTTCTTTTAAAATATCATTTAATATTTTTTCAAATTCTCCTAACCAATGAATACTTTTTATGCCAGAAATTTTAGTTGCTTCATTTTTGGTTAGTTTTTCTCCTTCCCAATGAATTATATGTTCATTGGTTTCTTTTAAAAATATTATTTCCCTGTAATCTGGGTTAATAGAGTCTGGAAATAAAACCAAAATACTCTCCTCTTGATCTATTCCACATAAATAAAATATATCACGATGTTGCTCAAAAGGAAGTACAGAATCAGCACTAATAGGATAAATGTCATTAGAATTAAAGAAAGCAACACTATTTTTATCTAGTTTATTTGTGAAATTTTGACGATTTTTAATAAATAAACTATTTGTTATAGGATCATATTTCATACTGAATCTATATAGTCAAATTTAATAATTTAATAAAGATGAAAAATATTACCATTTTATTCATTTTCTTTTCTGTTTATAATTACAGCCAAAATACATACACATCTGCAGAATCAATTGAAAGATCTGAAAATCAATATAAAATTGATTTGGAAAAATCAATAGTAAAAAATATACCATTCAAAAATATTGGCCCAAGCGTAATGAGTGGTCGAGTCACGGATATTGAAGTAAACCCCGAGAACCCAACTGAATTTTACGTTGCATATGCATCAGGTGGTTTATGGCATACAAAAAATAACGGAACCACATTTAAACCAATTTTGGATAATTCTATAACTCAAAATGTGGGTGATTTTGATATTGATTGGTCAACAGGTGTAATATATGTAGGCACTGGAGAAAGTAATTCATCAAGATCATCTTATCCAGGCATTGGAGTCCTAAAATCCGAGGATAATGGAAAAACATGGGAAAATATGGGTCTTCGGGATTCTCATCATATAAGTAGAGTTATTATAAATCCAAATAATAACCAACATATTGTTGTAGCAGTCATAGGCCACCTGTATTCAACAAATAATCAAAGAGGAGTTTTTAATTCATTTGATGGTGGAAAAACATGGTCTAAATCCTTATTTATTGGTAATAATACGGGTGCCATTGATTTAGTATATGATCCAAATAATTTTGATGTTCAATATGCTAGTTTTTGGGAAAGAAGTAGAACTGCTTGGAATTTTATTGGAAGTGGAAATAATTCTGGGATTTATAAAACTGTTGACGGAGGAAAAAACTGGAGTCTAATAACTACTAAAGCATCAGGCTTTCCCACAGGTCAAGGAGTAGGAAGGATCGGACTGGCAATATACGATTCATCTATTCTTTATGCTGTTTTAGATAATCAATTTAGAAGAAAGTCTGAAAATAAATCAAATGGTCTTCAAAGACTAGATTTTAAGGAAATGTCAAAACAAGATTTTTTAAAAATTGATAATGATAAATTAACAGCATTTATCAAGCGAAACTCATTTCCATCTAATCTTGATTCAGAGTCCTTAAAGTCTAAAATTAATTCTGACAACTTAACACCAAACGATATTTACAAGTTTTTAACTGATGCAAATGCTGAATTATTTGATACACCAGTAATTGGTGCTGAAGTATATAAATCGATAGATGGAGGTAATAGTTGGCAAAAACAAAATAGGGGTTATTTGGATGCAGTTTATAATAGTTATGGATATTATTTTGGAAGAATTCATGTCTCACCAACAGATTCAGAACAAATATATATATATGGTGTACCAATATTAAAATCAAATGATTCAGGAAACACTTTTAAAAGAATCGGAGCAAGTAACGTACATGTTGATCATCACGACCTTTGGATAAATCCAGAAAACACTAATCATTTAGTGTTAGGAAATGATGGTGGTGTTAATATTTCTTATGATCAAGGTGATAATTGGATTAAGTTAAACCAGCCATCAGTTGGCCAATTTTATGCCATTAATGTAGACAACTCTGATCCTTATAATGTTTATGGCGGTTTACAAGATAATGGTGTTTGGATGGCTAAAAATAATTCAGTCGAATCTCCGTCATGGTATGAGTCGGGTCATAATAATTGGACAAAAATTATGGGTGGCGATGGAATGCAAATTCAAATTGACAACAGGGATAATGATATAGTTTACACTGGTCTTCAGTTTGGAAATTATTACAGGTTAAACCTTTCAGAAGGTACTAGAAAAAATATTAAACCAAAACATATGTTGGGTGATTCTCCATTGAGATTCAATTGGCAAACACCAATTCTTTTATCGCCTCATAATCAAGATATTTTATATTTCGGAAGCAATAAACTTCACAGATCTTTTAACAAAGGAGATACTTGGCAAGAGATTTCAGGTGATTTATCATACGGAGGTAAGAAAGGAAATGTTCCCTATGGTACAATAACTAGTTTTGATGAATCGAGTTTTAAATTTGGAAAAATTGTGGTAGGATCTGATGATGGAAAAGTGAGTATAACAGAAAATTCCGGTGAAACTTGGAGTTTGATAAATTTAGATTTACCTAAAAACTTATGGGTAAGTAGAGTTATATTTTCGAATCACAATGAAAATAGAATATACATAAGTCTAAATGGCTATCGAACTAATGATTTTAAGCCATATTTATTTGTTAGTGATAATAATGGCAAATCTTGGAAAAATATATCATCAAATTTACCCCTGTCGCCGATTAATGTTATAAAGGAAGATTTTAATAAGCAACAAATTCTTTACGTTGGCACTGACAATGGAGTTTTTGTTACATTGGATTTAGGTGAAGAATGGCATCCTTTTTCAAATTCTTTAAATAGGGTGGCAGTTCATGATTTGGTTATTCAAAAAGATAAAAACGAACTTCTTTTAGGAACTCATGGTAGGTCAATATATAAAACACAGTTAAATGTATTTAGTGATTATTTGGAAAAAAAGTCGTCAGATAGTGAAATAACTATAATTGGAATTGATGGCCCAAAGTATAGTAATAGATGGGGTGAAATAAACAAATCAGAATCCATAATAATTGATAAATTAGAATTACCATTAAGCTCATACATTCAAGTTGATCTTTTTAGTGAAGTTTCTAGCAGTGTAGAATATATCTTATTGAATAACAATAAAAAGATTTTAAAATCAGGAATGGTCGATTTAGATAAGGGTTTTAATAAAATCAAACTTCGCCCTACAGTAAGTAAGAATCTGTCTGAAAAACAACTTAAAAAACTTGTTGATCAATATAAAATTGGTGATGATGGTGACGTTTATTTTGGTAAAGGCAAATTTATTTTTAGAATGGGAACAACCTCAAAAGAATTTTTAGTTAAATAATGCATATTTCTTGTTTCTAAATTCATTCTAGATTAATTTTATAATATAAAATTGTAGATGAAAAATATTTTTAAATCCTCAATTGGTAGAAAAATTGCAATGGCTTTATCAGGGGTTTTTTTAATAGTTTTTTTAACACAGCATTTCATAATAAACATTACATCAGTTTTTAGTGAGGATATATTTAATATGTTATCACATTTCATGGGTAATAACCCTTTAGTCCAGTTCATTCTGCAACCAATTTTAATAGCAGGAGTCCTGTTTCATTTCGTAATGGGATTTGTATTGGAATGGCAAAATCGTAAAGCAAGACCCGTGACTTATGCCATGTACAAAGGATCTAGAAACTCTATGTTCGTTTCCAGAAATATGATAATTTCTGGTATTGTTATTTTATCCTTTTTAGTTCTACATTTCTATGACTTTTGGGTTCCAGAGATGGATTACAAGTACATACAGGTAAAACCAGAAGACCCTAACAGATACTATGAAGAATTGATTCACAAATTTGAAAGTCCTATTAGAGTAAGCTTATATTGTTTGTCATTTATTTTTTTAGGACTCCATTTAGTACATGGTCTATCATCATCAACACAATCACTTGGGACTAATAATAAGTACGCCAGTACTATTCAAAAAATCAGCTATGCTTTTGGTATCGGTATTCCTTTGGGCTTCTGTTTTATTGCCTTGTACCACTTTTTTATTCATTTTTAACACATTTAAATAAGATTTTTAACACTTAAATCTATATGTATGTGTTACAATTTATATTAATATAACAGATATATCGTGTGTTACAAAAATATTTTAACACATTTTTTTTTATTTTAGCTTTTATTACTATTTTTAACACGTGAATGAAGAAAATTACTTACTCTTTAAATTATAGGAAGCCAAAGGAAGACTACACCGAAAATTGTGAACTGACTGTCTGTGTTAGATATTATCAAAAATTAGATAACGGTAAACATAAAGTTGTAAAAAAAAGTACTGGTGTAAAATGTAAACTTAAAGATTGGGACTCTGACTGGCATAAAGCGGAGAATAGACATCCCATCAAATCTACTGACTCTGATTATCTTGAAAAAAATAGAATAATTAGGAATAAATCTATAGACCTGCACTCATTTATAAAAGATTTAAAGCCCGTAAAAAAAATATCTACGTTAGATTCTAAAGTTCCTAAAGGACCACTCCATTTAAAATGGAGCAACCATAAGAATAACGTTAGACTAGTTAGCCCTGCGAACAAAAGAAATATCGACATCATTGTTGTAGGTACAGGTCTGGCTGGAGGTTCTGCTTGTGCTACACTTGCTGAACAAGGATATAATGTAAAGGCTTTTTGTTTTCAAGATTCATCACGACGAGCGCACTCTATCGCTGCTCAAGGTGGTATTAATGCTGCCAAAAACTATCAAGGTGATGGAGATTCTGTCTACAGGCTTTTTTATGACACAATCAAGGGAGGAGATTACAGATCTAGAGAAGCTAATGTATACAGATTAGCTGAAGTTTCATCTAGTATTATTGATCAGTGTGTTGCACAAGGTGTGCCTTTTGCTAGAGAATATGGAGGCCTTCTAGATAATAGATCTTTTGGTGGAGTTCTTGTCTCGAGAACATTCTATGCTAAAGGTCAAACTGGCCAACAGTTGCTTCTAGGAGCCTACTCTGCTATGAATAGACAAGTTGCAAGAGGAAAAATTGAAATGTTCACCCGACATGAAATGATGGATATTGTTATAGTTGATGGTAAAGCTCGGGGTATTATTACTAGAAATTTGATAACAGGTGAAATTGAGAAGCATTCAGCTCATGCGGTTGTTTTGGCTTCAGGTGGGTACGGCAATTTATTTTATTTGTCTACTAATGCCATGGGAAGTAATGTTTCTGCAGCTTGGAAAGTTCACAAAAAGGGCGCTTTATTTGCTAATCCATCGTTTACTCAAATTCATCCGACTTGTATTCCAGTTTCAGGGGATTATCAGTCAAAACTAACACTTATGTCTGAATCGCTTAGAAATGATGGTAGAATATGGGTTCCTAAAAAATTTGAAGACGCTGAAAAAATAAGAGATGGATCATTAAAACCAACAGATTTAAAAGAGGGAGATAGAGATTATTATTTAGAGAGAAGGTATCCTGCTTTTGGAAATTTAGTGCCTAGAGATGTAGCATCTAGAGCAGCTAAAGAGAGGTGTGATGCTGGCTTTGGAGTAAATAAGACTGGCGAAGCTGTTTTCCTAGATTTTTCATCTGCTATTGTTCGATATGGAAAGGAAAAGGCTTTGGTAAAAGGCCTTGACACCGAAGATTTGGACCTAGTAAGATCATTGGGAGAAGGGGTCATCAGAGCGAAATATGGAAATTTATTTCAGATGTATGAGAAAATTGTTGATGAAAATCCGTACAAAACCCCAATGATGATTTATCCTGCAGTTCATTACACTATGGGTGGGCTTTGGGTTGACTATAATTTGATGACAACAATACCTGGATGTTATGCAATTGGTGAAGCAAATTTCTCTGATCATGGAGCTAACAGGCTTGGTGCATCTGCCTTAATGCAAGGTTTAGCTGATGGATATTTTGTTTTACCAAATACAATAAATGATTATCTAGCTGATGATATTAAAACTGGGCCAATCCCAAATGATTCGCCTGAATTTCACACAGCAAAAAAGAAAGTTGAAGAAAAAATAGAAAAATTAATATCCAATAAAGGTTCAAAGTCAGTTGATTATTTTCATAAAAAACTAGGTAAAATTATTTGGAATAATTGTGGCATGTCTAGAAATGAAGAAGATTTAAAAAAGGCTATTAAAGATATTCAGATTCTCAGGTCGGAGTTTTATGAATCTTTAAAAGTAACGGGTGATAAATATTCCTTTAATGAATCGTTAGCTAAAGCTTTACGCGTAGCTGATTTTATGGAATTGGGAGAATTATTTGCTTTAGACGCTTTAAATAGGAATGAATCATGTGGTGGTCATTTTAGAGAAGAATACCAAACTAAAGAAGGTGAAGCATTGAGAAATGATGATGATTTTACATTTGTTTCAGCTTGGGAGTATAATCCTATTATTGAATTTTCAAAATTGCATAAAGAGCACCTAGATTTTGAAAATGTTGAACTAAAGAGTAGATCTTATAAATAAATGAAATTATTCCTCAAAATATGGCGACAAAAAAATAGTCAATCTAAGGGTAGAATAGTTGATTATGAGATTGATGAAATATCACCAGATATGTCTTTCTTAGAAATGATGGACGTATTAAATGAAAGAATAATTGAAGAAGATGGTGATCCAGTAGCATTTGATCATGATTGCAGAGAGGGAATATGTGGGTCATGCTCAATGTTTATTAATGGAGAACCGCATGGCCCTGACAAATTAATAACAACATGTCAATTACACATGAGAAGGTTTAGGGATGGAGATACTATTTATATAGAACCTTTTAGGGCAAGAGCATTCCCTATTATTAAAGATTTGGTTGTTGACCGGACTGCATTTGACAGAATTCAGCAGTCAGGTGGATTCATCTCAATTAATACCTCAGGAAATACATTAGATGCTAATACCATTCCTATTGAAAAAGAGAATGCTGATAAGGCATTTGATGCCGCTACTTGTATTGGATGTGGTGCTTGTGTAGCAAGTTGTAAAAATTCATCAGCTATGTTATTCGTCTCTGCTAAAGTTTCCCAGTTTTCACTTTTGCCTCAGGGAAAAGTTGAGGCAACAGACAGAGTGTTAAATATGGTAAACCAAATGGATGATGAAGGATTTGGTAATTGCACCAATACAGGCGCTTGTCATGTTGAATGTCCTAAAGGAATTTCTTTAGATTATATAGCAAAACTCAATAGAGAGTATGTGAAGGCAAACTTAAAAAAATAGCTTAAATAATTTCTCTTATAATCCAATTCGCTCTCACTTTGATTTTTTCTATGCTATGAATTGTTTTCTCTGCATTAATTTTTTTTAGGTAATTTCCTGAATCCCAGCTCTTATTTTCATTTTTGTCATAAATTAATCTGATATTATAATCACCTGGTCTTATATTATTAAAAATACAATCATCTAGATTACTACTTAGATATTTAGTTTTTATTATTTTTTCATTTAAATCTAATAGCTCAACTATGATTGGATACGTTTTTAAAGAAGAAATACTTAATATTAGAGTACCATAATCAGATGTTTTTTTGGTTGACAGAACATAACTTAAAGTATCAATTGTGTTTCCATAAAAGTCAACAATGGAGTTAGGTAGTAAGTTAATAGAATATTTATCGTTTGGTAATACATCAAAATCAAATACAACTTTGTTTTTATTTTCAATTTTAGTTGAAAATTTGACTGTGACAGAATCTTTATTTAAAATGTTTATGTAATTATTATCAACAAATTTCAAGGGAATATTACTATTCAGAATAAATTTAGAACCAAGCTCAATAGCATTATTATTATCCGATTCAATTTGTAATGAATCTTCTTCAAGTATTTTTTTTGGGTATGCTAATTTATATTCTTTTAAATAAGATTTATTTTTAATTTTCATGTGTAAAGTATCGTAATCAAATTCATTGAACCAAAAGGTCAGAGTATCTTTGTCTTTTTCGTAAGTTATTACGCTTGATTTATCAAAATTTTTGTTAAGTATATTTATTTTTAAACTATCATTTTCACCTCTGTAACCAAAGCTTACTCTGTTGTAAAAATTTTGGAAGGGCTTAAAAATAAAAAAAGATGGTTCTTCTCGGAAAATACTTAAGTCAATATCGTTCTTAGCTGGAACTTCAATAATATCATCATAAAATGCAATTTTATCGATTAAAGGGTCAAATAGAAAGTTATTATTGTAATCTTTAATAGCAACTAGATGGTATTTGCCTTTTTTTAAATTTGTGAACTTAAAATAGGTACTATCTAATGTACTTGCTACGTACCTGGGTTTTTCCTTATATATGATAGAGTCGTAAAATCTATCATTAATTGGATACAACATTGCGGTTATTAGCTCCTCAGTTTTTGATGAATAGCTATCATTTATAACGCCATCAAGCTCTAAAGAGTCAATGTAAGTACCCGTCGAAAAAGCATATTTATAGAATGGTAATTCATTTTCTTCATTGTTATCTTTTATGCTTTGTCCAAAATTGAAAACGTATGTAGTACTATCGGAAAAAGTTTCGTTAATGTCAATATCTATATATTTTGATGCACCACCTTGAGGAAAAATTGAGTATTTACTTTTTTCTATTGGTGGCGATACAACAAGTTGAGAATTTATATCATCTAATTTTATATACTCATCAAAAAAAATTCTAATTCTCTGATCATTAAAAAAAACAGAATTATTTGGTGGAACTTCTCTTAAAACCTTGGGTGGATCTTCATCAATTGGACCACCCTCTGGAGTTCCTCTCTTTGCACATGAACTCATAATAAATATTACTACTATGAACGGAATTATGAATTTAATCTTCATGAACAGCTTAAATTATATAGAGTTTTTCAAACAAATTAAAATCAATTAATAATGAATATAGTACTTTTGTTAAATGTCTGACGTAAAATTCAAAAAAATAATTTCTCATGCAAAAGAATATGGTTTTGTTTTTCAATCAAGTGAAATTTACGATGGATTAAGTGCGGTTTATGATTATGGTCAAAATGGTGTTCTATTAAAAAATAATATTAAAGAATACTGGTGGAAGTCAATGACTCAACTAAATGAAAATATTGTTGGAATAGATTCGGCTATTTTTTCACACCCAACTACTTGGAAAGCAAGTGGACATTTAGAAGCTTTTAATGATCCATTAATAGATAATAAAGATTCACAAAAAAGATACCGAGCAGATAATTTAATTGAAGATTACATTCAAAAAGTTCAAAAAAAATTAGATAAAGAATTAGAGAAAAATAAGAAAAGATTTGGGGAATGTTTTAATCAAGAAACATTTATGTTTACTAATGAAAAGGCAAAAAAATATAACAAAGAAATTGATGATTTAGTTTCAAGTTTAAATAAAGCTTTGAAAGATGAAAATTTAGATTTATTAAAAGAAATTATAGTTTCTAGAAACATTTCATGTCCTGTTTCTGGAACAAAAAATTGGACTGACATTAAACAATTTAATTTGATGTTTAGCACAAAATTTGGCGCATCATCTGAAACTGCTTCCAACTTGTATTTAAGACCCGAAACTGCCCAGGGTATATTTCTAAATTACATGAACGTTCAAAAATCTGGAAGAATGAAAATTCCTTTTGGGATTGCACAAATAGGAAAGGCTTTTAGAAATGAAATTATTGCTAGGCAGTTTATTTTCAGAATGCGAGAATTTGAACAAATGGAAATGCAGTTTTTTGTTAAACCAGGAACTCAAATGGAATGGTACGATCACTGGAAAAAAAATAGAATGAACTGGCATCTATCACTTGGATTAGATGAAAAAAATTATAGATTTCATGATCATGATAAACTTGCACATTATGCAGATGCTGCATGTGATATTGAATTCAATTTTCCGTTTGGATTTAAAGAGCTTGAGGGTATACACTCTAGGACAGATTTTGATCTAATAAATCACGAGAAATTTTCCTCAAAACATATTAAATATTATGACCCTAAAGATGACAGTAAGTATACTCCGTATGTTGTTGAAACATCTATTGGCTTGGATAGAATGTTCCTTGCAATTTTTTCAAATTCTTTATCCACCGAGTTATTGGATGATGGTTCCGAAAGAGTAGTCTTAAAAATACCTAAAATATTAGCTCCATATCAATGCGCAGTTCTTCCATTAGTGAAAAAAGATGGTTTAGCTGAATATGCTGAAGAACTTATAAAACCACTTAAATTAAAGTTTAGAATACTTTACGATGAAAAAGATGCTATTGGACGAAGATACAGGCGACAGGATGCACTTGGAACACCTTTTTGTTTAACAGTTGATTATCAAACCATTGATGACAAAACCATCACGATAAGAGATCGAGATTCAATGAAACAAACAAGAATCAAGGTAGATGAATTAGAAAAATTTTTGTACAAATCTTTTGATATTTCTAATTGGCTCAAATAAATAGTGATCAAAATTTTATCATATAATATAAATGGTATTAGAGCTGCCTTAAAAAAGGATCTATTGAGATGGATTAAAGAATTTGATCCAGACATAGTTTGTTTTCAAGAGATTAAAGCTAATGAGGACCAATTTGATACAGAGCTTTTTAGCAAACTAGGATACCATAATTATTGGTTTCCAGCCCAAAAAAAAGGATATAGTGGAGTTGGTATAATAACTAAAATTAAACCCTACAATATTAAAGTCGGTACAGGAATAGAATATATGGATTTTGAGGGAAGAAATTTAAGATTAGATTTTGAAAAGTTTTCAGTAATGAGCTTATATCTTCCCTCAGGTACTAATATAAATAGATTAGAATTTAAATTTAAGTATATGCATGAGTTTGAAAACTATATAAACTCTTTAAGGTTAGAAATTCCTAATTTAATTATTGCTGGTGATTATAATATCTGTCATAAAGCTATCGACATACATGATCCTTCACCAAGAATGGAGAAAGTATCGGGTTTTCTCCCTGAAGAAAGGGCTTGGCTAGATAAGTTTATTAATTCAGGATTTATAGACTCTTACAGACTTTACAATAAACAGCCAAATAAATATTCTTGGTGGAGCTATAGAGCAAACTCAAGAAATAATAACAAAGGTTGGAGAATTGATTATTTATTAGTATCAGAAACTTTACAACAAAATTTAGTTGAATCTTATATTTTGGATGATGTAGTCCATTCTGACCATTGTCCAATAGGTGTAAATATTAAAATATAATGGAATACAACTATTTACCATCTACAAAAATAAAAGTTAGTAAAATATGCTTAGGTACTATGACTTGGGGAAGACAAAATACATCTGATGAAGCATTTGAGCAGATGAATTTTAGTTTAGATCAAGGTGTTAATTTTTTTGATACTGCTGAGCTTTATCCAGTCCCCGCTACACCAGATAAATATGCCGATACAGAAAGAATAATAGGAAATTGGTTTCATGAATTTAAAAAAAGAGATAGGGTAATTTTAGCAACTAAGATAGCTGGTCCAGGAGCTTATACTGCACATATCAGAAAAACCGGTTTCAAGGGAGATTCAATTGAAGAAGCCGTCAACGGAAGTTTAAAAAGATTAAAAACTGATTATATAGACTTATACCAATTACATTGGCCAGAAAGAATAACAAATACTTTTGGAAACCGAAATTTTCAATATACAAAAGACTCATGGGAAGATAATTTTTTTGAGGTTTTAGAAAAATTAGAAAGAATAATTCAATCAGGTAAAATAAGACATATAGGATTATCAAATGAAAATCCATGGGGTATAATGAAGTTTATTGAATACTCAAAGAAAGGATTACCAAAGATGATTACTATTCAAAATCCATATTCATTGTTAAATAGATTATTTGAGGTTGGAAGTGCAGAAATATGTAAATATGAGGACGTAGGCTTATTGGCTTACTCACCACTTGCATTTGGTGTTTTAACAGGAAAGTATTTTAATAATAAAATTCCTAAGAATAGCAGATTGGATTTATTTCCAACACTAAAAAGATACAACGGTAAAAACTCAATGAGTGCGGCCCTTTCCTATAAGAAAATAGCAGATAAATACAATTTATCTTTAACTGATTTGTCCTTATCGTTTGTCAATGACAGACCTTTTGTTTCCAGTAATATAATAGGGGCAACGACAATTAAACAATTAAAAGAAAACATTGAAAGCATTAATGTCAAACTATCGGACGAAATAATCAGCGAAATTAATCTTGTTCAGGAACATTATCCTAACCCTGCTCCTTAAAAACTTCTTTAACAACCTCGCTTAATTTTGAGAATTTTAAAATATTAATTTTAGATTTATTAGTTTGTATTTTTGAGTTTTTAGAAATTATAATTTTATTGTAACCTAATCTCTCTGCCTCTGAAATTCTAATATCAATATTTTTTACATTACGCAATTCACCTGAAAGCCCAACTTCTGCACAAAAGCAAGTGCCATTTTCAATGCTTAAATTTGTATTTGATGATAATATAGAGAAAACTACAGCGAGATCTAAAGCAGGATCATCAATTTTTATTCCTCCTGTTATGTTTATAAAAACATCTTTTACTCCAATTTTAAAACCAACTTTTTTTTCTAAAACTGCTAATAACATGTTCAATCTTTTGGAATTAAAACCATTACAAATTCTTTGTGGTGTACCATAAATGGCAGAACTCACAAGAGCTTGAATTTCTATCATAATAGATCTATTGCCATCTAGAGTTATGCCAATACAATTACCACTTAATTGATTTTCTCTGTTCAATGTAAATAGCTCGCTTGGATTTTCAACAACCATTAAACCTGTGTTTAACATTTCATAAATACCAATTTCTGAAGTTGAACCAAATCTATTTTTTTTCGACCTGAGAATTCTATATAAATTATTTTTATCACCTTCAAAATTCAACACTACATCAACCATGTGCTCCAATACTTTTGGTCCTGCAATATTTCCATCTTTAGTTATGTGTCCGATTATTATTATGGGTATGCTTGTCTGTTTAGCAACCTTAATTAATGTTGATGTACATTCTTTAATTTGCGGCATGCTTCCCTGAATATTTTCAATAATATCAGTTTGTATTGTTTGAATAGAGTCAATAATAATAAGTTCTGGCATTAATGACTCAACTGATTTTAATATCGATTCTAAATTTGTTTCAGTTAAAATGTAACACTCAGTTTGGTTTTCAGCAATTCTATTTGCTCTTAATTTAATTTGTTGCTGACTTTCTTCACCAGAAATATATAGAACTTTTCTTTTGATGGATATTGAAATTTGAAGTATTAATGTTGACTTTCCAATTCCGGGCTCACCTGATATTAAAATTACAGAACCTGGAACTATTCCTCCACCTAGAACTCGGTTTAATTCACTATCATTTATATTTAATCTTTGATTTGATTCCGTATCGATTTCTTTTATCTCTTTTAATTTAGATTTGTTTAAAATGATATCAGGTTCATTTTTTCTTTTGGTTTTTATTATTTCTTCATCAACTGTGTTCCATTCCCCACACTGATTACATTGCCCCATCCATTTTGGGTATTTTGCTCCGCAATTATTGCACGAGTATATTTTTTTGGAATTTGCCACTAATACCTAATCTAGTGTATTTTTTTTATTAGGGAAAATTATTGAAGGTTTAAAAATTTTGGCTTTTTTTAATGACATTGTGGCATAGCTTATAATTATTATTATGTGCCCTTTGTTAACTTTTTTTGCCGCTGGACCATTAATTTCTATTTTTCCAGTGTTTCGCTCCCCCTTAATAACATATGTTTCCAGTCTTTCTCCATTATTGGCATTTAAAACTTGCACTTTTTCCCCAGCAATAATATTCGCAGCATCCATAAGATTTTCATCAATTGTAACACTACCTATATAATTAATATTAGCCTCAGTTACTGTAACGTTATGAATCTTTGATTTTAGTATTTTAATTTTCATAGATTTATGTTAAAAGAAGATTATCAATTAGTCTTATTCCTTTAGCTCTAACACATATGAATGCTCTGTATCTTATATTTTTATTTATTTGAGTGAAAGGCTCCAAATTTTTTTCATTTCTGACTTCAAAGTACTCTAGCTTCAGGGAATTTGATTTTTCAATTTTAGTCTTTATAGTTTTATTTAAATCTAAATAAGACATCTTTCCACAATTTTCTTTAGCTAGTAACAGAGATTCAAAAATTACTCCACAGATTTTCTGGTATTTTTTTGGTAGGTGATTATTTCTTGAACTTAAAGCTAATCCATTTTCGTTTCTAATTGTTGGACAAACCATTAAACTAATTTTTGGGAATAAATTATCAATAAGTTTACTAACAATTAATGTTTGTTGATAGTCTTTCTCTCCAAAAAAAACGTGATTAGGTTCAAAAATTTCAAAAAGTTTTTTTAATACAGTAGCTACACCATTAAAATGACCTGGCCTTTGTTCACCTTCCATAACCTTATCAAGAATACCAAAATCAAATTTTTCACTAATAGGATTAGCCGGATAAATCTCTCTCACGCTTTTGGGTATAAATAAGTTAATATCTTTCGATACAGAATGAATTTTTTTTATATCACTATTCGGATCACTTGGATATAATTTGAAATCTTTTGGGTCATTAAACTGTATGGGATTAACAAAGATGGATACCCATACCTCATCACAATTTTCTAATGCTTCATTAACAAGAGATAGGTGTCCTTCATGCAACGTCCCCATTGTTGGAACTAATCCAATTTTATTTCTTTTAATTTTATTTAATCGGAGTATTTTTTTTAAATCGATAGTTTTCCTAATAACACTCATTTAAGAAAATTTTAACAGCATGCAAACTTAATACTTTAGATTTAATCTTATTTAATTTTTGTAATTTTGTACACCTTAATACAAGAAGGATTTATGAAAGGAAAAAAGATTTTATATATTTCCTCGGAGGTTATTCCTTACATGCCTCAAACTGAGATTGCAACAATGACATATACTTTACCTAAAGTTGTCAACGAAAATGGTGGACAAACTAGGATATTTATACCAAAGTATGGTATCATTAATGAGAGGCGCCATCAGTTACACGAAGTAATTCGACTTTCTGGAATAAATTTAATAATTGATGATATGGATATGCCTTTAATTTTGAAGGTCGCATCAATTCCTAAAGAAAGAATGCAGGTTTATTTTATTGACAGTGAGGATTATTTTAAGGGGAGACTAGTTGAGTATGATAAAAATAACAAGCTATATAAAGATAATGATGAAAGGGCAATTTTTTTTGTAAAAGGTGTGATTGAAACTATAAAAAAACTAAACTGGGCTCCTGATCTTATTCATGTTCATGGATGGATTGCATCTTTACTACCCATATATT
>CACNQJ010000015.1 GCA_902622575.1 uncultured Bacteroidota bacterium
GATGGATTCATCATGGAGTGTGGATAAAAAAGTAAATTCTCTTGCCTCGACTTTGTTACACAACTATAAAATTAAAGAAAATGACCTTCAAGGTATGCTTCGAAGAGAGAAATTTACAATTTCTGTTGGTGATGAATTACCAGCAGGTATCATGAAATTAGCTAAAGTTTATGTAGCTAAGAAAAGAAAATTAAAAGTTGGTGATAAAATGGCTGGTAGACATGGAAACAAGGGAATTGTAGCTAGGATTGTTCGACAAGAAGATATGCCATTTTTGGAGGATGGAACCCCTGTAGATATAGTACTAAATCCTCTTGGCGTACCATCACGAATGAATATTGGACAAATTTATGAGACTGTGCTTGGTTGGGCAGGAATGAAATTAGGAAAGAAGTTTTCAACTCCAATATTTGATGGTGCTACCATTGAAGAAATTAATTCATTTACTGACGAAGCAGGAGTGCCAAAATACGGAAATACTTATTTGTTTGATGGGGGAACGGGTGAAAAATTTGATCAACCAGCAACAGTTGGTGTAATTTACATGCTTAAATTAGGTCACATGGTTGAGGACAAAATGCACTCTAGATCAATAGGCCCATACTCCCTGATCACACAGCAGCCACTTGGTGGTAAAGCTCAATTTGGTGGACAAAGGTTTGGAGAAATGGAAGTTTGGGCTCTTGAAGCATATGGAGCATCCAGTACTCTACAAGAAATATTGACAATTAAATCCGACGATGTTGTTGGAAGAGCTAAGGCTTACGAGTCAATAGTCAAAGGCGAAAGAATGCCAGATTCAGGTTTACCTGAGTCATTCAATGTATTAATGCATGAACTCAAAGGTTTAGGCTTAGATATTAGATTAGAAGAATAAATAAAATTAATTATGGAGTTAAATAAAACTAAAAAATTTAATAAAATATCAATTGGATTAGCTTCACCTGAAACGATCCTTGCTTCATCAAGAGGAGAAGTTCTCAAGCCTGAGACTATTAATTACAGAACTCATAAACCTGAAAGAGATGGATTGTTCTGTGAAAGAATATTTGGTCCTGTGAAGGATTATGAATGCGCTTGTGGTAAGTATAAAAGAATCAGATATAAAGGAATAGTTTGTGATAGATGTGGAGTTGAGGTTACAGAAAAGAAAGTGAGAAGGGACAGAGTTGGGCACATCAACTTGGTAGTTCCTGTTGCTCACATTTGGTACTTCAGGTCATTACCAAATAAAATTGGATACCTTTTGGGCCTTCCAACCAAAAAACTAGATATGATCATATATTATGAAAGATATGTGGTTGTTCAACCGGGTGCTGGACTTGATGAAGAAGGTAATCCATACAATAAAATGGACTTTTTAACTGAAGAGGAGTATCTTAATGTTTTGGAGAAGCTTCCGCCCGAAAACCAGTTTTTGGAGGATAGTGATCCTGAGAAATTTATTGCCAAAATGGGTGCCGAATGTTTGATAGAGCTTCTTTCAAGGATTGATTTAGATGAGCTTTCTTACGAACTTAGGCATAAAGCTAATAATGAAACTTCAAAACAGAGAAAAACGGAGTCACTTAAAAGGCTTCAAGTTGTTGAATCGCTACGTGAGGCAAATATTAATAAAGAAAATAAGCCAGAATGGATGATACTTAAAGCAATTCCTGTCATTCCACCTGAGTTAAGACCACTTGTCCCGCTTGATGGTGGTAGATTTGCAACTTCAGACTTAAATGATTTATACAGGAGAGTTATTATAAGAAACAATAGATTAAAAAGACTTGTTGAAATTAAAGCCCCTGAGGTTATTTTAAGAAATGAAAAAAGAATGCTTCAGGAGTCAGTTGATTCACTATTTGACAACACACGAAAATCGTCAGCTGTTAAGACTGAAGCAAATAGACCCTTAAAATCCCTTTCAGACTCCTTGAAAGGAAAACAAGGTAGATTCAGACAAAATCTTCTTGGAAAACGTGTAGATTATTCAGCAAGATCCGTGATTGTAGGTGGACCAACACTAAAACTCTATGAATGTGGTTTACCTAAAGACATGGCTGCTGAACTTTATAAGCCATTCATCGTAAAAAAATTAATCGAAAGAGGCATTGTCAAAACAGTCAAGTCTGCAAAAAAAATTATTGACAAGAGAGAACCATTAGTTTGGGATATTTTAGAAAATGTCTTGAAAGGTCACCCTGTTTTATTAAATAGAGCTCCAACTCTACACAGACTAGGTATACAAGCTTTTCAACCTATTTTAATTGAGGGAAAAGCTATTCAAGTTCACCCTCTTGTATGTACTGCGTTCAATGCAGACTTTGATGGTGATCAAATGGCAGTTCATTTACCATTGGGACCTGAGGCTATTTTGGAATCTCAATTGTTGATGTTGGCATCACACAATATTTTAAATCCAGCAAATGGTTCCCCAATAACAGTTCCATCCCAGGACATGGTTCTTGGTTTATATTACATGACCAAAGAAAAAAAATCGACGAAAAATGAAGTCGTTAAAGGTGAAGGCCTAACTTTTTATTCATTTGAGGAAGTTAAAATTGCTCACAATGAAGGTAAAGCTCATTTGAATGCGTCAATAAAAGTTAGAACTAAAGATTTAAATGATAATGATGAGTTAGTAACCAAATTAATTGAAACAACAGTTGGTAGAGTTTTATTTAATGAAGTTGTTCCTGAAAATGCAGGCTATATAAATCAAGTTTTAACTAAAAAATCACTGAGAGATATTATTGGAAGGATTTTAAAGATGACCAGTGTTCCAGAAACTGCTGAGTTTCTTGATAAAATTAAAGAAATGGGGTTCACTTTTGCATTTAAGGGTGGATTATCTTTTAGTCTGGGAGATATTATTATCCCTGATGAAAAACATAAAATGATTGATTCTGCCAATCAAGAAGTTGACTCAATTATGTCAAATTATAACATGGGATTGATAACCAATAACGAAAGATATAATCAAGTTATTGATGTTTGGACAAGTTCCAATGCATCTTTAACTGAGTTGGCAATGAAAAGGATTAGTGAGGATCAACAGGGATTTAACTCTGTATATATGATGCTTGATTCGGGAGCTAGAGGATCTAAAGAGCAAATTAGACAGTTAACTGGAATGAGAGGATTAATGGCTAAACCCAAAAAGGCAAGTTCCGGCGGCGGAGAAATTATTGAAAATCCTATACTTTCTAACTTCAAAGAGGGGCTTTCAATTTTAGAATATTTTATCTCCACTCACGGCGCTAGAAAAGGTCTTGCTGATACAGCTCTTAAAACAGCAGATGCTGGTTATTTAACAAGAAGACTTGTTGATGTAGCTCAAGACGTAATTATTAATTCTGAGGATTGTAATACTTTAAGAGGTGTTCCAGTTGAAGCATTAAAGAAAAATGAAGAGGTTGTTGAAACACTTGGTGAAAGAATTTTAGGAAGAGTTTCATTACACGATGTTTATGATCCTTTATCAAATAATATTATTATAAAAGCAGGTGAACAAATTAGTGAAGACCTAGTTGAAAAAGTTGAGAAACTACCTATTGAAAAGATTGATGTACGATCACCCTTAACTTGCGAGGCCAAAAGAGGGTTGTGTGCAAAATGCTATGGTAGAAATTTAGCTACAGGAAAAATGGTTCAAATTGGTGAGGCTGTTGGTGTGGTTGCTGCACAGTCAATTGGTGAACCAGGAACTCAGCTTACATTAAGAACATTCCATGTAGGTGGTATTGCTGGTAATATCTCTGAAGAAAATGAATTGATAGCTAAATTTGACGGTGTTACTGAAATAGAAGACCTTAAAGTTGTCAAATCAAAAGATAATGATGGTAAATCTATAGATTTAGTAATATCAAGAACTTGTGAAATAAAAATACTTGATGAGAAATCAGGTATTGTTTTAAGTTCTAATATAATTCCATATGGTTCATCTATTTTCGTCAAAAGCGGAAAGAAAATTAAGAAAGATGATTTGATTTGTAAGTGGGATCCGTACAATGGTGTTATTATTTCTGAGTTTGGTGGGGTTGTGCAATATGAAAATATAGAACAAGGAATAACTTATCAAGTTGAAATTGATGAGCAGACAGGTTTCAGAGAAAAAGTTATCTCTGAAAGCAGAAATAAAAAATTGATACCAACACTGCTAATTAATGATAAAAAAGGCAAAAATATCAGAACGTACAACTTACCAGTTGGAGCTCACCTCATGGTTGATGATGGTGAAAAGGTAGAAAACGGTAAAATTCTTGTAAAGATCCCAAGAAAGTCTGCTAAATCAGGTGATATTACAGGTGGTCTTCCTCGTGTAACAGAATTATTCGAAGCAAGAAATCCATCAAACCCAGCTGTAGTTAGTGAGATTGATGGTGTGATTAGTTTTGGAAAGATTAAACGAGGTAATAGAGAAATTATTGTTGAATCAAAAACAGGCGAAATAAAGAAATACCTAGTTAAGTTATCAAATCAAATACTTGTACAAGAAAATGATTTTGTAAAAGCTGGTATGCCTCTTTCAGATGGATCCATCACACCAAATGACATACTTAATATCAAAGGTCCATCAGCAGTTCAGCAATATTTGGTTAATGAAGTACAGGAAGTGTATAGATTACAGGGAGTAAAGATTAATGATAAACATTTTGAAGTATTAATTCGTCAAATGATGCAAAAAGTTCAAATACAAGATTCCGGCGATTCGATATTTTTAGAAAATCAGATTGTTCATAAAAATGAATTTATCTCTCAAAATGATAACTTGTTTGGGAAAAAGGTAATTGAATCTGTTGGAAATTCAGAAAATCTCAAAGTTGGTCAAATTATTACTGCTCGAGAATTGAGAGATGAAAATTCTCTATTAAAAAGAGAGGATAAAGAATTAGTAGTTGCTCGTGATGCTGTAAACGCAACAGGATTTCCAATTTTACAAGGAATTACCAGAGCCTCACTACAAACTAAATCCTTTATTTCTGCTGCCTCATTCCAAGAAACAACTAAAGTATTGAATGAAGCAGCTGTTAATGGAAGAGTTGATCACCTTGAAGGTCTTAAAGAAAATGTTATAGTAGGCCACAAAATACCTGCTGGTACTGGTAATAGAGAATACGATGATATCATAGTTGGATATGTCGATGAGTACGAGGAATTACTTGAAAGTAAGAGAATTAGATTCAATGAAGAAGGATAATACTGCAGATAAGAATAATATCAATATCGAGCTAGATGAAAATACTGCTCAAGGATCTTATTCTAATTTAGTAATTGTTAATCATTCTCCAACCGAGTTTGTTTTAGATTTCATTAATGTTATGCCTGGGTCACCAAAAGCAAAGGTGAGGTCAAGAATAATATTGACTCCCCAGCATGCTAAAAGATTTCTTAAAGCACTTGATGAAAATCTAGTAAAGTATGAGTCATCTTTTGGTGAAATTCAAAATTTACAAAGAGATGTATTTCCGTTAAATTTTGGTGGTCCCAAGGGGGAAGCATAATATCATTGATATGTCTGATTATGTTGTTTTGGTTGATGAAAATGACAACGAAATTGGTGTCGAAGAAAAAATTTTAGCACACAAAAATAAACTACTTCACAGGGCCTTTTCAATATTTCTTTTTAATGATAATTTAGAAATTTTACTACAAAAAAGAGCACCAAATAAATATCACTCAGGTAATTTATGGACAAATACATGTTGTAGTCACCCATTACAAAATATATCAATTATTGAATCTGCTACTAGAAGATTAGATGAAGAAATGGGTATTACCTCAAAACTTAATAAAATTTTTTCCTTCATTTATGAAGCTGAATTTGAAAATGGGTTGCATGAGAATGAGTTTGATCATGTTTTATTTGGAAGATTTAATGGAAATCCTATATTGAATCCAAACGAGGCTGTTGACTTTAAGTGGATTTCAATTTCTCAATTAAAAAAAGAAATAGAAACCAAACCTGAAAAGTTTACTGTTTGGTTAAAAATTATGATTACTAAATATTTTAAATACTTTGAAAATTATGAAAATAACAGTTTGTAGAAAATCACATTTTAATGCTGCCCATCGATTAGCTAATTTAGGTTGGTCTAAAGAAAAGAATTTAAAAGTATTTGGAAAATGTTCATATGATAATTATCATGGACATAATTATGAGTTAATTGTTAAATTACATGGTGAAGTTGACCCTGAGACTGGTATGGTTATGGATCTATCTGTTTTAAAAAAAATCATAAAAAAAGAAGTAGAGGATGTATTAGATCATAAAAATCTAAACTTAGACATACCATATTTTAAAAATTTGATTCCATCAACAGAAAACTTGGCAGTGTATATATGGAATAAATTAAGGAACGCCATCGAGATGGAATGTGATTTATCAATAACACTTTATGAAACCCCTAGAAATTTTGTTGAATATTCTGGCTAATCAATCAAGGCTTTCAATTCAACACCATATTTAGACTTTCTCACAGTTTCGCTCAAAGATTTATAGACTGTATCAAGTATTTTTTTTGACTCAATTAAGTCAGTGATAGCTATGTAAGGAGCAATTTCAGAACTTGAGTTTCTTACTGCAAAATTCGCATTGTGTAGAAATTGCCTTGTATTTATATTAATTATCTCATCTTCAATTATTTTCAAACTGTCTTTGTTATTTAATTTTGAATTTCTAAAAGACATTTCGAATAAGTTTAATTTCTCATCATTAAACTTTTTGTTTATGTATACATAATCTCTAAACAAAGAGTCATTTTTTGATCCTTTTACATCAATATTAAATCCATAATTATCTAATGATGTTTTGATATTTATCTCAGCTTTTTCAGCAAAAAAGTTCAAACTTTTAATTTCAGAGCCATCATTCAAATCTAGGTCAAGGAATAGCATTTCTGGCTCCTTTAAATCATATGTAAAATTAATCCTATCATCACCTTTAACTGAAAAAGAATCTATTTCAGTGAATAATGAATCATTCAATTTTTTTAATATAATCGTTCCTTTTTTTAGACCCTCAACTTCAATATTTAAATTAAGCTTATTTTCGACTGAGTGACATCCGATCAAAAAAATTAATGCTAAGAAGAATCTAAGCTTCATATTCTAAAGTTAATTTATTTAATAAGTTCAAAACTTCTTTTAATAAATTCAGTTAAATCTTGTCCTTTCAACAAATTTTGTGAAAGCCTAGCAAGATCCAGTGATTGTTTAATAAGCCTGTCTCTTTTGTTCTTTGTTTTGGTTTTAAATATATCATTCACTAATTGATTATTTGTATTAACAACTAGATTATACATTTCGGGCATATTACCAAACATGGAGGTTCCACCTGTGTTTTGCATGTCTTTCATTCTTCTCATAAATTCTGGCTGAGTAATCATAAAAGGGAGTGATTCACTGTCCATAGCCTCCAATTGAACAGAGTATTTGTCTTTTGGCACAACTTCTTCGATTTGTTCTTTTAATTTTTCTTGCTCTTTTTCACTTAATTTCGAGATACTTTTTTCATCTTTTTTAATTAGATTATCAATTGCATCTGAATCTACCCTCGCAAACGATATTTTTTCTTTTGTTGTTTCCAATTTTTGGATTAAATGACTTGCAATTGGAGAATCTAGTAAAAGAACGGTATAACCTTTTTTATTTGCTTCTTTAATGTAAGAGTCTTGTTCCTGAATATTAGATGAGTAAAGAATAACAGTTTTATCATCTTTGTCTTTATGATTCTTTTTTATTTTTTTTATTAATTCATCATAAGTAAAAAATTTATTTTCTGTAGTTGGAAATAATGCAAAGGCGTTTGATTTTTCGTAAAACTTTTCTTCACTAAGCATACCGTATTCAATAATCACCTTAATATCATTCCACTTTTCTTCAAATTTTTTACGATCCTCCTTAAATAATGAATTTAATTTATCGGCAACTTTTCTAGTAATATAATTTGATATTTTTTTTACTGCAGAGTCAACTTGTAAATAGCTTCTTGATACATTTAATGGAATATCTGGTGAGTCTATTACCCCTCGCAACAGAGTTAAGAATTCAGGTACAATTCCCTCTACATTGTCTGTTACAAAAACCTGATTTTGATATAATTGAATTTTATCTTTTTGCAAATTGATATCGTTGGTGATTTTTGGAAAATACAGTATACCTGTAAGATTAAATGGGTAATCAACATTTAAATGAATATTGAATAAAGGATCCTCAAAATTCATTGGATAAAGATCTTTGTAGAATGTTTTGTAATCCTCCTCGTTTAAATCTTTAGGTTTTTTTGTCCATGCTGGCTCTGTAATATTTATAATATTATCTATAGTTTCTTTTATCTCTTTTTCGTCCTTTCCCTCACCAGTTTTATTAGTAATTTCCTTAGTGCCAAATTTTATTGGTATTGGCATGAATCGGTTATATTTTTTTAATAAATCTGAAATTGTATTTTCCTCTAAAAAACTCTTTGAATCTTTAGATATATTCAGTATAATTTCAGTTCCTCTGTCTTTTTTGTTAGACTTTACTAAATTAAACTCAGGCGAACCGTCGCAAGACCAGTGAACTGCGGGAGATTTTTTAAATGATTTGGTAATAATTTCGACTGAATCAGAAACCATGAATGCAGAATAAAAACCGAGACCAAAATGACCTATTATACCACTGTCTTTTGCAGAATCTTTATATTTTTCGATAAACTCTTCAGCTCCAGAAAATGCTACTTCATTTATGTATTTTTTTACTTCATTCTCTGTCATGCCAACCCCTTGATCAATAATATGTATTTTTGAGTTCTTTTTATCAATTTTGACTTCAATAATTGGATTTCCAAAATCTTGTTTGAATTCTCCAATGTTCGACATATGTTTAAGTTTTAAAGTTGCATCTGTTGCATTGGAAATAAGTTCTCTTAAAAAAATTTCTTGGTCACTATATAAGAATTTCTTTATTAGAGGAAATATATTTTCTACTGAAACATTAATTTTACCCTTGCTCATTGTTTTGTTTTTTGCAAATATATTTTCAAATCACATACCAAACAAAATATGATGACAAAATGACATTTTTATTTAAATTGCAAAAAACTTTCTAAATGTTTAATTCGGTTATCAAAGGCTTAGGTTATTATGTACCAGAGAATGTTGTAACAAATGAGGATTTAACAAAAATGATGGATACATCAGATGAATGGATCGTTGAAAGAACTGGAATTAGGGAAAGAAGATGGGTTAATGACGATAAATTAACAACATCATTGATGGGGACATATGCTGCTGAGAAAGCAATCAAGGATGCAAACATTGATAAGAATGAAATAGATTTTATAATTTTTTCTACTTTAAGCCCTGATTATTATTTCCCTGGATCAGGTGTATTGTTGCAACGAAACCTTGAAATTAAAGAGGTTGGAGCATTAGACGTTAGAAATCAATGCTCTGGGTTCATATATGCAATTTCCATTGCAGATCAATATATTAAATCGGGAATGTATAAAAATATATTAGTTGTTGGAAGTGAAATTCACTCAGGAGGACTTGAAAAAACTTCACGAGGACGTTCAGTTTCTGTGATTTTTGGAGATGGCGCAGGGGCTGCAGTAATTTCAGCCTCTAAAGGCGAAAGTGGAATATTATCAACACATTTACATTCAGAGGGAAAATTTGCTGAGGAATTAGCTGTCATAAAACCAGCAACAACTTTTTGGGTTGATAAAATAAAGAATGATGATGATGAAGATGGTTCTGGATATTATCCTTACATGAATGGAAATTTTGTGTTTAAGAATGCAGTTGTCAGATTTGAGCAGGTTATATTTGAAGCATTAAATCATTCAAATCTCAAAAAAGAAGATATTTCCTTATTGATCACACATCAAGCTAATCTAAGAATAAGCCAGTATATTCAAAAAAGATTAAAACTCTCTGATTCCCAAGTCTATAATAATATTATGAAATATGGAAATACTACTGCTGCCTCAATTCCTATTGCTTTGACAGAGGCTTATAATTCTAATCTAATAAAAAAGGGTGATATAGTAGTCCTCGCAGCTTTTGGGAGCGGATTTACCTGGGGAAGTGCACTAATTAAGTGGTAGTTTTTCTAATTATATACATTCCTATAAATGTTATTAATCCATTTAAAGGAAGAAGCTCATAACCAATTTTATAACCACCAATAAGTTCAGGTGGTAAGTAGAAAATTACTGTTATAATTATAACAGATATTATACATACTAGAATTGAAAGACTATCGTATATTTTATATTTAGTTAGAATACCAAAAGCGAATAATCCGAGCAATGGTCCATAGGTAAAACCAGCAATAATGAGTAAGCTATCAATAACACTAGTACTTAAATAATTTTTATACACAACAATAACCACTATCAAAATAATACTCATTAAAATATGAGTGAAGAATCTCAATTTTTTTTGAGATTTTTCACTCTTTTTTTCTATGTCCAAAAAATCTATACAAAATGATGTTGTCAGAGATGTTAATGCACTATCAGCACTACTATACGCAGCAGCGATCAATCCTAGAAGAAATGTAATTGATAAAGTGATATCTAAACCTCCATTTAATGCAATTTGAGGAAATAATAAATCAGTATTTTCTCGTCCATTAAGTATGGGTATTAGAACGCTATTTTTTTCAGCAAATGTAAATAATAGTGCTCCAAGTATTAAAAAAATGAAGGTAACACCAACCAAAATAAAGCTAAAGACAACCATATTTTTTTGTGCATCATGCAATGTTTTGCATGTAAGGTTCTTTTGCATCATATCTTGATCTAGACCTGTCATACAAACTGTAATGAAAACTCCACCAAGAAATGATTTTATAAAATGATTTTTTTCAAGAAGGCTATCAGTTACAAAAATTTGATTTTGCATACTAAAATCATCAGATTTTAAATAGTTAAAAAAAGTTATATCTAAGCTAGCAGTTATAAAATATATTGATAATATAACAGATAAAATCATTAAGAATGTTTGTAGTGTATCAGTCCATACTACAGTTTTAATACCTCCTCTAAAAGTATATATCCAAATTAGTAAAATTGATAAAATCACCGTCATTTCAAAAGGAACCCCCCATGAGTTAAAAACAAATTCCTGCAAAACTATTGCAACCAAGAATAGCCTAAAGGCTGCTCCAAGAACTCTTGAAATAAAGAAAAAAAACGCACCAGTCATGTGAGAATTTCTTCCGAATCTGTCACCTAAATACTCATAAATAGATGTAAGGTTGTATTTATAATATATAGGTAATAAAACAAAAGCTACTATCATATATCCAAACAGATATCCTATTACAACTTGAAAATATGTAAAATCAATAGCGCCTACATCACCAGGAACTGAAATAAAGGTAATTCCAGATAATGATGCTCCAACCATTCCAAATGCAACCACATACCAAGGTGATTCTTTATTTCCAGAAAAAAATGTCTTATTATCACTTTTACCTTTTGTTAGTTGAGATACTAAGAAAAGTAGAGAAAAATATATTACTACTATTGTAATTATTAATGATTCTGACATCAATATTGTATTAGTATAAATATAGTTAATTCTGCTACTCTTAATATCTTATATTTACATAATGGATCTTTCCTCAAAATTATTGTCTAATGCAGTTGACGAGATTTCTAAGCTTCCAGGTATTGGAAAAAGTACAGCCCTAAGACTGGCTTTGCACTTAGTAAACAAAGAGGAGGGGGACATTGATAATTTATTAAAATCAATCAAAGAACTTAAGCGAAGTGTATTATTTTGTGATAGATGTAAAAGTCTTTCCGATAGTAAAATATGTAATATTTGCGCAAGTCCTAATAGAAATCCAAAAATTTTATGTGTGGTAGAGGATATAAGAGATGTAATGGCTATTGAAAATACCGCTCAGTTTAAGGGTTTATATCACGTATTGGGAGGAAAAATTTCACCTGTCGATGGAATCGGACCAAATCAATTAAACATTGATTCCTTAATAGAAAGGGTAAATAAGGAGGAGATTTTAGAGATAATTTTTGCCTTGAGTGCAACAATGGAAGGCGATACAACGAACTACTACATTTATAAAAAAATAAAAAAAGATGGAATTAAATTTAGTACTATAGCAAGAGGAGTTTCTGTGGGTGATAATTTAGAATACACAGATGAGATAACACTTGGAAGAAGTATAATTAAAAGGATTCCCTTTGAGCAGTCCTCAACATAGGTTTAATTTTGGTATTTTTGTAAACCAATTTATTTTATGACTAAATATAATTTAACATTACCAAAAATGGGTGAAAGCGTCGAGGAGGCGACTATTGTTAATTGGCTTAAGGATGTAGGTGATAAAATCAAAGCTGATGATTTTATAGTTGAAGTTGCAACCGACAAGGTTGATTCCGAGGTTCCATGTGACATTGAGGGAGTATTGATTGAAAAATGTTTTGAAATCAATGATATTGTTAAAGTGGGTGAGACGCTTTGTGTCATAGAAACATCTCAAAAATCTCATGAAAAAATAATCCAGGCCATTCCAAATATTGAATTATTGGAAAACGTGGAAAATAATAAAGAAACAGTTGAAGTGAAGGATAATCAATATGAAAGTTCAAAACATTCTTTTCTTTCACCACTAGTTAGAAGTATTATTGAAAAAGAGGGCATAAGTGATAATGATTTGGATAAAATTAAAGGCTCAGGCAAGCAAGGCAGACTTACAAAAAAAGATTTATTGGACTTTTTAGGTAAAAATAAAAATGATGAATTCTTAATAAAAAATAGTCCAGTTATTGAATCTAAACCAAAATTAACAAGCAACGAGTCTGATACAGTAAGAGAGCTCACTAGGTTTGAAAAAATGACGTATGATCACATGATGTCAAGTAAAAATACCTCTGTACATGCTCAAATGTTTATAGAGGCAGACATAACAAATTTATTTGAATGGCGGGAAAATTTAAAAGATAAGTTTTTAAAAGATGAAAAGTTCAAATTAACTATTACATATCCATTAATAAAGATTTTATCATTAGCTCTTAGAGAATTCCCCACATTAAATGCTAGTCTTGATGACAACAAGTTGATATTAAAAAAAGATATAAATATTGGTGTGGCAACAGCTTTAGGTGATGGAAATTTAATTGTACCAGTGTTAAAGAATGCCGATCAACTCAGTCTTTTAGGTATATGTAAATCTGCCAATAACTTAATTATAAAAGCTAGAGACAACGAATTGAGCCCAGATGATGTTTTAAACGGAACATTTACTATGACTAACATAGGAGTTTTTGAAAGTTTAACTGGCACGGCAATTCTTAATCAACCTCAATTAGGTATAATAGCTTTTGGCTCAATAAGAAAAATGCCCAGGGTCATAGAGACTGATAAGGGTGATTTTGTTGGTATTAGAAAAGTAATTATGATATCGTTAAGTTTTGATCATAGAATAATAAATGGAGCTACAGGTGGTTTATTTTTAAAAAGAATTAAAAATCTAATAGAGGAATGGGATATTAACCATGAAGTTTAGTTCTACTATGAAAATTAAATTAAATCGTCCCATTTGTTTTTTTGATCTTGAGACCACTGGGGTCAATGTTGTAAAAGATAGAATTGTTGAAATTTCAATAATTAAAATAAATATTGATAATACTGAAGAATCAAAGACCTGGCTAATTAATCCAGGAATAACTATACCAAAAATTGTGAGTGCTATTCATGGTATTGATGATGAAATGGTAAAAAATGAGCCAACATTTAAGGAATACTCTAATGAAATATATCAATTTATAAAAGATTGTGATCTTGCTGGATTTAACTCTAACAAGTTTGATATCCCGCTTCTCGCCGAGGAGCTATTACGTTCTGAAATTGATTTTGACCTATCTAAAATAAAAACTGTTGATGTGCAAAATATTTTTCACAAAATGGAAAAAAGAACTCTTTCTGCAGCATACAAGTTCTATTGTGGAAAAGATCATGAAGATGCTCACTCATCAATGAGTGATACCAGAGTGACATATGAAGTCTTTTTAGCTCAGTTAGAAAAATATGAGGAACTAGAAAATAACATTGATTATTTATCAAAGTTTTCTACTATGAGAAAGTCGATAGATTTAGCTGGGTTTATTTATGAGAATGAAAATAAAAAAGCTGTATTTTCATTTGGAAAATATAAAAATCAAGAAATTGATTACGTAATTGAAAATGATCCAGGTTATTTTAGCTGGATTATGAAATCAGATTTCCCAAATTACACAAAAAAAATTCTCAATCAACTTAGATTAATTAAATTGAATAATAAATTACAATGAAGTTAATTTGTATTGGAAAAAATTATCTGAAGCATATTAATGAGTTAAACTCAAAAAAAGAGGATGATCCAGTTATTTTTTTGAAGCCCGATACCTCAATAATTCAAAAAAAACAGCCCTTTTTTATACCAGAATTTTCTAATGAGATTCATTATGAGGTTGAGATTATAATAAAATTTAATCGCGTTGGTAAACATATCGAATCAAAATTCTCAAAAAAATATTTTGATAAGATAAGCCTTGGCATTGATTTTACAGCAAGGGACTTTCAAAGAAAATTTAAAAAAAATGGTCTGCCATGGGATATTTCAAAAGGTTTTGATAATTCTGCTTTGATTGGAGATTGGCTTAGTGTAGATATGTTTCAAGATCTTAATAATATCAATTTCAGATTAGAGAAAAATGGCAAAATAGTTCAAAAGAGTAACTCATCTAATATGATTTGGAAAATTGATGAGTTAATTTCTGCAGCATCCACTTTTTTTACAATCAAGATCGGTGATATCATGTTTACTGGAACACCTGAGGGTGTAGGAAAAGTATCTGAAAACGATCTTCTTGAGGGTTACATTGATGAAAAAAAGGTTTTTAGTGTAAAAGTCAAATAATTATGATTAGTGATATTCATAAATTTTTAGTTCAGAATAAAAAAACAATTTCTACATGTGAGAGCATAACGGGAGGTGCTATTTCCTCAAAACTTACATCAAAGCCTGGTTCGTCTATTTTTTTCAAGGGTTCAGTCGTAGTCTACAACGATGAGGTGAAAAGTAAAATTTTAGGGATTGATCTAAAAAAAATTAAAAAATTATCAGCTGTCAGTCAACAGATTTCGTTAGAGATGGCATTGTCAGCAAAAAATATTTTTGATTCCGACTATTGTATTGCAACCACAGGAAATGCGGGTCCTAGTAATTATGATGAAATTTCAAAAACTGGACAAGTTTACATAACCGTGATTACCCCTGAAAAAATAATTACTAAGGATTACACATTGTCTGGTGTTAGATCTAAAAATATTGAAAAAACAGTAAATTTTGCAATCGATTTACTTTATAAAAATCTGAGTTAATAAATTTGCCAAAACTGCAAAAAAGTTGTTTATTTGCATGCCTAAGAGATAGCAATGTCAAAAGTTTGTCAAATATCAGGAAAAAAAGTGCAGTTTGGAAATAATGTTTCAAAAGCCATAAATAAAACAAAAAGAAGATTTAATGCTAATATTATTTCTAAGAGGTTTTATGTTCCAGAAGAAGATAAATGGATAAAACTTAAAGTATCAACTACAGTTCTAAAGACAATAAATAAAAAAGGTATCTCTACTGTTTTAAAAGAAGCCAAATCTAAGGGAATTAAATTATAAATATGGCAAAGAAAGGTAACAGAGTTCAAGTTATATTAGAGTGTACAGAACACAAAGATTCTGGAAAACCTGGTACATCTAGATATATCTCTACTAAAAATAAAAAGAACTCACCTGACAGATTAGAGTTAAAGAAGTTTAATCCTATTCTTAAAAAATACACAATTCATAAAGAAATCAAATAATGGCAAAGAAAACAGTCGCTACATTACAAACAGGATCGAAAAAGCTTAGTAAAGCAATTAAAATGGTTAAAAGCCCAAAATCTGGAGCTTACATTTTCCAAGAAAAGATACTTCCATCTGATTTAGTTAATGATTGGTTATCAAAAAAATAGATAACAGCCTACATTACTCACTATTTTTACATATTTAAATTTTATAGTTAACTTAATTGTATGAATTTTTTTAAGAGACTTTTTTCTTGGAAGAAAAAACCATCAAAAATTGATGATAAAAAATTAGAGGAAAAAGAAGATTCACTTG
>CACNQJ010000016.1 GCA_902622575.1 uncultured Bacteroidota bacterium
CAAGTTTTTGCCTGTCAGTAACTCATCACTAAATAATTGTCATTTCAAAGGTGGCAAGGACATGCTATGTCTTTACTTAAATAATAATGAGGACTCAAAAATGTTTATGGGAAAATCTTTAAGATTGGGTGGGAGCAGAAAAATATATGAAAATAATGATCATTACTTTGGAGATTTATCTGCAATTCTAATTGATAATTTACCAGTTTGGGCTGAACTGATAAGTACACCTGGTAATGAAATTTCACTAATGGATAAATGGGATGAAAAAATTGATGCAATTATAAAAGGCACTTTGCAGGAGGATGTTAGAAGTTTATCTGGTGTGCCATCATGGATGTTAACGCTAATGAATAAATTGTTAGAAACAACAGGAAAAAATTATGTTGATGAAATTTGGCAGAACCTTGAAGTTTACTTTCATGGAGGTGTAAGTTTTAAACCTTATAGAAATGAATTTAATAATATAATTTTTAATAAAGATTTTAAATATTATGAAGTCTATAATGCTAGTGAAGGTTTTTTTGGCATTCAGGATTCTAATGATGGTAGAGACTTACTTTTAATGCTGGATTATGGTGTTTTTTATGAATTCATTGAAGTTTCAGAAATAGAAAAAAGTGAAAAAATAATTAATTTATCTCAAGTTAAGCTAGGCGTAAATTATGCTATGTTAATTACAACTAATTCTGGGCTTTGGAGATATAAAATTGGTGATACAATACAATTTACTTCACTCAATCCATTTAGAATAATTATTTCAGGAAGAACCAAACACTTTATAAATGCATTTGGTGAAGAAGTTATCATAGATAATGTAGAAAAAGCTTTAGAAAAAGCAATAACTAAACACCAATGCAAAATTGTTGACTATACAGTAGCGCCAAGATTCATGCAATCAGGAAAAAAAGGCAGTCATGAATGGATTATTGAATTTTCTAAAGAGCCAAAACACATTAGTGATTTTATGTCAGATTTGGATTTATATATACAAGAAAACAATACAGACTATAAGGCCAAAAGATTTAAAAATATAACATTAGATAAACCAATTTTACACAATGCCAAAAAAAACTTATTTTACAATTGGTTAAAGAGTAAAAATAAGGTTGGTGGTCAAAATAAAATTCCAAGACTATCAAATGATCGAAAATTTTTAGAAGAATTAATTAAAATCAACTAAAACTCTAAAATGTTGGACCTAGGCAGTATTTAAATTGCCATTCCTAGTTTTGGGTATTTTTAGAAAGTTTAATTGGACTTAAATGACTATTTTCGCAGTTACATACATAATAATATGAAAACTAACTCTGAACTAAAATCTGAAGCTTATAATTTAATTAGTGAAGACTGGGGAATTGCCATTGGTGCTACTGTTGTTATAATTATAATAAATATAGCTGTTGGTTTAATTCCGTCTATAATTGGAGAAATATTGACCATACTAATAGCAGGACCAATTGCATTTGGAACTGCTCTTTTCTTTTTAAAAATTTCAAAGGGTGAAAAAGGTGAAATCGAAAATCTATTCATTGCTTTTAAGTCAAAAGAAGCACTTTTTTCTTCTATTTCAGCATACCTACTGACTTTACTTATTTTTGTCCCCACTGTGTTAATATGTGGAATTTTTTGGGTCGCATTATTTTTAGGTGACATTGAAAATTTATCTAGTGTTCTAGGAGGTGCAAATTTTGAAGATAGTCCTTACGCATTGGATCCAAAGGTTCTAAATGAGTATTCATCACCAATATTTGATTCTGGAATCGTGACAATCGTTTTATCAGCTATAATAATAATTTTCTTGCCAATAGTAATATTAAGTCTTATTCTATCCCAAGTATTTTTCTTATTAGCGGATCAAAAAGCAAACAAAGGTTTTGAAGCAATAAAAATGAGCTGGAATTTAATGAAGGGCAATAAGAAAAAATTATTTCTCCTTCAGCTTAGTTTTATTGGGTGGGTTATATTATCAGTGTTTACTTTATTCATAGGATTTCTATTCCTCTACCCTTACATGATGACTTCATTTTCAAAATTCTATCAAAATTTGCATGATTAATATAAAGGGATTACACAAATCTTATCAAATGGGGAGTAATTCTCTTCATGTTCTTAAAGGAATTGATTTTGAAGTAAATGAAGGAGAACTTGTCGCTATTATGGGATCTTCTGGATCCGGTAAATCAACACTTCTAAACATTATTGGAATGTTAGATAATTATGACAAAGGTTCATATGAATTAGATAATGTTGTAATTAAAAATATGGATGAAACAAAAGCTGCCAATTACAGGAATAAATTTCTGGGTTTCATTTTTCAATCTTTTAATTTAATTAATTATAAAACAGCTCACGAGAATGTTATTTTACCATTGTACTATCAGGGAGTTAAAAGAAAAGACAGAGAAATAAAAGCTTTAAAATATCTTGAGGATGTAGGCCTAAAAAATTGGGCAACTCATATGCCAAATGAATTATCCGGTGGTCAAAAACAAAGAGTTGCAATCGCTAGAGCTATGGTTTCTGAGCCAAAAGTATTACTTGCTGATGAGCTAACAGGTGCCCTTGACTCAAAAACCTCTAAGGAAGTGATGGATCTAATTCAAAAGATAAATAAAAAAGGAAAAACTATTTTGGTCGTCACCCATGAGGAAGATATTGCGCAGATGTGTAAAAGAATAGTAAGACTAAAAGATGGAGTCATTGTCGAGGATAAAAAAATAAAACAAAAAAAAGCACTCTAAAATGTTCAATAAAGACCGTTGGTTTGAAATATTTGAAACAATTAAAAACAATAAGTTAAGAACATTTCTAGCTGGCTTTACTGTAGCCCTAGGAATATTAATTTTCATTGTTTTATTTGGTTTTGGTAACGGTCTTGAAAATACCTTAAAAGAATATTTTAAAGATGATAAGTTTAATACAATATTCATTAGTGGCGGTAGAACATCAAAGCCATTTGGAGGATATGAATCAAATAGAAGAATTGAGCTAACCAATGAAGATATGGCTGAGATATCAGAAAAATTCGATTTTTTCATTGAAGGTATTACCCCAAGAGTTACAATTAGTAGTGAGGTTGGGTACAAATTAAAATCAAACAATTACACAATTAGAGGAGTAGGTCCACATCATCAATACAATGAGATGACAATAATGATGTTTGGAAGATATTTGAATGAAATGGATATTATGAACAAGGAAAAAAACATTGTTATTGGCAGATTAATTAAACAAGATCTATTTGGTGATAAAACAGCAATAGGAAAATATTTAACTGGTGGAGGAAGATCATGGAAAGTTGTCGGAGTATTTCAGGATGATACGGGCGATAATGAAGAAAGAACAATTTATGCGCCCTATACAACAATGCAAAAAATACTAAAGAATACCGATGAAGTCGATCAAATAATTCTATCATACAATGAATCAATTGGATACGATGGAGCTCTGGAGTTAGAAAGAAAGTTAAAAACCTTTCTAAAAAATAAAAAGAAAATCGACCCATCTGATCCAAGAGGAATCAGATTAAGAAGTGCATCAAAAGACCTAAAAGAAAATCAAGATTTTTCTGATGCTTTGGCATATATTATTTTGCTTGTTGGAATTGGAACCTTACTGGCTGGTGTAATTGGAATTTCAAATATTATGGTATTTGTTGTAAAAGAAAGAACAAAAGAATTCGGTATACGAAAGGCTATTGGTGCTACCCCGAACTCAATTATAGCCATGGTTCTTCAGGAAGCTATTTTTATCACTACAATTTCAGGTTACTTTGGGCTATTTGTAGGTGTTGGTATTTTAAGTAGCTTAGGCGATACCCTAGAAAAAGATTACTATATAACTGATCCTTATGTTGATCTAAATACTGCTATCACAGCTACAATTATGTTAATCGTTTTTGGTGCTGTAGCAGGTTATATTCCAGCTCGAAGAGCCTCAAAAATTAAACCCATAATTGCCTTAAATGCTAAATAAATGAAAGAATTATTTTCAAAAGATACATGGCAAGAGATATTTGGTTCTATTCAAAAAAATAGAACTAGAACAATAATCACGATGATTGGAGTTCTGTGGGGAATATTTATATACATAACTTTGGCTGGAGCGGCTAAGGGACTTGACAATGGTTTTGAAAAAGCATTTGCATCAATTTCCTCAAACAGTTTATTTATTTGGGGGCAATACACTTCTCTTCCTTATGGTGGATTTAAAGCTAGAAGGGGCATTCAATTAAAAACATCAGATGTAGCAATAATAAAGAAAAGGGTGCCAGAAATTGAGTTTATAGCACCCAGAAATGTAAGAGGCGTTTTTGGATCTGCTGGTGGAAATGTAATTAGGGGATCAAAATCAGGAACGTATGCGATATATGGTGAGTATCCCGAATACATCAAAATTGCAACAACCAAAGTTTTTGATGGTGGAAGATTTATAAATCAAGGCGATATGGATCAGAGCAGAAAAGTTTGTGTTATTGGAGAAAGAACAGTCGAGGAGTTATTCGATATTAATGAAGATCCAATTGGTAAATATATAGCTATAAATAACATATCTTTCAAAGTAATTGGAGTTCACAAGTTTGTTCAAGGAGGTGGTTTTGGAGATGATGGAGACATTTATATCCCTTTTATAACATTTAAAGATTTATTTAATACTGGAGAAAATGTTGGGTTTTTTATGATGTCCGCTTACGATAGTGTTGACGTAGTAAAAGTTGAAAAGGAAGTTAAGACCGTTTTAAAAGATATAAAAGATATAAACCCAGAAGATGATGAAGCATTGGGTGCTTTTAATCTAGGTAAAGTTTTTAAGGATACAGTTAATTTTGTTGATGGTTTATCTTTTCTATCGCTAATTGTAGGGATTGCAACAATTCTTGCAGGGGTTATTGGGATTGGAAATATTTTATTAATCTCAGTAAAAGAAAGAACTAAAGAAATAGGAATTAGAAGAGCATTAGGTGCAACACCTGGACAAATAAGAAATCAAATAATCACTGAATCTGTTTTTTTAACCATTATTTCTGGAATAATTGGGATAATACTGGGAACTGCAATTCTTTATGGAATTAATGTTGCAACTGAAGAGTTATCAGACTTTCCATATACAAACCCGACGGTACCTTTAAAATTTATTTTTGGAGCATTAGCTCTTATGATTATATTAGGGACATTGATTGGAATGTTACCAGCTCAAAAAGCTGTAAGTATTAAACCAATAGATGCTCTGAGAGAAGAATAATAATTTAATTATATAAATATGAAATATTTAAAATATTTAGGAATAGGAGTATTAATACTTGGATTTTTATTTTCCATGGCTTACTATATTAAAACCAATAGCAGGTCTGCAATAACATACGAAACTGCTAACTTATCTAAACAAACTATAGAAGAAAAAATTGTTGCTACAGGTAGTGTTATTCCTGAGGATGAGGTTAACATAGTACCTCAAATCAGTGGAATAATTGATGAAATTTTTGTTGAGGAGGGAGACGAAGTTGTTGCTGGTGATCTCCTGGCAAAAATTAAAGTTGTTCCAAATGAACAAGCTCTTAATAGTGCTGAAGGCAGAGTAAAAACATCTAGAATAGTCTTGAATAATTCTACCAAGGAATATAACAGAAATAAAAAATTATTTGATAAGGGTGTTATCTCAGAGCAAGATTTTAACTCAATTGAACTAAGATATAATCAAGATCAACAAAATTTAGAAAATGCTTTATCTGATTTACAAATTATTAGGCTTGGATCTGTCGGTGGATCCGCACTAACAAATACCAATGTAAGGTCCACAGTTTCTGGAACTGTTTTACAAGTTCCTGTGAAGGAGGGTGATCAAGCAATTGAAGCAAATACATTTAATCCAGGTACTACAATAGCTACCGTTGCTGATTTGAACAAAATGATCTTTGAAGGTAGAGTTGATGAAGGAGAAGTTGGAAAATTAAAAATTGGTATGGATCTAACTATATCTTTGGGTGCAATCGAAGAAAAAGAATATGATGCAAAACTCACATTGATCGCTCCAAAAGGAATTGAGGTCGCGGGTGCGATTCAATTCAAGATTGAGGGTGACGTTTTTTTGGATAACGAATATGTAGTTAGAGCAGGATATAGTGCTAATGCAACTATTGTAACCAATGTTAAAAAAGATATTTTATCAATAAATGAATCTCTATTACAATTTGATAATACAACTAAAAAATCATTTGTTGAAATTCAACTTTCCGGTCAAAAATTCGAGAGAAGAGATATTGAATTGGGGATCTCTGATGGTGTGTATGCTGAGGTTTTAGGAGGTGTTACTGAAAATGATAATATTAAAGTTTGGAATAAAACAGAGCCATTAAAAAGAGGTGATCAAAAAGAACAAGAATACAAATATGACAACTAATATGAGAAAGAGTTTATTTTTTATTTTTTTAATCATTTGCTCATTTTCATTTTCTCAAGAAAAATGGACATTAGAAATGTGTGTGAAGAGGGCTATTGATGAAAATATTTCAATTAAGCAATCAGAATTAGATTATGTAGACTCAGAAATTGATAAAAAAAATGCAATCGGCAATTTTATTCCTAACATTAACATTGGAAGCTCTCACTCATGGAATGTAGGGTTGAATCAAAATATTACAACGGGTCTACTTGAAAACATAACAACACAATTTTCGTCGATGAATCTAAACCTAGGTGTTGATGTTTATAATGGTTTAAAAAATATTAAGCAACTTCACTTAGCTAACCTAAGAATACTTTCTAGTCAGTACCAACTAGCTAACATGAAAGAAGATATATCGCTATTAGTTGCTAACTCATATCTTCAAATCTTATTTAATAAAGAATTTATAAAAGTACAAGAACTCCAATTAGAATTATCAAAAAGTGAAGTAGAAAGGGCTACTGAATTAGTAAATAATGGAGTGATTCCTAGAGGTGACCTATTTGAGTTTGAAGCTAATTTAGCAAGTGTAGAAAAAACATTAATTGATGCTCAAAACAGTTATATACTTTCAAAAATTTCCCTTGCTCAGCTCTTACTAATAGAGGATTATCAAAATTTTGAAATAGCTGATAAAGAATATGAGTTACAGATTACTAATATTTTAGACAAATCACCTGATGAAATATTTGCTGTTGCAGTCTCCAAAAAAAATGATATTAAATTATTTGAAACTAATCTTGATATTGCTAAAAAAAACCTGGAGCTAAATAAAAGTTTTCTTCAACCGCGTTTATCTGCATTCTATTCATACAGCACAAGAATAGCTTACAGTGATAGACTTGTTGGGACTGGTAATTTTGAAAATGTACCTATAGGTTTTGTTGAAAATACTAATCAAAGAGTATTAACACCAGTCCAAACTACCAAAATAGTTGGTGCAAAATCATTCAGCGATCAGTTTGATAAAAATGCTGGTCAAAATTTTGGTTTGAGTCTATCTATACCAGTTCTGAATAATTTTCAGGTAAGGTCAAATGTCAACCGAAGCAAGGTTAATATTTTAAGAAGCGAAAATCAATTAGTACAAAAAAAACTAGATCTTGAAAATACCATAAATCAAGCTCATAAAGATGCCCAAGGAGCAATGAAGGCTTTCAGTGCGTCAAAAAAATCATTAGAATCCCGAAAACTCTCTTACGATTATGCAAGGGAGAAATTTGAGCTAGGTGCAATGAATTCTTTTGACTTTAGTCAAGTAAAACAAAGGTTTGAATCAGCACAATCTGATTTAATAACTAGCAAATTTGATTTAATTTTTAAAATCAAAGTTTTAGAATTTTATTTTGGTGTTCCTCTTTCAATAGATTAAGTTCAGATGCCCTATATACTTAACATTGAAACATCATCAACAAATTGTTCAGTTTCATTATCAAATAAACGTGAATTGGTAGACTGCGTAGAAGCTGACTCAGAAAATTACTCACACTCGGAAAAATTACATTTATTCATTGAAGAGATACTAAATAAAAATAAATTAAAGTTTACACAATTGAAAGCTTGTGCAATCAGTCGAGGTCCAGGGTCATACACCGGTCTGAGAATCGGCTTATCAGCGGCTAAAGGTCTGTGTTTTGGATTAGACATACCTTTGATTTCAATTTCATCGCTTAAAATAATTGCTAATGCTGTAAAATTTAGGGGATTGATTATTCCAACTATGGATGCTAGAAGAGATGAAGTTTACTCATGTGTATTTGATTCCAAACTCAATGTTAAAATAGAGGAGAAACCTGAAATAATTAATAATAACTCCTATTTAGAGATTGCTCAAAAAAATAAAATATTGATTATTGGTGATGGACAAATAAAATGTAAAAAAATTATCGATCCGAATAAAAACATCTCATTTGATAACAAAATACTAAGACCATCATCACAATATATGTGTGATCTAGCATATGAAAAGTTTAAAACAGGTGATTTTGAGGATTTAGCATACTTTGAGCCTAAATATCTAAAAGAATTTAGAACTCACTAGTTAACTATCCATTAATAGCTACAACATTTGAAATTTTTCCAGGTAAGTAATCCTTAAGCATGGATTCGATACCGTTTTTTAAAGTATATGTTGAGGATGGACAACCACTACATGCACCCTGTAAAATAACTTTAACTTCTTTAGAGTCTGAATCATAAGATTGAAATAGAATATTACCTCCATCTGATGCAACAGCAGGTTTTATTTGATCATCAATTAATTTTGCAATTTCTTTTGAAATATCATCTAGCTTATCAAAGTTGACCTGTTGAAATTTTTTTTCATCCATGTCAAATTGTGAGTTTACAATTTCATTTCCATCCCTAATAAATGACAATAGGTATTCTCTAATTTCCATTGTATGATTTTCCCACTTATAATCACTTTTAATTGTAATTGATATAAAATTGAAATCAATATATATTTCACTAATGAATTCGTGATTAAATAATGCTTTTGCTATATTACAATAATAAGCATCCTCATTATTTTTGAATTCATGAGCAACATTTACTAATTTTTTATTGGCTACAAACTTAATAACACTTGGGTTAGGTGTGTTTTCCGCATAGATAGTAATTGGATTTATTACCTTAAAAATTAGTCCTCCTGTGTTCAGAAATTTTTCAATCTGTGTAACAACCTCATCTTGTACATCCTTCCAATCGAGAAAATCTAACTTTTCAATCAGAATCAAATGTTTATCAAGAATAACAGATTTTATGAAGGGTAAAAAAAATAACTGTTTTACTAGTGGAAATTGATCTGCCTTGGAGTCATCTTCAAACAAGATTCTTTTGGTATAAATTTCTTCATCCGATGATAAGACCAGAATATTTTTATCCTCATTTTTTAATATTTCAAACTTATATTTCAAGATTCAAATTTAAAAATTTCATATTTATTTTCAAGAACTTTCTTAATTGCATGGTCATCACTTCCATTGTTGAAAAATTGATAGTTAGGGGAATTTGTATTATCATTATTTAAAAGTTTATTAGACTCCATAATCCTTCTAGTTTGCAAAGCTACAGCGTGATTACAATCAACCACATTAACATCATTACCTACTATTTTTTTTATTAATTCATTTACTAATGGATAGTGTGTACAACCCAATACTAATTGATCAATACCCTTTTTAACCATGGGATGTAAATACTGTTCCAATAATTTAACCAATCTTTCATCATCTTCTCGACTCTCAATGAGTTCAATTAACCCTTCGCCGTAAGTGCTAATTAACTCAACATCTCCTTTATGATCGTTGCTTGTTTCAAAAAATAAATTACTCGTTAATGTACCTTTTGTTGCTAAAACTCCAATTTTTTTTGTTTTTGATTTTAATGCTGCCGGTTTTATTGCAGGCTCAATTCCTATAAAAGGTATACTAAACTTATCTCTTAGATTTGATATTGAATTTGTGGTTGCTGTGTTGCAGGCTAAGACTATAGTTTTACATCCTCTGTCAATTAAGAATCGAGTGTTTTTACTTGAAATTTCATTTATTTCGTCAATAGATTTATCACCATATGGACAATTATTAGCATCTGATATATAAATTGTGTTTTCATTAGGCATTAAGGATGTAACTTCCTTCCACAATGTTATTCCACCTATTCCTGAATCAAAAAAACCTATTGGATGAGAATTCATAAAAAAAACTATCCAAAATTAAGGATAGTTTTATTTAAGTTTAAAATTTGTGATTGGTATTTAAAAACCTAGTTCGGTTTTTACTTCTGCCATTAGATCTTTTCCATCAAATAAAATTAATGCTCCACCTGGTGTTGCATCAATCACATAATCAAATCCCTGTGCTTTAGCTACCTTTTGAATAGCTGCCCTAGCCTTTTCTATTAACGGTCTGAGCAGATCCTGCTGCTTCTGTTGAATGTCCTGAGCAGCTGTCTGCTGGTATTGCTGTATATTTTGCTCCATACCCTGTAACTCCTTTTGTCTTGCCTGGTTAGTAACCTCTGTTTGATTTTGAGCATCAGCAGAATATGTTTGCAGTTTCGTTTGATATTCCTTCATTGAAGCTTCTATCTCAGTTTGATAGGTCTTTTGCAACTTTTCAATTTGAGCTTGAGCTTCCTTAACTTCAGGCATTTGACTTATTAAAGACTGAGAGTCAATATGTGCCACATTGCTTTGTGAAAAGCCAATACTACATATAGATAGGAAAAATACACATGATAATAATTTTAAATAATTCATACTACTTACTTTTTAAGTTATTTCTTTTAGTTCTTAATATACTGTCTCTTTTTATTTTTTTAATCTCTTTTATTTTGGCGATAGAGTCTTTACGTTTTTGTATTTTTTCTTCTAAAGCTTTCTTTCTATCGTCTTCAAATTCAATTTCTAAATTCTCTATCTTTTCTTGTCTTAAAATGCTTTTTAAAACTAGTTCGCTAATATCGTATTTTTTTTCCGAATACAGCATAATTATGGCCGACGATTTATCAAATATAAAATCAAACTTATTTTTCTCTGCAATTTTTTGAACGATTGCAAGTACCTCATCCTGAATGGGTTGTATGAGAATTTTTTCTTGAGCTAACCAATCACCTTGGGGTCCAAACCTCTTTTGAATGTAAACTTCCAGTTCTTTTTCATCAAATTCTATCTCCTCTTTAATATTATTGTAAATTTCATAAGGAATAAGTGGTTTTTTAAATTCTAATTCCTTCCGATTTTTATCATTTGTTTTCTTTCTAGCTTCAATTTCTTTTTTCCACATCTCAAGTCGAGCACTATATTCCTCATTCGCTACATTATAATCATCAATGTTAGATAAAATATATTCCATATTAATATAACCAACACGCAGAGGTTTCTGTGATATACAAGTAGAATAACACAGTAGACAAAATGATACTAGCAGTTTTGTTTTAAATAAAAACATAAAATAAAAATCTAAAATTGTTGTCCAATCACAAAATGTGTCTCCCAGCCATTTGGTGTTAGATCAAAATCATTAACAGAATCAAGACCATATCCAAAATCAATTCCAAGTAATCCAAATGCAGGCATAAATATTCTTAGACCTAGTCCCATGGAACGTTTACCATTGAAAGGGTTAAACTCTCTAAAATTATTATATCCTTGTCCAGTTTCTAAGAATGTTAAGCCATATATTGATGCAGCAGGTTTAAGTGTTATTGGATATCTAAGCTCTAATGAAAACCTATTGTAAATGGTCGAACCATCTTGACTTGACAAACTTTGATTAGGATAGCCTCTTAATGATATTGTTTCTCTTCCGTCCATAGCGTATTGTGACATTCCATCTCCTCCTAAAAAGAATCTGTCGAAGGGAATCACTCCTCTATCGTTATTAAATGCTCCAAGAAATCCAAATTCAGTATGAGTCCTTAAAACTAATTTATCGAATAATCTAGTATACCAAGAACCCTTAAATTTTACTTTATAAAACTCCAACCATCTAAACTTCTCTTGCTCAATCTTGGCTGGATCAGGATTTCCATCCTGATCTTGATATTTTTCTAAATCACCAAGATTTGCATAATCAATTCCATTCCAAAGTGAGTAGGGTAATGAAAATCTAGCACTAATTACAAACTCTGAGCCACCAAGAGGAAAAATTGGATTGGTAAATGTATTGTTTCTTGAAAGAGCAACTGTGTATGATAAATTATTGGAATTTCCATCACCAAATGGAAATAAACCAGTGTAATAGTTATTCAAATCATAATATTGATAACCAAGTGACTGTGATAATGTAAAAAAGTCATCTGGAATCCTCAACCTTTTAGCTAAACCAACATTAGCACCAGTAATTTCAAAAGATTGACTTTTATCAACTCTACCCGTAAAAAAATTGTATCTGTACTGCTTTGTATGGGAGAATGATGTAGAAAATTGAACAGGTTGTACACCTCCAAACCAAGGGTCTGAAAGTGAGGCGCTGTAAACACGATAAAATCTATTTGCTTGTAATCTCAATGAAACCGCTTGACCATCACCCCTGGGGACTGGTCTCCACGCTTTAGGGTCTTTCATTCCCTTCAAAGAAAAGTTATTGAAAGATAAGCCTATTGTTCCAATAAAACCGCCGCCACCATAACCACCTTGTAACTCAATTTGACTGGCACCTTTAGGAACTAACCCATACTCAATATCAACTGTTCCATTGTTGGGGTCAACATTTTTAAAATCTGGACTTATTTGTTCGGGATCAAAAAAACCTAGCTGACCAAGTTCTCTAACTGTTCTAACTACTTTGTCTTTACTGTAAAGCTCACCAGGCTTAGTTCTTAATTCCCTATAAATTACATTATCATTTGTAACTGTATTACCAACAACTGATATTTTATTAAAAAATGCTGGTTTACCCTCAGTAATTCTAATTTCAAAATCTATAGTATCATTTTCAGCAGCAATTTCTACTGCATTAACATTGGAGAATAAATACCCATTGTTTTGATATAAGTTTGTTAAGTCTTCACCATCTGGTTTTGTATTATCCGAAATTCTTCTTTTAAGTAAAACTCCATTGTAAGAATCACCCTTAAATAATCCTAAAGCTCTGGCAAGTTGCTCATCAGAATAAACACTATTTCCCAAGAATTTAATATCTCCAAAATAATACTTATTTCCCTCTGCAAGCTGAATATCAAGATCGATTTGATTTCCATCAATTTTGACGGTGTCAAGTATAATTCTTGCGTCTCGATAACCCTTTTCTTTGTAAAAATCTACAATAGCATCAAGATCATCCTCATATTCACTTTCAATATATTTTGATTTTTTCCAAAAACGACCGAGTAATTTGGTCTTTGTATTCTTCATTTGCTTCTTGAGTTTTTTACTCTTGAAAAGCTCATTCCCAGAAAAGTTAATACTATTTATCTTTACTCTTTCTCCCAAATCAACGCTAATAACCATCCTTTCACTATTTAAACCGAGTGTGTCTGGTATCGTGTTAATATTAACTTTAGTGTTTAGAAAACCATTTTTTTTGTATTTATTTACAATATAATTTTTTGTTGTTTCAATAAAATTTTCTGTTATTTTTTGCCCTTTCTTTATTTCTATATCACTTTCTATGGTTTCTGCCTTAGATTTTTTAAGACCAGTAATTTTATAATCTGAGAGTGATGGGAGCTCAACAATATTTATTTCAATACTAGCCTTATCACCCACAATATTGGTTACATAAAAATTAATATCACTAAATAGTTCCAACTTCCAAAGCTTATTAATTACTTGACTAATTTCCTCTCCAGGTATTCTTATATTTTGGCCCTGGAACAGTCCAGTATAAGTAACAACTGTTTGCTCATTAAAGGTTTTTAAGCCGGTTACCTTTATTTCATCAATAGTGTAAAAATTACCCTTAGTGAACTCATTTTCTTGAGAATATGAAAATGTTGTACCAATAATGGATAAAATCACAAACAATAAACATGTGATAATCTTAATTTTAAATCTTTCCAAATCTTCTAGCTCTTTTTTGATATTCAACTATCGCTTCATAAAAATGCCTTTTTTTGAAATCAGGCCATAACAATTCTAAAAAAAATAATTCGGCGTATGAAATTTGCCACAATAAAAAATTACTTACTCTGATTTCTCCTCCAGTTCTTATCAATAGATCGACATTATCTAAATTTCGTGTGTAAAGATGGTCATTTATTATGTTTTCATCAATATTTTCAAGGGAAATTATGTTTTTTTTAACTTTCTGGGAAATGGTTTTCACTGCTTCAACAATTTCTTGTTTTGAACCATAACTTATAGCTAAATTTAATTTCAATCCAGTATTTTTACATGTCTCTTTAACAGCATCTTCAAGTCTTTTTTTAGTACGTTTAGGAAGCAAATCTTTTTTTCCAATGACATCAAGCATTATATTATTTTTATTCAGGTTTTCTAATTCACTTTCAATCGAGCTAAACAATAAATGCATCAAAGCTTTAACTTCAGTCTCAGGTCTTTTCCAATTCTCTAAAGAAAAAACATACAATGTTAAAGTCTCTACTCCAATATCGATTGAAGCTTCAATAGTATCCTTTACAGAATTTATGCCACTATTGTGTCCAAAGAATCGCTCTTTACCAATTTTTTTTGCCCATCTTCCATTACCATCCATAATTACTGCCACATGTTTAGGCACTTTAGAGTGGTCTATTTTGTTAAATATTTTATCTTGTGCAGTCGCACTCATAACTTCCAAATAAATAAGTTAATGTTATTCCACTGTAAACATACCAATCTTGACTTAAATTGCTTCCAAAAGGTCTCTGCGAATATAAATTACTATCTTCAAATTTAGGATAACTTCCATCTAGGTTTTCGGTGAAACTATGTTTTGCTGAAACCTCAAGAGCAACAATTAAAAAATTAACTGGTTTTAATTTTAACCCAACAGTAATTGGAAAAGCTAAATCATTGTCTTTCCCATATGCTTGTGCCTCATTTACACCAACAGGATAATGAAGAGCATCATATCTAATTAAAGATAAACCAGTGTGAATGTATGGTGTAAATTCAAAATCATTAGAGGAAGTTTCAAATTCTAAAAAATTAAAGTCCAAACCAACATAAAATTCATTCAAATTATTTTTAAAATATTTTCCTCTTTGTGTTCTGTATGATGATGTTCCTTTCCAAAAATCACTAGATTGAATTTCAGCATAATTAAAACCAAGTCTTAATGCGAACCTATTTGAAAAATTTTTCTTATACAGAATTCCTATCACTACGCTGGGGGTGTTTTCTCCCTCACCATTAATGTTACTTTT
>CACNQJ010000017.1 GCA_902622575.1 uncultured Bacteroidota bacterium
CCTTAACTCTTGTGTCCTCTCCTCCAACATGGACCTTAACATCATTATCCGTAGGGTTAGGATAGTAATGAATATCCTCCGATATAAATACTTCCCTCTCTACAAAACCTTGACACTCTAAATCCGTATCAACTCTTATTATATTTAAACCTGCAGATAAATCCGCCTTAAACATATTACCGCTAACGATTTGTTTTAAACCATTGATCGTTACATTATACCTCTTAGATCCAGTCATTCGAACACTCGTTGTTCTTTTGTCATCATCTATCTCAATAAATGCAGTAAGCGCTGGAGGCTCCCCTACCACCACTTCAAAACACTGCTCAAAGTTAGACTGACCATCAACCGTAAAGCAAATCTCATAAGTACCCTTAGCAAGACCTGTGACAGAAGCAGTTTTGTTTGTTCCTGTTATTGTTACATTATCCTTACCAGTGATTGTCACTGTGTAGTCGTGTGAAGCATCCTCAACACTCAAATCTATAACCCCATCACTATTGCCAATACAAGTGGCAGCAGATATCTCAACCTTAAAGTTGTCAACAGGTAACTCAAACACCTCACAACCATTGGCATCAACAGTAACACCAGAAGGAGTACCAGGACATTGATCCTGAGAATCATAAACACCATCATTGTCAGAATCAATTTTTAAAACAATATCATCATCACTAACAATTAACTCCAATTCTTCACTGAACTGGGAACCTATGAAGGATGCATCAACAGCTTGAACAGCCCAGTAATATTTACCCGGTGCTAGTGCAAGTTTCCATTTTAAATTGTGCTCCGCATTTCCTTTGGAGGGTATAGTTCTAGTACCATTTTCACTTGCATTAGGTTTCATAATTTGAGATCCACCTGGACTAGTACCTACCCTAATTGAGTATGATAAACCTACTGATTGTGTTAAATCATCAGTGGAGTTATTCCATTCTAACTCAACTGGAAGTTTTCCTTGTATAGATGATTGATCTGTTAAAACCGTAGCACCTTTAATTGATGGAGCTGATGGAGGGTTGTTTTTAACATATTTAATATTTTGAGTCTGAGAGCCGATAACTAAAGATTGCTTGATATCATCGTTATCTAATGGATTCGTACCATTTACCTGAGCGTCTGATGACTCAGATCTAACATTTAAAAAAGTACTAATGGTGTGATAATTATCATTTTCTTTATTAGTACCGGATAGCACAAAATCTAAATCACCGTCTCCATCAATATCTCCAAATTCCACATCAGCATCTACTATTTCACCAATATCAAATAAACTCTTAACATATCCATTAGAATTTGGATCATATTCTCTTAGTTCTGAAATTTTTCCTCTTCCAGATTGTACACCTGAATAAAGTAAGTCAGAATAGCCATCACCATTAAAATCTCCATAATCAATTTTACCATTTCTAAGACCAGGTATGTCTAGAGTGTTTAACCTCGGCCAATCAGTAATATCTTCATTTAATTTATTGACATATATTTCAAAAATATCCCCAGAGACACCTGTACCAGTTATTAAAATATCCAAATCACCATCAGTGTCATAATCAAAAAAATCTATTGAACCATCTCTTGTTGCAGCAAAATTATTCTCAGTTACTTCAAGTTTAAATTCACCACCTGTGTCAGACGTGTTTTCATATAAATAAGACTTTAATCCATTTGATTGATCAAATCCTGTTATCACTAAGTCCAAATCCTGATCATTATCAACATCTCCTATATCAAAAGATGAATTAGACAATGTTGCTATTTGATCTGAAACATCATTTTGAGTAAATGAATTATTTGAATCATTATCATAAGAATAAATTATAAGCTTAGGAGTTCCAGATGTTATATTATCATTTGTCAATCCAATTTGAAGAACCTCTAATTGACCATCGTTATTTAAGTCAGCAAGCTTTACTTTACCTTCAAACAACCCATCTCCAATCTTGTTAGGATCATAAGTTAGTGTTTGCTCGTTTAAATTACTACTTCCTCCGTCTTGAGGTGGATTTCCAAAATAAACAGTAATATCATTTTCTCCACCAATTTTATACCTGTTAATCACAACATCGACATATTCATCATCATTAATAAGTCCAACTTGAATATCTGAAATATTTTCAATAACAAGATTTGCAAAAGAATTTTCTGTTTTTGATTCTCTGTCTACCCTTATCATCCTTTTTTCCTCTGCATCATATTTATGACCTGTAAGTTTATAATAACTATCAGTTCCTGAATTAGATGGATCGCTTACCCTAGAGCCAAATAATAAATCTAAATCATCATCACCATCTAAATCAGCCAACCTAAGAATAGGATCCTTTTTACCTTCAATGTATCTATCTTCAATACCCCCTTGATTAAGAAGTTTCCATTCATAAAGTAATTCAAGTTTAATTTCATCAGAAAATTTACTTGCTTTAAAGCCAGGGTCAATTGACTGTGCTGATATATAATATACACCTGGGAAAAGGTTAGTTTTAAACTGATTTGTTAGAATTGGCGGTGGAGATGAAATCAATCTGGATCCAGTTTCTAAATCACTTAATGTGTTTGAAAGCTCAGATCCGCCTTGGGTTGTTCCAATTTTTATATTATAACCAATAGCATTAGAAAAGTCATCAGATGACTCATCCCAGTCAAATTTGATATTTCCATAACCTAAGTCAGTTACAGATAGGTTTTTAACTTCAGTTGGTGCAGTATTTACTTTTGCTGGCAAATTAACTTGATATAATATAGTCTCTGCACCACTATCGCTTAATCCAGTTATAAAAATATCTAAATCACCATCAACATCATAATCCACAAACTCAACAGTAGATTCTCGAAGTCCAACAAAATTAAAATCTGACTCAAATATTGTATCATCTTTTGTAAAGAAAAGTTTGGTGACAGGTGATCCATTAACATCCTCACCTGTGTACATAAAATCATTAAAACCATCATTATTTATATCACCAACAGCAACATCACCATTTTCAAGAGCAAGAGTTGGAGTAGCTTGAGACCTATCAAGATCACCAACAGACCTAACAATTGTTTTTAAATCATTATTCTCATCTCTTCCATTAATTATATATGAAAGCTCTTTAGTTTGTTGATTAAAGTATGTTGTAATAGATGCATTTTTTAAATTTATTGGAATGTTCTCCTCTTTATCTCTTGAGTATGTAAGTGGTAAGTTTTCATACTTTGGGTCAGTTGGTGAAATAAAAGAATTCAATCTAATTTCAGTTCTCAATTCACCCCAAGATCTTTCTCCAGTGAAAATCAAATCATTATCAGAATCTTGATCAAAATCGGCAATTTCTAAATCACCGTATTTAAAGCCTCCACCTGAAAATCCGCTTATATCTTGAACTAAGAACTCGTCTTTACCGTCAATTCTCATGTACAAGTATGAAAATCCATTTTCTTGATCATCAATACCAACTAAAGCTAAATCAATATCACCATCATTATCCAAATCACCCCAAGACATTTTTGATGCATATGCATTTGGAATCCCCCAATCAGTATTAGACGTTTCAAAAGTTTGGCCTTCATTATTTATGTAAATATTCGTTTTTGCAGTTTGATTAAAGCCTGTAACAACTAAGTCAAGCCATCCATCTTTATTTAAATCAACCCATGAGAGATCTCCGTCATATACTTTAGTAAAATTTTGGTTTGTATCTTCAAATGTTCCATCATTATTTTCATATATAGCTGTAACAGCTCCTACTGTATTAGATTGACCCATAATTGCAAGATCCATATCTCCGTCTCTATCGTAATCACCCCATGAAATTGAACTCTTTGAAAGTTTAATAAACGGATTATCTTTTTTCTCAAATTCTAATCCATTGTTTTTGATTGTAATTGTTGTATCTCCTATTGAATTTAAGTTAGCGTTCGTAGTTGATGGAGTTAATATCAATGTTTCATCATCTTCAACATTTTCAGGAAATTCTTCAATGGCAGAAATTTCAATGCTTGCGGATGTTTGACCTGCTAAAATTTTAATTTTTGGATCAATTTTATAGTCTTCATCTAAAGTCGCTGTTCCTGAGATTGCAAATAATATTTCGGTATCCTTTGAGTGTGCTTCACTAATAGTAGCTGTAATTACACTTTTTTCATGTTCAAATATTTCAGACTTATCAACTTCAATGGATAATAAGTCAGGATAATCATCACTAATTAAATTTATTGTATTTGAAGTGGCTGTTGTTGAAGCATTAACTAGATCACCATAAGTTAATATTATAGACTCAATAATTTCAATATCTGAATCATCCTTGCCATTAGTTGAAACAGTAATACTTCCAGTTGAAGAACCAGCTGGAATCTTTAGTGGACTATCAGAAACTGAATACTCACTTGCATCAGCGGTTCCAGAAAGAGTAAATGGAATCTCAATTTCTTTACCACTTACTGTTGAGACAGTAGCAGTAATTATTAAATCAGTATCTGAATTTTCCTCAATAGAGTCAGAACTTTGAGAGAATGATATTGTTGGTGGATCATCATTATCAGTGATTGTTAAACTTACAGCTTGAGCTGAGTTAGTCGCATTTTCAACATCAGCTGGTGTTATAACTACCGTTTCATCATTTTCATCTGATCCATCTGAAATTCCTTCAATCTCAAGTGTTCCAGATAATTCACCAGCCTTAATTGTTATTGCTGGTTGAAATGATATCTTCTCAACTCTATCATTATCTTGATCAACAACATATATATCTTGATTTCTTACAAAAATACCTGTAGGATTATTAAACACATTATTAGTTCTTCCATTTGTTATAAATCTACCCGTAACATCTCCATCTTTCCAAACAACAACCCTATTATTTAATCTATCAGGAATATAAATATCTCTGTTTTCATTGACATAAATACCTCTAGGGCCAACTACACGTGTTAGGTCGTCACTAGCCCCTTTACCAAAAGTCCCTCCAGCTACAACAATTCCAGAATTAGCTCCATCTTCCCATTTAACAATTCTATCATTGCTCTCATCGGCAATATAAATATCACCTGATGAATGAACATTTACTTTATATGTCCAACTTAGTTGATTTAGAGCGTTACCTTGACCATTACCACCAGCAACCACAACACCTTCAGTTACTCCTGGAGCCCATTTAACAACTCTAAAATTATTCGAATCTCCAACAAAAACATTTCCAGATGAATCAACGAAAACACCAGCTGGACCATTTAGTTGATTTAGTGCGCTTCCTCTAACAGTACCAGCAACTACAACACCCTGAGTAGCATTTGGTGTCCATTTTGTTACTTTGTGTCCATTTGATTCAGCTATATAAATATTTTCAGAGGAGTCAACAAAAATACTTGAATAATTTCCAGGAGTATATCCAAGATCAACTACAATCTCACCTTGAGATGCTCCTTTTTCCCATTTTGTAACTAGACCACTCCCTCCATTGATAACATAAATATTTCCATTCGAATCAACATGTAAATCAGATGCTCCTTGTAATTGATTTAAGTTTCTACCAGGACCATTGCCTCCAGCAACCGTAGTTATGACTCCTGATGATCCAAAATTAATATCAGCATCTGCGGTTTTAGTGTTATAATCTGAATTGAAAATAGCTGAACCTGATAAATCAAAGTTAATTTTAACATTACTTAAATCAACCTCAGAAATGGTAGCTGTTAGTGTTGCTTTTTCAGATTCACTTATTAATGATTTATCAAGAGAAATACTACTCAAAGAAGGTAATTGATTGTTTATTGTAATTGAAACTGTTGCTTTTTCACTTTCTAAATCACCATCTGAGGATATGAATGTAAAACTATCTGAATTAGCAGTATCACTATTACTGGTATATGTTGCAACAGATTCACTTAAAGTTACTGTTCCGTTGGACGGCTCGTCAATTATTGAAAATGTTAGCGCATCATTATCAGGATCTGTACCAGATAAGGTTATTTGTTTAGCTACTTGTTCATCAGCTGTTACAGTTTGGGCAGTAGCGAAAGGTTTATCATTAACAGGCGTAATGTTAATAGTGATAGTTGCAGGATTACTATCAATAGATCCATCGTTAACTTTAAAAGTAAAACTATCGCTGGTAGCTGTATTGGATGAGCTCATGTATGATACAGTTGCACCATTTAAAGAAACAGTTCCATTTGTTGGCTGGTCAACAATTTCAAAAGTTAAATTATCACTTTCAGGATCGGTTCCAGAGAGATCAAACTGTTTTGAAACCTGTTCTGTTACTTGTACTGTTTGCGCTGTGGCTGTTGGAGCATCATTGACTGCTGTAATATTAATAGTTACATCCACTATTTCAGAAAGCAGCCCATCAGGATCTTTAACTCTAAATTCAAAATTATCACTGGTTGCAACATCTGAGTTACTTACATATGAAACATCTGCAGAACTTAAGGTTTTTGGTAAATCTCCTGATTCAATTTGAGTGTCTCCATCTTTTAGTGTACCATTATTTGGAAGCTGATTAATTATAAAAGTTAAGTTATCACCATCAGGGTCAGTACCAAGAAGAGTTATTGTTTTAGAAATCTGTTCCGTTACTTGAACGGTTTGTGGTTCAGCACTAGGCGTGTCATTAACAGAATTGATAGTGATAGATACAGTAGATTTATCACTATCAACCATTCCATCATTTACCTTAAATGTAAAACTATCACTGGTAATGGAGTCAGATGTACTAGTGTAAGTGGCAATATTTCCATCTAAAGATAGTGTTCCGTTAGATGGTTGATCAACTATGCTGTAAGTTAGAGGATCATTTTCAGGGTCTGTTCCAGCTAAAGTAATTTCTTTAGCAGTATTTTCATCTGCAGTTACTCCTGTTTGTGCTGTTGCTGAAGGAGAAGTGTTTTTAAGATTAAAGACTCTCGCATGACCAGAATTTGTACCGTTTCCATCATTTTTCCATCCACCAACAATTAGAGTTGTTCCATCGTTTGATATCGCAACTGAGGATCCAAATTCATCCAAAGTAGCTTCGCCATCAAAATCTACAGCTATTTGCGACCATGAATTATCTAAATATTGGTAAACTCTCGCATGACCTGAATCATCCCCATTAGCACCATCATTTTTAATAGCTCCAACCGCTAGAACTTTACCATTGTCAGATAAGGAAACAGATGTTCCAAAATAATCTTCAGCCGCTTCACCGTCAATATCATTTCCAATTTGAGACCAGCTACCATTATTAAACTGATAAACTCTCACGTGACCTGAATTAGATCCATTTCCATCATTTAAATCTCCACCAACAGCAAGTATAGTACCATCTTTTGACAAAGATACACTACCTCCAAATGTATCTCCAGATGTCTCACCTAAAATGATTGAACCCTGCTCTTCCCAACCTGATGATGTATATTTTTTCACATAAACAGCACCAATATTGGTGTTACCAGAATTATCAACATAATCTGCACCAATTGCAATGACCTTTGCATCACCAGATATCGATAAGGAATAGCCAAAATAATCGTTATCAGCAATTCCATCAATATTTCCTCCTAACTGAGTCCAAGAACTATTGTTGTTTAACAATTGATAAACCTTCACTCTTCCTCTATCAGTACCATCTCCGTTGTGACTATCTGATGAAATAACAATAGTTTTTCCATCGGATGACAGCTCCAAGGATGCACCGAAATAATCATTGTTGGCATCGCCACCTAAAATATCTGAGCCAATTTGAGACCATGAACCACCTTTATATTCATATACTCTAACTTTCCCTTGATTTGAACCGCTATCATCGTTTTGTGGAGATCCAACTGCCAATGTTAAACCATCGTCTGATAATGATATACTTTTTTGTGCACCTGTCCTATCTAGAATTGCCTCTCCCTCAATATCATCACCCATTTGAGACCAAGATCCATTGTTGTTTTGAAAGACCCTGACTTGACCAGCATTATTTCCCGCTCCATCATTAAATGATGCTGAAACTGCAATAATTTTACCATTTCCTGAAATTACAACTCCACCGTGAGGTTGTCCTAAATAATCATTTGCAGCCTCACCATCAATATCAGAGCCAATTTGAATTTCTTTATTAGTGTAAGAGGCAAAAACATCAACATTTACAGTCTTAGCATCTGATGAAGAGTAACCATCGGAAACACTGTAAGTGAACGAATCAGAACCTTCATATCCAGTTGTTGGAGTGTATGTCACATTAGACCCACTTAAACTAACAGATCCATTTGAAGGATTTGAAACTATAGTGTAAGTAAGGTTATCATAATCAGCATCTGATGAAACTAAATTAATGGTTGTTGCACTGTTTTTAATTGTGCTTGAATAAATATCAACAGGATTTGGAGAACTTTCACTGATAAGACTGTAAGTTTTAACATGACCTGCATTATTTGCACTATCATCGTTATTTGGAGCTGCAATCGCTAATGTAGTACCATCCGCTGATAAGTTGGTTGCATAGAAAGCATCAAATTCTTGCTCACCATCAATATCTGAACCAACCTTTGACCACGCATTATTAATGTACCTATACACTCTTACATGACCAGAATTTGTGCCATTACCATCGTTGTAAGGGGCACCAATTGCTACAACTTTTCCATTTGAAGAAAGGGAAATACCATACGAATTAGATGAATAATCATTTTCAGCCTCACCATCAATATCATTGCCAAGTTGAGACCATGTACTATCCGAATATTCAAAAACCATCACATTACCAGCGTTACTAGCGCTTCCATCATTCCTTCTACCACCACTTGCTAGAATTTTACCATCAGCAGATAAAGAAACGTCATGACCAAAATGATCATCCTGAGCTTCCCCAACAAGGTCATCACCTATTTTTGACCAATATCCAGCTCCCTTTGAATATTCATATGCTCTTGCAAAACCTGTTTTATCACCATTAGCATTTCCGTATGTAGCGCCAACAGCAAAAATTAATCCATCTGCAGATACATCAACAGAAAGACCAAACCTATCACCATAATTTTCTCCATCAATATCAGAGCCTAATTGAGACCATGTGCTATTTGAATATTGAAAAACTTTAACATAACCAATATTATTGTTAAAATTCAACGCTGATGCTACAAGAATAGTTCCGTCTGATGATAGAGCTGTATCATAACCAAAACCATCTTCATCGGAATCACCTATGATATCTCCACCAATTTGTGACCAACTTCCACTAGAATATTTAAAAACTCTGACATGGCCAGACCTATCGTTTGCATTATCGTTTAAATACCCACCAATTGCAAGAACAGTTCCATCAGATGAGAGTGACATACGCCATGAGGAATCCCATGTAGAAGCACCAGCAATATCACTTCCAATTTGAACCCATTTTCCGAGACTTAATTGATAAACTCTAACGTAACCTCTGGTTGCATCCTCTGGTGCATTTTCATTGGAAATTTGATTATAAGTAGGACCTCTATCTGCAACAGCCATAATTGTTGCGTCTTCATTAAAAACAGTGTGTGATAAACGAGAAAACTGGTCTCTTCCAAAGACTTTACCAACATTATTTTTAGCTTGGGATAAATACCCATTAAATACTTTAATTGTGACAGTTTTAGTTGATGAAGATTGATTTCCATTGCTATCAGTTGACTTAAATGTAAATGAATCCGTTCCTAAAAAATCATTATTAGGAGTATATGTGACTTTATTTCCTGAAATAGTACCCAATGTACCTTTGCTTGGATTAGAAACTATTGAATACGATAAAGAATTAAAGTCCGGATCTGTTGAAACTAATGTGATTTCGGTGGATGTATTTACCGTAGTTGATGCTGAAACATTTGATGATACTGGTGTTTCAGCTACATCATTAACAGAAATAGTAAATTGTTTTTCAAAAGTATTAGCACCATCATCAGTTTTTATTCGTATAGCGAATGAATTTTTCGACTCATAGTTCAATTTTGTCGATGATGCTGTGCTAAGGGTATTTCCACTTACCTGAAACAAACTATTATCAGTAGAGCCGTCACCTGCAACTAATGAGTAAGTATGACTTTGTGAATCAGAGTCAGTTGATGAAAGAGTTCCGATTTCAGTACCACCAGAGGAATTTTCGTCAATTGATGAATTGGATAAGATAATATCACTTGGTGGCTGATCAGAGTATGTCCAAGTAAACTGAGTAGCTGCTGTGTTGTTATTGCCAGCTTCGTCAGTGAATGTTCCTGCTCCAACATCAATGGTTGTAGCTCCCTCACTACTTGGTGTAAATGTAGCTGTGTAAACCGTAGAACTTGTTGATGCAAAACTACTTATGGATCCACCACTTACTGTAATATCACCAGCAGCAAAATTTGTTGTAGCCTCGTTTGATGTGAATGTTAATGAGAGTGTACTGTCGTCACTCGTATCACCACTACTAACCTCAGCAGCAGTAATTGTCATGGTTGGGGATGTAACATCATAAGTCCAATTAAACTGAGCTGCTGTATTACTATTACCTGCATTATCTGTGAATTTATTTGCCAAAACCTCAATTGTTGTAGCTCCCTCATCACTTGGTGTAAATGTAGCAGTATGAACCGTATTACTAACGCTTGTAAAATCACTTATGGTTCCGCCGTCAACATCAATATCAGCACCAGAGAAATCACCACTATGTGCCTCACTAAGTGTAAATGTCATTGAAAGTGTATCGTCATTACTGCTATCACCACTACTAACCTCTGCAGCAGTTATCGTCACTGTCGGTGAGGTTGAATCATATGTCCAAGTAAACTGAGTAGCTGTATTACTATTATCTGCATTATCTGTAAATTTATTTGCCAAAACCTCAATCGTTGTAGCTCCATCCCCACTTGGTGTAAATGTAGCAGTATGAACCGTATTACTAACGGTTGTAAAATCACTTATGGTTCCGCCGTCAACATCAATATCAGCACTAGAGAAATCACCACTATGTGTCTCACTTAGAGTAAACGTTAATGATAATGTACTATCATTGCTCGTATCCCCACTACTAACCTCAGCAGCAGTTATCGTCACTGTAGGTGAGGTTGAATCATATGTCCAAGTAAACTGTGTAGCTGCTGTGTTGTTATTTCCAGCTGAGTCAGTGAATGTTCCTGCTCCAACATCAATGGTTGTAGCACCATCTGCACTTGGTGTAAATGTAGCAGTATACACCGTGGAACTTGTTGATGCAAAACTACTTATGGATCCACCACTTACTGTAATATCACCAGCAGCAAAATTTGTTGTAGCCTCGTTTGATGTGAATGTTAATGAGAGTGTACTGTCATTGCTTGTATCCCCCCCGGTAGTAGGCTGACCTACCCATTTCCAAGCACCAAGTGGTTCAGAGTATTCAGCATCTGATGTGTCTTGGTAATAACCCATATGAAATTCTGTAGAATATAACTGAAAAAATGTAGAACGTAACATGTTATTTATATCACTAGAATCAATGATAACAAGAACTCCACCAAATTCTTCAGCTTTGCTTTTGGCCTGATCCCATGTGTAGTTATTATCTGTTGAAGTATAATACCATAATCCTTCGAATTCCGTTAACTCAGCTATTCCATCACCATCTGAAATTGATAGTTGTGAACTTGATTGAAACACAAAATATGTAGAAAAACCACTTCCTACATCGTTCCATGTTCCGTTATCAACCATTATGGCATAATGCTCTGCTCCACTACTATTACTGGGCTCGTTGCTTCTCCAATTGGTATAACCATCAGTTACAGAGGAAATTGTCGAAGTTATCGTCATTGTTGGTGCTGTTGAATCAT
>CACNQJ010000018.1 GCA_902622575.1 uncultured Bacteroidota bacterium
ATTTAAAGTTGTTAGAGAATAATTTTAAAATAAAAATTGTTTTTTTTTTATTATTTTAACATATTACAACAACTAAAAATCCATTGAAAAAGTTAATAAATCTTATCTTTTTATTGTCCTTCTTTATTTCTTTCTCACAAGATGTCACTGTCTCATTGGAAAGCAATTCTATTACTGAAGCCCAGTCTACAAAAATTATAGCTACTTTATCTGCTACAAGCGATAAAGATGTTTTCATTGATTTTGGTCCTGTTTCTGGAACGGCACTTAATTATTTGGACTATAATGTATCATTTATAACTAAATTATTACAAACTACAGTTGCTGGAGGGAATAATTCAGGAAGCTCATTAGACCAGTTAAATGATCCTATGGACATTGCTATTGATTCTGATGGAAATATATATGTTGTTGAAATTAACAATCACCGAGTTACCAAATGGGTACCTGGTGCAACTCAGGGAATAGTTGTTGCTGGGGGAAATGATTCAGGAAATGCTTTAAATCAATTGAATTCGCCTCACGGAATTACTATCGATAGTAATAATAATTTATACATAACAGATACTAATAATCATAGGGTTGTAAAATGGGCTTCAGGTGCAACAGAAGGTGTTGTAGTTGCTGGTGGAAATGGTTCTGGGACAGGGAATAACCAGTTTGATAAACCTTTTGGAATTGATATTGATTCATCAGAAAACTTATATGTCGTAGATTATATAAATCATAGAGTTATGAAGTGGAGTCCTAATGCATCAGAAGGTGTAGTTGTTGCAGGAGGAAGCCAAGGAAGTGACAATAATCAATTTAATTATCCTACTGATGTCATTATAGACTCCCAAAATAATTTATTCGTTACTGATCAAAATAACGATAGAATAATGAAGTGGTCACCAAATTCAACTGTCGGTGAATCTATTATTAATATTTGGAGGCCATCGAGCATCTTTATAGATTCTAATAATAGCATGTATCTTTCTAGTAGATATAACCACTCAATTTATAAAATTCCTGATATTTCAAATTCCCTAACTAGTGCCAATGTAGTTACTTTAATATCTAATGGATCTGGGTCAAATGATAATCAATTTAATCAACCTGCAGGTATTTTTTTAGATGAAAATGAAAACTTATATGTTGCAGATTTATACAACCATCGAGTAAAAAAAATTCAAACTGGCTTACAAATTAAAATTCCTGCTGGAGATTTAATTGGTGAAATTACAATTGAAGGAATTTCTGATTCAAAAGATGAAGATGATAAAACATTTATTGTAAAACCAAAATCAGCTACAAACGCTACATTAACTACTACTGATGAATTAAATCTTACAATAACTGATAATGATACTCCATCTCAGGTAAATTTCTCAAAAAATTCATCATATATTGATGAAAATTCATCAAAAGACATTACGATAACTGCTACTTTGTCAAAAATATCTGGTAAGGATATCTCAATTCCATATACCATGTCTGGAACAGCAACAAAAGATACTGAGTATAGTATTACTGAAAGCCCACTTTCTATACCAGCTGGCCAAATGTCTGGAGCAATCACAGTATCAACAAATGGTTTAGATGACTCTAACGTTGAGGTTATGGAAACTATTATACTGAATATTGGTGATTTGACAAATGCAACTACCTCAACTAGTGATATTACTATTAACTTAATATCTGATGATAATCCATCTGTCAGTAGTTTGTCAGTTGATCAAAATACAATTGGTGAAAACGGTGGACAATCTGTTTTCACAACAACCATTAACCAAGCTTCATCCAAGAATCTATACATTCCTTTTAGTTTATCTGGGACTGCAGATGCAGATGATTACCACTCTTCAAGTGATGGATTTTTTGTTGGTGCTGGAATCTTAACTGAAAATGTATACAGTCCATTTGAATATGGAGGCAGTGAAAGAAAGAATGATTTGAGTAAATTATCTTATGGAGGGATTTATATTGATAATGATAAAAATGTATATGTCGTTGATAGAGATAATCATAGAGTTGTAAAATGGGCCCCTGGCGCAGTTGAAGGTGTTGTAGTAGCAGGTAATGGTACAGCTGGAGGTGGTTTAAATCGATTATACTACCCTGAAGATGTATATGTTGATTCAGATAAAAATATATATGTCTTAGATAGATATAATTATAGAGTGGTTAAATGGGCCCCTGGCGCAACTGAAGGGGTGATTGTCGCAGGAGGAAATGGAGGAGGATCCAATAACAATCAAATTAGTGAATCATACAGTTTTGTAGTGGATTCAGATAGAAATATTTTCATTGCAGATAGATATAATCACAGAGTTATGAAATGGGAACCTGGCTCTAATGAAGGGGAACCCATAGCTGGAGGTAATGGAGCTGGATCAGAGCTCAGACAATTAAATGATCCACTGTCAATTGCGTTGGACTCAAATAATAATCTTTACATAGCAGACAGAGGAAACAATAGAGTTGTCAAATGGATTTTAGGAGAAACTGAAGGAACGCTTCTTATACAAGGATCTTCTAATCCGAATAGTAATGATATACTAAGAAATCCAAATTACTTAGCATTTGATGAAAATAATCAAAGATTGTATGTAGGTGGTGATTATTACTATTCGAGTAATATTAGGTATTGGGATTTAAGTCAAGACTTTGATCCAACTGAAAATGGAATAAGTTTTTTTGAAAACGATAATAGAAATATTTCAATAAATGGTTCAAGTCAAAATTATCAAATTTATCCAGAGAAATTAAAATTAGACAACTATGGAAACGTTTATTTTTCAGTAAATCATGGTGTATTATATAAACAAATGTCACCTGAGATAGTAGTTGAGGCTGGAGAGACTAGTGGTACATTAACAATCACAGCTGTTTCTGATAGTTCTGACGAGGATGATGAAACACTCATTTTAACACCACAGACGCCAGTAAATGCAACAAATACGAATACTGATCCCATTACAATAACAATCACGGATGATGATGATCCGCCAACAGTAAGTTTTGCATTTAGCTCTGATGATATAGAAGAGAACTCATCTACAGATGTTACATTAATTGCCACAGTATCAAAGGTGTCCGGTAAGGATGTATCGATTCCATTCACTGTTTCTGGAACAGCAACTAAGGATACAGAGTATACGATATCTGATAGTCCAATTACAATATCAGCTGGTAAATCATCAGGATCAATTACCATATCTACAAATGGCAAGGATGACACAGATGTTGAGGAGAAAGAGACGATTATAATTACGATGGGAACATTGGTTAATGCAACAACGGATGTTACAGATGTTACGTTAAACTTAATTAGTGATGACAATCCAACTGTTACAAGTGTGGCTGCAGATAAATTAAGTATCAGTGAAAATGCTGATGACGGTAATGTTTCAACCATTACAGCCACAATCGATAATGCTCACTCAAAAGAAGTTATCATACCATTTAAGAATTCAGGAACCGCGATTATCGAAAGTGATTATACAACATCTTTTTTGTCAAAAAAATCAAATACAATAGCAGGAGTAACAGGTCAAAGCAATTATGATTTTAAAACGTTGGATTGGATAAGACAAGTTGCAATTGATAGTGAAAATAATTTATATGTGTTGGATCAAAGTAGACATCGAGTTACCAAATGGGCACCAGGTGCTAAGGAGGGAACAGTTGTTGCTGGAGGAGATTACGGCAGCGGGCTAAGTAATTTAAAAAATCCTAGAGGTATTTATGTAGATGAGAATAAGAATATTTACGTTGCTGATACAGAAAATCACAGAGTAGTAAAATGGGCTCCTGATGCCACAGAAGGAGTAATTGTTGCTGGAGGGAATGGTAGCGGAACAGCCCTAAATAGCTTATCATATCCAAGAGGAGTTTCTGTTAATGATGGTAAAGTATATGTTATGGATACCGATAATGGAAGGGTAGTGAGATGGGACAATGGAGCTTCTGAGGGAGTTGTTGTGGCTGGAGGTAATGGTGCAGGATCTACCCTAGATAAACTTAGAGCTGCTCGAGACATACATGTTGATTCTAATGATAATGTATATATACTAGATACTGACAATCACAGAGTTGTAAAATGGGCACCGAATGCAGCAGAAGGTGTACTAGTTGCTGGCGGAAATGGAAGTAGTAGTAACTTAAATCAATTAAATCATCCTTATGGCTTTGATGTTACAGAAAATGGAACAATTTATATAGCAGATTATTACAACCATAGAATTGTCAAATGGGCAGTTGACAGCAATAGTGGAGTAGTAATGGCAGGTGGATCAAGAGGAAATGGAGATGAGCAATTTGAGTATCCGACAGACGTTGTTATTGACAATAGCGGGAATGTTTACACTGCTGACAGAGGAAATAGAAGGGTTCAAAGAAAACAAATTTCCCCTGAAATAACAATTGAAGCTGGAAATACTACTGGAACTATCGTTATTACTACATTGACTGATAGCTCAGATGAGGATGATGAAACTATTGTCTTAACCCCTCAATCAACTGTAAATGCAACCAATACGAATACTGATGCTATTTCAATAAGCTTAGTTGACGGTGATAATCCACCAACAGTAACTTTTGAACTAAGTTCCCCTGAAATCGAGGAAAATTCATCAACTGACGTCACTCTTAAAGCTACACTTTCAAAGGTTTCTGGAAAAAATGTCTCTATTCCGTTTGCTTTATCGGGAACAGCTACTAAGGATACGGAGTATACAATTTCTGATAGCCCTTTAATTATAACGGCTGGTCAATCATTTGCCTCAATTGTAATTTCAACAAATGGTCTGGATGATACAGATGTTGAAATCAAAGAAACAATAGTAGTTTCCTTTGGAACACTTGAAAATGCGACTACTACAGTCAGCGATATGACGCTATATCTAACAAGTGATGACAAACCTAATATAACTGGAATATCTGCTGATAAGGATTTAATTGAAGAAAATAGTGGTGTTTCAATTTTAACTGCAACCATTTCAGCTGCTACATCCTATGATACAACGATTCCCTTTAAACAAACTGGAACAGCTGATTATGATGATTACACTTCTATTTTTACGTCCAATGTAACAAGTACATACGCTGGAACCGGTGAATCAACTGGCTCTTTAGATGGTTTTAGTGGAAAAGGTGGATTATTTATAGATAAGGATGATAAGGTTTACATTGCTGATTTCTATAACCAGCGAGTTGTGAGATGGAATCCTGAAACCAACAAGGGTGTAGTTGTAGCCGGCGGAAATGGATGGGGTTCAAATAACAACCAAATCGTATATCCAAATGATGTATATGTCGATGATAATAAGAATATATATGTAACAGATCGTGAGAACCACAGAGTTATGAAATGGGCTCCTAGTGCAACTGAAGGAGTGATTGTTGCAGGAGGAAATGGAGCTGGTAGTAATTTAAATCAATTAAATAATCCATGGGGAATAGTTGTTGATGCAAATGAAAATATTTTTATCGCAGATAGAAATAACCACAGAGTTATGAAATGGGCTCCAAATTCAACTGAAGGAAAAGTTGTATGGGGCGGACAATCAACTGGGAGTGCGAATAATCAATTATCATATCCAGTTGCTATGGGTACTGACTCCTCAGGTGATATTTATGTTATGGATTATGGGAATAAAAGAGTGCAAAAATATAATATTGAAACTAAAAACATAACAACTGTTGCTGGAGGCAATGGTCATGCAGGAAACAATGAGCTTAACAAATTAACTGAAGCTCACGGACTTCATGTTACGCCAAATGGTACGGTGTATGTTGCAGATACACAGCAACATAGAATTGTAAAATGGGCCCCTGGATCAAATTCTGGTCAACTTGTTATGGGAGGTAACGGGGCTGGAAGCTTGTATAATCAGCTTTGGTATCCAATGGATGTAGCCCTTGATTCATCTGGTAATATTTATGCTACAGATGATAGAAATAATAGAGTACAGAAAAAACAAATGTCACCTGAGATAGTAGTTGAGGCTGGAGAGACTAGTGGTACATTAACAATCACAGCTGTTTCTGATAGTTCTGACGAGGATGATGAAACACTCATTTTAACACCACAGACGCCAGTAAATGCAACAAATACGAATACTGATCCCATTACAATAACAATCACGGATGATGATGATCCGCCAACAGTAAGTTTTGCATTTAGCTCTGATGATATAGAAGAGAACTCATCTACAGATGTTACATTAATTGCCACAGTATCAAAGGTGTCCGGTAAGGATGTATCGATTCCATTCACTGTTTCTGGAACAGCAACTAAGGATACAGAGTATACGATATCTGATAGTCCAATTACAATATCAGCTGGTAAATCATCAGGATCAATTACCATATCTACAAATGGCAAGGATGACACAGATGTTGAGGAGAAAGAGACGATTATAATTACGATGGGAACATTGGTTAATGCAACAACGGATGTTACAGATGTTACGTTAAACTTAATTAGTGATGACAATCCAACTGTTACAAGTATTAGTTCTGATAAGGATTTAATTGCTGAACATGAAAGTGTAATAATTACTGCAAATATTGACCAAAAACATTCAAAAGACATATTTATTGAATATCAAACCTCTGGTACAGCAGAATTTGAATTGGATTATTCTATTGAGTATGAGACTGACCAAATAAGAGTAATTGATGAAGATGAGTATGATACAAATACTAACCAATTTACTTACAGAAATATTGGACGAGCAAAGGGTGGTGGAGGTCATGACTTGGAAGTTGATGTTGACGGCTCTGTATATACGATTGGTTGGGATCAATACCCATACCCAAATGAGCTTTATAAACTTGAAAAAGGTGCTGCCGATGCAACAGTTGTTCAAACATTGTCACATTATTCAAATGATATTTTCATTGATGAAAATAAAAATATTTACATCGTTCACACATATGATCATACTGTTAAAAAATATGCTCCAGGCTCCACAATTGGAACAGTAGTTGCAGGTGGTAACGGACAGGGTAATAATGCTAATCAACTAAACTATCCTAGAGGTGTATATGTTGATTCCTCTGGTAATATATATGTTGCAGATACGAATAATAATAGGGTTCAAAAATGGGAACCTAATTCTACAGCTGGTACAACAGTTGCTGGAGGAAATGGAGCAAATGATGTATGTAATAACCTATCGCAATCGTATGAACCTCTTAAAGTTTATGTTGATGATAAAAAGAGTTTATACGTTTTAGAAAAATATGGTCGGGTTGTTAAATGGTTAGAAGGAGCAGAAGAAGGATATATCTATGCTGGTCAAAAATGTAACACGGGATCTAACTTAAATCAACTATCATGGCATCCCTCAGATTTTGCGTTCGATACGCACAAAAATGTGTATGTTGCTGATAGAGAAAATCATCGAATTGTTAAATGGTCAAAAGCAAAATCAACCGATACAATTACATCTGTTCCTGAACTTATTGCTGGAAAATTAAATCGTTGGGAAAACCAACACAATAATAATTATTCAAAAGGCTCTTTACCTGGTGAGTTGAGATTTCCTTATGGGATTGATATCGATTCATATGGTAACCTTTACTTTGCCGACATAGAAGTTGTGTCTTATGGTTCAGTTGGTAACATACAGACTTATGAAAAATATAGAATTCATAAAATTCAGCTTGCTCCTCAAATAGTTATTCCAGCAGGTTCTTCAAGCTCTACTGTGCAGATTAATGCTTTGGAGGAGTATCCATCTGACAGTGAAGATGATGAAACGATTATATTGACTCCAAATGCAATTAATGCAGATTTAAGCTCATCTGATCCGACTACTGTAACCATAAAAAATAATGGTTTACTATTTACTAAAAAAGAGAGTCCTTTCCCAAATCTTTCACTAGGTGCTGTTTCGTGGGGTGATTACGATAGAGACGGTGATAAAGATTTAGCAATTATGGGAAGAAGTTCTGATGGTAATGTTACAGCGATTTACGAGAACAGAGAGGGTACGTTTGTCAATACCAACCAAAGTTTTACAAGACTTTATGATGGTGATTTAAGTTGGGTTGATTTGAATAAAGATGGTTATCTAGATTTAGTTGTTTCTGGCTATAAAGGCAGCCCTCAGACCAAAGTTTATATAAGTAAAAATGAAGCTAAAACCTTTGAGTCTACAAATGATTACGGATTACCTCAGTTATTTGCAACAAAAATGTCATGGGGTGATCTAGATAATGATGGTGATATTGACTTGGCTATTGCTGGAATTGAGATTGATGATCAAGATAACGAAAACTATGTATTTGATATATATTATAGGAAAGATGGAGAAGATTTGTTTGTCAAAGAAAATGATTTCAATAGAGAAGGGTTCATAAATGGTTGGCTAGAAATTGTTGATATTGATGGCGATGCTGATAATGATATCGTTTTTTCTGGTGAGAATAAGCAAGGTAATGTTATTAATGGGAGGTATATGAATACATATATCCCACAGCAAAATAATAACAACAATTGGTGGAATAATGACCAGTGGAGGTTGAAAAATTCTGCAATTGGTATATATAATGTTGGTGATAGAACTACTTTTGTTACAACTGGAAGAGATCAAAATAATAACTTAGTAACTCGCAGCTATGATGGTGCTATCACTCCGCAAGTCGAGTTAGAAAATGGAGATATTGCTGTAGCAGACTTTAACAATGACGGCTATAAAGATTTCTTGTTTACTGGTGAAGATAAATCTGGAACACCAGTGACAAAGCTGTATACCGGGGCTCCTGACAATAATACATACCAAAACGCTCATCCTGTAGTTTATAATCTTTCGGATTATAATTTTACCGGACTGAGAGAATCAACTGCAGATTTTGTTGATTACGATACTGATGGAGATTTAGATATTTTTATCACTGGAACAGACACAGATGGTACAAAAACAATTTTATATGAAGTTCATGCAGAAAACAAAATTAATACCCCTCCAAAATCAATTCCAAGTATTAGTATTGAGGACTTAGGTTTTGGAAAAGTAAAATTTTCATGGACTGCTCCAAATGATGATTTTAGCTCTGATCTCGGATACAACATAAAACTAGGTACAACGCCTGGCGGGACAGAATTATCTAATACCTTAAGCGATTTATCAACTGGGCAACGACTAATCTCACAAGCTGCACCTTTCTATAAAAATTCATTTGAAACCGATCTATATCCAAATAATTATTATGTTTCGGTACAATCAATAGATGATGGACTTAAAGGTGGTGCTTTCTCAACTGAAGAGTTTTATACTTTAACTTATGAATGGAAAATATTAAATCAGGGCGGTATTGTTGATAAAACCATCAATGGTATTAAAAATCCTGTAATAAAACTTGGAGATTTAGATAATGACAATGATTTAGATTTAATTTATGGATCTCAAGAAGACTGGCAAGGCTTGCAAGTATATAAATTTGATGGTAAGCGAATGCAAAGAGATAATAGCTCTGGGATAGGTAATTTATATAATGTCAGTGATGCTGAGATTGGTGATATAAATGGTGATGGATATTCAGATGTTTTAATCAACAGGTTTGCAGGTAATAATAACAGTAATCTAAGAATGTTTATTGCTCAAGTGTCCGATACTATTGTATCTGGATACCAGGACACTAATATTGATTCTGGTTTATTCAAAGCAAAAGGTAAAATCATCGATTTAAATAATGATGGTCAGTCTGAAGTTGTAGTTGTTGGTTTAACTAGTAGCAATCCAACATCCGGAAAACCTAAGTTTTATGTTTATGAATATGGTGATAATAATCAGTTTTCTAAAATTGATTTGACAGATCAAATTGAAAGTCTGAAAGATGCTTCCTTTGATTTAGGAGATGTTGATAATGATCAGGATATAGACTTTGTAATCACAGGATATGATGAGGATAATGGCTTAAAGTCTTATTTATATATGAATACTACAGTCTTAGGTGGTGAACATACATTAGAAAAAACGGATCATGAATTTGCTGCAACTAGAGACGGTACAATGGATTTAATTGATTTTGATGGTGATGGAGATTTAGATATTGTTATTTCAGGAACAGGTAAAACTGGTGACATTTTTGAAATTTATGTCAATAAATTGAATGAAGATAATACAGACTGGCCCAGATTAAATATAGATCTTCCTGGTATGAGAGATGGTAAAATTGATTTGGGAGATTTTGATGGCGATGGATATGCAGACCTACTCTATTCAGGAGTTCAAACAGGAAAAGGAAAGATTACCGAATTAAGAGAATACGTACCAAATGGAACTGATTACCGTATAAGTTCTTTTGATGTTAGTGATATTATTGATGCTGAAGTTGAATTTGGAGATATTGATGGTGATAATGATTTAGATTTTATCCTTTCAGGTACAAATAAGAATAATGAAAATGAACATATTTTTAGAGGATACCTAAATGTAAGAAATGATTCTGCTAATTTTATTTTTGGTGCTGAAGAATATGAGGATGATGTGATGGTGTCCAGATCTCCAACAAATCAACCAATAAGTACTCAATCATCAAGTTCAAAATTCAAGGTTAACAGACCACCAACAAAACCACAAGTAAATGAAGCAATAATTCTTGATGATGTACAAACGGTTGATGGTAATGTTTCAGTCGAGTTCTCATGGAATTCATCAACAGATGATTGGACTTCTCAAGCTGGGTTAACATACTCACTGAGAATTGGAACTTCACCAGGATCAGATAATATTATGTCATCAGGTTCTAATAAATCAGGTAAAAGAAAAGTCCCAGAAAAAGGTAATGCTGAGCATAATTTGAAATGGAAAGTTAGTCTTAAACCAGGAACATATTATTGGGCTGTACAAGCTATTGATGCTTCATATTCAGGCTCAAAATTCTCTGATGAAACCAAAATAACGGTCACAGCAGATCAAATCCAGCAAAATAAGACACCCGAAATTGAAACAAAGTCGCTTGATTTAGTTGAATATCCAGCAAATGGAGAAGAGGTCGGTACTATTGTTGCAAAAGATCAAGATGAATCTGATGAATTAACACTGACTTTGAAAAACTTAAGTGATGTATTTGAACTAGATAGTTCATCCGGTCTTCTACTCGTTAAAGATAATTCTAAAATTAAGTATGATCTTAATACTAGGTTTGATTTACAAGTTAAAGTTAGTGATGGTGTTGCTTCGGCTGAGGCTATTGTTGCAATTAATATTATTGAAAACAAAGCTCCAGTGATTGACGATCAGTCATTTGAAATTATGGAATATCCTGACGAAA
>CACNQJ010000019.1 GCA_902622575.1 uncultured Bacteroidota bacterium
GTTTTTTTGTTCAATGAAAGACCTGCATACCTATTTTTGAATTTATCTATTCGTCCAGCGGTATCTACTAATTTAGTTTTTCCTGTGTAGTAAGGGTGTGAGGTACGGGATATTTCTAGCTTAACTAATGGGTAATCAACACCATCAACGTTAATTGTATCTTTAGTATCAACTGCAGACTTAGTAATAAAAACGTCGTTATTTGACATGTCTTTAAATGCAACAAGTCTATAATTTTCTGGATGTATACCTTTTTTCATTGATTAAAATAGTGGGTGCAAATTTAGTTTTTTTTTATTATTATGCAATGAATATTTAGAATAGATAATTTCTAATTACATTTACAAATATTATGGGTAATTCAAATCAAAAAAAATTAATTTACCAATACGGACTACTAACTGGTGGTGTAGCTGTAGCATTCGAAATAATGCGTTTTATTATGAAAATACATTATGAAAATGATGGAGTTACAACTTTGGTTTCAATTTTAATCCTATTTGTTGGTATTTTAGCAGGTAATCTTGCAGTTAAGAAGAGTAACTCAGGACTTATTTCACTCAATCAAACTCTTAAAACTGGTGTAGGAATAGCTTTAGTTTATACGTTGGTTACTTTAGCTTGGACAGCCCTTCTTTTTAATGTGTTAGAACCAACTTTTTGGGATACTGCAGCAGAAATTGCTTACAAAGCAGCTAAAGAACAAGACCCAGAAGCTATGGGCAGTGTTTCATTCGAAGATTTTAAACCATTTGTTGATTGGTTAAGCTGGGGTGTATATCCAATTGCAATTGCTTTTTCACTATTCTTTGGCTTTATTTTGAGTCTTGTTATTGGAATAGTTATAAAAAGGTCTGAGTAAAATCATGGATTTATCTCTAGTAATCCCACTTTACAATGAAAGTGAGTCACTTGATGAACTGAATAAATCGATCATTAGTGTTTTGCATAAAACTAATATTAAATATGAATTAATATATGTGGATGATGGGAGTATAGATAATTCATGGAAAACTCTTAATAAAATCTCACAAAAAAATCCAAAAATCTATGCTTGTAGATTTCAAAGAAACTATGGTAAATCGATGGCTCTTTCGGCTGGTTTTAAAAAATGTATTGGAAAGATTGTAATTACCATGGATGCTGACCTCCAAGATGATCCAAATGAAATTTTAAGTTTGTACAAAATGGTCGATAAAAATAATTATGATATTGTTTCAGGATGGAAAAAAAAGAGATATGACTCTATTATTTTTAAAAATATTCCATCAAAATTATTCAATTGGGCAGCGAGAAAAGCTTCAGGAATTAAATTAAATGATTTTAATTGTGGAATTAAAGCCTACAAAAGCTCGGTTATAAAACAAATAGAATTGACTGATGGAATGCATAGATATATACCTGTCTTAGCAAAAAATTGTGGTTTCAATAAAATAACTGAGAAAGTTGTACAACACCATCCCAGAAAATATGGAAAAACAAAATATGGTGCTGACAGATTTATGAAAGGTTTTTTGGATTTATTAACATTATCATTCATTCAAAGATTCGGCAAAAGACCAATGCATTTTTTTGGCTTATTTGGAACTTCAATTTTATTTGTAGCCTTTATTTTTTCAATTTATTTAGGAATTGATAAGTTATTTATAAACCAGTCTGGAAGATTAATTACCCAGAGGCCTGAATTCTTTATTGCCTTGGCAACGATGATTATTGGTTTGCAGTTTTTTTTAGCCGGGTTTTTGGGCGAATTAATACTCAGAACGAGAAAAAGAAAAGATAATTATATGATAGTAGAAGAGATAGGGGGTGATAAATAATGAATTCGGTGTCGAAAAACTTTGATGAATGGTGTTCAAATATTTTTGATGATAATACAATCTCTAAAGTAAAAAGTCTAAAACTAAATAACCCTGATGATTTTCAAGACTCTTTTTACAGGAACCTTGAATTTGGTACTGGTGGAATGAGGGGAATTATGGGTGTTGGGCCTAATAGAGTTAACAAATATACATTTGGTAAGACAACTCAAGGCATATGTAATTTTTTAAAATCTACACATAACAACAAGGAAATTTCAGTTGTAATCGGACACGACTGTAGAAATAATGGAATAGAATTACAAGAGATTGTATGTGATATTTTTTCTGCTAATGGTATAAAAATTTACAAGTTTGATTCACTAAGACCCACTCCTCTAATTTCTTTCGCAGTAAGAGAGCTTAATTGCAATTGCGGTATAGTTTTGACGGCTTCACATAACCCCCCAGAGTACAATGGTTACAAAGTTTATTGGGAAGATGGAGGACAGATTGTACCACCTATTGATAAGAAATTAATGTTGGAAATTGAAAATATTAAATATTCTGATATAAAATTTGATAGGAATTCTAATCTTATACAATTATTAGATGGAAGGATTGATGAAATTTTTTTAAAAAAATCCCTTTCATTTACTGAATCAATTTCAAAAAAAACGAACTCTAAGAACTTGAGAATTGTTTTTACTCCATTGCATGGTACATCATATAAACTTTTACCTAAAATTCTTAAAAAATCTGACTATAAAGATTTGAAATTTGTTGTAAACCAAATGGATCCGGATGGAAATTTTACGAATGTAAATTCTTCCAACCCTGAAGATCCAAAATCATTGTCAGAAGCTATAGAAATTGCTAAAAAAAATAATTCTGATTTAGTGATAGGAACTGATCCTGATGCAGACAGATTTGGTATAGCTGTAAAAAATTTTAATAATGATTTTGAACATATAAATGGTAATCAAACAATGGTGGTTATGACAGATTATTTGATATCTAATTATAAAGGTAAATTGGATAATGCATTTATAGCCTCGACTGTAGTTTCAACACCAATGATGAGTAAAATTGCTGAAAAAAATAATGTCAAAATAATGCTTTCACTCACAGGTTTTAAATGGATAGGTAAAATGATTGAAGATTTTGAAGATTTAAACTTCATATGTGGTGGTGAAGAAAGTTTTGGATTCCTATCAGGTGATTTTGTACGTGATAAAGATGCTATAACATCAGGTTTAATTATTGCTGAAATATGTAATGAATTAAAAAATAGCGGCTCATCTTTTTTTGACAGGCTTGTTGATTGCTATATGAAGTACGGTTTTTACATGGAAAAACTTATTACAAAAACAGAAAAAGGCATTAAAGGAAAAATGAAAATTAATGACAAAATAAATGGGCTAAGAGAAAATCCACCATCCAATCTGAATAAAAGTGATATTGTATTAATATATGACTATGATAAATCTTTAGTTAAGAACATCAGGACTGGAAAATTATCCAAAATTGATCTCCCAAAATCAAATTTGATGATTTTTGAATCCTCTGATGGAACAAGAGTTGCAGTAAGGCCAAGTGGCACAGAGCCAAAAATTAAATTTTATTTCAGTGTTAATACAACATTGAAATCTAAAGAAGATTTTTTTACCAAGCATAAATATTTAAATAAAAAAATTAACTTATTGATTAAAAAGTTTGTATAGATGTATTTTAAGCGTGTTCTCAAATATGTATTTTATTATAGAAAGTATTTCTTATTAAATATTTTTTTTAGTGTTCTTTACGCATTTTTTAGTGCTGTAGCTTTTTTGTCATTGATGCCAATGCTTGAGGTTTTATTTAATGGTACTAATAGCACTATGGAAAAACCATCAATTGAATTATCAAATAACTTAGGAAACTTTGTTGAGAATTGGCTAAACTATCAGGTTGCAAATTTTGCATCGAGTGATGAGCAAAAAGCAATTTTATTTGTAGTAGGAATTGTAATTGTTTTGTTTTTTTTGAAAAATATTTCAAATTATTTTGCATTATTCTTTTCTACACTAATTAGAAATGGGGTAATCAAGGATTTGAAAAAAAATATCTATGAAAAAATCGTTGTTCTTCCATTAGACTATTTTTCTAAAAACAAGAAAGGTGATTTAATTTCTAGAATGTCTTCTGATGTTAATGAAGTTCAAAACTCATTTTTGTCAATAATTGAAATTTTCATCCGTGATCCCCTTACGATAATTTTTACTCTCGGGGCAATGTTTATAATCAGTTATAAACTAACAATATTTGTTATTTTATTCATCCCAATCTCTGGCTTTATAATTTCATTCATTGGAAAAACCTTAAAAAGAAAGTCATTATTAGTACAAAGAGAACAGGCTGAGTTAACATCAATTACGGAAGAAACAATTAATGGAATTAAAATTATTAAGAGTTTTTTAGCTGAAAAATTCTTCAAATCAAAATTTGAAACCACAAATTCACGATTTTTAAATTTTTCCAATAAACTAATTAATAGACAAAATATTGCAGCCCCTTTAAGTGAATTTTTAGGCATTCTAGTTATTGGTGTATTACTTTGGTATGGCGGAAAATTAGTTCTAATTGAAAATGAATTAAAACCAGCTGCATTTATTACGTACATGGGACTTGCTTATGGTGTATTAACACCTGCAAAATCCATAAGTAAAGCTTTTTACTCGCTAAAAAAAGGTAATGCTGCTGCTGAAAGAGTTTTCGATGTTATTGACCTAGAAAGTGAGTATTTGAATGACTCAAAAAAGAATAAATTAGTCTCATTTAAGAGTCAAATATCCTTCAATAATGTTTCATTTAAATATGATCAAAATAAAATATTAAAAAATATTTCTTTCGATGTCAATAAAGGGGATATGGTTGCAATTGTTGGTGCCTCTGGAAGTGGAAAAACAACTTTAGTTAATCTAATACCAAGATTTTATGACAAAATTTCAGGAAACATATTAATAGATGATTTTGATATAAAAGATTTGTCGAGGTCTAATATTCGTTCCTTAATTGGCATAGTAAGTCAAGAATCAATTCTTTTTAACTCATCAATAAAAGAAAATATTGTTCTAGGTGATTCTGATGAAAACAACTATAGCAGGTTGAAAGATTCTATTGATATTGCCAATGCTCAAGAGTTTATTGAAGAATTTCCCGAAAAGTTGAATTACAATGTTGGTGATAATGGTTCTAATTTATCTGGTGGACAAAAACAAAGAATAGCAATAGCTAGGGCCGTTTATTCAAATTGCCCTATTTTAATATTAGATGAAGCTACATCATCATTAGATTCCAAATCTGAAAAACTAGTTCAAAATGCTATTGATAAATTAATGGTAGATAAAACATCCATAGTTATTGCTCACAGATTATCAACAATACAAAATGCAGATAAAATTATTGTTTTAGATAAGGGTGAAATTGTTGAGGAGGGAACACATGAACAACTATTGAAAAATAATAGTTTTTATAAAAAATTAATACAGCTTCAATCATTTAGCTAAATAATTTTGTTGATAAATTATTTAAAAGGTTAAAAAAACTCTACTAATTATAATTTACATAAATAGTTTTTTGGTATAAATTTGATAATATTCATGTTAGCATTTTTTAAATCAAAAAAAAGTGAAATTTATGCAGTCCTAACAACTAATAAATTAAAAGCTGATGAAATCAAAAAACTCAGTTGGGTTTTCTCAGATTCAGACTACTTAGATACAAAAAAGATTCAAGAAAAATATGTTGGCCCAACAAAAACCATGATTACTCCATGGTCAACTAATGCAGTTGAAATTGTTGAAAATATGGGTGTGAATGGTGTCAAGAGAATCGAGCTGTTTGTTCCTTATGCTAATTGCAAAGATTTCGATAAAATGACTAGTCAGCTTTATGATGAATTGAATCAAGACATTTTCCATGTAGATTTAAAACCAGAAAAAATTTTAGAAATAAATGACATTGCAGAGTACAACAAAATTGAGGGGCTAGCCTTAAGTGATGATGAAATTGTTTATTTAGAAAATTTGTCAGTCAAAATAAACAGAAAATTAACAGACTCTGAGGTTTTTGGATTTTCACAAGTAAATTCAGAGCACTGTAGACACAAAATTTTCAATGGTAGATTTTTTATAGATGATAAAGAAATGGATTCATCCCTTTTTCAATTAATTAAAAAGACAACTAGAGAAAATTTAAATTATGTCGTATCTGCTTACAAAGATAATGTTGCCTTTATCAAAGGACCTATAATCAAACAGTTTGCACCTGAATATGGACATATTCCATCATCATATAAAGAATCTACATTTAGTTCTGTAATATCTTTAAAAGCTGAGACACATAATTTTCCTACCACCGTAGAACCATTCAGTGGTGCAGCCACAGGATCGGGTGGTGAAATAAGGGATAGACTTGCTGGTGGCCAGGGATCGTTACCATTGGCAGGAACTGCTGTTTATATGACACCATATCCACGATTCAAAAATTTAGAAATTGGATTTAAACAGAGGAAATGGTTGTATCAAAATCCAACAGAAATATTGATAAAGGCATCTAATGGTGCCTCAGATTTTGGAAATAAATTTGGACAACCATTAATTTCTGGGTCATTGATGACATTTGAACACCAAGAGAAAAATAAATTACTTGGATTTGATAAAGTTATAATGCTGGCTGGAGGAGTTGGATTTGCAAAACTTAAAGACTCCAAAAAGAAAAAAATACATGATGGAGATCTCATAGTTGTTTTGGGCGGTGATAATTACAGAATTGGAATGGGTGGTGCAGCAGTTTCCTCTACAGAAACTGGAAACTATAGCTCTGGAATTGAATTAAATGCAGTTCAAAGATCAAATCCTGAAATGCAAAAAAGAGTTTCAAATGCAATAAGAGCAGTTGTAGAATCAGAGCATAACTTTATAAAATCAATACATGATCACGGGGCAGGTGGCCACTTAAATTGTATCTCTGAGCTTGTTGAGGAGTGTGGAGGTGTTGTAAATATTGATGACCTACCAATCGGTGACAAAACTCTTTCAGCTAAAGAAATAATTGGTAATGAATCTCAAGAAAGAATGGGTCTAGTTATTGATCCCAATGATTTGGAAAAACTTAAAAAAATATGTAACCGTGAAAATGCTCCAATCTATGTGGTTGGAAAAGTGAAAAATAATTCACGATTTTTAGTTGTTTCGGAAAGTGATAATAGTAAAGTAATTGACCTTAGTCTTTCAGATTTTTTTGGAAATTCCCCTAAAACTATTCTAAGAGATCAAAAAAAGAATATTTTATATTCAGACCTTATCTATGATAAGTCAGAGGTTATAAAAAATATTACCAAAATATTAAATCTTGAATCTGTTGCATGTAAGGATTGGCTAACCAATAAAGTTGACAGGTGCGTTACGGGAAAAGTTGCATTACAACAATGCACAGGTCCACTCCAACTTCCATTAAACAACTGCGGAATAATGGCTCTAGATTTCAATTCTTTTAATGGAGTTGCAACATCCATTGGACACTCTCCTCTTACAAGTCTAATAGATGTAGAAGCTGGATCTAGGAATTCTATCGGTGAAGCCTTGACAAATATACTGTGGACCCCTTTGAAAGATGGTTTAAGGTCTGTTTCTCTTTCGGCCAATTGGATGTGGCCAGCCAATAATGATGGTGAAAACTCAAGGTTATTTGATGCTGTTAAGGCATGCTCAGATTTTTGCATTGACTTGGGCATTAATGTGCCAACTGGAAAAGATTCAATGTCTATGAAACAAAAGTATTCAGAAATGGAAGTTGTTGCACCAGGCACTGTTATCATTTCTGCAACCGCCCATACAGATGATTTTAGAAAAGCTATTGAGCCCTATCTTAAACCTAATGACGCAAGCTTATATTACATCAACATGTCCTCTTGTAATTATTATTTAGGTGGTTCTTCCTTGTTTCAAGCCAACAATAAAATTGGAGAAAAATGCAATGATATAAAATCCACTGATATGTTTAAAAATATTTTTAATACAATGCAGAGCTGTATTAGAAATGAACTTGTTTACTCTGGACACGATATTAGCTCTGGAGGGATGATCACATGTTTATTAGAAATGTGTTTTGTTAGTGATGGTATTGGATTAGAAATTGACTTATCAAGTATTAATGAAGAAGATGTAACTAAATTATTATTTGCTGAAAATCATGGTATAATATTTCAAGCTAATAGAGAAATTGAAAGTCATTTAAAAAAATCCAGCATAGAATTTCATAAAATAGGTTTAATCACAGAAAACAATAATTTAAGTTTAATAAAAAATGATTTTCATCTAAACCTAAATATAGATGAATACAGGACCATATGGTTCAACAAATCATATTTGTTCGACAAAATCCAAACTGGTGAGGTTAAAGCCAGAGAAA
>CACNQJ010000020.1 GCA_902622575.1 uncultured Bacteroidota bacterium
CAAATAAAGTCATGAAATATGAAGATACAGGAGGTCAATATGCCAATGTAAGATTTGATTTAGATGCCGCAAAAACTGTAAAATTTGATTTATCAAATGCCAATAAAGTTTCAGTTGATATATATGTTCCATCAAGTTCAATTACTGGAAGCCAAGACAATAAACTTTGGGTTAAATTGCAGGATGGATCCAAAGAGAGACCATGGGAAGGTCAGGTTACTAAGGAAAAAGCTATTGAGTTAGACAAATGGCAATACCTTGAGTTTGACTTCTCAGATCAAAAAGATCAAACTGCTTTTAGTAGATTATTATTACAATTCAATGGCGAGAATAATAATGATCAAGTAACAGCTTATGTCGATAATCTATTTATTCACAGATAAAATTTTAAATTAATAATTATGAAAAAATTTGATACACTTTTTAAAATCTTTTTAGCATCATTTACAATTTTTGTTTTTGTTGGCTGCGAGATCGACAGCTTTGCAGAGGAAGATGAATACTCTTTTGGTGATATAATAGCACCTACAAATGTTCAAATCTCAGCTACTGTTGTTGGGAAAGATACTGATAATCCGAATGGAGACGGATCTGGAGTGGTTAACTTTTCTGGCTCTGCTGATAATGCCATTACATATAAATTTGTTCACGATGGTACCGAGATGTTAAGTCCAGATGGAAATGTAGAAATGACCTTTTCTAAATTAGGTTTGAATACTTATACTGTGACTATTGTTGCTATCGGAAAGGGTGGAACTACATCTAGCCAAGCAGTTAGTGTTGATGTTCTTGTGACTTACAGTCCACCTGAGGAACTTGTGAATGCACTGACCACTGGAAAATGGAGAGTTAAAGCTGAGGAGTGGAGACACATGGGGGTTGGTCCAAATGATGCACCAGAGCCTTGGTGGTGGGGGGCAAATCCTTATGATAAGGCCTCAACAGGGATGTATGATGATAGATACACTTTCCATGCTGATGGAAAATTTAGTTTTGATGTTGGTCCTGATGGGGAAATTTTTGGTAAGGCTGATCCTATGGAAGCAGACTTAGGGGGAGATCGTGGTCAAACTAGAAATAGTGATAATGAATTTACTAATTACCCATATGATAGTTTTGATAGCAATTGGTCAATATCAGCACCTGGCGGAGTTGAAACTATAAATTTTTCTGGTGTCGGATTTATGGGATTTTATGTGGGTTCTCATGATTATGTCATTTTAGCTAGATCGTCAAATAGGATGATTTTAAGAACAGTTGGCTCCGGGGGTTTAGGATGGTTTTGGATTATTACTAACGACAACTAATAATAGAGACTGGTTTTTTGTTTTTGTTTGATAAGAGTTTGGGAAGATTTTTTGAATCCTCCCAAACTCTTTCTTAAATTTAAATGTGTATAAACTTTTATTAATATTAATTCTATTTTTTTCATGTTCTGGTGAGAATGCTGTCGATGATGATGGGTCAGGAGATAATCAAAACCAACAAATTATACCAACTAACCTAGAATTCAAAATTGAATTAGAAGGTGTTAATAACGAAAAACCATATGGTGATGGATCAGGACTAGTTAAGTTTACTGCCTCAGCATCAAATGCAATTAATTATAGTTTTAGGTTTGGAACAGGTGATGTTAAAGATTCATCAAGTGGATCTGTTGAATTTACTTACTCTGATTTTGGAACTAAGTCTTATACTGTAAATGTTCTTGCCTATTCATCCACTGGACATTATATCAGCTCAGCTAAATCTATAACAGTTTATGTTGAAGCTCAATCTGATGAAGATATTATGTCCATTCTAACAGGATCTAATGAAAAAACCTGGAGAGTTAATGCTTCTTTTGATGCACACTTTGGAAATGGTGATAGCTCTTTTAAATATAGTACTTGGTGGGAGGCCCCTTCTTTCTCAAAAAACAATACAGGTTTTTATGATGACGAGTATACCTTCAAAAATGACGGAACCTTTATTCACAAAACAAATGGAGATGTTTATGGAATAGCAAACTATTTAAATCAAAAATTTGGAAATACAAATCAGCCTGTTAATCCTGCTAATGAAATTGAAAAATATAGTTTAAATAATTATCAAACCACTTTCACTGTAAATAAAAATAATGATAACAATGAATTGAAGATTAATGGTAATGGTTTTATAGGTTTTTATGTTGGTGAGCACGAATTTACTATAGAGTGTTATGATTCAAATAATATCTTGATTAGATCAGTGGATAATCAAAATAGAGCTTGGTATGTGTGGTTAACAGATCAACAAGTAAGTTCTTCTCCATCGAAAGATATTTATAAGAATTTAGTATGGTCGGATGAATTTAGCTACGATGGTAAATTGGACTCAGAAAAATGGGTTTATGAGGTTAGAAATCAATGGTATAATCAGGAGTTACAGGCTACGACAGATAGACTTGATAATGTCATTGTTGGCGATGGTGTATTGAAAATAATTGCAAAAAGGGAGGCCTATGGTGGAAAAAACTTCACCTCGGGAAGAGTCAAAACAAATAGAAAGTTTGACTTTACATATGGCAGAGTAGACATAAGAGCAAAATTACCAGGGAAAAAAGGTACATGGCCAGCATTATGGCTCTTAGGATCCAATTATGATCAAATTGATTGGCCTAAATGTGGTGAAATTGATATAATGGAGCATGCTGGTAATAGATTAAATAAGATTCAAGGAACAGTTCATCACCCTGATAATTACGGTAGCGGTGATGGTGGAGAGACATATGAGTATAGCGATGTTTCCACTGAATTTCATATTTATTCTGTAGTTTGGACTGAAAAAGGTATTACATTTTTAGTCGACGATAAACCATTTCATATTGTCGCTAATACATGCGCTTTACCATTTAATTGGGATTTTTTTGTAATAGTTAATGTAGCGATGGGTGGAACATTTGGAGGCTCTGTGCCCTCTGAATTCATTTCAGACATCATGGAAGTTGACTATGTCAGGGTTTATCAATAATTTAAAATTTATAAAATGAGAATAATAAAAAATAACATATTTCAAATTATTTTACTATCAATTTTTATTTCTTGTCAGACATCTAATAACTTATCTGAAAGTCAGCTTAATAAAAAAGTAGATGATTTGATTGAAAAGATGACACTAGATGAAAAAGTGGGTCAGATGACACAAATTGACCAAAGATTTTTAGATACAATTACTGATCTGTCTACTTATTCAATTGGCTCATTGCTAAGCGGTGGAGGATCTCACCCAAGTGTAAATGAACCACAAGCATGGTTAGATATGTACAATAAGTATCAATCAGAAACTTTGAAAAATAGATTGGGTATTCCACTTATCTATGGGATTGATGCAGTTCACGGTCATAATAATGTTTATGGTGCAACCATTTTTCCTCAGAATATCGGTTTAGGTGCAACAAATAATCCAGAGTTAATATTCGAGGTTTCAAAAGCTACATCGTTAGAAGTTGCTGCAACTGGAATTGACTGGACTTTTTCTCCGTGCTTGTCATCACCTGAAGACTTTAGGTGGGGTAGAACCTATGAAGGTTTTTCTAGTGATCCAAAAATTGTAGAAAAACTAGGAAGATCTGCTGTAGAAGGTTATCAAAGTGTAGTTACAGCAACAGGAAAGAGAATAGTTGCATGTGCGAAGCATTTTATTGGTGATGGAAATACTGAGTTTGGTACAGGCATGAACGGCTTAGTTGACAGAGGTAATACTATTTTAACAAAACAAGAATTAAAAGAGAAACTACTGCCAAAGTATCAAGCCGCTATTGATGCTAATGTTCAAACAATTATGGCATCGTACAATAGCTGGAATGGAGTTAAGTGTCATGGAAGTAAAGAATTATTAACAGATATTTTAAAAGTTGAAATGGGGTTTCAAGGTTTTGTCATTTCAGATTGGCAAGGTATTGATGAAATTCCAGGTAATTATAAATCCGATATTGCCACATCCATCAATGCAGGCATAGATATGGTCATGGTATCAGGACAAGGACAACCTTACAAAAAGTTTATGAGGTTGTTAAAGGAAAATGTTGAGGACGGCTCAATTTCATTGGAAAGAATTGATGATGCTGTCAGAAGAATATTAAAAGTTAAGTTTAGTAATGGTATTTTCAAAAGCCCAATTGTCGATAATGAAAAATTAGAAATAATAGGTTCAAAAAAACACAGAGAAATTGCAAGACAGGCTGTGAGAGAAAGTATTGTTGTTTTAAAAAATGAAAATGTTCTGCCATTATCAAAAAATTTAAAATCTCTTGTTGTTGCCGGACGTGGTGCTGATAATTTAGGTATGCAATGTGGTGGCTGGACTATCAATTGGCAAGGAGGTCAAGGTGATATAACTGTTGGAACTACAATTTTAGATGGAATTAAAAAATCTGTTGCAACTGAAACTAATATTATATATTCAACAGATGGTTCAGACTTGGAGGACAGTGAATCTGATTTGGCAGTTGTTGTAATTGGAGAAGATCCATACACAGAATTTTTTGGTGATAAAGACAATCTTGACTTACTAAATGAAGATATTCAAACTATAAATAACTTAAAAAATAAAGGATATAAGGTTGTTGTTTTACTAATTTCAGGTAGACCCTTAAATGTTGCTAACCACATTAATGATTGGGATGCATTTGCAGCTGTATGGCTTCCGGGTACAGAGGGTGATGGGGTTTCAGATATTTTATTTGGGGATTACAACTCATCAGGGAAGCTTCCATATCCTTGGCCAATAAAAGCAGAGGACGGAGCCAATGCAGATGAACGTAATTTACTTTATAAACTCGGATTTGGGTTATAATAAAATGTATAAGTCTTTACATATACTTTTAGTATTATTTTTTTCTACGATCTCTCTATCACAAAATTTAAAGACAGATGGAAAAAAAATAGTTGATGGAAATGGAAATGAGATATTGTTGAGGGGTTATGCACCTGGTGGCTGGTTATTGATTGAAGGTTATATGATGCATGAAACTGATGGGAGTATTGGTGCTCAGCATGAAATTAAAGAAAAACTCACTGACTTAATGGGAGCAGAAAAAACTGAAGAGTTTTTTAAAAAATGGAGAGAAAATCATTTTACAAAACGTGATGTTGATTCACTAGCAGCATGGGGCTTTAATAGTATTAGAGTCCCCCTACACTATAATTTATTTACCTTATCAATTCAAGAAGAACCAACATCAGGTCAAAACACTTGGTTAGATGAGGGATTTGATATCATAGACAATATACTGGAATGGGCAAAACCACACAAAATGTATGTTATTTTAGATCTTCATGCTGCACCAGGTGGTCAAGGCAGAAATACTGATATTTCAGATTATGATCCTGATAAACCGTCTTTATGGGAAAGCGAACAAAATAAAAGTAAAACTGTTGCTTTGTGGAAAAAAATTGCTGAACGTTATAAAGATAATGAATGGATTGGCGGATATGATTTATTAAATGAACCTAATTGGGAGCTTCCAGGTGGGGTAGATTTGAAAGATTTGTATGTGAGAATTACAAATGCAATTAGAGAGGTTGATGATAAACATATTATTATCATTGAGGGGAATGATTATGCAAATAATTTTACTGGTCTGACACCACCATGGGATAATAATATGGTTTACAGTTTTCATAAGTACTGGAACAGCACGAATTCTGATGATCTAAATTGGATTCTTCCACTAAGAGAACAGCATAATGTGCCTCTATGGATGGGTGAATCAGGCGAAAATTCAAATACATGGTATACTGATGCAGTTAGCTTGTTTGAGAATAATAACGTTGGTTGGGCTTGGTGGGCTATGAAAAAAATAGGAAGTGTAAATAGTCCTTACAGAATAATAGTTAATGAAGGTTACCAAAAAATACTTAATTACTGGAAAGATGGTGGAGATATGCCAAGTGAGCAGGAAACTTATGATGCAATGATGAAGTTGGCTGATAATGCACTTTCTCAAAATTGTTTTTACAGAAAAGGTATTTCGGATGCCCTGCTAAGACAACCTCACACCAATAGCACTTTGCCTTTTGAAAATAGACAACAAATCCCTGGTATTGTTTTTTTATCTGACTATGATTTAGGAAAAAATAATGAAGCTTACTATGACAATGATATAGCTACTTACCATCAATCATCAGGATCTTTTACTGCATGGAATAGAGGATGGAGATATAGAAATGATGGAGTTGATATTGAGGATAATAGTGATAATGTTAACAGTAATGGATATCATCTTGGTTTTGTTGAAAAAGGTGAATGGACAAAATACTCAGTAAAAATTAATTCATCTGGAATTTACAGGGTGAGAGTAAGACACGCATCTGAACAAAATGGAGCCAAATTATATTTATCGTTAAATGACCAGAATATTTCACAAATTTTAACAACACAATCATCTGGAAGTTGGTTTTCATTTATAACTACAACTATTGATGGTGTTGTAATGGAGGAAGGAAATCATTCTTTAAAACTTCATTTTGATGACGATACGCCAGTAAACGTTAGTAGCCTTCAATTTGAAAAAGTTGGTGAAATTTCCTCTACTGTATTTAGCTCAATAAATGGAAAAACTAGGTTTGACGAAAAATCTATCCAAGTTTTTTTAAATCAAGAAATTTCAAAATCATCTATTAGTGGAAGTATTGATAAATTTAATATTACTGTAAACGGAGAAGATATAAATATATCGTCAATAAGCATAGACTCCGCCAAACCTAAAACATTAGTATTAAATCTCTCTGGAAATTTACTATACTCCGATGAAATTAAAGTTTCATATTCAGGTGATATTATAAAGTCAACGACAAATAAAACGTTAAACTCATTTACCAATCTTTATATTATAAATGATTTAGATCCTCGATTTGTGCTTCCCGGTAAAGTGGAGGCTGAAGATTATGTTAGAATGTTTGGTTTAGGGACAGAAGAGACCACAGATGACGGCGGCGGATCAAATATTGGTTATACCCATACTGGAGATTATGCGGATTATAAAATTTTTACAAGTTCTTCATCAAAATATTCAGTTGACTTTAGAGTTGCATCTGAGTCAAATGGAGGAAAAGTATCTCTCTCTTTAGTAGAAGCAAATACATCTAGAGAATTTGAGATATTATCTGAAATTAAAATTCCATCAACTGGAGGTTGGCAAGATTGGACCACTGTTACTGGCAATTTAGAAAGTGATATCCCTGAGGGAATATTTCTACTAAGATTAAAAGTTATTGACGGAGGA
>CACNQJ010000021.1 GCA_902622575.1 uncultured Bacteroidota bacterium
GGTAAAGAGGATTTAAGTGATATAAAATTTTTAGTTGCTGTTGGCGGTTTTTCAAACTCAGATGTACTTGGATCGGCAAAAGGCTGGGCGGGATCTTTTCTTTACAATGAGAAAGCAAAGTTAAGTTTAAAAAGATTTTATGAAAGAAATGACACCTTATCCTTAGGGGTCTGTAATGGATGTCAATTGTTCATTGAATTAGGCCTTTTACATCCTGATGACAAAATTAAACCAAAAATGGAGTTCAATGATTCAAATAAATTTGAATGCATCTTCACGAGTGTAAAAATATCCGCCAACAACTCAGTTATGTTTAAGAATTTTAAAGGCACAGAACTTGGTATTTGGTCCGCCCACGGTGAAGGACGATTTAGACTTCCAAACAAAGAGAAAGAATATAATATAGTTGGAAAATATTCTAAATCAACTTTTCCTACCAATCCTAATGGATCAGATTATGATACAGCAATCCTCTCTAGCCAAGATGGTAGACATATTGCTATGATGCCTCATCTAGAAAGATCAACTTTCGCATGGAACTGGGGATATTACCCAAAGCCTAAAAATTCTGATGATATTTCGCCATGGATTTATGCATTCATAAATGCATATGATTGGTTAAAATAATTAATATTTACTATGCGTGCATAGTATTTTTTCGTATATTTAATAAGTACGATGAAATTTATTGAACACGCTTTACGCTACACTTGGCAATCAGTATTTAAAATGCACAATGAAGAAGCAAAAAAATACGGTGGTACTTTAGCACATGCACAAGCTCTATTAAACCTAGATCCGAGTAAAGGGACTCCATCTACTTCTTTGGGTCCTAAAATGGGTATGCAATCCACCAGTCTTTCAAGAACTCTTAAATCAATGGAAGATTTAAACCTAATATGCAGAACCAATAATCCTAATGACAAACGTGGAGTATTAATTGAACTAACTCAACAGGGCTTAGATCTAAGAAATTTAGCAAAAAAGAATGGTTACAAGTTCAATAAAGCCGTCTATGAAAAAATTGGAAAAAAAGACTTGGATGTTTTTCTTGATGTCATGAATAAAATAAATATCATAATAAAAAATAAAGAAATCTATTGATGAATAAAAAGATATCAAAAATAGCTGTTTTGGGTTCAGGAATAATGGGCTCTGGAATTGCTTGTCATTTTGCTAATATCGGCGTTGAGGTACTATTACTTGATATTTGCCCTAAAGAACTTAGCGATTCAGAAAAAAACAGGAATTTATCCATTGATAGCAAAGAGGTTAAAAATAGAATTGTGAATGATATGTTTAATAAATGTATCAAATCTAAACCCTCCCCTATTTATAACAAAAAATTTATTGAAAGGGTGACACTTGGAAATTTTGAAGATGATATTGAAAAAATAAGTGATGTTGATTGGATAATTGAAGTTGTTGTAGAAAAATTAGAGATTAAGAAAACTGTTTTCGATTTAGTTGAAAAATACAGAACTAATGGTACACTGGTAACCTCTAATACATCTGGAATTCCTATAAAATTAATGAATGAGGGTAGATCTGAGGATTTTAAGAAAAATTTTGCAATAACACATTTTTTTAACCCACCTAGATATCTGAATTTGTTTGAGGTTATACCTGGTCCTGATTGTGATAAAAATGTACTTGACTTTTTAATGGAGTACGGAGAAAAATTTTTAGGTAAGACATCTGTACTAGCAAAAGATACGCCGGCTTTTATTGGAAATAGAATTGGAACATTTGGCATTCAAAGTCTATTTCATCAAGTTAAAAATGGTGAATATACTGTTGAAGAAGTTGACAAACTTACTGGAACGGCAATTGGAAGACCAAAATCTGCAACTTTTAGAACAGCTGACGTAGTCGGTTTAGATACATTATGCCACGTTGCTAATGGAATTTATGAAAATTGCCCTGATGATGAGTCTAGAAATGTTTTCAAGCTTCCTGACTTCCTCAAAAAAATGTTGGATGAAAAAATGCTAGGTAGCAAAACAAAAAAAGGTTTCTACAAAAAAGTTGTTGGAAAAGATGGAAAATCAAAGATTTTATCATTAAATCTAAAAACGCTTGAATATAATGAACAAAAAAAGGTAAACTTTGAAACACTTAATGCAGCAAGGAAAGTTAAAAGTAGAGCTGAAAAATTCAAAGTACTTGTATCTGGTGACGATAAAGCATCACATTTTTACAGAGAGGTTTTTGCAAAAATGTTTGCTTATGTCCAACATAGAGTTCCAGAGATATCGGATGATTTACACAGTATTGATTCAGCACTAAGAGCAGGTTTTGGGTGGAAAGAAGGACCCTTCGAAATTTGGAATTATTTGGGAGTTAAAGAAGGTGTTGATTTAATGAAAAGGTTTGATTTTGAACCTGCAGAATGGATTACTGAAATGGTATCTAACAACATTAATAATTTTTACAAAACTAACAATGGACTTACTGAATGTTATGATAAAAACACCAAGTCATATCTTAAAATACCTGGTCAAGATGGCTTTATTATTTTAAAAAATTCAACAGATGAAAAAGTAATTTGGTCAAATAAAGAAGCAAGATTGATTGACATAGGTGATGATATTTTGAATTTAGAATTTGGATCTAAAATGAACTCCATCAATCAAAATATTATTCAAGCATTAGATAAATCTATTGATTTAGCTGAATCAAGTTACAAAGGACTTGTTTTAGGAAATGAATCCCCGCATTTTTCTGCAGGAGCGGACATTAGCGTGATTTTTCTTGCAGCTGTTGAACAGGAATATGATGAGTTAAATTATTTTATGAAAATGTTTCAAAATACAATGATGAAGTTAAGATACTCCTCTATTCCAGTTATTGGAGCACCACACGGTTACACACTTGGTGGTGGATGTGAAGTTTGTTTACATTGTGATAAACTGATTGCTTATAGTGAAACATACATCGGACTCGTTGAGGTAGGTGTTGGTCTTGTTCCAGGTGGTGGAGGATTGAAAGAAATGGCTCTCAGGGCATCTGAAACATTCAGACCGAATGATGTTGAAGTCAACTTGTTACAAGAATATTTTATAAATATAGGTATGGCTAAAACAGCTACTTCAGCTTATGAAGGTTTTGATTTAGACTATTTAGTTAAAGGCAGAGATAACGTTGTGATGAATAAAAAAAATCAAATTTCTATTGCCAAAAATGTAGCCATAAATATGTATGATATGGGTTACACCAAACCGATTCCAAAAAGAAATATTAAAGTTTTAGGAAAACAAGGGCTTGGTATGCTATATGTTGGGGCTGATTCTATGTTAGCTGGTGGATATATTTCTGAACATGACAAAAAAATTGCAAATAAAATCGCTAATGTGTTATGCGGAGGAGAATTATCTCAAGCCACTCTAGTGTCGGAACAATATTTATTAGACCTTGAAAGAGAGGCCTTCTTATCACTTTGTGGTGAGAAAAAAACGCTGGAAAGAATCCAGTACATGTTAAAAAACGGAAAACCATTAAGAAATTAATATGAAAGAGGCATATGTTATAAAGGCTTACAGAACAGCCGTTGGAAAAGCACCCAGGGGGTTTTTTAAATTTAAAAGACCTGATGAGCTTGCTGCTGAAACAATTGAATATTTAATATCACAAATTCATGACTTTGACAAAACGCTAATTGATGATCTTATTGTAGGTAACGCAATGCCAGAAGCAGAGCAGGGTTTTAATGTTGCAAGATTGATTTCTTTAATGGGGCTTAAAGTTGATGATGTTCCTGGGGTCACTGTTAATAGATTTTGTGCATCTGGACTAGAGACGATTGCTATTGCTGCTGCAAAAATTAAATCTGGAATGTCTGATTGTATTATTGCTGGCGGAGTTGAAAGTATGAGCTATATACCTATGACCGGCTTTAAACCAGTCCCAAATTATAATACAGTTTCTAAAGGTAAAGAAGATTATTACTGGGGTATGGGTTTAACAGCAGAGGAGGTGGCGAATCAATTCAAGGTTGGTAGAGAGGAGCAAGACATTTTTGCTTACGAATCACATAAAAAAGCAATCAAAGCTTTAGAGAATAATAAATTTGATTCCCAAATCGCTCCAATCACAGTTAATGAAGTTTATTTAGATGAAAATTTAAATAAAAATGAACGACAAAATACATTTAAAAAAGATCAAGGCCCTAGAGAAGATACTAGCTTGGAAGCTTTAGGTAAATTAAGACCCGTTTTTTCAGCAACAGGCTCAGTAACTGCTGGAAATTCATCTCAAATGAGTGACGGAGCTGCTTTTGTAATGATTGTAAGTGAGGAAATGTTGAAAAAGCTTAACGTAGATCCAATTGCAAAACTTGTTAGCTACAGTGTTGCTGGACTCCCACCAAAGATTATGGGCATGGGACCAGTTAAAGCAGTTCCAAAATCATTAAAACAGGCTGGTCTTAAAATGAATGATATTCAATTGATTGAGCTCAATGAAGCCTTTGCTTCCCAATCAATTGCTGTAATTAATGAACTAAAATTAGATAAAGATATTGTAAACGTAAATGGAGGTGCGATAGCATTGGGACACCCGCTTGGTTGTTCTGGAGCTAAACTTTCAGTCCAACTTTTTAATGAGATGAAACAAAGAAAACTTAAATATGGAATGGTAACAATGTGTGTTGGGACAGGGCAAGGAGCCGCTGGAATTTTTGAAATATTATAATAAAATGGAAACTATAGAAAAACAATTAATAAATGGAGGTGAGTTTATTATCAAGGAAACTCAATGCAATGATATATTCACACCTGAAGATTTTACCGACGAACAAAAAATGATGAGGGATGCAGTTCGTGATTTTGCTGACAAAGAAATTTGGGGTAAAAAAGATGAGTTTGAGCAGCACAACTATCAATTGACTGCTGATGTAATGACTAAGGCGGGAAACTTAGGCTTTTTAGGTGTTGGAGTACCTGAGGAATATGGTGGTCTCGGAATGCCTTTTACATCCTCAATGCTCGTCTGTGATTATATTTCTGGTAGCTCTGGGTCTACCTCTACAGCATTCGGAGCGCATACTGGTATAGGAACTATGCCCATTTTACTTTATGGTACAGAAGATCAAAAGAAAAAATATATTCCAAAACTGGCCAGTGGAGAGCACATAGGAGCATATTGCTTAACTGAGCCTAGTGCAGGCTCAGATGCCAATAATGGAAAAACTAAGGCAGTTTTAAGCAATGATAAAAAGCATTATCTAATCACCGGCCAAAAAATGTGGATTTCTAATGCTGGATTTGCTAATATTTTAACGGTTTTTGCAAGAATTGGAGATGATAAGAATATCACAGCTTTTATAATTGAAAATGATCCCGAAAACGGAATAAAAATGGGAAAAGAAGAGTCAAAGCTTGGAATACATTCTTCATCTACCAGACAAATATTTTTCAATGAAACTAAAGTCCCAGTTGAAAATATGCTTTCTGAGAGAGGTGGAGGTTTTAAAATAGCAATGAATGCATTAAATATTGGTAGAATTAAATTGGCAGCAGCTTGTCTTGATGCTGAAAGAAGAGTGACTACAGCTAGTGTTCAATATGCTAATGAAAGAGAACAATTCAAAACAAAAATTATTGACTTTGGTGCAATCAAAGAAAAAATTGCTAAAATGGCAATGGATACTTATGTTGGAGAGTCTGCTACGTACAGGGCGGCAAAGGATATTGAAGACAGAATAGCAGCATTAAAAGACCAAGGGAAAAGTCACCAGGAAGCTGAATTGAAGGGGGCTGAAGAGTTTGTTATTGAATGTTCAATTTTAAAGGTAGCTCTTTCTGAAGATGCTCAAAACTGTTCAGATCAGGGGATCCAAATATTTGGTGGCATGGGTTACTCAACCGAAACACCTATGGAATCAGCATGGAGAGATTCTAGGATAGCTAGAATTTATGAAGGAACTAATGAAATTAACCGACTCGTAACTATAGGAATGCTTATAAAAAAAGGGATGAAAGGAGAATTAAAATTAATGGAAAAAGCCGAAGAAGTTGCGAATGAATTGACCGATATACCATCTTTTGATGTACCTAGTTTTGATAGTTTATTTGATGAAGAAAAGTATATTATAAACAATTTAAAAAAGGTCTTTTTAATGCTTTCAGGCGCTGGATTAAAGAAATATGGGATGGATTTAGAAAACCATCAAGAAGTTCTTTTATCTATCTCTGACATACTAATTGAAATATACATGTCAGAATCAGCAATTTTAAGAACAGAAAAAAATTGCAAAAGATATGGAGCTGAAAAATATAGTGCACAAATTGCTGCCAGCAGATTGTACTTGTTTGAAGCTTGTGAACTAATAATATCAAAATCTAGAGAATTAATTTTTTCACTTTCTGATGGTAGTGAACAAAAATTTCTTTTAATGGGTTTAAAGAGATTCACAAAATACTACAATTATCCAAAACCAATTGATCTTAAAAGAACAATTGCAAATATCGTAGCAGAAGAAAATAAATACACTCTCTAATTTTAAGTGATGAATTACAGACTTTTAATTTTATTATTATTTATTAGTCTAAATAATTATTCACAAAATAATTCTGACAGTAAAATATTTGAGATAATTTCTCAAGTCTCTGATGAGAGAATAAAAAACGATATTATAACCCTTGCCGATTTTGGAACAAGACATACACTTAGTGATACGATCTCTGAAACACGAGGTATCGGTGCTGCAAGACGTTGGATAAAAAAAACATTTAAATCTATTTCGGCTGAATGTAATTATTGTCTTGAGGTTTTTGACCAGAAAAATTATTTTAAAAAAAATAACCTTAGGCTGATTAAAGATGTATGGATTAATAATGTTGTAGCTATTCAAAGAGGAACTAAATATCCAAACCGATATGTAATAATGAGTGGAGATATTGATAGTAGGGTATCAGACCCCAATGACCATCTTTCTGATTCACCAGGTGCCAATGATAATGCAAGTGGTATGGCAGGAACAATTGAAGCAGCCAGAGTTTTATCAAAATATAAGTTTGATAATTCAATCGTCTATGTAGGTTTATCCGGAGAAGAGCAAGGTTTGTTTGGAGGTAAGGGCTTGGCTGAATATGCAAAAAAAAATAATTGGGAGATTATAGGCATACTAAATAATGACATGATTGGAAACATT
>CACNQJ010000022.1 GCA_902622575.1 uncultured Bacteroidota bacterium
CACTTTGCCATTTATCAAGTTCTAAAGGAGCAATAATGCCATGCTGTCCTTCCCATGGCCTGTCTTTGGACCCATCTTGTAACTTAACCTCAACTTGGTTCGGCGATGAACCAGTTACTCCACTAGACGGAATATAAATTTTAAAAGTGAAAATATTGTTTGTAGTTAAATCAAACTTCTTAGAATGATCAGCAGCTAAATCAAATCTTATATTAGCATACTGACCACCAGTATCTTCATATTTTAAAACTTTTCCTGATCCACTAGGATTATCAACTACTGATTGTCCTGCAGCATCCTCTACCCATGTAATGGTTCCACTGCCTTCAAAATCATCAAATAATGCTTGACTTGATGTGACAGGCACACCTTTGATTATATCATCGAGGTGGAACTCTAATCCTGCTGCTCCATAGGTGCCTCCGGATCCCCAATTTGGATCACCAGCATCGACGAAAAATACCAATCTCTCAAATGAACCTGTTCCATCAAATGCTGAATTATTGTTTGGATAAGCTTGTTGTGTGATCGTGGACCAATCATATGTGAGATTATGCCAACCTTTCGAATTCACAGTTTTAGACATTTCTACATATTCAGAACCATTTGGATCATCTTTATTTTCCAATTTCATCATCAACCTGTGTTCACTATCGTCAGGTGAGTAAAATCTTACGGAAACATTATTGTCAGAGCCAGAAACTATTTCAATAGGTACATCCATTGTAATTTCAGCTGTATCCCACCACTCACCACTTGTTGTAATTTTTCCAGTATTATTGGATGAATCATCCGGATCTTTAGAAAGTTCAAATTTAAAACCTCCTTTTTCCTCAAACATTTCTTCGTTATCAAACTTGATAGGCAACTCAACCGAATTTTCTTTCCAGAAATAAATATTATCCAAGAACACAACTCCAGCACCATCACCTATGTATGGGTTTATCGCAAATTTTAATTGGTGCATATCTGCAATAGTTAAACCTTGACTTGTCCAATCAGATAATGGTATATCAAAACTTGTCCATTGGTCTTGATTAAGTTTTGCTAAAACAGGTTTTTCACCATTAGAAGCACTAATTAATGAAATCTCCAAATTTTCAAATTCAGGAGATGCTGTCCACACATCTATATGCATATACTCCATATTAGAAACATCTTGGGCTGCAGCGAATTGAACACCCTGATAATTCATCTTAGAATATTTAATCATCTTATCACCATCAAGATCATATTCCTCATATTGAGTTGACTGCCACCACCAAGGGTAAAAATCAGTCCCTACTATGTCATTATACTTATCAGAGAAGATAGATAAAACTGTACTTGCTGGTCTGTCAGGTTGTGCAGGCGCAGAGACGGTTGGAGCTAAAATTGCTGTAACCTCAAATTCCTGTGAGAGTTCTGTTGTAGCAATGGCAGCACCTCTAGCAACTACTTTAATAGTGTAGGTTCCAGCCTCTTTGTAAGTGAATGATGCAGTCTCACCGATGTTAGCGGTCACAGGATCAGCGCCCGCTTCACCAGATATCAAATCAAATACTGTAGCCCAATCAGCGCTAGCTGTAACATTAACTTTTTTGGATACAACAGCATCATTTTCGATAGTAACTTGTAAATTTTCAGGCGCATTGAATGATACAACCAAAGGAACATCCGAAGTCGTAGTTAGATTGTTTAAGCCCGTTGCTGTTATTTTAAGAGTGTGATTACCTTCTTTGAAAGTATGCTGAACACTACCACCTGTTTTTATTGAAGATGAAACAGCTGAACCGTCACCATAGTCAACAATAAAACTGATTGCGTTCTCACCCGTTGGAGTAATTGTTACTAAACCTGTATTATCCTGCGTAATATCGAATGTAGCAGAAACATTACTTGGTGGAACAACATTTTTTGCAAATTCATTATTATCACTAAAGTCCTCTGCACATCCAATTAATAAAACAAGGATGAAAATTGAACTAAAAAACTTACATATATTTTTCATATTCATATTATTTATTAGTAACCAGGATTTTGAGTTAAACCAGAAATATCAATTTCTGTTTGAGGTATTGGGAAAACTTCATGCTTTCCAGAAACAAAACCCGAAATTTCATTAGCTGCTTGACCAGTTCTGACTAGATCAAAGAATCTGTGACCCTCACCTGCAAACTCTAATCTTCTTTCATCCCAAATGGCTTGAGTAAGAGCAGATCCAGTTTCATTCATTGGAGAAATACCAGCTCTACTTCTTACCTCATTCAAATATGTTTGAGCTTTAGAATCACTAATACCTCCTCTATTATTAGCCTCTGCAGCCATCAATAAAACATCAGCATATCTTATATACCTGTAATTATTTTCGTAATTAAGTTCAGTTGTATTCTTCGAATATCCTGCTCTTGGAATGTACTTGTTATTGAAATATCCAGTATGTTCATAGCCCTCGTTATATTGAGCGGAATTTGCATCAGCCCATGCTACAATATCAAGAACAGAAGCATTTTTCCTCTTATCTCCGGTATCAAATGCGTCAACTAAATCTTGAGTTGGAACATTAAAACTCCATCCGGATGAGTAAACAGGACCATTGTAACCTCTTATTCCATGGTGAATAACACCAAAGTTACCCTCAGTACTTTGTGGCATCCATCCCCAATTCCATCCATTAGATTCTTTAGAATGCTGTATTTCAAATACTGATTCTGGCCCGTTTTCGCCTTCAACTAAAAATACACTACCTGGGTCAGATGGTAAAGTATACAAGCCAATTAGTGGTTCTAATATGTTAGCTGCCTCGGAAAACTTTTCTTGATATAAGTAAACTTTTCCAAGTAGCGCATGAGCAGTAAAAGATGTAGCTCTACCATCAGAACTTTTCTTTGCAGGTAAAGCTCCGATCGCAGTTTGTAAATCTGATTCAATAACTGAATAAACATCAGCTTTTGAAACTCTTTTAAGTGTACCAGAATCACCAGCAGTTAATCTACCATTAGTAAATAATGGAACATCTCCATAAATTTTGACTAATTCAAAATAAAAGAAAGCTCTTAAAAAGTGTACTTCACCATACAGTTCATTTTTCCTAGGAAAATCAATTTTATCCTTGTTTTCAACCATATAGTTTGCACGATTTACACCCTCATACATGTATTGCCATATTCTTTTCAGTTGATCATTTACCGGGTCATGTATCATGTCATCAATTTTTTGAAGACCAATTACATCACTTGCACTTTCACCTCCACATAAAGAGTTATCAGAGGCAATTTCACCAATCATGAAATTATATAATGTCCATTGCAGGACATCATAAACTCCGACTAGTGCTGCCTCATAATCATTGGCTGATTTAAAATAATCAGCGGCAACTATTTGATAATTTTCAGATGCCTCATATTCAACATATTCATCACAACTTGACATGAATAATAATAATGAGATTGATATTAAAAATTTATTAATTAAGTTTTTCATTTTTTTTTATTAAAATTTAACGTTTAATCCTACTGAAACTGTTCTAGGGCTTGGATAGTTTCCTCTATCGATTCCTGTATCCAATACACCATATGACATTTCTGGATCGTACCCAGTATAATCTGTAAATGTCATTAGGTTTTTACCTTGTAAATAAAGTCTTACCGCATCCAATGTTTTTGAATTAGATACATTAAAGTTATAGCCTAATTGAACATTTTTAATTTTGAAATAAGAACCATCTTCAACATACCTAGTTGATGGTCTGACATTATTGTTTGAATCAATAAAAGTAGCACGAGGCTCAAAATTACTTGAGCCCTCACCTGTCCATCTCGCCAAAACGCTAACAGGCTTATTTGTGTAATTTAAATTTCTTTCGAAACCTCTAAATATATCGTTTCCAAAAGTCCCATAAGTTGTAACACTTAAGTCGAAATTATAAACATTTAAGTTAAAATTCCAACCGATTGAAAAATCAGCAAAAGGATCACCAATTTTCGTTCTATCGTCAGCATTTACAATACCATCGCCATTGACATCAACGAATCTGATATCTCCAGGCTGCGCATTAGGCTGAGTAGCATGATTGTCAACTTCTGACTGATTTTGAAAGATTCCATCTGTCAAATATCCCCAGAAGATACCTGGTGATTCACCTTCCTGAAATCTAACCAAGTTGTTGTATGGGATACCATATCCAGCTCCCCAAATATATTTATCACCATTAGCAATTTCTTTAACTAAATTTTTAGCCGTTGTGAAACTTATATTGGTTGCAAAAGATACGTCCTTACTAGAATCAGTTTTATATCCAAGGTTGATATCGAAACCACTGGTTTCAGTTTTTCCAATATTAGCTGAAGGATAATTTGGTGTACCTAAATAAAGTGATAACGTTGGGTTGAATAATAGATCATCAACAGTTTTTTGAAAGTAATCCACAGTTAATGAAAGTTTAGAATCAAACATTCTCAAATCAAAGCCAACATTTGTCTGAACTTGATTTTCCCAAGAAACATCTAAGTTTGGAATTCCATCTAAGGCAGATCCAGTAACTATGTTACCTCCAAATGTATATTTAGGAAAAGTTGTAATTGTGCCAAACTGAGAACTTGCATTATCATTTCCAACAGATCCATAACTAGCTCTTAGCTTTAAAAAGTTGATTGCATTTGAATTGAAAAAATCTTCATTAGAAGCAACCCACCCTAAGGAAGCAGACGGAAATATTCCAAATTTATTATTTTCTCCAAAGCTTGTCGATCCATCTCTCCTGACAGTTAAAGAAGCTAAGTACTTTTCATTGAAATCATACTCAGCTCTAGCTATCATTGAAACACTTCTTCCAAGAAATTGCCATGATCCAGTACTTTCCTCATCCTGAGGACCAGTCGCTGAACTAAGGTCAGCATATGTCCAGGAGTTAAACGGTACCCCAACTTTAGAACCATATACTGCATCTCCTGTATTCTTCGCTATTTGAAACCCGGCAAAAACGCTTAAATTATGGTCATCAATTGAAAAATTATAATTTGCATTTATGTCATAAGTATAATTAAAATATGATGTAGAATTTTCATTAACACTATTCCAAGTTTGGGTTATATTTCCATCAGCGTCAGTTGAGGTTATGGGAGTTAAATCTGCGTTTGCGTTTGTAGCATTGTGGCCAACACCATAAAATTGATAAGGTGTGAAACCTTTGGATTTTATATTTACATATGTATAGCCTAATCTAGACGTAATTTTCAAATCTTTTAATAGATCATATTGTAACTCAAACTTTCCCGAAATTGAATTGGTATTTCCCTCACCATATGAGTTTGCAATTTGAGCCATTGGATTTTTAATTTCTTGCGTAATTGTATTACTAATTCCATATGACCCATCATCTGCAAATACTGGTGTTGTTGGGGACATATTTAATGCATTAAATATAATGTCGCCTAGTCCACTGTCTTTAATATTAGTATATCTGTTACTTATCTGCATGTTTAACTTACTTGATAAATCTGTATTAAAATTTGCTCGAAATGTGGATCTATCAAAATATTGTTTATCACCACCATAGAGTATTCCTTCTTGACCTGTAAATCCAGCTGAAATAAAATAAGATGTATTATTTGAACCACCAGAAACTGAAATATTGTTTGTTATGATTGGAGCATCAATTCTGAAAATTTCTTTTTGCCAATCTGTACCATTTCCAAGATTTGATAAATCTGAAAAAATTAAACCCCCACCGGACGAAAGACTCATTTCATTTAATATAGCTGCATATTCTGTAGCATTCAATACACCAATAGTTTTCTCTGGGGACTGCTGCCCGTAAGATGTGTTAAAAGTAAATTTAGCTTCTTGATTTCTAGAGCCCTTTTTTGTTGTAATAACGATTACACCATTACCACCTTTTACACCATAAAGTGCAGTAGTTGAAGCATCTTTCAGTACGGAAATACTTTCAATGTCAGATGGTTCTAGAGAGTTCATATCATCGAGACTTTGATTGATTCCGTCAACAATTACCAAAGGATCATTTCCTGTATATGAGGTTATACCTCTAATTATTACAGTTGGCTTGGAACCAGGAGATCCGTTTGAAAACATGTTGACACCTGGGAGACCCTGCAAGGCATCTTCCATTCTCACAGGTTTTAATTTGTCCACATCATCACCTCCTACAGTAGTAACGGCACCAGAAATATTTGATGCTTTTTGGCTTACGTAACCAAGAACAACGACTTGCTCTAGAGCTTCAATGTCTTCATCAAGTGAAATTGAAACATTAAATGAATCAGATACAGTGTATTCAAGTGTTTTGTATCCAATGTAAGAGAAGACCAAAACGTCACCTTCTTTTACATTATCAAGAGAAAAATTACCATTGAAATCTGTATTCGTTCCATTCGTCGTGTTTTTAACTATGACATTAACGCCTGGCAAGGGATCATTAGTATTGGAGTCTGAAACAGATCCATTTATGTTGCCCTGTTGACCATTAATAGCCATAGTGAATCCAAATACAATAACAAGGATTCTTATTATTTGACTTTTC
>CACNQJ010000023.1 GCA_902622575.1 uncultured Bacteroidota bacterium
TACAACACAATAGGAACTGATATCCTAAAATCCGACACTTTTAGTACAAAGGTTGAGTATGTTGGAGTTAATATCAAACAAAAATTAATACCACCTTTTAAATCTATCGGGCTCCCTGTATATCAACTTGGAGTAATTGATGATGAGATATTTGGAAATAGAGAAGCTTTTTTTGTTAGTCAGTTAGGGTTAGAAGAGTTAGATCCAAGATTTGGAATAACAAGTCAAAAAAAAGAGAAAAGTGGAGATGTTTCTAATATTCAAATCATTGAAGAAAATGAGGAGGTTATAGATGCTTATTTAGACATACCCTTTTTTAATAATACTTTTGATACAGATGGTGATGGAGTAATTGATTTGTATGATGTTGATCCAAATGATATTTACAGTGATAGTGATGGTGATGGGTTAGCAGATGTTCTCGAGAGAACTAATGGTACAGATCCATTAAATCCTGATACTGATGGAGATGGTATTTTAGATAATGTTGATACCGATACTATTAACCCAAATCAAGGGGCAACTGTTTATGATGTTGATTCGTTGATTGGTAATAAAGATGCCACCTTCAAAATTAAAGTACAGGAATTAGATTATTATTTAAGTACATTCGATCCGTCAAATAATTTTGAGACTTTTTTAAAATATTATTCCGATGATAATATCATTGAAAATTTCAAGGGCAAAGTGCTGTTTGATGGAGATATAGAAATTAGTACTAGCGAAGTAATCATATATAAAGATGATGATCCTAATACAGATGATGTTGATGAATCTGAAGAGGTAAAGGAAAGATTATCTCCAAGATTAAGAATACCACTTGATAAGAATTATTTGCAAACAAAAATTATTGATAAAGAGGGAGATATTGATCTTGTCAATCCTGATAACTTTAATCTTTATTTTAAGGGACTTTTTTTGAGTGCATATGATTTTTCAGACCCATTAATGTTAATTTTAGATTATTCTCAGGCCTCAGTCAACATTGTTTATGAATTCGATCAGTATAATAAAAATGACACACCTGACGACACTAGCGATGATACTATAGATAGAGTAGAAAGTGTTTTTAAACTGAATCTTGGCGGTAATCAAATAAACATTTTTAAGAATGACCCATATTCACAAGAAATCATAGAATCGACATCGACCAACTCTAATGAGTTAAAAAGAGTTTATTTGAAAGGAGGAGAAGGTATTATGATGGAGATCGATTTATTTAAGGATTTAGATGGCAATGATATTTTAGGTGAAATACAATCAAATGGATGGCTAATTAATGAAGCAAATCTTACAATGTATGTTGATAAGTCTTCCATTGAATTAGCTGGTGGATTGGTCGAACCATCTAGGATTTATCTATACGATATTGAAAGCAAAGCACCTGTAATTGATTATTTTATTGATAATTCCCAAGGTCGAAAACCAAAAGATCAAAAAGCTGTTCATGGTGGTTTGATTGAAATCGATGAAGATAGAAAAGGAATAAAGTATAAAATTAGAATTTCTGAGCACGTAAAAAATATTATTAGAAATGATTCCTTAAACACAAAATTAGGTCTTGTAGTCTCCTCTGACATTACAAATGCAGTAAATACTGATATAAAGGACAATAATGAATTAGACTACATACCGGTTTCAACAATAGTAAATCCTTTAGGGACAGTTATATACGGACCCAATCCTGAACCAATCAATTATGATAAAAGGTTCAGATTAGAGTTGTTTTATACTGAAATAAATAATTAAATCTTTAAAATTTTTTTCAGTAATATCCTTTTTTCTTTAATAAATAAAGACAGAATTATAAGTTCAATAATTTTGGAACTTAAAATTAGAAATTTTAGAATTTGTGCATGGTAACCATTAAAATGTTTATTTATGTAAATCATACATGATTTTAAAACTTGTGTTTTAGAATTAATTTTAGTTTTAAAATTTATTCGAGAAGATTTGCCATGATAATGGTAACAATGAATATCATTAAAAATTAATGTATTTATATTAATTTTATTAGCTCTTTTGCACATATCCATATCCTCATAATACATCCAAAAATCTTCATCCCATCCTCCAAGTTTTTTATATTCCTGTTTTCTTATTAAAAAAAAAGACCCTGAGATCCAATGTGGTGAAAATGATAATCTTTTACTTACATTTTCTTTTGAAATTCCATGAAATAATCTATATAAGAATCTAAAAATTCCATTTACTGAATATAAGTTCAAGAAGATACCATATGCATGAGTATCTTTATTTTTTTTGTTTAATTGTTTAATACTATATATTGTGTTTTTAGTATTTTGAACTTTTTTCATTAATTTATTAAGGCAATTTTTTGGAATTTCGGTGTCTGGATTTAAAAACAGTATCCATTCACTACATGAGATTGAAGCACCTATGTTACATGCTTTAGAAAACCCATAATTAAAATTGTTTTCAATCCATTTAACAGTTTTATATTTAGTCTTAAAGTGATCAATTTTATTATCATTTGAATTATTATCAATTACAATCAACTCCAGCTTAATAAAGTTTCCATTTAATATACTATCAATGCAATTTTCTAAAGATTCCCAAGATTTATAATTAACAATTACAATTGAGAGTTCAGTCATTATAATTTTCTTCTAAGTCGCGCGACAGGAGCACCAATCATTTCGCGATATTTTGCAACTGTTCTTCTCGCAATTGGATAACCTTCTTTATTTAGCAGTTTCGTCAATTGATCATCAGTTAGAGGTTTTTTCTTATCCTCTTTTTCAATTATATTTTCTAGTGTTTTTTTAACCTCTATTGTAGAAATATCTTCTCCTTTGGAATTTTTTATACCTTCCGAAAAAAATGATTTTATAAGTTTAATGCCATATGGGGTATCAACATATTTACTATTCGCAACTCTAGAGATGGTTGATATATCCATAGTTATTTCCTCAGCTATGTCCTTTAAAATCATAGGCTTAATTTTCTTTTCATCACCACTTAAAAAATATTCTTTTTGAAAGTTTACAATTGCTGACATAGTCATAATCAAAGTCTGATTTCTTTGTTTTATTGCTTCAATGAACCATTTAGCAGAGTCAAGTTTTTGTTTTATGAACATGACTGCATCCTTTTGACTTTTGGTTTTTTCCTTTGATTCAGAATATCCCGAAAGCATATTTTTGTATTCCTGCGATACATATAAATCTGGTGCATTTCTAGAGTTTAGTTTTAGCCTTATTTCACCATCAACAATTTCAATCGTAAAATCAGGTACTATTGAGGAATTAATTTTTGTATTTTCATTGTATGCGCCACCAGGTTTTGGATTTAATTTTTCAATTTCACCAACACATTCTTTTAAATCATCATCCGAAAGGTTTAGCTTATTTTTGATTTTATCAAAATGTCTCTTAGAAAACTCATCAAATAAATCCTTAGTAATTTTGAGAGCATTTGAGATATTTTTTGTTAATTTTTTTCTTTTTAGTTGCAAAATAAGACATTGCTGTAAATTTTTTGCACCTACCCCAGCAGGGTCAAGAAGGTATACTTTATCCAATATTTTTTGAATTTGATCTTCTTTGGCATCAATACCCATAGAGAATGCCAAATCATCAGATATATCTATCAAATCTCTTCTTAAATATCCAAATTGGTCTAAACTTCCAACGATAAATTCGGCTATTTTTAACTCTTTCTCTGTAAATGAAAATGAATGCAGTTGATTTTTTAAGAATTGATTAAATGAAGTGCCAGATGCAAATGGAATAGCATTTTCATTTTCCTCTGAATAGTTATTGCTCCTCAAATTATAATCTGGAATATCATCATCAGAAAGATAATCTGAAATATCTATTTCGTCATCAACAGTCTCCTCTTTTTCAAAGTTATCTTCAATTTCAAAATCATCATTTTCATCATCTATTTTTTCATTTACTGTATCAAGTGCTGGGTTTTCTTCAATTTCTCTGGATAGTTTTTGTTCGAACTCAAGTGTAGACAATTGAATTAATTTCATCAATTGAATCTGTTGTGGAGATAATTTTTGAGAAAGCTTTAGTTGTAATTTCTGATTAAGCATCTTGTATAATTAATCTAAAATTACAAAATAACAGGGAGAAAAATTTAAAAGTCTGCGTTTTTAGGTGTTCTAGGGAAAGGAATTACATCTCTGATATTGCCCATTCCAGTTATAAATAAAATAAGCCTTTCTAAACCAAGCCCAAATCCACTATGTTTAACTGAGCCAAATTTTCTCAAATCTAAATACCACCAAAGCTCTTTTTTATCTATTCCCATTGATTTAATTCGATTTTCCAAGATATCTAGCCTTTCTTCTCTCTGAGAACCACCAACAATTTCACCTATACCAGGAAATAAGATATCCATTGCTCGGACAGTCTTTTTATCTTCGTTTAGTCTCATGTAAAAAGCTTTTATTTTAGCTGGGTAGTCAAAAACCACAACAGGACTTTTAAAATGTTTTTCTACTAAAAATCTTTCATGCTCACTCTGAAAATCAATTCCCCATTCTTTTACTGGGAATTTAAACTTTCCTTTCTTGTTAGGTTTACAATTTTTAAGGATATTGAATGCGTCAGTGTAATTGATTCTGACAAAATCATTTTTAATAACAAAATTAATTCTCTCTTTTAGACTTAGTTCACTTCTTTGATTTTGGGGCATACTTTGCTCTTCTTTGGTAAGTCGTTCACTTAAAAAGTTAATTTCATTTTCACATTCTATTTTTACATATTCAATTACGTATTTAATAAATGACTCTGCTAAATCAATGTTATCTGTTAATTCATAAAATGCCATTTCAGGTTCTATCATCCAAAATTCAGCGAGGTGTCTTGATGTATTAGAATTTTCAGCTCTAAATGTTGGACCAAAAGTATAAACCTTACCCATTCCCAAAGCCATAGCTTCTGCTTCTAATTGACCAGAAACAGTAAGGTTTGTTTCTTTTCCAAAGAAATCCTTTGAAAAATCGATATCATTATTTTCAGTTTGAGGAATTTTTTTAAGGTCTAGTGTGGTTACTTTAAACATTTCTCCAGCTCCTTCTGCATCGCTGACGGTTACAATGGGTGTATGGATGTAATAAAAATTATTGTCATTAAAAAATTTATGTATGGCATATGAAATTTTAGATCTGATTCTCAATACCGAACTTATGGTTTTTGTTCTTGCTCTAAGGTGAGCATTTTCACGAAGGAATTCAAATGAATGTTTTTTTGGTTGAATTGGATAATTGTCTGGATGACTTAAGCCTAAAATTTCAAGATTATCAACATGAATCTCAATGTTTTGACCCCTACCTTGGCTTTCAACTATTTGTCCTTTTACTCTAATTGATGAACCGGTTGTTATTTTAGATAAAGTTTCCTTATTAAAACTATCTAAGTCAATTACACATTGTATATCATCAATACATGAACCATCATTTATATTAATGAATCTATTAGATCTAAATGTTTTTACCCAACCACATACAACTATCTTTTTACCTATTTCTCTATTTTCTAAAAGATTCTTTATTTCGGAGTGATTTGGCATAATTAGAGTGATAAAATTTCTTTTTCTTTAACGGAAAGTATATTATCAGTCCTTCCTATATATTTGTCTGTAAGTTCTTGAATGTCTTTCTCATAATTACTTTTAAGATCATCAGAAAAATCGGATTTTCTTATTTCATTATTAGCATCTTTTCTAGCATTTCGGATACTAACCTTAGCTTTTTCAACTTCGGATTTAGCAACTTTCACTAATTCAATTCTTCGTTCCTCGGTTAGGGGAGGGATATTAATCAAAATAGATTCACCATTATTCATGGGGTTGAATCCTAAATTACTATTAAGAATTGATTTTTCAATATCTTGAAGTTTATCCTTTTCCCATGGTTGTATAGAAATGGTTTGTGAATCTGGAGTGCTAATGTTGGCAATTTGATTTAATGGTGTCAAAAC
>CACNQJ010000024.1 GCA_902622575.1 uncultured Bacteroidota bacterium
ATTCATCCACAACAGTTAAATCATAAAAATCTGTATTTTTTATGATTGACTTGATTGTGCTTTCATTTCCATAAACAGGAATCTGAATCAAAAATTTATCATCAGTTGTTTCAGGAATGGGGTTTTCCGCTTCTTTAAATGGCCAAAGCCTACTTCTTAAATAAAAGGTAATTACCATTAGGTGACCCGTAAAAAATACAGTTAGTTCAAACATGACGGGGACAAATGCAGGTAAATTTTCTAACAGGCTAAAGCTTGGCTTTCCACCTATATTTTGAGGCCAATCAACAATCATTATATAATAAATCATCAATAATCCAAAGGTGAAACCTATACATCCGTAGATAAATGCGGCAATAGCTATTCTTGTTGGTTTTAAGTCCAACAAGTGGTCAAGACCATGAACAGGAAAAGGTGTAAATACTTCCTCAATCATAATTTTATTTTTTTTCAGACTCTTGATAGCATCTAACAGCTTATCATCATCATCATATACAGCATGTATAAATTTTTCTGCCATTATTTCTTATTATCTCTTAATTCTTTATAATTATCACCTGATGATTTCAGTATAGTTTTAACTTCAGCCTGAGCAATTACAGGGAAAGTCCTTGCATACAATAAAAACAGTACAAAGAAAAAACCAATTGTTCCCAAGAAAATTCCTATATCAACAAAGGTTGGTGAAAACATAGTCCAAGAGGATGGTAAATAGTCCCTGTGAAGGGAAGTAACAATAATTACAAATCTCTCAAACCACATACCTATGTTAACAACAATTGAAATAACAAATGAAAAAACTATACTTGTTCTTAATTTTTTTACCCACATAAATTGTGGTGAAAACACATTACAAGTCATCATTGACCAATAAGCCCACCAGTATGGGCCGGTTGCCCTATTTAAGAATGCATATTGTTCATATTCAACACCTGAGTACCAAGCGATAAATAATTCCGTTATGTATGCACAACCCACAATTGAGCCAGTTATCATTATAACAATATTCATTAGTTCAATATGTTGAACTGTAATGTAGTCTTCCAGATTACACACTTTCCTCATTACAATTAATAGAGTTTGAACCATTGCAAATCCTGAAAAAATAGCTCCAGCAACAAAGTATGGAGGGAAAATCGTTGTATGCCAACCAGGAATTACAGAGGTTGCAAAATCAAATGATACGATGGTGTGAACAGACAGTACTAAAGGAGTAGCTAATCCTGCGAGAACTAGTGAAACTTCCTCAAATCTTTGCCAATCTTTTGCTCTTCCACTCCAACCAAAGCTAACTAAACTATAAATCTTTTTTTGAAAAGGTTTTACAGCTCTATCTCTAATCATAGCAAAATCTGGAAGCAGCCCAGTCCACCAAAAAACTAGTGAAACAGTTAAATATGTTGATATAGCGAATACATCCCAAAGTAACGGTGAGTTGAAGTTAACCCAAAGTGATCCAAAAGTGTTTGGGATTGGCACTATCCAATATGCAAGCCAAGGTCGTCCCATGTGTATTATTGGAAATAATCCAGCTTGAATAACTGAAAATATGGTCATAGCTTCAGCTGACCTGTTTATACCCATTCTCCATTTTTGTCTAAATAATAATAAAACGGCTGATATCAAAGTACCGGCGTGGCCAATACCAACCCACCACACAAAATTTGTAATATCCCAAGCCCAGCCTACTGTTTTATTTAATCCCCATGTACCAATTCCAGTAGAAATTGTATAAATAATACAACCTATACCCCAAAGAAATAAAATAAGTGAAATACCAAAAACAATCCACCACTGTTTATTTGCTACACCTTCAATTGGTCTTGCAACATCAATAGAAATCTGATGGTAAGTTTTATTACCAGTAACTAATGGCTTTCTAATTGGTGCTTCGTAGTGAGATCCCATTATTTAATACTTATATATTTTTAAGTTTATCATTATTTCTAACTTTTACGTGATAAAAAACATTTGGTTTCGTACCAACATATTCTAAAAGATGATACACTCTATCATCTTGTTTCCTTTTATATACTTCACTTTCTTTATTATTAATATCTCCAAAACTCATTGCTCCTGTTGAGCATGCAGCAGAACATGCACATGAATCATTAAATTCATTCTTATCAACTTCTCTGCCTTCATTTTTAGCTTTCAATATAACTGCTTGCGTCGATTGGATACAGAAAGAACATTTTTCCATAACTCCTCTAGACCTTACAACTACATCTGGATTTAAAACCATTTTACCTAGATCATCATTCATATTAAAATCAAACTCATCATTGTTATTATATAAGAACCAATTAAATCTCCTTACTTTATATGGGCAATTATTAGCACAATATCTAGTACCCACGCACCTATTATAAGCCATATGGTTTTGACCCTGACGACCATGAGAAGTTGCTGCTACTGGACATACGGTTTCACAAGGTGCTTGATTACAATGTTGACACATGACAGGCTGAAAAACTACTTGCGGATTTTCATTTGGATCTTCCATTTGTCCAAAAACAGTGAGGGATTCAGAAAGACCATTTATATTCTCTTTATTTTCTTTGTCGTCGACAAATGAAACATCTGAAGAGTAATATCTATCTATTCTCAACCAATGCATATCTCTTGATTTTCTTACCTCTTTCTTTCCCACTACAGGGACATTATTTTCAGCATGACAAGCTATAACACAAGCTCCACATCCCGTGCAAGCATTTAAATCAATTGACAGGTTAAAATGATGACCTATGGACCTATCAAACTCTTCCCAAATATTAACCTCTTTTTTATTAACTGCAGTCTCAATATGATTTTTTGAAACAACAGGAATTGGATTCCAGTAATTTTTATTTTTTGTATTGAAGACCTCTAGAGTAGTTTCTCTGACAATATCTCCACGTCCCATTAGTGTGTTATGAAGCTGAACGCAAGCAAACTCATGAATTTCATGGACTGGTTTTATTTTTACATCCTGAGTTTTAGAAAAATCTTTATATAGTAAAAAAGCATTTGAACCAGTCTTCATTTCAGATTTTACACCAGATATTCTTCCATATCCAAAAGAAATACCGACAGTTCCACTAGCTTGACCTGGCTGTATAAGCACTGGAAGTTTAATCTCTGTATCTCCATGACTAACTATCGCATAATTACTATTCAATGCTCCGTTAGATTCATTGTAATTTTTAAGGCCAACAGATTGTGCATCTTTTTTTGAGATTGTTAAATAATTATCCCAGGAAACCCTTGATATTGGATCGGGAAATTCTTGTAACCAAGGATTATTTGCTTGTTGACCATCTCCCATTCCAATTTTTGAATAAAGACACAACTCAAAATTTTTTGCCTTATCTTTTAGGAGTTTAGAAATTATTTCAGTAAAATTAATATCAATCAACTTAGGTTTAAAATTATCCTTAACAGAGTAAACTCCATCATGAATAGCTTTATTCCAAGAATAGTTGGTTAATATGTTACTGGTCCAATTATCTCTCAAAACATCATACAGTGGTGTATCATTTCCTGACCACTTTAGCAAACACTCGTCTAACTGCCTAGTATCAAATAAGGTTTTAATGGTTGGTTGGCATATGCTATACTCACCATTGATAAATTGATAATCACCCCAAGATTCTAAATAATGAGATGCAGCTGCGATGTAGTTACATATTGTGGACGTTTCATCCATTTTCATCGAAATATTAACTGACAAGTCCAATTTACTTATTGAGCTTGAAAATATTTTAGAGTCTGGCAATGAATATGATGGGTTAACACCACACATGATTATTCCATGAATTTGTGAACTACTAATTTTATTTAATATTTCATTGATCTTTTTGTCATCTCCCTTTCTTATTAAAGATATTTTTGTAGAACTTTTAGCTTCGCTAGCAATTAAATCATTTATAGAGTTTGTCAGAACTTGAGCATGAACATCATCAATACCACAAACTATTAATGCTGATTTTCCGAAGGAAACAAGTTCATCATAAATTTGGTTCAATTTCTCCAATGACCTTACGTCTAACTGAGGAAGCTCTAAATTTAGCTTAGAAACCTTTTTATACAAATGCGCAAGGAAAAGCTTTTGCATACTCACGCTCATTGGAATTCTTACATCTGCATTTGCTCCAGTAACAGACATATTCGACTCAACTTGAATATGCTTTGACATGTATGCTTTTGAGTTATTATTTTTTACTGGAACCCTACCTTTTACATACTCTCCATCATAATTAGAACCGAGCCAGTCACCAAGAAAGTCTGCTCCGATGGAAAGAATGAACTTAGCATTATCAAAATGATAATATGGGATAGCTCTTTGGCCATACATAATCTCATGCGCATCAAGAACTGAACTTTCAGAAATTGAATCATATTCGACATGAGTAATATTGGAATATTTTTGCAAAAATTCATCTATTATTTTTGATGTGGTAGGGCTTGCTATTGTATTGGTAAGCAATACAACTTGCTTATTATTGAAGCGAAGTGAGTCTAATTTTTGAATAATTTCTGAATCAAAGTCAGCCCAAGAAATATTTTTTCCGTTAGCAATAGGGCCTTGAATTCTAGCACTGTCATACATAGAAAGAATTGACGCATGAACTCTTGCATTAGCGGATCCATGGTAATTTGCTAGTTTATTGTTTTCAATTTTGATAGGTCTTCCTTCTCTTGTTTTTACTAAAATATTAGCGCAATCATACCCATTAAACATGGATGTTGCATAATAATTGGCAATACCAGGCCTTATCCTGTCAGGTTGAATAACATACGGTACAGATTTGTGAACAGGGCCCTCACAACTCGCTAATATTGCTGCAGAAGTACTGAAGCCTAAATACTTTAAAAAATCTCTTCGGTTTGTTGAGGAGCTATTAAAAGATTTTTCGTCATCAATAATTCCATCAACGGGCAAATTTTCAATAAACTCATTATTTCTCAGTATCTCAACTTGAGGGCTGTTTGTAAGCTCAATCTCACTTTTCCAATATTTCTTTATAGTCTTACCCATTAATTTTTAATAATGACATTTCCCACATTCTAATCCCCCCATTTGTGCTATAGTTAATTTTTCAACACCATATTTTTTTGATAATTCCTCATGAATTTTGGTGTAATAATCGTTGTCTTTGACATTTACATTGGTTTCCCTATGACAATTTATACACCAACCCATAGTCAATGAAGAATGTTGATAAGCAATTTCCATCTCTTCAACAGGCCCATGACAGGTCTGACATTCTACTCCTGCAACATTTACGTGTTGTGAGTGATTGAAGTAGACAAAATCTGGTAAATTATGAATCCTAACCCATTTGACTGGTTCAACATCTCCAGTGTAAA
>CACNQJ010000025.1 GCA_902622575.1 uncultured Bacteroidota bacterium
TTGTTGAGGTTGAAACAAATCCTGAGCTGATTGAAAATAAAGCTATTCAAGCATTTTGGAAAAATTATGAAAGCATCCTCCATAAAAAAAGAGCTACTTTTACAAAAAAAATTTAAGTCAATGAAAAATATCAAATTTTACATTTTAGTTTTATTTTTCTTAATGTCATGTAAAAGCGATGAGGTTCTCTTTAACCTAACTACTGAAGTTAGCCCTGCTGATTCAGGTAGTATTACACCCAAGAGTGGTTCGGTATGGCTTGGAGATCAAATTAAATTGAATGCAACTCCCAATACCGGTTATTCTTTCGATCATTGGGCTAGTGGTGATTCATCATCAGAAATTTTATATGATTCTATTAACTCTTCATCAATTTCCGTGATAGTAAATTCGGATATTACGATAACCGGCAATTTTTTACCTAAAACTCAACTTAATGACTCTTCATTTGAAAAATATTTAATTGAAATTGGAGTTGATGATATTTTAGATGGTTTTGTTAATACAAAAAAATGTTTATCAATAACATCAATGAATTTATCTGACAAAAATATCAGAAATTTAACGGGTATAAATATTTTTAAAAATTTAGAAGTTTTGTTATTGGATAATAACTTTTTAGAAGACATTGATTTATCTCAAAATACTAAATTGGAAATTTTAAGTATTTCTAATAACTTGCTTTCAAACTTAGATTTATCTTCAAATACATCAATAAAATCATTAGGATTAGATAAAAATAATATAGAAAGTATCGATTTATCTCAAAATACTAAATTGGAAATTTTAAGCATTTCTAATAACTTCCTTTCAGACATAGATTTATCTTCAAATACATCAATAAAATCATTAGGACTAGATAAAAACAAAATAGAAACTATCGATTTATCATACTTGACTTTATTGTCATCATTAAATTTGAGCGCTAATAATCTATCTAGTTTAGACCTTAGTTTATTATCTCTTTTAAATGATTTAGACGTAAGAATAAATGCTAATTTAACTTGCATTAAAGTAGATTCAGCTCAAAAATTCACTGGTTGGTTAAAAGATTCTATAGCTGAATTTAAACTTAATTGTTAAAGATATCCAATGGATTTTAAAGATGATATTGTGGCAATTTCAACGCCCAGTGGAATGGGTGCAATTTCTGTAATTCGTCTAACCGGAGATAGCCCATTAAAAAAAGTCAAGCCTTTTTTTAAATCAAAAAAAGGGACAAGCCTTGCTAATATAAAATCTCATACGTTAATGTATGGAGACTTTATTTATAATGATCAAATTATTGATGAGGTTATTCTTTCTTACTATGCAAAGGACAAGTCTTTTACTGGACAAGAAACAATTGAGATTTCTTGCCATGGTTCTACATATATTCAAAAAACTATTATTGAAAAATTATTAACCAACAATGTTAGACTTGCTAAGCCTGGTGAGTTTACAATGAGAGCTTTTTTGAATGGAAAATTTGATTTGACACAAGCCGAAGCAGTTTCGGATTTAATTTATTCAGATTCAGCTTCAATGCACAAAATTGCATTGAATCAAATGAGAGGGGGTTTTCAAAATGATTTAAAAAATCTGCGTGACGAATTACTTCATTTCACATCAATGATTGAATTAGAACTCGATTTTTCAGAAGAAGATGTAGAGTTTGCCAATAAGAAGGAGCTAATGAGTTTAATTGAAAAAGTTAAGTTGAAAATACAAGACTTAAAAAGTTCTTTTAAATATGGAAATGCTATAAAAAATGGTATTCAAGTTGCTATAGCAGGAAAACCAAATTCTGGCAAATCATCTCTACTAAATTTATTATTAAATGAAGAAAAAGCAATTGTTAGCAACATTCCTGGAACAACTAGAGATGCAATCGAGGACACAATCATTTTAGATGGCATAAAGTTTAGGTTTGTCGATACAGCAGGACTAAGAAAAACTGATGATGAAATAGAATCAAAGGGGATAGAGATAACCAAAACAAAAATATCTAAAGCATCAATTCTAATATATCTTTTTGATATTAATGATACTACTGAATCAGAAATCATAAATGATCTATCAGAGTTTAGCCGACAAGACTTATCACTAATATTGGTAAGAAATAAAATTGATTTAAAAAATAAATCATTAATTGAATTAGAATCTGTTTTACAAAAGTGTGACGATAAAGTAAGTGGTTTTTTGGAAATATCTGCAATTCAAAAAGATTATTTAGATACAATTAAAGACAAACTTTTAGAGCTTAATGAAGTTTCTAAAAATGATGATACAATAGTAACTAACTTGAGGCATTATAATTCATTATCTAATGCAGAATCTGCATTACTTGAAATTGAAAAAGGAATAAATAAAGGATTGTCGGGTGATTTATTGTCTATCGATCTTAGAAAGGCTATTGAATCAATTGGAGAGATTACAGGTCAAATTACAAATGATGAAATGCTGGGGAATATATTTTCAAATTTCTGTATCGGCAAGTAAGTTACTGATAATCAGTTATTTATATAAATATAATAATTTTTTTTAACTTATCATTATTATGAAAAAAATAATTATACTATTACTATTTATTCCACTTGTTTCTTTTAGTCAAAAAAAAGAAAAGAAAAATAAAAAACCTGAATTTAATATTGAAATGTTTAGCTCAAGTGAGGAGATTGTACCATTAAGAAAAACATCAACTACAGTCGGAAAGTGTTGTCAAGTAGGTAAAGCATTATCAAAAATAAGTGGCGGACGAACGGATGTTTTTTTAACTCAAAGTGAATTGAATAAAGACGGTTCCTATACAATATTTTTTGTAAGTGAATTTCAGGTAGGATTTGATACAGAATTAACACAATTTGGAGTAGAAAATCCTACATCAAAAATATCAAGCTTTCACCTCCCCAACAAAGAAAAGTTCATTAGATTGCTTGAGTTGATGCAAAGCGGATATAAAAATTTCAAGGCAGGATTAGATAAAAGAATAATGTATGCTGACATTTCTGAAGTTTTATCTGGAGGAAAAAATGAGGGAGACAAACTACTTCTAAGATTTCATAATAAGCAAATTGTCAAGTATGTTGCATTTCAGTTGTTTGATAAAGAGACTGGTTATAAAACATCTGGAGTTCCAATTTTCTCTCAATTTATAGGTCAGTTATTCGGTAACACGGAAATTATTGATTATGACTCAGATTTTGAAAATTAATTAATTACAAGAGTGTACGAATCAATTTTAAAAACCCCCTAAAAAGGAAAACAAAAGATATAAATAGTCAATCAAAAGCAAACAAGTATACTTTCTGTATTGGTAAATGATTTTAATATATGAGAGAATTTAAAACATTCAATTTTAATAAGAATTGGATGCAAATCACTATAATGATTCCGATTTTATATGTTATTCCATCTGGCATTTTATTAGATAAGGCGCCAAATTTTAATCTTAGTGAGGAGGTTTTAAATTTTCTGTTAATAATAATAACATCATTATTTTCCTGTCTGTTTATCTATTCTTTTCTGAGAATATTTAATTATACCGTAATAACTTATGATGCAATAGAAAATAGAATGGCATTTCCAAGTACAGCTATTAGTAGGAAATATTGGAGAGAGATTAAACACTATGCTAATGTAACAGAAACTTACTCAGGACAGTATGGCGTCGATATCATCAAAGCTATTTGGTTTATTGATTTTAATGATAAGGTCTGTTTTAGACTTACAAAGTGGGGTAGTTTTAATTTTAAAAAATTAATTGAAAAAGTTGATAAATTTGAAGATAAGTTTGAAATTGAACTTGAATATAAAAATCCATATCGAACTATAAATGGTTGGAAAAAAGTTGATTATTTAAAAAATCAAATAATAAAATGAAAAAATTCTTTACTGAAAACGGGAGCACTTTAACTATTATTTTAGCCCTAACATTCCTAGTTACTGGAGATATAATGAGTGATTACTTGACCACTTTCTTTAATATAAACTTTGTATATATCGTATATTTTATAATTACAGCTGTTCCTGTTTCCTTAAGTATTTATTTTAATAATAAAAAATGAAAAAACTTCCAACATGGGTGAAAGTTTTTATTTTTATCATTTTCTTCCCTATTGCATATAAATTTGGCTATACAATTATGGATTGGATTTTAAGCCTCTTTAATTTTTAAATAAATGAATAATCTAATTCTTCAATTGCTTAATGGATAAAAATAAACTTGTTAAAATAGTTAGTGTAATTACAGGTGCTATATTGATTTGTATTATAATTTATTATGTCCTTAAAGGGGCTTGGGATCAAGTATTTTATCTTTCTTCTTTGTTTTTTGTGATATGGATTATGCCTTCTATTCTGAAAAATATTAATAAATAAAATGAAACAATTGAATGTATTTGGAAAAGAATTAGAATTGTGCTGCAATAGCCCTTTAACTGGTGTATACAGAGATGGATATTGTAATACAGGAATTAATGACATCGGAACGCATACGGTCTGTGCTGTTGTTACAGATAAATTTTTGCTTTTTTCAAAAAGCAGAGGAAATGATTTAACTAGTGACAATCCTTTGTACAATTTTAAAGGATTGAAGGAAGGTGATAAATGGTGCCTATGTGTTTCAAGATGGGTTGAAGCATACGAAGCTGGATGCGCTCCTAATGTTTTACTTGAAGCTACTAATATAAAAACACTAGATTATGTAAGCTTTGAAAAACTACTTGAATATAAAGCTTAACTAAATCACAAGTTTAATTTTTTGTAAATTTATTTAGCACCCAAACAATAATAATATGGCAGATAAAGTCGAAAAACTAATATACTCGGTTAAATATTTGCCTCAAATATTATATTTTGGCTCTGCTGGCCTCATATTATTAATTATATCTGTTGATGTTACACTTATTGAATTACTAATTCCGCTTTTTATTTTCTTTATATATATGACTTATTTGGCAAGTAAGAATTACAAATCAAATGCAGGAATGAACGGTCTAGAAAAATTAATTTACTCAATAAAATATTTACCACAAATATTATATTTTGGTTCTCTAGCTTGGTTAATTTATACATATTATTTTGGAGATTATTTAGGCAAGGAAATTGAAATTTTTGGATATGTTTGGAATGACTCCTTATTAGATAACATCTTTTTCTTTTGGTTTTTGTATATTACATATTTAGCTGTAAAAAATCTAAAAACAAAAGATGAATTTGAAGGAAAATAATAATTTTATAACTAATTAGT
>CACNQJ010000026.1 GCA_902622575.1 uncultured Bacteroidota bacterium
AAATATTGAAAGCTGGAGATGTTTTAAACAACGTTTTTGTTATTACTATACCTTTCGGGTCTTCCTTATCACCTTCAATTTTACTAATCATATAAATGATAAGCATTGTTAAAATACAAGTAATTAACATTTGGTTCATAAAAGGAACTTGATGGCTAAAAATTGAAAGTGATGACCAACCATTAGGTCCTACTTTGAAATACATCGCAATTGGTATTGAAGCAACAACACCATAAATTGCTCCATTATTACTTGCTTTTTTATAAAAAAGGCCCATTATAAAAACAGCTAATATTCCAGGGCTTACAACACCCGTATACTCTTGGATGTATTGAAATACCTGTCCTAAACTCTTTAGTTGAGGAGCAATGATAATAGCAATGATTAAAGCAACAAGTCCTGCAAATCTACCTACCCTCACTAATGATTTATCATCGGCAGTTTTATTAATAATTGACTTATAAATATCCATTGTAAAAATTGTTGATGTAGAGTTTACCATTGATGCAAGTGATGAGACTATTGCTGCAGCTAATGCAGCAAGTATCAATCCTTTTAAACCAACGGGAATAACCTCTTTTATAAGCCATGGAGCGGCATTATCATTTACTATCGAACCATTAGCACCTAAAAAACCTTGATCTAGTGACTCTACAGCTAAAGTCCCGGTTGCATCAAGATTCATTACATAGACAATTATTCCAGGTAAAACAACAAAAATTGGAATAAGTAATTTTAAAAAAGCAGCAAAAGCAATTCCTTTCTGACCTTCCTCCAAACTTTTAGCGGCTAATGTTCGCTGTATTATGTACTGGTTAAAACCCCAATAATATAAATTTGCAACCCACATGCCGCCTATCAAAACTGCAAGTCCAGGAAGATCAAACCAAGCGTCTTTTCCATTTGGTGTAATTATTTCACCTTTAGATAAAATCATAGAAAACCGTTCGGGAACAGTTTCATAAACGTATCTCAATCCATCAATTGCACTTCCGCCATCTGCTAGATTAACAAGGGCAAAGTAAGTCATCATTAAACCACCAAAGACCAATACAATTACCTGAACAACATCCGTCCAAGCTACCGCAGCAAGGCCACCCCACAATGAGTATGCTGCAGCAAACAAAGCAAGCCCTATTATAGAATTTAATAAAATTGATCCATCGCCAGTTCCCAACACGGTATCTAGGGCTAAGCCTCCTAAGTATAAAACAGTAGTTAGGTTAACAAAGACAAAAAGAGATATCCAAAAAATTGCAAGAATTGTTTTAAGCTCGGTACTAAATCTTTTTTCAATAAACTCAGGTATAGTGTAAAGGCCTTTCTCAATAAATATTGGTAAAAAGTATTTCCCTACAATTAACAAAGTAATAGCTGCCATCCACTCGTATGACGCAATAGCCAACCCTAAGGCAAAACCAGATCCAGACATCCCGATAAATTGTTCAGCTGAAATATTAGCTGCTATTAGGGATGCTCCAATAGCCCACCATGGTAAAGACTTGCCCGCCAAAAAATAATCCTCGGCACTTTTTTCTTTACCTTTTTTATCTCTTGAGACATATAATCCAATAAACAAAATCAATAAGCAGTAAGATGAAAACACAACTATGTCGAGGGTAGAAATATTCATTTTTTTATAGAAAAGGTGACTCTATTAGAGGAATTATTGAATCTGTTGAATTAAAAGGCACAAAGCCTGCAATAATAATGTCAAGAACCTCTCCTAAATTTTTGGAGAAACTTTTTGAGCAAGATATTCCCGAAGTCTTTGATGGTTTGATTTCGATTAAGAAGGTCGTAAGAGTTCCAGGCGAAAAAGCTAAGGTAGCGGTTGATTCCTACGATGATAGAATTGATCCTGTTGGAGCTTGTGTCGGAATGAAAGGGTCTAGAATACACGGCATAGTTAGAGAACTAGGAAATGAAAATATCGATGTTGTTAACTATACTAACAACACCCAGTTGTATATTAATAGAGCTTTGAGCCCAGCAAAATTAACCTCTCTGAAAATTGATGAAGAAAATAAAACAGTTCAAGTATATTTGGATGCTGATCAAGTTTCAAAAGCAATAGGTCGTGGTGGCTACAATATTAAATTAGCCGGCCAGTTAACAGGATATGAGATAGATGTATTTCGTGAAGGCTCTGAAGAAGATGTTGAATTAACTGAGTTTTCTGATGAAATTGAAGATTGGATTATTGATGAATTCAAAAAAGTTGGTTTAGATACTGCAAAAAGTATCCTTGAGCAAGATCTTGAAGATTTGGTTAAGAGAACTGACCTTGAAGAGGAAACAATTGTTGATGTAAGAAAAATTTTAAGTGAAGAATTTGACGAAAACAACTAAGTAAATGTCGGAATTGAATAAAATTAGGTTAAATAAAGTGATTAGAGAATTTAATATTTCTCTTGAGAGGGTGATAGAGTTTTTATCTTCCAAAGGCCATGATGTTGAGGCTAGACCTACAACCAAAATATCTCAAGTTCAGTATGACTTATTACTAAATGAATTTAGTTCTGACAGATCTAGTAAAGTTGAATCTCACGATCTGAGTGAGGAAAAAAAGAAAGAAAAAGAGGAAATAAGAATAAAAGCTGAAAAGGATAGAGAACTTAAAATACAAAATCAGGTAATCACATCTAAATCATCAATTCAGCAATTTAAAAAAGTTGGTGAAATTGATTTGAACAAACCTAAATCAAAACCTAAACCGGATTTAAAATTAGAAAAGATAGAAAAAAAAGAACGGAATCTAGATGTTGAAGATAAAGAGATTGAAGATAAAAAAATAACAAAGATTGACACCAAATATGAAAAGTTATCAGGCCTTAAACAAACTGGACAAACTATAGACCTAGAAAACTTTAAGAAATCAGATACAGACACTGGCGATCAAAAAATAAAAAGAAAGAGAAGAAGAATTGCTAAAGATGTTGTCAGTAAGGATTCTTCACAAGAAAACAAGAGAAATTTAAAATTTACTAGAAATAAAATAAGCCCATCTGCGCCCTCAGATGACGAGGTTCAAAAACAAATAAAAGAAACACTCGAGAAGCTACAAACCTCATCAAAATCAAAAGCATCAAAATATCGGAAAGAGAAAAGAGATACTCACAAGCAAAGAATTGAGGAAGATATTGAAAAAACAGAAGCTGATAAGAAAGTTATTAAAGTCACTGAATTTATTACAGTTGGTGAGATTGCTACCATGATGGAAGTCTCTGGAAATGACTTAATTTCTGCATGCATGTCACTGGGTATTATGGTTACAATGAATCAGAGACTCGACGCTGAAATATTAACCTTAGTTGCAGATGAGTTTGGATATGCTGTTGAGTTTGTAACTGCTGAAATTGAAGAGTCAATTCAAGATAATGAAGATAATCCTGAAAATCTAAGTCCTAGGTCACCTGTTGTTACGGTCATGGGACATGTTGATCATGGAAAGACATCACTTTTAGATTTTATTAGAAATGAAAATGTAATCGCAGGTGAGTCTGGAGGTATAACGCAGCACATAGGAGCATATAATGTGAAATTAAAAAATGGATCTAGAATAACTTTTTTAGATACACCTGGTCATGAGGCATTCACTGCAATGAGAGCTAGAGGAACCCAACTAACTGATATTGCTGTAATAGTTATAGCCGCTGATGATGATATAATGCCGCAGACAAAAGAAGCTATCAGTCACGCACAAGCAGCTGGAGTTCCAATGGTGATTGCCATTAATAAAATTGATAGAGATGTAGCCAACCCTGATAAAATCAAAGAAAAACTTTCAGGAATGAATATTCTGGTTGAGGATTGGGGTGGTAAGGTTCAATCTCATGATATTTCAGCTTTAAAAGGAATAGGAGTTGATGAGCTTTTAGAAAAAATAATGTTAGAAGCCGAAATACTTGAATTAAAAGCTAACCCTAATAAACCTGCAAGTGGTTCTGTTATTGAGGCAAGACTCGACAAAGGGAAAGGATATATTACAACATTGTTAGTTCAAAATGGAAGTTTGTCTGTCGGAGATTATTTCTTAGCAGGTCAATATAGTGGTAAAGTACGAGCATTGTATGATGAAAGAGGCAACCAAATTAATTCTGCAGGTCCATCAATACCAGTTTCTGTTTTAGGTTTGGATGGTGCACCTCAAGCTGGAGATAAGTTTAATGTATTCACTGACGAAAAAGAAGCCAAACAAATCGCATCAAAAAGAACTCAACTTGTTAGAGAACAAAGTGTAAGAACTCAAAAACATCTGACTCTTGATGAAATAGGAAGAAGAATAGCATTAGGGGAGTTTCAAGAATTAAATATAATTTTAAAGGGTGATGTAGACGGGTCAGTTGAAGCACTTTCTGACTCATTTGAAAAGCTTTCTACAGATGAAATACACGTAAATATTGTTCACAAGGCAGTTGGAGCTATAACAGAATCTGACGTTCTTTTGGCTTCTGCATCAGATGCAATAATTATAGGTTTTAATGTTAGACCCTCTGGAAATGCAAGAAGTATAGCTGATAAAGAGGACGTTGATATAAGAAATTATTCAATCATTTATGACGCAATTAATGATCTAAAAGATGCAATGGAAGGTATGTTGTCGCCTGATCTTAAAGAAGAAATCTCTGGAAATGCAGAAATTAGAGAAACTTTTAAAATTTCTAAGATTGGAACAATTGCCGGTTGCATGATGACCGATGGAAAAGTCTATAGAAAATCTAATGTAAGATTAATAAGAGATGGTATTGTTGTTACGTCAACAACATTAGCGTCTCTTAAAAGATTTCAAGACGATGTTAAAGAAGTGTCAAAAGGTTATGATTGCGGTATTCAATTAAAAAATTACAATGATATCAAGATTGGTGATGTTCTCGAATTTTACAATGAACTACAGGTAAAAAAGAAAATTAAATCTTAGGTCTTAGGTTTAAGAATAAATGCTGCTTTAAAATCTTTAATTACTAACCTTAGTTTTTTTTGTGCCTCGATTTTCGATTTAAATTTTCCAACCTGAACTTTATAGTTAGGGGTCTCAAAAAAGAAAAAAATTGAATCATTTAAATACTTTTCACTAACAAATTTAA
>CACNQJ010000027.1 GCA_902622575.1 uncultured Bacteroidota bacterium
TGGTGATGAAAATTCAATTAAGTAAAAATCATTTTTCAATTTTTTACTAACTTTTGACTCACAATCCAAGCTTTTCAATAAATCAATCAAAAAGCTATCATCAAAAACTAAATTTAAAAAACCTTGAACAACATTGTAATCAATAATAAAGTTATCTTCAGACTTTAAAAACTCTCCAATTTCAATACCAAGTACCTGAGGGCTTTTTTTAATTAATGGGACTATTGGAAATAAAACAATTGTATAATGTCCATCAAATTCTTTTCTTGTTTTTAGAATTTCAAGATTTAATTTGGATTGAGAATAATTTTTTGATAAATATTCTCCAATTTTTTTCTTAAGAATATTTTCTACGTTCATTAGAAAAAAACTATCTATTATTTATTGAGATAAAATCACGATGGGTACTACCTGTATAAATTTGTCTTGGTCGACCAATAGGATCATTATTCATTCTCATCTCTCTCCAATGAGCAATCCAACCTGGAACTCTTCCAAGAGCGAACATAACAGTAAACATTTCCGTTGGAATATTTAAGGCCTTGTAAATAATTCCAGAATAAAAATCAACATTTGGATAAAGTTTTCTTGAGGTAAAGTAAGGGTCATTTAATGCTTCTTTTTCTAACGATTTAGCAATCTTAAGAATTGGATCTTTTATTCCCAAATCTTTTAGTACTTCGTGAGCTGCAACTTTAATAATTTTAGCTCTAGGGTCAAAGTTTTTATAAACTCTATGTCCAAAACCCATTAATCTGAAGGGATCTTTTTTATCCTTAGCCTTTTGCATAAATTTTTTGGTATCACCACCATCGTTTTTAATTGCCTCTAACATTTCTAAAACAGCTTGATTAGCTCCACCATGCAGCCTTCCCCACAAAGCAGAAATACCAGCTGAAACAGATGCAAACAAACTAGCCTCTGATGAGCCAACAATTCTAACAGTTGAGGTTGAACAGTTTTGCTCGTGGTCAGCATGTAAGATTAATAGCTTATTCATAGCGTTAACAATAACGTCATTCTTAACATATGCTTGATTTGGTAACTGAAACATCATTTTAGTTATATTTTCAACATAACCTTGAGTGTAATCACCATAATCAAGTGATAAGCCTTTTCTTCTTCGGTGGACCCAAGCCACAAGAATTGGAATTTTTGCTAAAAGCTTTACAATTAAAGTATACATATAGTTATGCCCATCTCCAGTTTTTTTGGTTAAACTAATCTTCTTTTCAGGATTAAAAGCAATTAAAGCACTAGTCAAAGATGAAAGTATACCCATTGGATGAGCAGATCTTGGAAAACTAACTAAAATCTTTTTTAAATCCTCATCAATGATTGCATTGTCTTGTATATCAGCAACCAGCTTATCTAATTCTTCTTTTGTTGGGAGTTCACCAAAAATTAACAAAAAGGCTACCTCTAAAAAGTTTGCATTCTTCGCTAGATCTTCGATTGAATAACCTCTATACCTTAAAATACCTTTTTCTCCATCCAAAAAAGTAATTGAACTTTTACATGATCCAGTATTTTTAAATCCGGGGTCTAATGTTATTAAATTGGATTCAGATCTTAAGGATGAAACATCAATTGCATTTTCATTCTCAGAACCCTTTAGAACTTTAAAACTATATTCATTATTATTGAAATGTAAAGTGACTTTTTTGCTCATACAACCTAAATTTAGTTAAAAAAACAGCGAAAATAAAGATTAAAAAGTAAAAGCTTCTCTTTTGGGATAAAATGCTTGTTTTCCAAGTTGTTCTTCAATTCGAATGAGCTGATTATATTTTGACATTCTATCAGATCTAGAGAGGGAGCCAGTCTTTATTTGTCCTGCATTCAAAGCAACTGCAAGATCAGCAATAAAATTATCCTCAGTCTCACCAGACCTGTGGGAAATAATTGTTGAAAAACCATGATCTTTTGCCATCTTAATAGCATTAATTGTTTCCGTTAGAGTTCCAATTTGATTCACTTTTATTAAAATAGAGTTTGCTGAATTCTCAGTTATTCCTCTTTTTAAAAAATTTGTATTAGTTACAAAAAGATCATCTCCTACTAATTGTACTTTGTCTCCCATTAATTGCATTGAATGTTTCCAGCCATTCCAGTCGTTCTGATCCATACCATCCTCAATTGATATAATTGGGTATTTATTTACTAAATCTAATAAATAGCCCGCTTGTTCTTCAGAACTAAGGACTTTTGCATTCGTTCCTTCAAATTTTTTGTAATTGTAATGATTATCTTCAAAAAACTCAGAGGAAGCACAATCGATTGCAATCATTACGTCTTCTCCTGCAATTAATCCACTTTTAGATATTGATTCAATTATTGTTTCTAATGCATCTTCTGTTCCTTTTAGTTTAGGAGCAAAACCTCCTTCATCACCAACAGATGTAGACAAACCTCTACTTAACAATATGTTTTTTAGATTATGAAAAATTTCTGTCCCGATTTTCATGGACTGTGAAAAACTTTCAGCGTTAATTGGAACAATCATAAACTCTTGAAATGCAATGGGAGCATCAGAGTGGGAACCTCCATTTATTATATTCATCATTGGTACTGGAAGAGTTACAGCAGAATTTCCACCAATATATTTATATAAAGGCATCTTTTTACTTTTTGCAGCAGATTTGGCAATAGCTAATGAAACACCTAATATTGCATTAGCTCCTAGAATACATTTATTTTCAGTACCATCAAGATCAATCATATGATTATCCAATTCTTTTTGATCATATACAGATCTTCCAATCAAATTTTCACGAATTATAGTGTTTACATTGTTGACCGCCATTTTAACACCTTTACCCATAAAATCATTTCCTCCATCTCTTAGTTCGACTGCCTCATTTTGACCTGTTGAAGCACCTGAGGGAACAGCGGCCCTACCTAATGAGTTATCATCTGTAATTACATCAACTTCTATAGTAGGGTTACCTCTGGAATCAAAAATTTGTCTTGCTTTAATTTCTTTAATTTTTGTCATGATTATTTTTCTATCATGTCAATAAATTCATCAAACAAATATGATGAATCATGTGGGCCAGCACTTGCCTCAGGATGGAATTGAACAGAGAAACACCTCTTATCACTAATTTTGATTCCTGCAATAGTATCATCATTCAAATGCATATGGGTAATTTCAATATTTTTATTTTTCTCAGTATCATTTTTATCAATTGCAAAACCATGATTTTGTGATGTTATTTCTCCTTTACCTGTTTTTAAATTAATCACAGGATGATTTATTCCTCTATGCCCATTATGCATTTTATATGTCTTTATTCCATTTGCTAGAGCTATAACTTGGTGACCTAAACAGATTCCAAACAATGGTTTTTTTGAATCTAAGATTTGTTTTGTGACATGTATTGCATTTGAAAGTGGCTCTGGATCACCTGGTCCATTGGATATGAAATATGCATCAGGATTCCATTTTTTCATATCCTCATATTTTGTATCGTGAGGGAAAACCTTCATGTAAGCATTTCTTTTAGAGAGATTTTTTAAAATATTCTTTTTTACACCTAAATCCAAGACAGCGATCTTGTATTTTGATTTTTCATTACCAAAAAAGTATGGTTTATTTGTTGACACTCTAGACGCCAACTCAAGTCCATTCATTGATGGGACTTTAGCTAATTCTTTTTTAATTTTCTCAACAGATTTTATTGATTCAGTTGATATTACAGCATTCATTGCACCATTATCTCTTATATAACTTACTAATGCTCTTGTGTCTACGTCAGAAATACATACAATTTTATTTCTAGTTAGAAAATCAAAAAGGGATGTTGAATCACCATGTCTAGAAAAGTTGAAACTAAAATTTTTACATATAAGTCCTGCAATTTTGACAGAATCAGATTCTACTTCCGATAAATTTGTTCCATAATTTCCAATATGGGCATTAGCCATGACCATTAATTGCCCATTGTAAGATGGATCAGTGAAAATTTCCTGATATCCTGTCATTCCTGTATTGAAGCAGAGCTCACCAAATGCAGTGCCTTCAATTCCAATAGATTTTCCATGAAAAATGGTTCCATCTTCTAATAGTACAAAGGCTTTTTTTCTGGTTATATATTGGGTCAATTCAAAAAATTATTTCCAAAATTATAACAAAAAAAAAAGATAAACATTGTGTTTATCTTTAAAGTTATTAAGAATTAAAAAAAAAGTATCAATCGGTCTTTTTTTCCGCCGATTTATCATTTGTTGAAGAATTTTCTGGCGGTAATTCTTGAGCTTCCTCATCAGATGCAGCTTCCTCAGCAGGTGCAGCTTCCTCAGCAGGT
>CACNQJ010000028.1 GCA_902622575.1 uncultured Bacteroidota bacterium
TTAATTCCCAAACAAAAGACATAAAATATATTAGGAATATTATCACACCCACTAAAAAAATTATAATATTCATTTATTATTCTTTCAAATTTCCTCTAGGAGAATTAGTTTTTTCATTTTGATTTACTAAAGAATTTATTTTCTATAATAGTATATATACCAGAAAAAAATGCAGCACTAATACTAATTTGAGTGGTTGTAAAATCTGTGAACCATCCCATAAAACCACCATATACAAATGCTGCAATCAAGAATTTTAGCCAAGATTTAGTTGAGTAGCCAAGAAATTGTTTTTTCATTTTTTAATTTTTTTACTACAAAGTATAATAGTTGAAATAGAGACAATAAAAAGTAGAATTATTAAACTAAATGTAGGTATCCATCCATCATTATTAATTATCCCATTTTTAAATCCATCTACAATACCAGCATACATAAGATTTAGAGCAACAAATGTTAATAGATAGGCAATTATTCTAAGAATTTGGTAAATCATTTTTGTATGGAAGAATTAGTTTTTTCATATTATTAAAGAAATTATAATACATCTTTCATTTAAATAGTAATAGTACAATTAGTTTTTTCATTTATATAAATGTAATAAATTCGCATCAAAGAGGTAAAAAAAGACCTAATTCGTATACAGAATTGTATACAATAAAATTAAATAAAGGAACTTTTATACCTCATATAAGATATAAGGCCTCGTAGCATAACTGAATAGTGCATCTGATTACGGCTCAGAAGGTTGTAGGTTTGAATCCTGCCGAGGTCACAAAAAAAGGGAATCTTACTTGATTCCCTTTTTTTTATTATTTATATTAATAAATTAATTTAATCATTATGAAAAACAACATCTTACTATTGATTTTTATCTCTTTTTCTACATTGCTTTTTTCACAAGAAAAAAGTGTGATATCTGATTTAGATGAGCTAAAGTTAGATATAGGCCAAATTTATAAACCAACAACATTCTCAGTTGATAATCAAGGAAAAAAATATGATTGTGAAAGAGTCTATTACTATTATAAAAAAGGTGCTTTTAGTATGACTGGAAAAGTCATGGAATTCAACAGATCAAAAGGGACAATTAAGGCTGTCGAGCCAGGTTATCATGAAGTTGTTGCTATATGCTATGGAAGTGGAAAAAGCATCAGAAGAACTTTTAATGTGACTATAAATTATCCTAAAGTTAAAAGCATTGATATAATTACAGGAAATGAGTCCATATATACAGACACTTATATACCTATTTCATATAAAATTACTGATCAAATGGATGTTGTCAGAGATATTGATTATTGGAAATCTGATAACGCTGAAAGATATTTTTCCAACTTAGAATTTTCAATTAGCTCATCCAATGATAAATTAAATATTGATGATTCCAACAATGTTTTAGCTCTAAAATCTGGTTCAGCAACTATCAATGTTGTTTTTGACGGAATTAAATCCTCAAAAACAATTAATATTAAAAAAAATCCTGTGGCTAATATTAATTTAAACTTAAAAAAACCTGAGAAAGTCAGAACAGGAGATGTAATCAATTTGAATGCTGATGCATATGATAAAAGAGGTAATCTTATAAGTGATGTTAAACTTAAATATTCATTTACAGGTAAATCTTTTGATAAGAGTAATTCTGCATCAGGATTAATTCTACAAGATGGCAGATTTGTAGGTGATGTACCTGGAAAATATATTTTAACAGCTTCTTTTGGAAATACATCAAAATCAAAAATTGTCAATGTTTTTCAAAGAAAAGTTCAAAGAGAGGTAAAAAAAATTGGTGCTGGATCTGTTAATGATAAACACACATCAGATTTTTGGGTTTTTGAAGGAGTAGATAAAAGAGATTACGCAGTAACAGGAACATGGGGCGCAGATGGAACAGCTTATTTCTGGGATGTAACTAATCCATCTGACATTAAAAAGATTGATAGTGTTCAAGTTGACGCTAGAACAGTTAATGATGTTAAAGTTTCTCCTGATGGAAAGATTGCCATAATAAGTCGGGAAGGTGCCTCAAATAGAAAAAATGGAATTATAATAATTGATGTCACAAACCCTTACGACGTCAATATTATTAAAGAATACACTAAGAACCTAACAGGTGGTGTTCACAATCTTTTTATAGATGAAAAACATGTTTATGCCCTAAGTGCAGGTCAAAAATATTATATTTTAAACATTGAAGATCCTACAAATCCAGTTGAAGTTGGAATGTTCGAACTTGGTAAAGAAGGGCAAGCTATCCATGACGTTTGGGTTGAAGATGGCATAGCATATTCCTCTAATTGGAGAGATGGAGTTTACCTAGTTGATGTTGGAAATGGAATTGCTGGAGGAACACCTTCAAATCCAGTTGCTTTTGGAAACTATACATATGACAGTGGTGCAAACCACGCAACATTTCCATTCAAAAGTAAATCCACTGGAAAGTTTTATGCTGTTATGGGAGACGAAATCTTTCCTAATGGTGTAAATCCAAATGGAACAAATGAAACCGCTGGATTTTTACATTTTGTTGATTTTTCAGATGTTAAAAATCCTGTGGAAATTGCTAGATACGAACTTCCAGGACATGGTTCGCATAATTATTGGATAGATAATGACATTCTTTACGTTGGTATGTATACTGGTGGAGTCCGAATAGTTGATATCAGTGGAGACTTACTAGGTGATCTCTACAAACAAGGAAGAGAAATTGGATATATTTTAACTGGAACGGCAGATGGATATATACCTAATGACACCATGGTTTGGGGTGCTCAACTGTATAAGGGTCATGTTTTTTATTCTGACTTCAACACTGGTATTGGTGTAGCTAAAGTTTCTGAGCTAAAACCAAATAATTCAATGACTAATCAATATGTGGACTAATTGAATAATATGATAAGATTTATTTTATTTTTTTTAGTCTGTAATTTTGTTTTTTCTCAAAGTTACTACGTGTACGTTGCATCTGAATCAGATGACACAGTTTCACTTTTAAAATTTCAAAACAACGAAATCAATGAGCTTGAACGGATTACAGTAGGCACCTATCCTACCGAGATTGAAGGTCCACACGGAATTACAGTTGACCCTAGTGGTAAGTTTTGGTACCTATCATTAGCTCATGGTAATCCATTTGGTAAATTAGTTAAATACTCTACTGAAAGCAATGAGGTTGTTGATGAAACTACGCTGGGTTTATTTCCAGCATCTATGCAAGTTTCAACCACAACTGGATTTCTTTATTGTGTGAATTTTAATCTTCATGGAAGCATGAAACCTTCAACCGTTTCTGTTGTTGATCCAGTTACGATGACAGAAATTACTACAATAACAACAGGATCTATGCCTCATGGATCAAGAATTTCCTCTGATGGCTTATATCAATATTCAGTTGCAATGATGTCTGGAGAATTATTTGAGGTTGATGCACTTGGCCTTGAGGTTAGTAGAACTTTAGACCTTGAAAGTAAAAAGATGAAAATGGATGGAATGAAATCAATGGATGGAATGAAACATTCAGTGGTTAAACCAACATGGGTTATTCCACATCCTAAGAAGAATTTAGCATATGTAGCTGGAAATGGCTCTGATGAAGTAATTGAAGTTGATCTAGATGCCTGGGAAATTTCTGATAGATTTAAGACGGGTAAAGGACCTTATAATTTAGAAATATCACCTGATGGTAAATTATTGATTGGCACAATTAAAAGTGAAGGAAAAACAGCTATTTGGAATCTAGAGGATAAAAAACTTGTAGGAGAAGTTAAAAATACAACCAGTGTTTCGCATGGAATAGCTATATCTTCAGATAGTAAATATGCATTTATTTCCGTTGAGGGAATTGGTGGAGAACCTGGAATAGTTGATGTAATAAGTTTAGAAAATTACAAGCTAATAAGTTCTGTTGAGGTTGGAAAACAAGCAGGTGGAATAGCATTCTGGAAGCAAGATAATCTATAGAATTACTGCTTACCGTTTATTTCATTAACCATTACTTGCAATAAGCCATCACTTTTTTTATCGTTCATCAACTGCCAAAACATAATTCCATGAAGTCCATTTTCTTTGACGTATTTTGATTTTAGTCTAACAGATTTTTTATCATCATAAGTGAAAAATAGTTTATTGTCTTTGTCATATGCATATGGGGCTTTAGCTACTGAATCCCAATAAAATTTAAAACCCTCAGTTTGTT
>CACNQJ010000029.1 GCA_902622575.1 uncultured Bacteroidota bacterium
AATATTACCCTTTGTTACTTCGTAATCTTCATTTCCAGCAATAACAGCTGACAATGTACTTTTCCCAGACCCGTTAGGACCCATAATGGCATGAACTTCACCTTTTTTAACTTCGAGACTTAGCCCCTTTATTATTTCTTTGCCATCGACATTGACATGTAAATTTTCAATTTTTAACATAATAATATTTTAACCTACTGAACCTTCTAGGGATATTTCTAATAATTTTTGCGCTTCAACTGCGAACTCCATTGGGAGTTTATTTAGCACTTCTTTACTAAAACCATTTACAATTAGTGCAATTGCTTTTTCAACATCAATTCCTCTTTGATTACAGTAAAAAATTTGGTCCTCACCAATTTTACTAGTTGTAGCTTCATGTTCAATTTGTGCACTTTTGTTCTTTGCTTCAATGTATGGGAAGGTATGAGCACCACAATTATTACCCATCAATAGGGAGTCGCATTGTGAAAAATTTCTAGCATTTTTTGCTCTTTTACCAACGTGGACGAGGCCTCTGTAACTATTTTGAGATTTTCCAGCTGAAATTCCTTTAGAAATTATAGTACTCTTGGTATTTCTTCCAAGGTGTATCATTTTTGTTCCTGTGTCAGCTTGCTGGTAGTTGTTTGTCACTGCTATTGAGTAGAACTCACCTATACTATTATCACCTTTTAATATACAAGATGGATATTTCCAGGTGACTGCCGAGCCAGTTTCTACTTGGGTCCATGAGATTTTGGAATTTCTATGACAAATACCACGTTTTGTGACAAAGTTGAACACTCCACCTTTTCCTTGTTTATTTCCAGGATACCAGTTTTGTACTGTCGAATACTTTATTTCTGCATCATCCAATGCAATTAGTTCGACAACAGCTGCGTGAAGTTGGTTTTCATCCCTGCTTGGCGCAGTACATCCTTCCAAATAACTTACATAGCTACCCTCGTCAGCAATAACAAGTGTTCGTTCAAACTGACCAGTACCAGCTTGATTAATTCTAAAGTAAGTCGATAATTCCATAGGACATCTAACACCCTTAGGAATGTAACAAAAAGAACCGTCTGAAAATACAGCAGAATTTAAGGCAGCATAATAATTATCTGTTTTTGGAATTACTTTACCGATATATTTTTTTACTAAATCCGGATAATCTTTAATTGCCTCTGAAATTGAGCAAAAAATAATACCATCCTTAGCTAAGGTTTCTCTAAATGTTGTGGCAACTGAAACAGAATCCATAACAATATCCACAGCAACACCTGAAAGTTTTTTTTGTTCCTCAATAGAGATTCCAAGTTTATTAAATGTTTTTATCAATTCTGGATCAACTTCATCTAAGCTTTTATACTTATTATTAGTTTTGGGAGCAGAAAAATAAGAAATAGCTTGAAAATCTGGCTTTTTATAATTCACATTGGCCCATTCAGGCTCTTTCATTTTTTTCCAAGCTGCATAGGCATCTAATCTCCATTTTGTCATCCATTCAGGTTCATTCTTTTTTTTGGATATGGACTTGACAATATCCTCATTTAATCCAACAGGAAATGTTTCAGATTCTATTTCAGTTGTGAATCCATACTGATATTCTTGTTGTTCTAATTCTTTTTTTAATTCTTCCTCAGTATATGCCATAATATTTTCTAAAGAGAAAAGCTTTCACCACAACCACACGTTCTGGAGGCGTTAGGGTTTTTAAAAACAAACCCTTTTCCATTTAGACCCCCTGAATACTCAAGTGTTGTCCCTATCAAGTACAAAAAGCTTTTTTTGTTAACTACAATTTTTATACCATTGTGCTCGAACACCTTGTCATTATCATCTTTATTTTTGTCAAAATTTAACTCATAAGACAAGCCTGAACAACCTCCACTTTTAACTCCAACTCTCACATAATCAATATTAGGATCGAATCCATCCATTGTCATGAGTTGAGAAACTTGGTTTTTTGCTGTATCGGCTACTTTAATCATATTTTGCAAATATAATCCTTTAATAAATATTTATAATCTAAATTTGGAATTCATTATGACTCAATTATTGTACCATAAAATGTAATTTATATGAGTAAAAAATCAAAAAAACTTACGGATTTAAATCAAATTGGAGAATTTGGTCTAATTGACATAATTACACAAGACTTTAAGATGGTAAACCAAAGCACTGAATTATCTATTGGTGATGATGCAGCTATTTTGAATTATAAAAATCAAAAATCAATTGTTTCAACTGACATGTTGATTGAGGGTGTACACTTTGATTTATCATACTTTCCTTTAAAACATTTGGGTTATAAGGCTGTTGTTTCTTCAATTTCTGATATTTGCGCGATGTATGGGATTACAAAACAAATAACTGTCTCTATAGCTGTTTCAAATAGGTTTAAATTGGAATCAATTCAAGAACTATACTCTGGAATAAAACTTGCCTGTCAAAGGTATAATGTTGATTTAATTGGTGGGGATACAACATCATCACAAAAGGGACTAATAATCTCTGTTACAGCTATTGGATGCCCTTCTAAACTTGGATATGTCACTCGATCTGGCTCAAAAACCAATGACCTCTTAATTGTAACTGGATCTTTAGGTGCAGCATATTTGGGATTACAGGTTCTTGAAAGGGAGAAACAGGTTTTTTTAGTAAACCCTGAAAATAAACCAGATTTGTCAAATTATAAGTATTTAGTTGAACGCCAATTAAAACCAGAGGCAAAATCAGATGTAATAGATTTTTTATTTGAAAATAAAGTCAAACCAACTTCAATGATTGACATTAGTGATGGACTCTCCTCTGAAATAATACATATTTGTAAAAAATCCGCAAAAGGATGTCAGATATATGAGGATAAATTGCCTATATCAGAGGAAGCAATTTCAACGTGTAAAGAGTTTAAATTAGACCCAACTGTTATTGCTTTGTCTGGGGGTGAGGACTATGAATTGTTATTTACCATTAATTCCAAAGATTTTGAAAAAATAGAAAATCACAATGAATTAACTGTAATTGGTCATATTACCAATGAAAATGGCATAAATTTAATTACCAAAGATGGCAAGACTACACCAATAACTTCCATGGGTTGGACAAATTTTTGATAATCTTAATTATCTTGAGGAAAAAAATTCACTCTTATTCTCTAACAACTTTAAAT
>CACNQJ010000030.1 GCA_902622575.1 uncultured Bacteroidota bacterium
AAGTCATGGTGCAACAATAGGAATTATAATCTCTATAATTATCTACAAAATAAAATATAAATATGATTCTGTTCTATGGATATTTGATAGACTTGTTATTGCTGTAGCATTGGGAGGAACGTTGGTAAGAATTGGAAATTTTTTCAATTCTGAAATCGTTGGGGTATTTACCAAATCTGATTATGGTGTTGTCTTTCTAAACAGAAGTGAAGTCCTACCTAGACATCCAGCACAGCTCTACGAAGCACTTGGCTATATTATACTTTTTTTAATATTGATGATAGTATATAGCAAAACAAAATTAAAAGATAAAAAAGGCTTCATTTTTGGATTCTTCCTAATGTTTTTATTTGCAGTTAGATTCATAGTTGAGTATGTTAAAGAAAGTCAGGGAGGCTTGGAAGAGCAATTAGGGATTTTCTCAACCGGTCAATGGCTTAGTATTCCCTTCATAATATTTGGTATTGGATTAATGATTAAAAGTCTTTTATTTTTAAATGAGAAAAAATAACTTAACATCAGGATTTAAAAAACTAGCTATCACACTTTTTTTAATGTTTACTGGTCCAGTTTTCCTCTATCAAGCTTTTAGTAATATTGGACACCAATGGTATTACTACGTTTTAGCTGTTGGCTTAATTTTGTGCATAGCTTCACTAATTACATTATTTTCTGGCATAAAGTCTATTATAAACCATATTTTTGATAAAGATTAACATTGATGATTGAAATAACTTTTCCAGACGGGGCCGTAAAAGAATATAAAAAAGGTATAAAACCTATTGAAATTGCAAGTAGCATTAGTAATTCACTAGCAAAAAACCTTTTATCAGTCTCATTCAATAAAAAACAAATTGAATCATCTTCAATATTAAAAGAAAATGGAAGTTTAGAATTTCACTTTTGGGAAGATAAGAAAGGTAAAAGTGCTTTTTGGCATTCATCAGCACATTTATTTGCTCAAATTATTAAAGAATTATATCCAAAATCAAAATTGACAATAGGACCTCCAATAGAAAATGGATTTTATTATGATTTAGATTTAGGGGATCAAACAATCTCAGAAAATGATTTTGAAAAAATAGAAAAAAGAATAATAGAAGAAGCTAGAAAAGATCATAAATTTTCGATTAGAGAATCGTCAAAGGAAGATGCAATAAATTTTTACAAAACTAATAATAACGAATACAAAATTGAATTAATTAAAAATTTGGGTGATGAAAAAATTACATTCTGTGATCACGCAGATTTTTCAGACCTCTGTAAAGGTGGACATATCCCGTCAACTGGTCACATAAAAGCAGTAAAACTTCTTAATGTTGCAGGTGCTTATTGGAGAGGAGACGAAAATAATAAACAACTTACCAGAGTTTACGGAATTTCATTTCCAAAACAGAAATTACTAAATGAATATCTTGAGCTTATAGAAAAGGCAAAGAAAAGAGATCACCGCGTTCTTGGGAAAAAACTTAAACTTTTTACATTTTCTAAAGAGGTTGGACTTGGTCTTCCGTTATGGCTCCCAAAGGGTGCGGAACTTAGAAAAAGGTTAGAGGACTTTTTAACAAAAGCACAAAAAGCTGCAGGTTACGAGATGGTTGTTAGTCCTCATATTGGAAATAAAAAACTCTACGAAACATCTGGACATTTTCAAAAATATGGTGAAAGTAGTTTTATGCCAATAAAATCGCCTAGCTCAGATGAAGAATTCCTACTTAAACCGATGAATTGCCCTCACCATTGCGAAATTTACAAATCTGAACAATGGAGTTACAAAGATTTACCAATTCGTTATGCTGAATTCGGAACAGTTTACAGATATGAACAAAGTGGTGAATTACACGGGCTAACGAGAGTTAGGGGGTTTACACAAGATGATGCTCATATATTCTGCTCACATGATCAATTAGTTGAAGAATTTGAGAAGGTAATAGACTTGGTACTTTATGTTTTTAATACTCTAGGTTTTAACAATTTTGAAGTTCAAATTTCACTTAAAGATAAAAATGATGATGAAAAATATATTGGGAGTTCTGAGATGTGGGATCTTGCAGAAAATGCAATTGTAAAAGCGACAACAGCTAAAAAATTAAATTATACTATCAAGCATGGGGAAGCTGCCTTCTATGGGCCTAAACTTGATTTTATGGTCAAGGATGCTCTTAATAGAAAATGGCAACTGGGGACTATACAGGTTGATTATAATTTACCTGAAAGATTTGATTTAAAGTTTAAAAATAAAAACAATCAAGATGAAAGACCAGTTATGATCCACAGGGCACCATTTGGTAGTCTTGAAAGGTTTGTAGCTATATTAATAGAACACACAGGTGGTGTTTTTCCAATATGGTTGACCTCTAATCAAATAGTCTTAATAAGTGTTGGTGAAAAACATGAAAAATTTGCAAAAAAAGTTTCAAGTTTATTAGAAAAAGCTGAAATTCGTGCATCCATTGATGACAGAAATGAAACTGTTGGGAAAAAGATACGTGAAAGTGAACAAAACAAAGTACCTTACATGGCTATAATTGGTGATAAAGAAGTCGCTAATAGCAGTGTATCAATTCGGGCATTAGGCGGACATGAAATTGGAGAAATGAATATAAACGAATTAATTAACTTTATAAAAAAACAAGAGGAAAAATCTCTAATTAATAACTAAAATTTAAAACCATAGCAGCAATTAGAAGAAAAAGAGGTAGAAGACCAGGGAGAATAATTAAGAAGAACCCTCACAACATAAATGAGTTTATAAAAGCTCAAGAGGTAAGACTTGTTGGTGACAATGTAGAAATAGGTATTTATCCAATACAAAAAGCACTTGAAATAGCAAAAAATCTCGAAACAGATCTAGTTGAAATTTCACCTAAAGCAACCCCCCCAGTGTGTAAAGCCCTAGACTATAAGAAATTCTTGTA
>CACNQJ010000031.1 GCA_902622575.1 uncultured Bacteroidota bacterium
AAGCTTCACTTGAGGAGGCTGGTGCTGAGGTAGAATTAAAATAATTTTTACCTCATTCTAAACGTGGTGTTTAGAATTTAATTGTTCTTTAACTAAATATATTTTTATGAGTTTATCAAATAGAGTAAATTTTGCCACATCGGCTAACATTCCAAACTATCCTGATTTTCTGGATATTCAAGTGAAATCCTTCAAGGATTTCTTTCAGTTGGAAACTAAATCTAATGAGAGAAGTGATGAGGGTTTATATAAAACTTTTTTGGAAAATTTTCCGATTTCTGATGCCAGAAATCAGTTTGTCTTAGAGTTTCTAGATTATTTTGTTGATCCACCTAGATATTCTACGCAAGAGTGTATAGAAAGAGGTTTGACTTACAGTGTTCCACTTAAAGCCAGACTTAAGCTTTATTGCACCGATCCTGAGCACGAAGATTTTGAAACAATTGTTCAAGATGTTTATTTAGGTGTAATTCCCTACATGACTAAAAGTGGTACATTTATAATCAATGGTGCTGAGAGAGTAGTTGTTTCACAGCTTCACAGATCTCCAGGTGTATTTTTTGGACAATCATTTCATGCCAACGGAACAAAACTTTATTCTGCCAGAGTTATTCCTTTCAAAGGTTCTTGGATTGAGTTTTCATCAGATATTAATGGTGTTATGTATGCTTACATTGATAGAAAGAAAAAATTGCCAGTAACCACTTTGTTGAGAACTATCGGATATGAAAGAGATAAAGATATTTTAGAAATATTTGATTTAGCTGAAGAAGTTAAGGTTTCAAAAGCTGCTCTAAAAAAAATAATTGGAAGAAAGCTCGCCGCTAGAGTGTTAAATTCATGGTATGAAGATTTTGTAGATGAGGATACAGGAGAAGTTATTTCAATTGAAAGAAATGAAGTGATTCTTGACCGTGATACTTTAATTGACAAGGATAATATCGAACTTATTTTAGAATCCAATACCAAATCAGTACTAATAAATAAGGAAATTGATGATAAGTCTGAATATGCTATCATCCATAATACTTTGCAAAAAGATCCAACAAATTCTGAAAAAGAAGCTGTTGAACATGTTTACCGCCAATTAAGAAATGCTGAACCACCAGATGAAGAAACTGCTAGAGGTATTATAGATAAATTGTTTTTTTCTGAACAAAGATATAATCTTGGTGAAGTTGGGAGATATAGAATGAACAAAAAACTTGGACTAAACATTGACATGGAGAATTTAGTCTTAACTAAACAAGATATTATTACAATAATTAAATTTTTAATTGAGCTAATTAATTCAAAATCTGAAATTGATGATATTGATCACCTTTCAAATAGAAGGGTAAGAACTGTAGGAGAACAATTATCTGGACAGTTTGGAGTTGGACTCTCAAGAATGGCTAGAACAATAAGAGAAAGAATGAATGTTAGAGATAATGAAGTATTCACCCCTATTGATTTAATTAATGCTAAAACATTATCATCAGTAATAAATACATTTTTTGGAACCAACCAGCTTTCTCAGTTTATGGATCAGACAAATCCATTAGCTGAACTTACCCACAAGAGGAGACTCTCAGCCCTAGGTCCCGGTGGGCTTTCAAGAGAAAGAGCTGGATTTGAAGTCAGAGATGTTCATTATACTCACTATGGAAGACTATGTCCAATCGAGACACCTGAAGGGCCAAATATTGGCTTAATTTCATCGTTAAGTGTTTTTGCAAAAGTTAATAATCTTGGTTTTATTGAAACACCATACCGAGAAGTTGATAATGGAAAGATTGATCTTAATAACGTCAAATATTTATCAGCTGAAGAGGAAGAAGGTAAATATATTACTCAAGCCAATATTAATAGAGACAAAAATGGTAAGATTTTAGATAAAAAGGTAATTGCTAGGTTGGAAGCTGATTATCCTGTAATTGATCCCAAAGATGTTAACTATATTGATGTTGCTCCAAATCAAATCGCTTCTATATCTGCTTCATTAATTCCATTTTTGGAGCATGATGATGCTAACAGGGCATTAATGGGTTCCAACATGATGAGACAGTCGGTACCATTAATGAGACCTGAGTCTCCCATAGTAGGTACTGGACTCGAAAAACAAGTTGCTTCAGACTCAAGAGTACTTCTTAATGCAGACATGGATGGAAAAGTAATTTATGTTGATTCACAAAAAATCACCATAAAATATGAAATGTCTAAGGATGAAAAATTAACGAGTTTTGACTCTGACGAAAAAACATATTCCTTAATAAAATTTAGAAAAACTAACCAAGGTACATGCATTAACCTTAAACCAATTGTAAAAAAAGGCGATAAGGTTTCTAAAGGTCAAGTCCTTTGTGAAGGTTATGCAACAAAAGAAGGTGAGTTGGCTTTAGGAAGGAATTTAAAGGTCGCATTTATGCCTTGGAAGGGATATAATTTTGAGGATGCAATTGTTATTTCTGAGAAAGTTGTCAGGGATGATTATTTTACTTCTGTTCACATCGACGAATATTCCCTTGAGGTCAGAGATACAAAGTTAGGAATGGAAGAGTTAACAAGTGATATCCCAAACATAAGTGAAGAGGCTACTAGCGAGCTTGATGAAAATGGCATGATCAGGATAGGAGCCGAAGTAAAGTCAGGCGATATTTTGATTGGTAAAATAACCCCAAAAGGAGAATCTGACCCAACACCCGAGGAAAAATTGCTTAGAGCCATATTTGGAGATAAAGCTGGAGACGTAAAAGATGCATCTCTTAAAGCTCCTCCATCGCTGAA
>CACNQJ010000032.1 GCA_902622575.1 uncultured Bacteroidota bacterium
AAATCAAATCGATGACTTTATTTACAAGATAAACCAAAATGGAATTATAAAATATGAGATTTGATCAGCTTAAACATTTTTTTTAAAAGTTTGCTTTTTCCAGTAAGTGATTGACCTCCAGAACCACTCTAAAGGACCAAATTGAAAATGGTCAAGCCAAGGTTTCGACCAAAAAAATTGCAAAGCCCATACCGATATTACTATCAAAATTTGTTCCCATCTTTCTAACTGACCAAAAAAACCAAAGCCTATACCAAAGAATGTAACTACACAAATAATGGATTGGGAAATATAGTTTGTCAATGCCATTTGACCCACAGCAGCTATTTTATTTTTAAATGAAAAAAAGATTGATGACTTTATGAATAAAGTTATTAAACATATATAGCCAATGCTTAAAAATAAACTACCCCAGTAGTTGAATTGTGAGCCTATAAACATTGAATATGTCCAATCCCATCCAGCATTAAAATTATTATTTAAACCAATGATTATCAACAAAAAACCAATTGGTAACAGAGTTAATGCCTTATTCAAATAATATCTATTTGATTTTTTTGCACTCAAAAAACCCAACTTGTAAAATGCCATACCAAGAAGCATAAGTCCACTTACACGCCAAAAATAAACCAAAAGGAAATAATTAGTCTGTAAATAAGTAGCCATTGATGAATTATGTTGAATTTGTTGAATTATTGTGCCAGTAAACATTCCAATGTCATAGTTAATGTATTCAACGCTAGGTGCCCATGTACTTGCAACCTCAGAGACGGATTCAGACGGCCAAAAATCTATTGTATATCCAAAAAATAAATAAATTATTGAATGTATACTAAACAGGAAAAGTCCTAAAACTAATTGAAGTGATGGTTTTAATTTCCTCAGTGGATAAAGAATCAAAGCGCACAAAGAATATGCTACCAATATATCACCATACCAAATAAAATGAGCATGGAGAAAACCTATAAGTAATAACCAAAAAGTTCTCTTATAATGGATTCCAGCAGATTTTCCAGTTTTGAATTCTGATTTTGATGTAACTAGAACTATACCAGCACCATAGAGAATTGCAAAAATATTCATAAACTTTTGATCAGCTAGTAAGTGACTAAATATCCATATGTATTTATTTATTCCTGAAAGATCCCCAAAAGCAGTTGGATTGGAATAAGCTGAGCCAGGCATTGAAAAACTTTGAATATTCATAATTAAAATCCCTAGAATTGCAAATCCTCTTATAATATCCAATGATCGGATTCTTTCTTTCCCCAAGGTGGGGGCGATATTTGGTTTCATGAATTAGTATAATTGCAGAGAGGAAGGGATTCGAACCCTCGATATGCTATTAACATATACACGCTTTCCAAGCGTGCGCCTTAAGCCACTCGGCCACCTCTCTAATTTCGGCTAAAATAATCTTAATTATTAAAATTAAATACATCATTCGCATTTAATGATGTTTGTGAAATTATATCAATTGTGGACAAGCCGTAAATCTCAGAAAGTTTATCAATTACATACATGATGAAGGAGCTCTCATTTCTTTTACCTCTGTGGGGCGTTGGAGCTAAATACGGTGAATCAGTTTCAACTACAATATTAGAAATATCAACCTTGTTTAAAAACTTATCAATTCCTCCATTTTTAAAAGTCACAACTCCTCCAATGCCAATTTTAAAGTTTAAATCAATTATTTTTTTTGCATCATCCAAACAACCAGTAAAACAATGAAATATTCCTCTTAATTTTTCGGATTTACTATTTAAAAGGATTTCGTAGATATCATCAAAGGCCTCTCTACAATGAATTATTACAGGCAAATCTCTTTCAATAGCCATATCTATTTGGGCCTGAAAAGCAATCTTTTGTTGTTTTAAAAAAGAAATATCCCAATGTTTATCCAGGCCAATTTCACCAACTGCTACACATTTTTGATTTTCGAGATTTAGCTCAACAATTTTTAACTCATCTCTAAAATTATCTTTGACGTAGACTGGGTGTAGTCCTGCCATTAAAAAAAAATTTTCAGGATACTTTTTCAACACACTTAGCATCTTTTCATTATACTTTGAACTGATGGATGGAAAA